>CACJPW010000031.1 GCA_902595375.1 uncultured Pelagibacteraceae bacterium | reverse complement strand
ATGGTTAAAAAAAATGAATAAAAAATACTATATAAAAATTAAAAAGATTAGTTTAATCGATATGAAAAATTGGACACTAAACAAAAAGAAAATTTTTCATAAAAAAAAATCATATTTTTCCATTATTGGAATAAATGTAAAAGCTAAATCAAGAGAAGTAAGTTTTTGGAGTCAACCAATTATCCAGCACCAAAGCACCCACTTCGCTGGGTTTATCGTTAAAAAAATAAACTCAACTGTTCATTATTTAGTAAAATTCATTGTTGAACCTGGTTACAAAACCGGAAGCGTAACTTGTAGTGTAAAGACCTCTAATATAGAGAATTATTATAAGAACAAAAATTTATCAACCAGGAGTAAATTTTTATTAAAAAAATATTTTTTTAACAAAAAAAATTCAAAAACTGAATACGATGCTGTACAGTCGCACGAGGGAGGGAGATTTTACAAATCCCAAATTAGATATATGGTTATAAAAGTTGAGGAACCAGAAAGAATTAAATTAACAGAAGAATATAAATGGGTTAGCCAAAATCAAATGATAGAGATGATTAAAAAAGGATTGCTTGATATTGAGGCGCGTCTTTGTTTTACTTGTCACAACTTTAACAAAATAACTTAAAAAATTGAAAATTTTAATTTTAGGATATTCAAATTTATTCAGAAAAAGAATACTCGATGTTTTTTTAAAAGAAAAAATAAAATTTAGTATTGCTTCTAAATCTAAAGCTCAAAAAGATATAAAGGCCTATAAATGGTTTAGAGATTACAATATTGCATTAAGAAAATCTGATGCAAATGTTGTATATATATCTTTATCAAATTCATTACATTATAAATGGGCTAAAAAAGCTTTAGAAAAAAACTTTCATGTAATTGTCGATAAGCCTATTGCATTAAAATTTAAGGATATTCTAACATTATTGAAATTAGCCAAGAAGAAAAAAGTCTTGTTAGCTGAAGCAACCTTTTTCAATTATCATTGCCAATTTATAAAAGCTTTGAAACTTATAAAGAATAAAAAAAATATTAATTACATAAATACAAACTTCATTATTCCAACCCCACTAAAAAACTCTTTTAGAATGAAAAAAAAATCAGGAGGTGGATGCTTACATGATATGAGTGCATACGCGGCAGCCACTGCGAGATTATTAAGTTCTGGTAAGTTATTAAGCTTTCAGTCAAATATTTTTAAAAATGATAAAGGTCTTGTTACTTCTTTTAGCGTTTCATGTAAATTTCAAAAAAATTACTATTTCGGTTATTTTTGTTTTGGTGGTGAATATAAGAATAATATGATTTTGTATTCTAAGGAAAAATATATTGAATTAAACAACGTATTTTCCCCACCATCAGACAAACAATTGAAGATTTTAATTAAGAATAAAAATCAATTAAGGGTCGAAAAGACAAGCAAAGATAACGTTTTCAGAAATTATTTTTATGAAATAAAAAAAAGTTTACAAGATAATAAATTTCAATCTTTTTATGATAAAATTTTAATTGATGCAAAATTCAAGAATAAGCTGAAATAAATGTTAAAAAAGTTTACAATTTTCGGCAGTGGTTTTGTAGGTAAGAATCTTTGTTTGTTTCTAGAAAAAAGGGGATATAGAGTATTTATGCCAAGTAAGCAGAATTTTAAATTTAAAAATAATTTAAATCACGTAATATACTGTATTGGTAATCAAAATTGGCTCGATAATCTTCAAACTACCTATGAGGCAAACCTTGGTATGTTGGCTAAAATTTTATTTAATAATAGATTCAAAAGTTTTACCTTAATATCATCTACCAGACTTTATCTTGCTAATAAACAAAATGAAACTAATGAAAATAACTTTATAAAAGTTGATACAAGTAGAAGCAATTTTTTTTATAACTCTCTAAAAATTACAGCTGAAAACCTTTGTTTGAGCATTAATAAAAAAAACATAAAAGTAGTAAGAATTTCAAATTTATATGCTAATAAGTTTACTAAGCAAAAATATATTCTTCCAAGTCTTATTAGAGATGCAACTTTAAAAAAAAAG
>CACJPW010000030.1 GCA_902595375.1 uncultured Pelagibacteraceae bacterium | reverse complement strand
CATCAACTTCTACTGCAACTCCTAAAGGTAAACTGTTCACACTCACAGCTGCCCGTGTATGCTCGCCTTTCTTTTCAAAGATTTTAGCTATCATATCTGATGCGCCATTAATAATTTTGGGCTGATCTTTAAAATCATCAGTCGAATTAACATAACCTGTTAATTTGACACAAGATTTAACTTTATCTAAATCTCCATCACACGCGTTTTTAACATGTGCAACAATACTCAATCCACACCTTTGGGCAGCTTTATAACCTTTTTCCAAATCTAAATCTTTTCCAATTTTTCCTGTAATAAGTTTTGCATTTTCATCAATTGAAACTTGACCAGATATATATAATAAATTTCCAATTATTTTTGTAGCAACATAGGCTCCTACTGGAGGTTTAGGTTCTGGTAATTTAATTTTTAATGTATTAATTCTGTCAATTACTTTTCCCATTAAATTTACTCTCAGCCATTTTAATTGCTAATTTGAATGATTGGATAGTTGGTTCTAAATTAGCAATATTCTTTCCCGTAATATCAAATGCAGTACCGTGCGCTGGTGTTGTAATTGGAATATCTAAACCACCTGAAACAGTCACGCCTCTATCGAAACCAAATGCTTTTAAACCACACTGAAGTGCATCATGGTACATTCCCACAATACAATCATGATTTTTATTTTTAAAAGCTGTGATAAATGAAGTATCACATGGCAGCGGACCGTCAGCTTTTATACCCATCTTTTTTGCTTCTTCAATAGCTGGGATAATTTCATCTTTTTCCTCCGTACCGAATTCAGCATGAGGGTTTAAAGCTTGTACTGCTATTCTCGGGTTTACAATACCGCTCATTTTAAGGGTCTTATTCAAAAGTTTAATTGGTTTTAAAATATTTTCTTTTGTAATGTTTTGAGCAACTTCTTTTATTGGAATATGCGAAGTTACTCTTGCAGTCCAAAAATTATCTACAACATTGAATTCGCAACAAAAATCTTTTACATTAAGTCTATTTTGAAATAGTTCATGTTCATCGTTGAACTCACAGCCTCCTTGAATCAAGCTGGCTTTATTCATAGGAGCAAAATTAATTGCATGAATTTTATTTTTTTTTGCTAAAGTAAGTGCTATTTCAGTAGCTTCTAAAACACTTTTACCTGACTCGGCACAAACCTGTTTCTTTACGTATGATCTGTTTGTTCCTTTAGAAATGTCTAAAAAAAATTTTGTTTTTCCATCAAAATTTACATCATCTAATTTGTCTACAAATTTTAGATCTATTTTTTTTCCGGCAATTTCCTGACCTTCTTCTAAGACTTTTTTTTCACCAATTACTACGATGTTAGCTTTTTCGCTCACATCACTATCTAATAATTTTACTGTTAACTCTGGTCCAATACCCGAAGGATCTCCAAGTAATAATCCTATATTTGTTTTGTTAAGACTCATTTTTTTTTCTTTTTCTTAGACTTATCGTATTCCCTTCTTTTTTCAATTAAAATCAAAGCTTCTTCCATATTTAATTCATTAGGATCTTTCTCCTCAGGAATTGTAGCATTAAGAGATTTATACTTAATATAAGGGCCATACTGTCCCTTCATGACTCTTACAGGTTTTTTATCTTCTGGATGCTCACCTAAATCTTTTATGAGTGATGAAGATATCCTTCCAGGTTTAGCTTCAGCAATCATTGTAATAGCTCTATTTAAACCAATAGAAAAAAGATCTTCTACATTTTCGAGTCTTGCTGATTTATTTTCACATTTTAAATACGGACCAAATCTTCCGGAATTTAATGTAATGTCTTGACCGTTTTCCGGATGTTGACCCAAAACTTTTGGCAATGAACATAAATATTTAGCTTTATCTAAATCAACACTATCAATGTTAATACCTTTTGGAATTGAAACATTTTTTAGATGATCGTTTTCGTTTTTCTTTTTCTTTCCTTTTTTCTTTTTTACTTCAAGTTCATCCTTTTCCTTTTCATATTGAAGATATGGACCAAATCTCCCATTTTTTAAATATATATCTTTACCATTATTATTCTGACCTAATAATTTAGGTTCAGCTAAATTGTATTGTGCAG
>CACJPW010000029.1 GCA_902595375.1 uncultured Pelagibacteraceae bacterium | reverse complement strand
TTTTGAACTTTTATTTAAGCACAACACTCCAAAAAAGGTTGTTATCAATGAGTACTTGATTGCTGCAGAATATTTTTTGGAAAAAGTACAAATAGGTTATTTAAACGCTATTTTGGATAAAATATCGAAAGTACTTAGAAAAGATGAATAAAAAAGAGAAATTTCAATAAGTTTAGCTTGCGTTTTTAATTCTTTTTTGGCATTTATCCGATAATTAATGACAGAATATTTAGAACTACTTTATTTGATTTCATTCACAGGTATACTAGCTGTTGCATATAGTTATCTTTTGTCTGGACAAATCATTTCCTCTAGCCCTGGTAATGCAAGAATGCAAGAAATAGCAGAGGCAATACAAATAGGTGCTAAGGCCTATCTTAACAGACAGTACAAAACTATAGCAGTAGTAGGAATAATAGTTTTAGCTATAGTAACTTATTTTTTTAGTTACCTAGTTGGTATAGGTTATTTCATAGGAGCATTTCTTTCTGGAGTTGCCGGATATGTTGGGATGCTTATATCGGTAAAAGCTAATGTTAGAACCGCTGAAGCATCAAGAGAAAGTCTTCAATCTGGATTATCTATTGCTTTTAAATCAGGCGCTATAACTGGCTTATTAGTTGCAGGGTTAGCATTATTGGCAATTACTATTTATTATATTATTTTAATAAATCTCAACGTTGAAAATAGAGAAATAATTAATGCGCTAGTAGCTCTTGGTTTTGGTGCTTCTCTTATTTCAATTTTTGCAAGACTTGGTGGAGGAATATTTACTAAGGGAGCTGACGTTGGAGCTGACTTAGTTGGTAAAGTTGAGGCAGGCATTCCTGAAGATGATCCAAGAAATCCAGCTGTAATTGCTGACAATGTAGGTGACAATGTAGGTGATTGTGCTGGAATGGCAGCAGATTTATTCGAAACTTATGCAGTTACAATAGTAGCTACAATGGTACTTGCATCAATATTTTCACCGTTAGATTTTAATTTAATGATTTACCCACTAGCTATCGGTGGGGCATGTATAATTACATCAATTATAGGAACATGGTTTGTTAAGCTTGGAAAGAGCAAAAATATCATGGGCGCATTATATAAAGGGTTCATAGTTACTGCGATAACCTCATTAGTGATAATGTATCCAGTTACAGAAAAAATAATTGGTATGAATAATATGTATGAAAATAACGCTGGTGCTATTTTCAATGGTTTCGATATTTACGTTTGTGGTGTTGTTGGTTTTGTTATCACTGGTTTACTAATTTGGGTTACAGAGTACTATACAGGCACTGACTACAGACCTGTAAAGACTGTAGCTAAATCATCCACAACAGGACACGGGACAAATGTCATTCAAGGATTAGCGATTTCTATGGAAGCTACAGCAATACCAGCTTTAATTATTGTTGCAGGGATACTTTATACAAATAGTTTAGCCGGCTTATATGGTATCGCTATTGCTGTAACTGCAATGTTGGCTTTAACAGGTATGGTAGTTGCTTTGGACGCTTATGGTCCTGTAACAGATAATGCCGGAGGTATAGCAGAAATGTCCAAATTACCAAAAAATGTTAGAAAAACAACTGATGCTCTTGATGCAGTTGGTAATACTACGAAAGCAGTCACTAAAGGTTATGCCATTGGGTCTGCAGGTTTAGGAGCATTAGTTTTATTTGCAGCATACACAGAGGATATTAATTATTTTTCAAAAGTAAAAGGTTCAGCCTTAGAAGGAATAAATGTAACATTTGATTTATCAAATCCTTTCGTAGTGGCAGGTCTTTTAATAGGTGGTATGTTACCTTATTTATTTGGTTCAATGGGGATGCAGGCTGTTGGTAGAGCTGGTGGATCTGTAGTAGTAGAAGTTCGGAGACAATTTAAAAAAATACCTGGTATAATGAAAGGAAAAAGAAAACCTGATTATGGTCGACTAGTCGACTTATTAACAAAAGCTGCCATTAAAGAAATGATCATTCCGTCTCTTTTGCCGGTGTTATCACCAATAATTTTGTATTTTGTAATTTTACAAATTGGTGGAATGGAAGCAGCACTTTCATCGTTAGGCGCAATGTTACTAGGGGTGATAATTACTGGTTTATTTGTAGCTGTTTCAATGACAGCAGGAGGAGGAGCTTGGGATAACGCAAAAAAATACATCGAAGATGGAAATTTTGGTGGTAAAGGTTCTGAAGCTCATAAATCCGCAGTAACAGGTGATACTGTAGGCGACCCTTACAAAGATACTGCAGGACCAGCAGTAAATCCTATGATCAAAATAACTAATATTGTAGCACTTCTTCTTCTAGCAGTAATTGCACACTAAAAATACTAATTATCTATTACTATACATCTTTTCCTTCAAACTTGATAAAAACCTTTCAACAAAGCTCTTTGTAGTTAGCTCATTTTTAGTTTTTGATTTAGAAAATGAGATCTTTTTCTTATCATT
>CACJPW010000028.1 GCA_902595375.1 uncultured Pelagibacteraceae bacterium | reverse complement strand
AAAAGATGTTCAGAAAATTCTGTTTTGAAAAAGGGCACACCATCTTTTATCCATAAAGTAAATGGCAGCTTATGTTCTTTTATATATTCGGAGTCTGCAAAAGATAATTACTGGCATTGGATATTTGATGTTCTCCCCAAAATTGCAATATTTGAAAAAAAAATTAATTTAAATAAAATTGATTATCTATTATTTCCAGAAATTAAAAATAGATTCCAAATAGAAACTCTAGATGCATTTAAAATTCCACAAAACAAAAGGATATCTGGATTTAAGTATAATCATATTTATTCAAAAAAAATTATTTCCTGTGATCACCCCTTTAATAAAAAAGATATTAAAAATGATCATCAAAAATTACCTAAATGGATTGGCGACTGGTATAAAACAATCATTAAATTAAATAAGATTAAAAGAAAAAAAAAAATGGATAAGATCTATATTGATAGATCTGACTCGAAAAACATTTTTAGGACTATAATTAATGAAGAAGAATTAAAAAAATTCTTAGCATCAAAGTCTTTTAAAATTGTTCAACTAAGCAAAATGAGTTTTTTGAGCCAGGTAAAGCTATTTTATAACGCTAGTTGCGTAGTTGGTTTACATGGAGCTGGATTTGCAAACCTTGTATTTTGCAGACCAAAAACAAAAGTAATCGAAATTGCAACTACAATGAAATCTAAAAATATAATTTATTATTTAGCTAAAGCTAATAACTTAAATTACAAATGTATTTTTTTTAAATCTGTAAATAAAAGAAATGAGTCTTTGAAATCTATAAGATATCAAGATAAACATATTAAAATTAACATTAATAAATTTAGGCAAGTTCTTTAAATCTTTAAAACATATTTGCTTAATTAATATTTAATTATGAAAAACACCACAATATTTTGCCTAACACTAAATCCTGAACATGAAAAAATAATTAAAGAACTGTCTTATGTGCCTGTGGGTTTAGGTAACCTAAAATTTTCGGAAAACTGTTTATCTGATAAGATAGGTGAAAATATATCTAATAAAAACTCCTACTACGGTGAATATACATTTCATTATTGGATTTGGAAAAACTATTTAAGTGAAATTAAAACTGAATGGGTGGGATTCTGTCAATATAGAAAATTTTTCGTTAATAAATTATCTGACTCAAGCATAAACTTACAAGAACTCAATAAAAGTGTGATCCACGACATTGATAAAAAATTTTTAGATTACGATTGCATACTAGGAAGTCAGTTTTATGTGCATAATTATAAATTGTCTAAAATTATCAAAAATCACTTTTTTAAATTTATGATAAATCCTGCTAAAATATTTGATAAGAAAAAAAGGAGTCTCAAATTCCATTTTGACTTATTTCATGGCAAAAATAATCTAGAATTAGCTACTGATCTTCTAGAAAAAAATGATAGGGAAGATTTCAAAAATTTTATGTCTCAGAGAATTTCGTTTAATCCTCATAATATGTTCATATGTAAAACAAAAATTTTACGAAATTATTATGAAACTATTTTTCCTTGGTTAAAAAAATGTGAATCTATTTTTGGTTTTGATGATCTAAATGGTTATGGTTTAAAAAGAATATATGGTTTTTTAGCAGAAAGATTTTTATCATATTGGTTTTTAAAGAATTACTCTGTAAAAGAGATGCCAATATTTATAAAAGATTTGTCTGATTATAAAGATTTGTAGTTCTTCAAAAAATCATTATATGATTGCAATTTTTTATCTTTAGAAGATATTTTAAATTTTTTGTTTGGCCATCTGACTTTCAATTTCTTATCTAAAACATTAATACCACTCTCATATTTTGGCTTATAAAAATTAGTTAATTTGTAATAAACAATATTCGTTTTTTCATAACTAAAGTAGGCATGACCAAAACCTGCAGGTATAAACATACTCAAACAATTTTTATCAGAAAGTATTATTTTAAACATCTTTCCAAATGTTTTTGAATTTTTTCTTAAATCTATAACACAGTCCAAAATTTTGCCTTTTATGACACTTACAAACTTAGCCTGTTGGAATTTGTACTGAAAATGAAAACCTCTGAGAGAATTAGCTTTAGAAGTAGTGCAATACTCAAAAACAAAATTATGGTTCAAAATTTTTCTATTAAAAGTTTCTCTTAAACTACCCCTTTTGTCAGCGTTATTTTTCTGCTTAATAAGCAAAAGGTCTTTAATCTTAGTTTTTACGATTTTCATGTGATTTTCAAATGTTTTAGTTTCTTTAAACTCATGTCCATTTTTTGAGGTAACTGACCTTTTGATTTAATTTTTTTTACATTTTTTTTATATTTTTTTGCAAATTGGTAAATTGTTTGAGATTTCCCCCCTAAATTTATTATTCCCTTAAAATTTAATAATTTAATGAAAATCTTAGCAAAATCACTGTGAAATATAAAATTACTTTTTACATCATTAAATGCAAATTTATGAATAAAAGGTTTTTCTGTCATACAAGCACGAATTATTAAAGAATTTTTATACATTTGGACTGCAGACTCCGCACCTAGTTTTGACCAACCATAGTTATTCCAAGGTAGTAATGCATCCCTCTCTTTATAATTACCTTTTTTCCCTGGATATACATAATTTGAGGATAGAAAAATCATTTTAATTTTACTTTTACTGCAATTTTTCACCAGATTACATGTTCCAATAATATTTAAATTTATACTTTTAGATATATCTTGATCATGCAATGACATTGGTCTAGATAAGCCAGCTAAA
>CACJPW010000027.1 GCA_902595375.1 uncultured Pelagibacteraceae bacterium | reverse complement strand
AACCATGGATTTTTACAACCCCATTTTTTAATTGTTGGTATTAAAGAATGCTCCCATTTTAAATAACCTTTTGAATCAGATTTGCTTCCAAGATGCCTTCTCGGAAAAAAATAAGTTGGATCAGATTTTGTTGGTTTATAATTTTTTTTAATTTTACGAGCATTACTTTTCTGCCATATAGCTTGGTATCCCATTCGTCTTAACCATATAACAGTAAAAACAGCTGAACTTGGAATGTTGGAAAATATTAAAACCTTAGTATTTGTTGATGATATAAATTTATCAGTGCTTTGTATTAGTGTCGTTGCATTAACTTGCTTCCAACCAGGTATTTTTTTAAAATTTTTAATTTCAGAATGTATTTGAAAATTATATAGGTTAGTTTTTTTATTTAAATTTTGAGTTGATGGGATCTTAAATTTTTTAGCAATACTATTTGCTAATTTTAAATCATCTTTATAATTTATTTTTGTAGATTTAATTTTTGATTGGTTTTTAAATTTACGGTCAAATCCACTTAACACCCAGTTTTGTGTTCCACCATTTAAAACATATTTACTATTGTTAAAATCAAAATCCTTTAGTGTTTGGTAAGCAATAATACTCCTTGTTCTGCCGGCACAATGAACAATATAATTTTTTCTTAAATTTTCCTTATTGTTTATATAACACGGTAATTCTCCCCCAGAACATTGAACTGATTGAGGTAAAGAAAATTTTTCAAATTCTTTTTTAGGTCTGGCATCAATTTGCAAATAATTATGGTTTTTTTTGTGAATTTTATAAAGGTCCTTAGCATATAAATTTTTTATACTTGAGGTAATTTCTATCCATTCACCAAATGCTTTTGAAAAAGTATATTCTCCCGCCCATAAGGGTAATTTGTGTTTTTTCCAATTTTTATAGTCTCCTTTTACAATATATGATTTACGAAACTTTAATTTTTTTAGTATTTTTTTTATATGAATTATTTGAATATTATTTTTTAGACCAATCAGTATAAGTGTAGTATTCAAATCAGGAACTAATTCCCTTATTAAATATTGAAATTTAGATAGAGGGCAATTTACTGCACCAAAAGCAAAACCATGAACATATTCTTTTCTTTCTCTAATATCTAAAAAAGAGATATTTTTTTTATTGTTTTTTAAAAGATTTATTGTTTGTTTGGCACTTATTTCTTTTTCTTTTAATATACTTTTTTTATCCATTGATTAATAAAATTTGCAATTTCTGAGCTATTTGTTTCGTGCATCATCATGTGTCCATTTCCCTTAATATTGTTGTCTTCTAATCTTATAAAATCATGCTTAACTCCTGCTTGTTTTAAAAAATTACTAGTCCCATGATCATAAGGGGAATGATAAGATGCCTCTGCTGTTAAAATTAAGATTTTAACTTTTGAGAGATTTACAAGTTTTCTTGCAGGTTCTTTTTGGAGAAAACATTGCACTAAATTTTCTGAAGTTTTATTTTCATCAATTTTAGGTACAAGTTTTTCATTATCCTTCAACGGTGGATCATAAGTAAGGGGTGAATACGTAATTCCGTTAGGTCTATCTGGTTCTAAGCTTGTTTGATACCATTTTTTATCGAAATCATTTTTTTTATAAGTTTGTTTATTTAAATGACTGTGCTTAATTCCTCCATACGAAACATTAAAAAACGGTGGCCCATTGGGCTCTACAGCTACACAAGCTTTTACTTTGTCTGGTCTAACATCAGCAGCTAACCAACAAAAAGGTCCTCCTTGGCTATGGCCAAGGACAACAGTTTCTCCAACTAGGTCAATAAGTTCTGCAAGTGCTAACTTTGACATTTCTTCGATATATACTCGATCTGACATCGTATTGACCTGCGAGGCCATATATTCCTCAAATATTTTATCTCCCCTCAAACCACTTCCAGGCCACTGATTGTGTAATTTTGCTTGAGGCCAATTACCTTTTTTTGCCATGGCTGTGAACCTTCTCTCTGCATCTTCTATGTTAGTTTCTCTATCCATATATTCACCATAAAGAATGTTTGAATAGCCTGATCTTGCCCTACCAGGTTGATCAACAACGTAAACTGAATAACCGTGAGATAAAAAATCATGAAGCCAACCTCGTCTCCCGTCAGCAGTAGTTATAAAACCTGATCCGCTTTGACCTCCACCATGGATTAAGATTATATTTTTATTATTTGATTTTGCGGGTATGAAGCTTTCAACATACATTTTTCCTTTAAATATATTGTTATTTTTTACTTTTTGAACTTTTCCGCCTACAAAAAAAATTTTGTGTTCCTTAAGATTAATTTCCGGGTTCTTATTCATACAGTTTTCATTTTATATCTTGAAAAGGTTAATGCAATTTTTATTTTTTTTTTCTTAAAAACTTTAAAATAAATGGAACAGAAAAAATTATAAAGAATACTCTTAGAAAATGATGGTAAGTCACAAATAATGGATCGATGTCATACGCAACACTTATTACTACTACTTCGTGAAGCCCCCCTGGAGCAAAACTTAGAAACGCAGCCATGAAATCAAAACCTAAATATATTTTTAAAATATAAGCAAAAACAGCAGCAATACCGAGAAGTATTGCTGACATTATAGCACCATGAAAAGAAAAAAATAAAATTTCTTTGGGTGCTAAACCACTTAATCTGCACCCAATCGCAGAACCTAAAAAAACTAAAGCTACATTAATAAAAATATCAGGAAAACGTGCAGTTGTTAGTTCTAGAGTATAGAAAAAACCAGCGACTATCATTGCTGCTAGTATTGGAGCAGATGGTATTCTAAATTTTTCTAAAACTTTTGTTCCAATTAAAGAAACAATAATTAAAAAAATTATTTCTAGAAAATATCTTAAATTATAAGTAGCAATATTTCCAAAAGAGTCGATTTCCTGATAGCCTATTTGGGTAACAAATATAAAAGGTAAAAAAAGAACAACAAATAATACTCTAGTAGCCTGAGGAATAACTACTTGGCCTCTCTCCTTTTTATTATTTGTAATATCGCTAATTGCTGTTGATATAACAACAAATGCGCCAGGTAAAGCAGCTAATGTTGAAACATATTTTTTAAATTTACAAATTTTTACAAAATAAAATGCAACTACAGCTGTTCCAACGATTGTACATATAATCATTGCAATAGAAGAATATATCCAAAGATGGATTTTATATAATAATGAAATGTTAAATGATCCAGCAAGTATTACTCCAATTATTAATAA
>CACJPW010000026.1 GCA_902595375.1 uncultured Pelagibacteraceae bacterium | reverse complement strand
TATAACTTATTAAAAGGAAATAATCCTAGTGCAAAAGTACAAGGAGATCCTGTATTTATAGAAAAAGAATTTCAAAGAAAAAATCTTAAAATAAGATCTTCAAATTCTTACGAAATAAATTTGGATAATTTTTATAAATCAAAGAGTCTGGAATTTATTGAAAAGGATCCTGCTAAATATATTTATTTATATTTTAAAAAAGTATTAGCATTTATTTTTTTTGACTTTAATTCTACTTATCCTCACTACTTCAATCCGTTACATATAGCGCCTAAAGTTCTAATTTCAATATTTGGTATAATTGGAGCGATATTGTCTTTAAGACAAAAGGGCTTTTTTCAGTATGTAGCATTGTACTATATTTTTAATATATTATTTTTTGCAATTTTTTTCGTTCTACCTAGATACAGTTTATTTCTTTTACCTGTCCAAATATTGCTTACAATTAAAACTTTCGATTACTTAAGAGGTAAATTGGTCAATTAGTTCTGATATTATTTTTTTCGTTGAATATTTTTGTTTCCAATTTGGATAATCTTTCCTGAATTTTTTCATATTAGAAACATACCAAATATGATCCCCGACTCTATTATTTTTCAAAATAGTTTTTTTGATTTTTATACCAACGGTATTTTCGACCATGTTTAGTGCTTCTATAATTGAGCAATTTGAGTACCTACCTCCGCCAGTGTTGTATACTTTTCCGTATTTAGGTTTTCTATAAAATTCCCAAAAACAATTTACTAAATCGTAACTATGAATATTATCCCTTACTTGTTTTCCCTTGTATCCAATTAAAGTGTATTTTTTTGATTTTATAGAAATCTTTACCAAATATGATAAAAAACCATGTAATTTAGCACCTGAATGATTAGGTCCGGTTATACATCCAGCTCTAAAACATGCAGTTTTTAAACCAACATTTTTTCCATATTCTTGAACAATCAAATCTGCGTAAACTTTTGAAGTTCCAAAAAAACTATGAGTACAATTATCTAAGGACATTGACTCATCAATACCCTCATTAAACAAATGATTATTTTTAATTTCCCATCTAGTTTTTTTTTCAATCAATGGAAGTGCATTTGGATTATCTCCATAAACTTTGTTTGTTGACATAAAGATAAATGGACTGTCAGGACAATAAATTTTTGTAAGCTCTAGAAGATTTAAAGTTCCTCTAGCATTAATTTCAAAATCAATAAAAGCTTTATTTTTCGCCCAGTCGTGGGATGGTTGAGCAGCACAATGTATTATAACACTTATTTTTTTTCTATACTTTTTGAAAATTTTTTCTAAAGATGCGTAATTTCTAATATCAAGATTAAAGTGGTGATAATTTTTGAGGTCATTTTTAAGTTTCTTCTTAATCCAGGTAATGTCTCCATCTTTTCCAAAAAAAAACTTTCTAGCATTATTATCAATACCAAGCACATCGAAACCTTTTTTTGAAAAATATATAGATGACTCTGATCCTACTAAACCACAAGAGCCTGTAATTAACGCAATGCTCATTTAAAATATTTCCATATTTTTTTATTGTTATAAAGCCAAATGTAAATATCTTTCACAATATTTTCTATATTTCTTTTAGGATGCCAATTGTAAGTCTTTTTTATTTTTTTATTATTAGAAACATAAATAGGTATGTCGAATATTGATGTTATCGAATTACTGCCAATAGGAATTTTATTACCGGTAATTTTTTGACATAATTCGGTTAATTTTTTTAATGAAACCACACTTTTACTTCCACCACCAATATTAAATATATCATTATTAATTTTTTTTAAATTTTTTATTTGTTTCAAAGTTATTTCACAAACGTCATCAATATGTATTACATCTCTTACCTGATTTCCATGGCCGCCAAAACCAATGTATTTCAATTTTTTTTTTAAAAAATGTTTTGCTATCCAAAGAGGAACAAATCCTTGATCTTGTTTCCCGAATTGCCAGGGACCTGCTATTACACCGAATCTATTAATAATATATTTCAGATTTGTTTGATAAAAAAATTCCATGATTAATTTTTCAGAGGCCAGCTTTGTAAATCCATAAAGAGAACTGGGTCCTGTTGTATTAAATTTTTCATCAATTAACTTGACCCTACTAATCTTTTTCCTCAAATTTAAAGTATTGCTTAAAGATCTTAATTCTTCAATTGAGTAAACTCTACTGGATGAAAGAAAAATTAGGTTAGATTTATCCTTTATACATTTTTTTAAAATATTATATGTTCCGATTAAATTTGTATTGAATACTTTGTCCGGATCTTTTTTTGAAACCTCAATAGCAGGTTCAGCACAACAATCTATTATTAAATCAAATTTTTTCAATTTATTAATCTTACCAAAATTTGTTATATCAATTTTAAAATTTTTAATACCAAATCTATTTAATCTACTTTTATTTTCAGACGAGCCTTTTCGAATTAGGTTATCTAAACTAAAGATTTTTGCCTTTTTTAAATTTTTTTTTAAAAAACATGCGATATTTGAACCAACAAAACCACATCCACCAGTTATTAGTATTTTCATAAACTATTAAATATCTTATTAATTTCAATAATGGAATAAACAATTAAACCTATGATATCAATTATTATACCGGCTAGGAACGAAACTGATAATTTGGAAGATATTTTGGAATATTTTTCTAAAGGCATGAAAGGCATTGAATATGAAGTTTTATTAATCAACGATTTTAGTGCTGATGATACGTTTGAAAAAGCTAAAAGTTTATTTGAGCCACAAAGTAATTTTAGAGTAATAAATAACAAAAAAAAGGGATTGGGAGGTGCTATAAATTTAGGTATTGAACAAAGTAGAGGCGATAAAATTTCTATAATGATGGCTGACTTATCAGATGATATTAACGATTTGAAAAAATATTATGAATTAATCGAACGTAAAAACCTAGATGCTGTTTTGGGATCCAGATTCAAGAAAGACTCACTTGTAAAAGACTATCCATTAAAAAAACTTATTTTAAATAGAATTTTTAATTTTTGTGTAAGCTTAATTTTTTGGAATAATTATAATGATTATACTAATGCTTTTAAAATTTACAAAAAAGAGGTTTTAAAAACTATGATGCCTTTTGTTTCAGAGAGTTTCAATATTTTCCTAGAAATACCCTTAAAAGTTATAAGTCGAAATTATTCTTATGAGGTTATAAGTATTAATTGGTTTGGACGAAAGAAAGGTGCAGCAAAATTTAGGATTCGTGAATTGCAATCAAAATACTTATTTACATTAATTTATTGCTTTACTG
>CACJPW010000025.1 GCA_902595375.1 uncultured Pelagibacteraceae bacterium | reverse complement strand
TCTAACTTTGAAAGAGATTTAAAAGAAATTTCTGATGATATAGACACAGATCCTTTGTTAAATAAAGCAAAATTATTTTTCAAGCGTAATGGACTTCTAATTAATTGGCGGGAATTCGAAAAATTGAATAAATTACAAAAAATCAATACGCTTGCAATGATCTCACCAGTAACAAACGAAGAGAAGCAAAAACTTCTAGAGTCCGTTTTACTTTCAGATATGATTAGAAACTTAGAAGATATTATAAGTTTTTATTTACATGAGGTCGATCTTAGCAATCAAACAATTCAATAAGTTAATTTGATGTCTTGTTCATTGAGTCAAAAAAGTCAGCATTATTCTTTGTATTTTTTAATTTAGAAATTAGAAACTCGATACCATCCATTGTCCCCATCGGACTTATAATTCTCCTTAATACATTCATTTTTGAAAGATCATCTTTTTCAAAAAGCAACTCTTCTCTTCTAGTGCCAGATCTTGTGATATCCAAAGCAGGGTAAATTCGTTTATCAGCAACTTTTCTATCAAGGATTAATTCAGAATTACCTGTTCCTTTAAACTCTTCAAATATTACCTCATCCATTCTACTGCCTGTATCGATTAAGGCTGTTGATATAATAGTTAGCGATCCCCCTTCTTCAACATTTCTTGCAGCTCCAAAAAATCTTTTAGGTCTTTGAAGAGCATTAGCGTCTACTCCTCCAGTTAAAACTTTTCCAGAGCTTGGAATTACAGCGTTATAGGCACGTCCTAATCTTGTTATCGAGTCAAGTAATATTACAACGTCTTTTTTATGCTCTACCAACCTCTTAGCTTTTTCTATTACCATTTCAGCCACGGCTACGTGCCTTGATGCGGGCTCGTCAAAAGTTGAAGCAACTACCTCTCCCTTTACAGATCTTTGCATGTCTGTCACTTCTTCAGGTCTTTCATCAATTAGTAATACCATAAGATAACACTCTGGGTGATTTGCAGTGATTGATTGAGCTATATTTTGTAAAATAATTGTTTTTCCAGCTCTTGGAGGTGAAACAATTAAAGATCTTTGACCTTTTCCAATTGGACTAACTAAATCTATTAATCTTGCGGTGTTATCAGGTTTTTTTTCTAACTTAACTGTTTCTACTTCCAATTTAATTCTTTCATTTGGATAAAGTGGTGTCAAATTATCAAAGGCTATTTTATTTTTACCTTTTTCTGGGTCATCAAAATTAATTTTATTAACTTTAAGTAAGGCAAAGTATCTCTCTGCATCTTTAGGTCCCCTGATTTCTCCCTCAACTGAATCGCCAGTTCTTAAACCAAAGCGTCTTATTTGACTTGGGCTCACATAAATATCGTCTGGACCTGGTAAATAATTGGACTCGATTGCTCTTAAAAAACCAAATCCGTCTTGAAGAACTTCCAAAACACCTGTAGCAGTTATTTGCTCATTTTTTTCTGCTAGTTTTTTCAATATTGCAAAAAGAATTTCCTGTTTTCTAAGTGTGCTAGGGTTTTCGATACCTAGTTTTTCAGCTTCACTAATAAGCTCTGCAGGGTTTTTTTGCTTTAATTCTTGTAGATTCATGTGATTGATAATGATTTAAGAAATGTAACTGAAATATATGAGTTTTTTAAAAAAATTCAACCCCTATTATATAGGTTTAAAAACAACAACAAATATAACGACTATTAAGATAATTGTAGGAATTTCGTTATAAATTCTGAAAAACTTTGCAGTTTTATTGCTATTTTCTTTCGCAAAATCATTTAGAAATTTTCCTAAGCTGAAATGATAATAAGTTAAAATTAAAACAGCAATTATCTTGATTTGCATCCATAATTCTCCAAGAGATGGGAATCCGATACTGTGTATGAGCAAAATTCCAAATAGCCAAGACAGCAACATTGCTGGCATCATTATATAATTATAAAGTTTCTTCTCCATTACTTTAAACACCTCTTTTTGAGAATTATCTTTAGCTTCTGAGTGATAAACAAATATCCTTGGCAAATAAAGTAGCCCTGCCATCCATGAAATAACAGAAATTAAATGTAATGATTTATATAATAAATATAAATTCATATTACAAAAATCTTTTTACTAATTTTTCAAATAACTTAATGTGGTCAGAGTTGTCGTTTAAACATGGGATTAGATCGAAATTTTCACCTCCATTATCAATAAAACTCTCTCTCCCTTGGATGTTTATTTCTTCTAAAGTCTCGACACAATCTGAGGCGAAACCTGGACAAACTACTAGTAAATTTTTAATACCTTTTTTAGGTAGCTCCTCTAAAGTTTTATCAGTATAAGGAGTTAACCATTCTTGTGGGCCAAATCTTGATTGAAATGTTGTCTGAATATCAATTTGTGCAAATTTTTCCTTTATAAGCCTTGTTGTTTTGTGACAATAGCAATGATAAGGATCTCCTTTATCAAAATAAACTTTTGGTATTCCATGATATGAAGAAATGATTAAATCAGGCTTCCAACTTATTTCTTTAATTTTCTTCTGAATACTGTTCACAATAGCATGGATATACAAATCTTCACTTTCGTAATGAGGGATGATCTGAAGACTTGGTTGCCATCTCATTTTCATCAAAGACCTATACACTTCGTCACAAACAGTTGCGGTTGTTGCTGCGGCGTATTGAGGATATAATGGCAGTATAATCAGGTTTTCACAGCCTTGTTCTTTAAGCAAATCCATTTTTGACCTAATACTTGGATTTCCATATCTCATCGCAAAATCAATTACTATATTTTCTCCTAAAATTTTTTCTTTTAATTTTGTCGCTTGATTTTTTGTGTAGTATAATAGTGGAGACTCGTTAGTATCTTTCATCCATATTTTTTTGTAAGCATGAGCAGTTTTGGAAGGTCTAAACGTCAAAATAAATATATTTAGTATTAATTTCCAAACTATTGGATTTACTTCTATTACCCGTCTGTCTGAAAGGAATTCTTTTAAATACTTTCTAATGTCCCACCACCTGGTAGAATCAGGAGTTCCAAGGTTTATTATTAAGACTCCTGTTTTTCCAAATTTTACTTTTGGGTGTTCTTTATCCATCAAAGTTCCTATAAAATTCAATTAGTCTTGTCACTTTATCAGGATCTGTTTCAGGAAGTAAACCATGACCTAAATTGAAAACATAAGGAATATCCTTAAATGTCTTAATATATTTCGTCGCTCCTTCAAATAAAATACTGTCTGATTTCAATAAAAAATTTGGATTCAGTCCACCTTGTAAAACTACTTTTTTCAGCTTTTTTTTTGCCCAAACAGGGTCGATTTCATAATCCAGATTAATTCCTTCAGGCTTAACATATTTATTAAAGTCCAAATATTTTTCTTTTATTCCTTTAGGGAAACAGATAGTTGGGATATTTTTATTTTTACAATGCTCGACGATTTTGGCATTTGGTAGAAAACAATATTTTTCCATTTTATTATAAGGTATTAATCCAGCCCATGAGTCAAAAATTTGTACAACATCTGATCCAGCATTTATTTGATTATCAATATGAATACATAAGTAATTAACGAGTTCATCAAGTACAAAGTCAAAATTTTTGGATTTCTCACTAATTTCATTAAAGTTTTTAATTTTCTCTTTTTTAAAACTCATCATATAAATTAATAATGTCCAAGGTGCCCCAACAAAAGAAATTAATGATTTATTTTTTCCTAATTTTTTTCTTGTTATTTCTATAGCTCGATAAATGGGTTCTAGCTTAGTTGAGAATTTTTTCTTATTAT
>CACJPW010000024.1 GCA_902595375.1 uncultured Pelagibacteraceae bacterium | reverse complement strand
AAAGTTGATCTAATCTTTCAAGTTCTTTTACTGATTGATCGTCTTCCTTGTCTTGAAACAATTTTTTTCTTAATTCTAAATTTCTTTTACGTTGTGTATAATTTGTAAGTATTTCTATTTCTCCAGTTAGCACCTCAGGATTTGAATTATATTTAAAAATTTTAAAATTACTTATTTTTAGTTCTTTTATTTTTTGTTCTATAAATTCTGAATATTGATTATCTGGAAACATTATTACAGTTTTCTTTTTTTTATTTTTTTTAATAAATTTTTCTAATGCTAATAATTGGGACTCAAGGCTAACACCAATACTCATTATATTTTTATTAATCTCAGGATCTATATTAGAGGGAGAAATAAAAACTAATTCATTAAAATTCTTTGCTTCGTCGAAGTCAATATTACTAATCGGCCCTATCACTACCTTAGCACCTTCTGACTGAATTTCTTTTATTGCTTGATTAAGTTTTTTTTGGTTATTGTATCCCGCGTCTCTAGGTATAATAAAAACATTTTTGTCATTTATCTCTTCTAACGCCATCTGCAAAGAATAGAGTAGAGAGTTTCCTAACTTTTTATAGTCACCAGTTAGAGGAGCAAGCAAACCAACTTTAAGCGTCTTTTCCTTCTCATTGCTTAAAAGGTTATGGTTAAAAAACAAAAATATATAGGATATTATTAGAATAATTATTTTTTTCATAAAATGAACCTACTTAATAATACTTTATATATAGTTTCGACTCCTATAGGAAATCTAGAAGATATTACATTAAGAGCAATTAATGTTCTAAAAAATTCTGACATTATTTTATGTGAAGATACAAGAAGATCATTAAAACTATTAAATCATTTAAAAATTAAAAAACATTTAGTTTCGTATCACAAGTTTAATGAAAAAAAACAAGTTAATATTATTATAGACTACATTAAAAATGGCAAAATTTTGTCTCTTATTTCTGATGCAGGAACACCTTTAATATCAGACCCAGGTCGACTTTTGCTTAATGAATGCATTTTGAAAAAAATAAACGTTACACCAATACCTGGCGTATCATCAATAACGTCTGCAATTAGTGTATCTGGCTTCAGTGATCAATTTTTATTTTATGGATTTCTGCCTAAAAAAGATAAAGAGTTAGATGAAGTTTTAAATTTATTAACAAATTTTAATTATTCTCAGGTTTTTTTTATTCCAGCTGTAAGAATTAACTTTTACATAAAAAAGTTTAAGAAATTTTTTTCTGAAAGAAAAATATTAATTGCCAGAGAGATAACAAAGATTCATGAAGACTTTATTAGAGATGATGTTAAAAATTTAAGATTGTTTAAAAACTCTTTAAAAGGAGAGTTGACAGTAGTAATTTCTGACCACAAAATGTTAAATAAGCCAATTAATAGAGTTGAAATTATCAACAAATTAAAAAAATATTTAAAAAAATATAGCGTTAAGGATACTGTTAATTTAATTATGGAAACAGAAAAAATAAATAAAAAAACAATATATGAATTATGTTTACAAATAAAAAGAAAAAATGAATAAATTAATCTATATTTTTTTGATCATCGTTATAACGTCATCTTGTACCTCAGTCGGAAGATTTGGAGCAGGAGTAGACATCACTTTTGATCCTCGGACAATAGGCATGCAAATCGATGATACTATTATGCAAAAAAATCTTAGCGCAAGGTTAGCATTAACCGATAAAAAGTATTTCTTGTCGGTCCAATCAGAAGTAAGAGATGGAAATATTTTCTTATCAGGTAAGGTGGATGAGCCTGAAGAAAAAATAAAGATAACGAAATTAGCATGGGAAACTAGTGGCGTTAGGTCAGTAAAAAATGCGATTACAATTAAAGGACAGACTAATTTCAAAAGCACTGCAAAAGATATACTTATAACCAGTCAATTACGTTCTGCTCTAATTTTTAATAAGAAAACTAAAGCAAGAAATTATACTTTAGAAACTATTAATAAAAATATTTACATTTTTGGTATTGCAATGGACCAAGAGGAAAAAAAAGAGGTAATAAATGAAGCAAATAAAATTTATGATGTTAATAAAGTTTTTCCATCAATATATTTAGCTACGGAATTAAGTAGAAGTAAAATTAATTAGAATAGTCAATTACATCAGAGGAATAAGCAGCTATTGATGCTAAATTCAGAATTTCTGAAGTACTAGCTCTGAGAGGAGCAACTTCAATTGGCGATCCTAAACCAATTAACAAAGGACCTATAAGCTTACCACCTCCAAAAACTTTCATTAACTTAGTCGATATAGCTGCACTATGTAATGCTGGCATTATCAAAATGTTTGCATTGCCAACAATTTTGGAAAATGGATAAATTTCTTGATAAACTGGATTTAAGGCGACATCAGGTTGCATTTCACCATCAAAGTCAAAATCAACTTTTTCTTCTTTTAATAACTCAATTGCTTGTCTTACATGTTTTGTATTTTTGGAAATAGGCTTACCAAAAGTTGAGTGAGAGAGAAAAGCAACTTTTGGATCGAAGCCAAATAATCTAGCTACTCGAACACAGGATTTAGATACTTTAACAAGTCTTTCTGGCGATGGGAAATCTCGAACGTTTGTATCAGCTACTAAAATTGTTTTTCCTTTTAAAGTTATCATTGTCATTCCAAATATTTCTTCCCCAGGTCTAGGATCTGTCACTTTTTTTAATTTTTCAATAGAAGCAGCATAATGTCTAATATTTCCAGTGACCATTGCATCAGCATCTTTGCACGCAATCATTGAAGCTCCCCAAGCTATTCTGTCATTTCTAACTAATCTATCAACGTCTCTTTCCAATTGTCCTTCTCTCTGAAGTTTTTTGTAAAGATGTTTAACATATTTTTCTCTTTTTTCTTTATCAGTTGAATTTACAATCTGAATTTTGTAGTCCTCGTCTAGTCCTATATTCTTTAATTGTTGTTTAATTCTCTTTTCTGCTCCAATCAAAATTGGTGTACCCAGTTTATTTCTTCCAAACTCTATGGCAGCTTTAAGCATATTTTCATCTTCTCCTTCAGCAAAAATTACTCTCTTTGGATTTTTTCTAACTTTTGCGTTAATCCCTTGCATTAAAGACATTGTTGGATCCAAACGATTGGTAAGTTGGTCTTTATAAGCTTCCAAATCATTAATTTTTTTCCTAGCTACTCCACTTTTCATAGCAGCTTCGGCTACCGCAGCTGGTATTACGCTTATTAATCTTGGATCAAATGTTGACGGAATAATATAATCTTTACCAAATCTTGGTCTATCCCCGCCATAAGCAGAAACAACCTCGTCAGGAACATTTTCACGAGCGAGAAGAGCAATTGCATTTGCTGCAGCAACTTTCATATTTTCATTTATTTCTTTTGCTCTAACATCAAGAGCACCTCTAAATATATATGGAAATCCGATTAGATTATTAACTTGATTAGGGTAGTCTGATCTTCCAGTTGCGATGATCGCATCCGATCTAACTTCTTGAATTAACTCAGGTTTTATTTCAGGATCTGGATTAGCGCAGGCAAAAATTATTGGATTTACTGCCATCGATTTTACCATTTCTTTAGAGACAACATCTTTAGCAGAAAGTCCTAAAAATACGTCCGCACCTTCCATAGCTTGTCCCAAAGTTCTAAATTTTGTATCGACTGCATAAGCTGATTTGAATTGATCTACATTTTCTCTTCCTTTATAAATTACGCCTTTACTATCACACATTATAATATTTTCATTTTTTACACCTGAACTTTTAAATAAACTTGCACAGGCTTGTGCTGAGGCGCCAGCACCATTCACCACAATTTTTACCTCATCAATTTTTTTTTTTGAAATATCTAAAGCATTGATTAAAGCTGCAGTCGTTATAATTGCGGTACCATGCTGATCATCGTGAAATATTGGAATATCTAATAGTTCCTTTAATTTTTGCTCAATTATGAAACAATCGGGTGCA
>CACJPW010000023.1 GCA_902595375.1 uncultured Pelagibacteraceae bacterium | reverse complement strand
ATCAATTTTTTTAAATACAATATTTTTTTTTACATCCTTATTTGCAACAACATCAATTCCTATGGGATTATTTTTAAACTTATATTTCCTTTGTAGAGCACTAATAATATTTGCTCTTCCACATCCAATATCCAATATTTTTGAATTTTTATTTAAATTAATTTTTGTTTTAAGAAATTTATTAAATTGAGAGATATATGATTTAGATGATAACCAGGTTTTATTATCCCAGTTTCTAAGTTTTTTCATTTATATTTTTTTATCGACTCTTTAGCTAAAATTAAGTTAGGGTCCAAAAATACTTTCGATAATTTAGCTTTCTTAAAAGATTTATAAGCAAAAATAGCAATTGGTAATTCAGTACAACCTAATATAATTTTTTTACATTTTTGTTTAATTAGATAGTTTACCGAAGTTTTTATTGCTTTTTCTGCTTCCTTTGTTCTACCCATTTTTACAAGTTTTATAGATTTATTAACACTTGTATTCTGTAACTTTTTTGTTGGGGTTACCAAACGAAATCTATTTTCAAAAAATTTCTCATAAATTTTAGTTTTTATTGTTGCATCAGTTGCTAAAAGACCGATTTTTGAGTTTCTTTTACAAGTATTTTTTGTTTCATTAAAAACTAATTTTGGCATGTTTAATATAGGAATTTTTATTTTCTTTTCTAAGTCTTCAAACCAATAGTGCGCTGTGTTGCATGGCAAAGATATAAACTTACAATTATTCTTCTGTAAAAATCTACATCCATGAACTAAACTTTTTAATACGTTATTATATTTTTTTAAGTTAGACTCTCTATCAGGAATATTAGATTTATTGTATAAAAGAAATATAGGATATTTTTGATCAAGTTTACCTCTATTTAGTTTAGCTAGTTTAGAACAAAAGTCCAAACCAGCTTGAGTTCCCATTCCTCCTAAAACTCCAATCATTTTAAAACCATTCAAAATATTTGTTTATATTTTTTTAGTTATACTATAGGTTAACTTTTATGAAAGGTTCAAATAGCCCCAATATACCAAATTCTTTAAATGAACATTGGATGCCTTTCACTTCCAATAAAGATTTTAAAAAAAACCCTAGGCTGATTGCAAATGCTAAGGGTGTTTATCTTAAAGCTCATGATGGCACGACTTTAATAGATGGAAGTTCTGGACTTTATTGCAATCCTCTTGGTCATGGAAGACGGGAGATAATAGAAGCAATTAAAAATCAGTTAGAACAGTTAGACTATACAATGCCATTTCAACAAGGTTATGGAGGATCGTTTGAATTAGCAACAAAGATAGCTCAAAAAACACCTGAAGATTTAAATAGAATTTTTTACACTATATGTGGATCTACAGCAGTTGAAACAGCAATCAAAATTGCAATAGCTTATTTTAAAGCAAAAGGAGATGACAAAAGATTTAGATTTGTTGGCAGGGAAAGAGGTTATCATGGAATGAATATTGGATCACTTACTGTAGGTGGAATGATTAATAATGTAAAAGCTTTTACAAGTATTTTAATGCCTGGTGTTGAGCATATGAGACATACATTTCTACCTGATCACAAGTTTGTTAAAGGCCAACCGGAAACTGGAGCAGAATTAGCTGATGATCTAGAAACTATAGCTCAAAAAATTGGTGGAGAAAATATTGCTGCGTGTATTGTTGAGCCAATTGCAGGGTCGACTGGGACCTTAATTCCTCCAAAAGGTTATCTTCAAAGATTAAAAAAAATTTGTGACAAACATGGAATACTTTTAATATTTGATGAAGTTGTAACTGGTTGGGGGAGAACAGGTTCTGCCTTCGCAGCTCAGGAGTTTGGTGTTACTCCAGATATTATGACAATGGCTAAGGCCACTACTAATGGAATCGTACCGATGGGGGTTGTGGCAGTGCGAGAAAGTATATACGAAGAAGTGATGAGTGCGACGCCTGATGGAGGTATTGAGTTATTTCATGGATATACTTATTCAGGTATACCCGTTGCTGTGTCAGCAGCATTAGCAGTACAAAAAATTTTCGAAGAAGAAGATATTTTTAATAAAGTTAAGAGTATGAGAGATTATTTTCAAGAAGGATTACATTCTCTAAAAGATTTAGAGTGCGTAGAAAGCATAAGAGGTTATGGTTTATTAGGTGGAATAGACATTAAAATGAAAGATAAACCAGGAAAAGCAGGTTATGATGTTTACAAAAAATGCTTTAAAGCAGGGGTTAATATCAAACCGACAGGAGATGCTTTAATAATAGCTCCACCATTTGTGTGTGAGAGAAAACATATTGACGAGATAATAAATAAGCTCAGAACTGGAATTTCAAACCACCAGAAATCAAAATAGATTTTCTTAATCATTTTGGGTCGAATCAGTTTTTTAGACCAATTTGATCTTGTTACTTGTATCAAAATTCTAGCTTTATGCTTTAATGGAATTATGAGTTCTGAGTATCAAAACCAAGAAAAAGTTAATAGTGAGCTAACCTCTCATGGTAAAGTCAAGCTTACAGACCTACTAACACGTATTAACGAAGAGAAGAAAATAGAGAGAAACAGAAATTTGGCGCTTAGTGTGGCAGCTGTTTCTGCAGTTACTGTATTCGGAATAATTCTTACCCTTTAACAATATCCTTAATAAATTTTATTTTTAATTTGAACTTTTAAAAAATTTTCAATTTGATGAATGACATAATTTATTTCTTTAATAGATAAACCTTGATGACATCCAATCAATATCCCGTTCTTCATTACATTATCACTATTAATCAAAGAGCTTTTTACTTTTTTGTATACCTTATTTTTCATCATAGGATGTCTTAAAAGATTACCAGTAAAAATTGGTCTAGTTTGAATACCTTTTTTTTCTAAGAAAATTTGTAGATCACATCTTTTAATTTTTGATTTTTGATTAATAATTATTGGATATGATAGCCAACCAGTTCTAATATCTTTATCTTGTGTTGGGAGATGAAAGTGACTTGGGTATTTCTTAAAAAAATTATAATATTTTTTAAAATTATTAATTCTAATACCAACATTTTTCTTTAATTTTTTAAGTTGTTCTAAAGCAAAGGCAGCACATATTTCTGATGGTAAAAAATTATATCCTAAATCAGAGAATATATATTTACTATCATATTGCATACCTCCAACCTTCAAACTAAATCTTTTATTTATTCCTTCAGATTCATTAAATATTGAGGATGATCGACCCCAACCTCTTAACAGTTTTGCTTTTTCATAAATCTTTTTATCATTAAAACAAATAATTCCACCAAAACCCGCTCCAGTCATCACATGTGAAGCATAAAAACTACTGGTTGTTATATCTGAATATTTACCAAAATTTGATTTTTTAAAAGTATATCCGATGGTGTCTGCAGAGTCCTCTATAACTACTAATTTATGTTTTTTGGCAATTTTAAAAATTTTTTTCCAATCTAAAACATTGCCGACTAAATTAGGCAACATAAGAGCTACTGTTTTTTTATTTATTGCCTTTGTAATTTGTCCAATATTTGCAAGAAATGAAAACTTTTCGACGTCGATAAAGTGAGGGACACATCCAACTTGATAAATTGGCGAAACTGTTGTCGACCAAGTCAATGCAGGAGTAATTATTTCAGATCCTTTTTTAAAATTAAAGCTTGCTAAGCTTAACAAATTTGCTGAGGAACCAGAGTTTACCATTAACCCATATTTTTTTCCGTAAATTTTAGAAACTTTTTTTTCAAACTTTTTAACTGAGGGTCCATCCATTAAAGTCATCGAATTCCTTAATACCTTCATCGATGCAGAAATTTCTTTATTATTATAAACAGCTTTTCCGTAATAGATTTTCATAAATAATTTAATACTTGTGTATAGTGGGATACATTCTTAATGTAAAAGGAATTTTTATTGGATTTAATATTTTATTAATTTTGTTTGATAATAACAAACTGCCTAATCTAGCATGAGATAAATATTCTGTTTTACAATTTTTTTCAAACCAAAAAGAGGCATATCTCTCTACTATGTAAGCTGGTAATCTTACGTTATATCCCTGGCATAAGCCTTTATCTTTAAAATATGAGTAAGATTTTTCCAAGATTGGAAATA
>CACJPW010000022.1 GCA_902595375.1 uncultured Pelagibacteraceae bacterium | reverse complement strand
GATATAATTGATGAATAGATTAAACTTTTTTTTAAAATAAAGTTATTTTTTGCAGCAAAGACACGTTGCCAATTACCCTGGTGAAATAAGTTTGTTGCTGCAACAGCAATAAAAAATGTCAATCCAGCAGTATAATTTGGAATATAATTTTTACTTATAAGTTTTGCAGAATTTTTTTTAATCAGTTCATAACTATTTATTTCTAAATTTCCTAAAATTAAAAATATAGAAAATAATATTATGCTTAAAACTATTATAAATTGATATTTATCTGTAATAATCGAAAGTTTAAATCCACCTCTTAATATATATAAAAGACATATGATTAAAGTTAGTCCAGATGTTATCCATAAAGGTGTTTTTGAGATTAAATTTATTAAAAAAGCTATTGCTGTGACTTCTGCTATCAAAAAAATTGTCAAATAAAATAGAATTAAGATTAACATTATCTTTAAAATTCCAGTCCCAAATCTTCTTTTAATAAACTCAGTTAAAGACATCCCGTTAGGAAACTCTCTCCTTATTTTCGGCCCAAAGTTTAATAAAAATAGCATAGGTGCAGCCGTGCCTAACGCATATCCAATTACTGCCCCTATTCCCCCCCAAGTTGCTGCTGAAGCTGGTCCAAATAATATCCAAGCTCCTAAGGCAGATGCTGATAAACTTGTTGTTAATGAAAAAATACTCTCTTTTCTGTCACCAACTATAAGGCTTTTATTATCTGAAATTTTTTTTAAATTTATATAACCTAAGGCGATAAAAAAAGCGCCAACCACTAGAGTAATAATTAGCGTTGTTTGTGTTGATAGGTATATATCTTTCATTTATCCCTTACTGAATTACCGGTCAGGTTCTTTGGGTATGATCTCAGTCTTTATGACACCCCTTATACAAATTATATATTTATTTTAGGTAGAAAGTCAAATGAAGCTGTATCTATTCTAGATGAGTGTTCTCTTCTCATTTTCCAATCGTTACTTATCCCAGCTTGAGCTATACTGATTGCATTTCGTCCATATTTTGCATTGGTAAAATCGATTGCTCTCATTAATGGTTGAGATTTATTCTCTAAAATTGGTGCTAATAAATTTAGCTCTTTTTCAGAAGCGTCTCTAAGCTTCGATAAAATAACTCCAGCTTTTTGATAGAAATAACCATATTTATAAATCTTTCCCAGTCCGCTAATTGCAGTTTTTACAAGTTCAATACTGTTATTAGTTGACACCGGCAATTCAATAGTAATAGAATTTGAATAGTATTTTCTATTTTTGTCAAATGGACTTGTTCTTATAAATATAGTGACGGCTCTCGTAGTTTGTTTATCTGTTCTTATTTTTTCTGCTGCATTTAAACAATGAGTAGTTATAGACTCTTTTAATTTATCTAAACTCTCAACTTTTTTTCCAAACGATCTTGATACACAACAGCTTTTTCTTCTTGTTTCCTCGGTTTCTAAATCTATACAAGGAATTCCTCTTAATTCCATTACTGTTTTCGCGCCTAAAACATTAGTACTTTTCTTAACCCATGTGTTTGAAATATTTTTTAGTTTATAAGCATTATCTATTCCATTTTTAATATATAGTTTTGATAACTGTCTTCCAACTCCCCATACATCTGCAATATCAAAATCTTTTAGTATATTATCAATATTTTCTTTTAGAAATACCACTCCTGCTTTATTTTTTTTGGCAATATGATTTGCAACTTTACTTAAAGTTTTTGTATTTGAAATTCCTACACTTGTTGGTATTCCCGTCCATTTTAAAACTCTTTCTCTTATTTGTTTTCCATATTCTTCGACTTGTTCATCTTTGATATGCGATAAATCTAAAAATGCTTCGTCTATAGAATAGATTTCAATTTTATCAGTAAAACCTTTTAAAACTTTCATCACTCGTCTAGAAAGATCTCCGTATAATGCATAGTTCGAAGAAAATATCTGAACGTTGTTTTTTTTAACTAAATCTTTAACTTTAAAATATGGTTCTCCCATTCTTATTCCAAGTTTTTTTGCTTCAATAGATCTGGATATTACACATCCATCATTATTAGATAGTACTACAACTGGTACATTTTGTATTTTAGGATTAAATAATCTTTCACAAGAAACATAAAATGAATTACAGTCAATTAATGCAACTTTTTTTCTACTGCTGTTTGTGTATGGCATATGTTACTACTCCCCAAATTATTATTTCTGGATTATCTGTTAAATTAATTCGATCCGATGTGTTTTTTGAACCTGATGTTAAGTAGTTGTTGCCCTTACTTTTAACCAGAGTTTTGACTACAAGTTCTTCGTTGATATTTGCTATAACAGTGGAGAAATTTTTTGGATTTAAGCTTTTATCCACTATTAATAGATCGCCGTCATATATGCCCACATTAGTCATAGATTTACCTTGCACTCTAATGATGAACGTAGCTGGTGCATTTGTTATGAGATGAGAGTTTAGATCTATATCGTCCTCAATATAATCTGTTGCCGGAGAAGGAAAACCAGCTCCCACTTTATGTAAATAATAAGGTATTGTTAACTTCATAAATGTTCTTGTTTTGTTCTTTATAGCTGATAAACTGCCTTTCAGTCAACCCCTTTTCAAAAGATTGTTAAAGTGGGTCAAATTGCAAATCGAAAAAAAGAGGGAGATTAGCTATTAACACAAAATGTTTAAAAGAATATTTTCAATATTATTAGTACTACTTATAACAACAAGTGCTCAAGCTGCATCTAAGCTAGACTCAATCAAAAAAAGTGGTGAACTAAGAGTTGGTACGACCGGAGACTGGGATCCAATGTCAATGAAAGATCCAAAAACAAACAAGTACAAAGGATTTGATATTGATGTGATGAATGAACTAGCTAAAGATTTGGGCGTAAAAGTAAAATTTGTGCCTGCAGAGTGGAAAACTATTGTTGCAGGAATAACAGCTGATAGATACGATATATCGACAAGTGTAACCAAAACACCAAAAAGAGCAGAAGTAGCCGGGTTTACCGCTACATATTACAAGTATGCAACAGTCCCACTTGTTTTAAAAAAGAATTTAAAAAAGTTTTCAACTTGGGAGTCTTTAAACAATAGTAGTGTTACAATAGCTACAACGTTAGGTACATCTCAGGAAGAAAAAGCAAAAGAATTTTTTCCAAAATCAAAACTTCAATCAGTTGAAGCCCCTGCGAGAGATTTCCAAGAAGTTTTAGCAGGAAGAGCTGATGGAAATATTACAAGTTCGACAGAAGCAAACAAACTAGTCATTAAATATCCCCAATTAGCTATAGTTCCTGATGGAGGAAAAAACCCAGCATTTTTAGCCATGATGGTTCCAAAGGGTGACAAAGCGTGGAATAATTACGTCAGCAATTGGATTGAGAAAAAAAAATCATCTGGATTTTTTAAAACTTTACTAGCAAAGTACGATCTAAAAAGCTTATAATTTAAGTTTCAATACCTCCCATTTACAAATATAGTCACTTAGTGAAATTTTTAAAAATAATTTCTATTCTATTTTTGCTTCAAGGATGTAGTTCTAACTATGAATGGGGTTGGTATATCCTAAGTCCAGATAATATAGATGGTTTAACTAATCTTAAATTTTTAATTAGTGGAATTACAACTACGATTTATATTTCAGTAGTTTCAATAATTCTAGCTATGATTATCGGTTTGATAGTTGCTCTACCTTCATTGTCAAATAATAAATTCTTAACTTATTTTAACATAACATACGTAGAAATTGTTAGAGCCATCCCTTTATTAGTTTTAATTCTTTGGATTTATTATGGTCTTCCAATCATGATTGGAGTAAGTTTCTCACCATTCGTATCTGGAATAATAGCTTTGACCATTAGTGAGAGTGCTTTTCAAGCAGAAATTTTTAGAGCGGGAATTAATTCAATTTCAAAAGGTCAACATGAAGTATCAGAGTCTTTAGGAATGGATTTCTGGAGAAAGATGAGATTAGTAATTCTTCCGCAAGCGATTAAAGTTGTATTACCAGCCATGGGAAATCAATTTGTTTATGTTTTAAAAATGTCCTCTCTAGTATCAATTATAGGTATAGGAGATTTAACAAGAAAAGCTAATGAGCTGGTCACCACCACTTATAGGCCCTTAGAAATTTATACTTTTTTAATTCTAGAATACCTGGTGCTAATCCTAGTAGTATCCTATTTTGTAAGAAAATTAGAGAATAAACTAGAATACAAATAATTTTTTTAAAGAAATCCTAAAAACTCTCTTTAAAAAGAATGGTACGAAAGTTAATACAACTAGTCCCATCATCCAATTTGTTACTAAAATAGTATAAAAAATATCTTGATATTCACCATTTCTTATATTTATGACATACCATAATGACATAAATGGTATTAACGTTAGTCTTAGAATTGTCATGTATAAACTATAAATAGGTCTTTTGAGTGCCTGAAATAAAGCAGAGGTAATAAAGAAGACGGGATACACGGGCCCAATTAAAGCTGCTACCTGTAAGTAAAGTGCTCCTCTTCGGATTACCTCTAAATCATTAGTAAAAAAAGAAATTATAATTTCTGAAGTTAGATAAACAAATATACCTGCTAATACCATAAATCCTGAACCAAACATAAGAGCTTTT
>CACJPW010000021.1 GCA_902595375.1 uncultured Pelagibacteraceae bacterium | reverse complement strand
AATAAATAGATATAAAAAGAATAATTTTGAAGTATCAGAGGATAAATTCAAAAGTTTAGAGCTATTAAAAAAATCAATCATAGACTTAAAAAACTGTAACTTAAAAAATCAAGCTAAGAACATAGTTTTTAGCGATGGTAACCCAAGGTCAAAAATAATGCTTATTGGCGAAGCACCAGGTGCTAGTGAAGATCAAGAAGGTCTGCCATTTGTAGGTAGAGCAGGTATGTTGCTTGATAAAATGTTGGCTTCAATTGATTTGGATAGAAAAAAAGTTTACATATCTAATATTGTAAATTATCGCCCACCCGAGAATAGAAGACCAACAGATCATGAAATTAAAAGATATCTACCATTTATTTTGAAGCATATTGAAATAATTAATCCTAAAATTGTAGTTCTGTTAGGTAGCACGGCTATGAATGCACTTATTGGTAATGATATTGTTATTTCAAAAATGAGAGGTAAGTGGATAGAGAAAAAATTTGGAATTTGTAAAACATCAGTAATTATCACTTTTCATCCCGCATTTCTAATGAGACAACCGGCTCAAAAAAAAATGGCTTGGATTGATTTAAAAATGATAAGAGACAAAAAAATTAACCTTAAAATTTAATTGAAAGATTTAATTAAAGCTGGAGTAGATGAGGTAGGTAGAGGATGTCTTGCAGGTCCAGTAGTTTCTGCAGCGGTAATATTAAAAAAAGGTATAAATTTAGATCTGTTAAGAGACTCTAAGAAAATCTCATTTAACAAAAGGGAGATAATTTATAAACATATAAAAAATAATTCTTATTTTGCAATAGGTATGGCATCGGTAGATGAAATCTTAAATTTAAATATTTTACATGCCTCATTACTTTCAATGAAAAGGGCAATTGAGAAACTTACTATAAAACCATCTATAACTTTAATTGATGGAAATTTTGCACCCAAAGGTTTGAAAAATTATAAAACTGTCGTAAATGGAGACGAAAAAATCAAAGAGATAAGTGCAGCCTCTATAATTGCAAAAGTTTATAGGGATAGATTTATGATAAAATTATCAAAAAAATTTTCTAATTATGCTTGGGAAAAAAATTTTGGATATGGAACGAAGGCTCATTTAGAAGGATTAAAAAAATTTGGTGTAACTGTATATCATAGGAAAGCTTTCAAACCAGTACACAAGATATTGTCTAACTGTTAATCTCAAACACAAAAAGACTCCTTTTTCTTTTAAAATCGTTTGACCAAAGATTCAATTTAGAGTTGAATCAAGAAAATGTTAAAATTTTCCAACAAAATAATTAATGGTGATTGTTTAAAAGAATTAAAAAAAATTCCAGACAAATCGTTTAACTTAGTTTTTGCTGACCCACCTTACAATATGCAGATAGGTAAAAATTTAACTCGTCCAGATTCAAGTAAAGTTAATGGAGTTAATGATAAATGGGATCAATTTGAAAGTTTTAAACATTATGATAATTTTTGTAATACATGGTTAAAAGAATGCAAAAGAATTTTAAAAGATAATGGATCCATTTGGGTAATAGGTTCATACCATAATATTTTTCGTTTAGGATATCATTTACAAAATTTGGATTATTGGTTGCTAAATGACGTTATATGGAGAAAAAGTAATCCAATGCCTAATTTTAGAGGAACAAGATTTACAAACGCGCATGAGACTTTAATATGGGCTTCGAAAAGTAAAAAATCAAAATATACTTTTAATTATAAATCTCTTAAGTGCCTTAATGATGATTTACAGATGAGATCGGACTGGACTTTACCTATTTGTAACGGTAAAGAAAGGCTAAAAAAAAATGGAAAAAAGATACACTCAACTCAAAAACCTGAAGCGCTTCTTCATAGAATTATCTTAGCAACTACAAATAAAGGTGATGCAGTATTTGACCCTTTTTTAGGCACAGGAACTACTGCTGTCGTCTCTAAAAAATTAGGTAGAAATTATTATGGAATTGAAAAAGATAAAAAATACTTTATTGCAGCTAAAGAGAGAATTAGTAAAACTGAAAAAATAGCTGACGACTATCTAGATACTATTGAAAATAATAAATCAAAACCTCGAGTCCCTTTTGGTTCATTAGTAGAATTAGGAATAATTAAACCTGGAACATCTCTGATTGATCCAAAGAAAAAAATTCATGCGAAAATTATGGCTGATGGAAGCTTAAAGTATAAAGATACAGAAGGATCTATACATAAAATTGCTGCAAAAATAATGGGTGCAGATAGCTATAATGGTTGGACTTATTGGCACTATAATTTAAATGGATCAACTATATTGATTGATAGATTAAGACAAAAATTTATTTCTGGGAAACAAATCTAATTTTTATAAACTTCGCCTAAATAGGACCTGATAAAGCTTTTTCTTTTAATCAAAAATTTCATAAAAAAATTCCTTATTCCTTGCATAATTGGACTAGAAAAATGGAAAGTAAAAAAATTAATATTGGATCTTCTTCTCACTATCTTTGCCCTTTTTGACCTTTCCTGAAAGTAAGCATTCTGAATGTCCGGCTTATTATCTTTAATTAAATTAAATAACTCGTAAGCACTCTCTATAGATTGTCCAGCACCTTGTGCTAAAGTTGGTAAGAAGCCATTAAAAGCATCCCCAATATAAAATACTTTATTGTTAGTTGATGGCAATATTCGTGGGGTAAAATATAGAGGCCAAGATTTTAGTTCTTTATCAAAAACTTTCTCTAAATTGGAATTTTGAATAATAACTTTATGCAGTAAAGATTTGATTTTATCAGGATCATATTTCTTGTCTCTAATTATGCAAACGCAATTAAGCTCTTTGTTATTATTTATTGGATAAATAACTATATGACAATTTTTACCCATCATTAAACTTATTTTTTCATCGTTAATTTTAAGTTCTGTTTGTGATTTAAGTATTGTTCTAATAGCCATAGCTTTTTTAAATTTAGGCTCATTCTTTTTCTTCTCAAAAAAAGATCTTGTATTTGAAAAAATACCATCTGCTGCAACTACAATATCAACAAGATCATTAGTATTGTCGTCAAATTTAATCAGTATTTTTTTTTTTAATTCAGAGACTTCTTTTATTTTTTTTCCGAACCGCAAATGTTGAGTATAAATATCGTCTTTTAAAAACTCAATTAAAGTTGATCTCTGAAGGGTGGTATATTTGCTTTGACCTGTATTGAATTGTGTAAGGTCTAAATCACAAATTTTTTCACTTTGAATATTATAAAAATCAATTCCGTTAGGGTGAAATATTTTTTCAGTATTAATTTTATTAAATCCGATAAGATTTAAAATTTTAATACTATTAGTTGAAAGTTGAATACCATAGCCTTCATCAAGAGATAGACTTTCTTGTTTTTCATAAACCATAAATTCATGAACAGAATTATTTTTTATTAAATTTGCAAGAGTTAAACCTGCTATACCAGCGCCAATAATTGCTAATTTTTTTTTCATTAAAATAAAGATGAAACTTGTCTGAATATTTTTTTTGTAAAGCTAGGAACAAATTCTTTATTTCTATTTAAAGAATACCAATTATACATGGGTGGGATTTTATTTGAAAATTTGTAATACAAATTAATATTTAATTTTAAATTAGAAATTGATTTTTTATAATTTTTAAGAAATTTCCAGTTTTGGTTTTTTGGGAAACTACTTACTTCTCGTATTTCTGGCACATTAAAATTTTTTAGAAAACTAATTCGATTATTCTTAGTTAAAGCAATTTGCTTTTTATTGTTAACATAACAAAAAATATCAAAGTTTTTCTTTTTAATCATTTTTTTTTTTATACTTTTAACTTTCCTGCTAGATTTAAAATACTTACAAGTTTTTTTCAAACAACACTTAAGACAATTTGGGTCTCTAGGTTTGCATATTAACGCACCAAACTCCATCAAAGCTTCAACGAAATCATCATTACGGTTTGTTGTGAAGAGCTTTTTTTTGTTTTTTTCGATAAATCTTTCAAAATTTATTTTGTTTTCATCTGTATTTAAATTTCTTGAAAATACTCTTTTTACGTTTCCATCTAGAGCTATTCTAGGTTCATTATAAATTAAACCTAGTAATGCATTTGCAGTATAGTCTCCTACTCCTGGCAATTTTTTAATTTCGTTGATTGAATAAGGTAATTTAGAATTATAACTTTTTACTAAAATTTTCGAGCAAGCTAAAAGATTTCTTGCCCTCCTATAGTAGCCAAGGCCTTCCCACATTTTTAAGATCTCTGTTTCATTGCTTTTTGATAAAGCTTTTAGAGTTTTGAATTTTTTTGTAAAATTATAGAAATAAGGAATCACTGTTTTTACTTGAGTTTGTTGAAGCATAAACTCACTTAAAAGTCTATAATATAGCTTTTTCGGTGACTTTTTGCCAACACGCCATGGTAGACTCCTTTTGCTATTATCATACCAAGCTAAAATTTTTTTTGGTAAAGTTGAATTAATATGCATAACAAAAATAATAATAAAACACAGACTTTCATACAAGGTCTTCGTCCCTTTTCTAGTTCTATTCCTAAAACTTTAAAGAAATATTTAAAAAAAGGTGGTTATAATTATTCACATATTGTCGATAACTGGACAAAAATGGTGAGCAAAAAAATTTCCGACTCTTGTTATCCAGTCACTGTAAAAATGAGTAAGGAGATGAAAAATGGAACTTTA
>CACJPW010000020.1 GCA_902595375.1 uncultured Pelagibacteraceae bacterium | reverse complement strand
TGATAAAAAGACCTACATTATTAAAAAATCAAAATTAATAAGAATTGACGATAATTAATAAGTTGATGTTAATTGACCCCAAATTTTTAGAATTATTTATCAAAGTAACTGAAAAGGCAGCCATTGGTGCTTCAAGATTTATCGGTAAAAATGATAAAATTGCAGCTGATAAAGGTGCGGTAGACCCAATGAGAAAAGAGCTTAATAAGATCAACATGGAGGGAACAGTAGTTATAGGTGAAGGAGAGATGGATGAGGCACCAATGTTATATATCGGCGAAAGGTTGGGCACTCTCAATGGCCCTAAATTTGATATTGCTGTAGATCCATTAGAGGGGACTAAGTTTACCGCAAATAACCTACCTAACGCATTTTCAGTTTTAGCGGTTGCAAATAAAGGTGATTTATTATCTGCGCCCGACACCTACATGGAGAAAATAGTAATAGGGGATAATTTACCAAAAAATTTATTAGATATTGATAACGGAGTAGAAAAAAACATAAAAATTCTATCAGAGGCAAAGAATAAAAAAATTTCTGATTTAAAAATATGCGTATTAAAAAGGCCAAGACATGATAAAATTGTGCAGATACTGAATGATATGAAGGTTAAGATTAATTATATCACGGACGGAGATATTGCTGGAGCGCTAAGTGTGATTGGAAAAAATCCAAAAAATGATATGTATTATAGCACAGGCGGAGGTCCTGAAGGTGTTTTAGCTGCTGCGGCTCTATCATGTTTTGGAGGTCAGATACAAGGAAGACTAGTTTTAAATAAAGAGGAAGAAATTAGAGCAAAGAAACTAGGGATTACGGATTTTTTAAAAAAATATAATACTGATGATATGATTAAAGGTGATGTAATTTTCTGTGCTACTGGTGTTACTAACGGTGATTTGGCAAATGGTGTAAAAGATTTAGGTAACGAATATAAGGTCACCACTTTTGCTTTACATAAAAGTAAAAAAGTCAATAAAGTTGTAACTAATATTTACAACAAATGAGTATAGTTTCAGTATCGAATAAGAATTGGATTATAAAAAAATATGATTTGGATTATGCTTCATTTATAAAGGATAATTTTTTATTAGACGAAATAACATCTAAATTACTATCTATAAGAAAAATTAAAAAAGAGGATATCCAAAGTTTTTTAAATCCATCAATAAAACATTATTTGCCTAATCCAGAAATACTAAATGATATGGTTAAATCGGCAAAGCGTGTTGTAGAAGCAATCAAAAAAAAAGAAAAAATTGCAATTTTTGGTGATTATGATGTTGATGGTGCTTCAGCAACGGCATTATTAGGAAATTTTTTTAATTCAATTAATGTACAATATGAAATTCATATTCCAGATCGAAAAAAGGAGGGGTTTGGACCTTCTATGTTAGCTTTTCAAAAATTTGTTGATAAAAAAATCAAACTGATTTTTACTGTAGATTGCGGAACACTAGCTTTTAAAACAATTGAATTTGCTAAAAAAAATAAAATTGATGTAATAGTTTTAGATCATCACCAATCTGAAATTAATTTACCTAGTGCTTATTCGATAATCAATCCAAATAGAATTGATGATAATTCTAAACTAAATTATCTATGTGCTGCCGGGGTTGCATTTATTTTTTTAGTATCTCTAAACAAAGAATTAAGATCAGAAAAATGGTTTAAAAATAATAATTTAATAGAGCCAAACCTAATAAATTATCTTGACCTTGTAACTCTCGGAACCATATGTGATGTTGTTCCGCTTATTGGATTAAATAGAGCTATAGTTCATCAAGGTCTTAAAATATTAAAAACAAAAAAAAATTTAGGTCTTAAAACTTTAATAAATCTATGTGGAATTCATAATCACCCAAATATTTATCATGTAGGGTATATGATCGGACCCAGAATTAATGCCGGTGGTAGAGTAGGTAAATCCTCCCATGGAGTGAATTTATTGTTAGGTAAAAATCCTAAAGAGGTATTTAAAATTGCAACTGAATTAGAACAATATAATAAAGAAAGACAACTTTTAGAAAAAGATGTGTTAGAAAAAACTTTGAAAAATATAAATACTAGTTTTTCAGAACCTATTATAATTATAACTGAAAAAAATTTACATGAGGGAGTAATTGGTATTGTTGCAGCCAGAATAAAAGATAAATTTAATAAACCTGTAATAGTAATATCTATTGAAGATGATATTGGGAAAGCATCTGCAAGATCTATTGTAGGTTTTGACATTGGATCAGCAATAATTGCTGCTGCACAGGAGAAGATTTTAATAAAAGGTGGTGGTCATAAGATGGCTGCTGGTTTTTCTATAAAAGTGGAAAATATAGAAAAGTTCAAAAAATTTATTTTCAAAAAATTTGAAAACCCTAATATAAATTTACCAATTAAAAGAATTTTATATTTTGATAGCATTATTTCTCCAACTGCAATAAATATTGATTTTTATAAAAAGATTAATTTATTAGCACCATTTGGATCAGGAAATCCTGAGCCAAAATTTGTCATTGAAAATGTTAAATCAGTAAACAATAAAATTATTAAAGATAAACACATTAAATCTGTTCTTTTAGGGCAGGAGGGGTCAATTATTAAAACTATAGCTTTTAATTCTGTAGAAAGCGAAATAGGGGCATATTTATTAAAAAAAAATAAGAAAACATTTAATATTATTGGAAAATTATCCCTAAATGAATGGAGAGGTGAATCAAATGTAGAGTTTATTATCGATGATATTTCTGTTAATAAGACATTCAAAAATACGGTCCCATCGTCTATCGGTTAGGACAGTTGGTTTTCATCCAACAAAGAGGGGTTCGATTCCCCTTGGGACCGCCAATAAATATGCATAAAGTAGCAATTATAGAAAAAATTCACCCAGATGGTTTAGAATTATTGAAAAATAATCCTAATTTTGAGTTTGAAATAATTGAAGATACTTCCGAAGAAAATTTAATAAAAGTCTTACCAAAATTTGATGCGTGTACACTAAGAGTTTCAAAATTAAATGAAAAAATTATGTCAAAATGTAAAAATTTAAAAGTTATATCAAGACATGGTGTAGGTTATGACAATGTTGACTTAGATTATATTAAAAAGAATAATATATCATTATTAATTACCGCTACAGCTAATGCAGTTGCTGTGGCAGAACACGTAATTTACATGATGCTATCTATCTCAAAAAGTATTAATCAATATGATCACGAGGTTAGAGTTGGAAACTTTAAAAAAAACGCGTCTTCTATCACAACTTTAGAACTTTTTAATAAAGAGATTTTAATAGTTGGATTTGGAAGGATAGGACAAAAGTTAATCAAAAGATGTATAGGTTTCGAAATGAAAGTAAAAGTATTTGATCCTTTTGTTAATAAAGTGACTGTCGAAAAATTTGGAGGGCAAAAAATTGAAAATCTTGATGAAGGATTGAAAAATTGTGACTATGTTTCACTACATGTCCCATTAAATGCAAAAACTAAAAATTTAATCAATTATTCTAAATTAAAGAATATGAAAAGAGAGGCAATTGTGATCAACACCTCAAGAGGAGGAATTATTAACGAAAGCGATTTAGATAAGGCATTAAAAGATAATTTAATTTTTGGAGCAGGATTAGATGTTTTTGAAATTGAGCCCATTGATAAAAGTAATACGCTATTATCTAATAAAAAAGTCTTATTAAGTCCACATTCAGCAACATTTACAAATGAATGTAAATCAAGGATGTCTTTAGAAACAACAAAAAATATTATTGATTTTTTTGAAAATAAAATTGATAAATCTATGATTGTCAAATTATGATAAGCATAAAAAGAAAATTAAAAAACTTTGGTCCATTAGAATTATTAGTATTAAGTTCTATAACATATGTGGTTGTAATGTTATTTTGGACAGCCTCAACCAGATCTGAGGTTTTACAAAAAGCAAATGATATAAAATCCAATCATAAGTCAGTTGTCGATTTCATTAATGGTGAAGTAAATAGTTGTAGTTCAAATGATGAGGGTTTAACATCTTGGGGTGAAAAATGTAATTCTGTTTGGACCTCTGATAAAATCGTAAGTTATGTCTTATCTAATATTGATCTTAAAAATCCATATTCTATAAATAAACCTTTAATACAAACCTCTCAAGATCCTAGAATTCAAGCAGAAGGTAAAGCCGGTCAATCTACAGATAAAGGTATAATTTTCGTTTCTTCAAATAATTTTGAATCAGAAGCAGGCTCAGAATGGGTAGTTGGCACTTGTGTAAAATCACCTTGCGTAGCTGCTGGTAATAATGAATTAGTCTCTGTTTACCGTTAATTAATAATTTCGAAACCACATTTTTTTGCAGTTTTACTTAAATAGTTGAAACCAATTTTTGCATATTCAAATGGGTTTGCTTTAGCAGGATCTTGTTCTGCTTCTACTACAAGCCATCCTGAATAATTTTTTTTCTTCAAAGAATTTAAGAAAGGTATGTAGTCAATACATCCATCACCCGGCACAGTAAATGCCCCATCTAAAAATGCTTGTCTAAATGATGCATCATTTCTTAGTGATTTTTCTAAAATATCTTTTCTAATGTCTTTGCAATGAACGTGAATTATACGTTCGTAAAAATTTTCAACTAATTTAATAGAGTCACCTTGAGCAAACAGCATATGACCAGTATCTACTAATAATTTAACTGTATCTTTCGTATTTTCTATGAGTCTAGAAATATCCTCCTCGGTTTCTATTATAGTGCCCATGTGATGATG
>CACJPW010000019.1 GCA_902595375.1 uncultured Pelagibacteraceae bacterium | reverse complement strand
AAAATATTTGCACAAACAAAACCTGGCGGAATAGTTGCTGCGTGTGGAAATGCAGGGGGAATAAAAATCAACACAAATGTGATGCCTTTTATTATAAGAGGAGTAAAACTATGGGGCATCGACTCGTCTGGTTCCTCAATAAAAAGAAGAGAGTTTGTCTGGGGCGAAGCAGCGAAATTGATTGATTTTTCAAAAGTTCAATCATTTACTAAAGAGCTCTCGTTTTCTGAACTTTTAGATACTTATCCTATGCTTTTAAAAGGTGAGTTTTCTGGAAGAGCTATAGTAAATCCAAATAAATAAACTATAATCAATAAATAATGGATTGGGATAAATTAAAAATTTTTCACACTGTTGCTGAGGCATCGAGTTTTACTAAAGCATCAACTATTCTAAATTTGAGCCAATCAGCAATTAGCCGCCAAATTCAAGGTTTAGAGACCGATTTAAAGGTCCAATTATTTGAACGTCATGCTAGAGGTTTAGTTCTTACTGAAAATGGCGAATATCTCTTTAAATCAGCTCATGAAATTATTTCAAAGCTAAAAGATGTTGAGTCAAATTTAAGTGGTCAAAAAGATAAGATAAACGGAAAATTAGTTGTTACTACTGTCGTAAGTTTTGGAACTACATGGTTAACTCCTCGAATAAAAGAATTCATGGATCTTCATCCTGATATAGAAATAGAGCTAATTTTTAATGATGTAGAGCTTGATTTAGCAACCCGTCAAGCTGACGTTGCAATTAGGATGAGAAGACCAAAACAATTAAATTTGATTCAAAAAAAATTTGTGGATTTTAATTATCATATTTATGGTTCGAATGAATATTTGGAGAAAAATGGGTATCCAAAAACCCTAAAAGATTTAGATAAACATAAATTTATAACTTATGGCAAGGGAGCTCCATCTCCTGTTTATAATCCCGATTGGGTTTTAAAAATAGGTGCAAAAGATGGAAAAAAAAGAAAATCTGTGATGAAAGTAAACAGTGTTTACGGGCTGTTATTAGCTGTTCAAAGTGGAGTTGGTTTAGCTGCGCTTCCAGATTATATTACTCATAATATCAGTGGCATCACTAAAATTTTACCAACCGAACCAGGCAAGCCAACGGAAACTCATTTTGTATATCCTGCATCATTAAAAAATAATGCAAGACTTATAGCTTTTAGAAATTTTTTATTTAGCAAAGTAAACGAATGGAAATTTTAATCTCATTTATAATACCTTTTATAATACTACTAACAGTTGTAGTATTTATTCATGAATATGGCCACTATTACTATGCTAAGAAGTATGGAGTGGGTGTCACGGATTTTTCTATTGGTTTTGGTAAAGAAATATTTGGTTTTAATGACAAATCTGGAACACGATGGAAATTCTGCGCAATCCCTCTTGGCGGATATGTAAAATTTTTTGGCGACAGGAATGTTTTTAGCCAAGCAGAGCAAGAAGAATTATTAAAAAAATATAGCAAAGAAGATCAAGAAAAGTTATTTGTAGTCAAACCTTTATATCAAAGATCTATAATAGTGGCGGGTGGACCTTTTGCAAATTTTTTATTAGCTATATTTATTTTTGCTTTTATTTATATGTTTGCCGGAAAAGACTTTACTCCCGCTCAAATACAGGAGGTTCAATTAGAAAGCCCCGCAGAAGAGGCAGGCATTAAGTCAGGAGATATTATAAAATCTATAAATGGTAAAGACGTAAACAGTATTATGGAAGTTTCTGCGTTCATAAACTCCTCTTCATCAGAAACAATTAATATTGGTATATTAAGAAATGAAAGTGAATTAATATTTTCTGTAAAACCTGAAGTTATCAAAGGCGAGGATTCTTTAGGTAACAAAGCTAATAAAAAGATTATCGGTATAAAAATAGCTCCCTTAAATGACGAGATTAATAGAGAAAGATTAGGTCCAGCAACTGCTCTACTTTATGCTTTTAAAGAGACTTGGTTTGTAATTGATGCTTCTTGGAATTTTATTATTTCAATGTTTAAAGGAACTGGGGACACTACTCAACTAGGTGGACCTATAAAAATAGCCAAAATTACTGGCCAAGTTGCAAAATTAGGCTTTATAGCTTTTCTAAGCATAATGGCTTATATATCAATCAGCTTGGGCTTTATTAATTTGTTGCCTATTCCTATGTTAGATGGTGGACACTTAATGTTTTATGCTTTTGAAAAGGTTTTAGGCAGACCTTTAACTCAAAGGACTCAGGAGGGATTTTTTCGAATCGGTCTTTTTTTGCTACTTTCATTAATGTTTTTCACAACATTTAATGATTTAAGAGATTTAGGCTTATTTTAAGCCATTTTTTTTATTCAAAAAAGTCAATAAAATCAATACTTTTTAAGCACACAATATATTGTGTTGATATTTACGTGAAACACCAAAAAAATGTTGATTTTATTGCATTTTTATAGAGATTAGGAGTTAACTAAGGGGCATTAATGAATAAAAAACAATTAGTAGCAAAAATATCGTCCACACTGGGTCAAAGTAAAGCTGATGCTGAGAGAACTTTTGATTCAATTACGACTATTATTTTGGATGCTTTAAAGAATGACGATACTGTCAAAATAGCTGGATTTGGTACTTATAAAGTAGCAAAAAGAAAAGCTAGGGTAGGAAGAAACCCAAGAACGGGTGAGTCAATTCAAATTGCTGCATCTCAGAAAGTTAAGTTTTTACCTGCTAAAAGCTTAAAAGAAATGTTTAATCGTTAAACGTTTTTTTAGCCCTTATTTGATAATTTCAAATAAGGGCTAAACTACTTGCAAAAATTGCATAGCTCAAATTAAGTTAAATCAATTCTTTTTCAATTTTTAAAATCCTATAAACCTCTTTTAACAAGGGAGTTATTATGAAAAAATACTTAGGATACTTTCTAGCAGGTACAGCCATTTACTTTGGCTTCGCTGGTCTTGGATACGCTGAGACTACAGTTTCTGCAGAAGTACAATACATTTTTAATACCCTATTATTTTTAATGTCAGGTTTCTTGGTCATGTGGATGGCCGCGGGTTTCGCAATGTTAGAGTCAGGGTTAGTAACATCAAAATCTGTATCTGCAATCTGTGCAAAAAATATAGGTCTTTATTCAATCGCCGGAGTAATGTTCTGGTTGGTTGGTTACAATTTAGCTTACGGTATCCCAGAGGGTGGATATATAGGTTCATTTACACCATGGAGTGACAATTCATCATTGGAAACAGGATATTCTGATGGTTCTGATTGGTTTTTCCAAATGGTGTTCTGTGCCACTACAATGTCAATCGTATCTGGTACGTTAGCTGAAAGAATTAAAATCTGGCCATTTTTCTTATTTGCCGCAATTTTAACTGGAATTATTTATCCAATTTCAATGGGTTGGCAGTGGGGTGGCGGATGGTTATCAGCTGCTGGTTTTTCAGACTTTGCTGGCTCTACATTAGTACATGCTGCAGGTGGTGCTGCCGCTTTAGCAGGTGCAATAGTGCTAGGAGCAAGAACTGGAAGATTTAGTTCTAGCGGTGGAGTCAAATCTATGACACCATTTGCTGCATCATCAATTCCGTTAGCAACATTAGGAGTATTTATACTTTGGCTAGGTTGGTTCGGATTTAATGGTGGATCTCAATTAGCTTCTGGAACGTTAGAAGATGTTTCAGCAGTTGCAACAATTTATATCAATACGAACTTAGCTGCAGGTGGTGGTGTTTTAGCTGCCGCAACTGTTTCTAGAGTATTTGGTGGTAAAACTGACGTAGTAATGATGCTTAACGGTGCTATAGCCGGTTTAGTAGGTATTACGGCAGAACCATTAACACCAAGTCCGCTTGCTGCAATCTTTATTGGAGCAATAGCAGGAGTACTAATGTACTTCTCAGTAAAACTATTGTTCAAAATGAAAATTGACGACGTAGTTGGTGCCATTCCAGCACACTTAGTAGCTGGAGTATGGGGTACATTAGCAGTACCGTTAACTAACGGTGATGTTTCTTTTGGAGCTCAACTCCTAGGAACTGTCTCGGTAGTGGTATTCGTATTCGTAGTCTCACTAATTGTTTTCCAAGCTATTAAGAGTACAATTGGATTAAGAATTAGTAAAGAAGCTGAAAGACTAGGAACCGATAAAGCAGAAGTCGGTGTAATAGCTTACGGTATTAGAGACTAATTAAGTTAGCTTATCTCCTCCCTCGTTAGTTGGAGAAAATATTAAGGCCCGGACCCCCTCCGGGCCTTATTTTTTGGTTAAATCTTTAAATTATATTTAATGATTTTTTTAGGTTGTATTTTAGGTTAATAAAAAAGAATTATATAAATCCAACCGCGATCTAAAACTTAATTCTTCAAATTTTTTTTTGTCTTAATTTTCAAATATTTTTTAATATGAGAGTTAATTTTATATTTAAAATAATAATTGAAATAATTTATTTAATTTCTCGCTTAAATTGTATTTACAAATACATTGGAATACCTTGTTTATTTAGGTGTTTCTAACTTCGATATAAGATTTTATGAATTCAAAAACATTCGAGGCATGATTTTTAACTCTAACATTATACCAAAATTTAATAATTTTTCCCCTATCTATAAATACAGTCGACCTAATTGTTCCTAAAAATTTTCTTCCCATAAATGTTTTTTGCCCCCAAACTTTATATTTTTTATGAACTTTTAAATCTACATCACTAAGTAATTCAAATGGAATTTTGTATTTTTTTTTAAATTTTTTGTGAGTTTTTAAATCATCTTTAGAAATCCCAACTAATTTGCATTTAATTTTTCTAAATTGTTTAAACATCTTTGAAAATTCAATACTTTCAAAAGTGCACCCAGGGGTGTCATCTTTTGGATAAAAATATACAAGTACTCTACCTTTAATTTTGTCTAATTCAAATTTCGATTCACCTGTGCTAGGTAGTAAAATTTTTGGAGCTTTTATATTTTCTTTAATTTTCATTCTCTTCCCAAAGTTTTTTCCAATCTATGTTAGGAGATAAACCAAATATTGAATTTATATTTGTGAAATGAACCGCTAAGGAGGGAATTGGAGATATACAAAGCTCTTTCTTATAAATATCATGCAGTGGTTTTTCAAATGGCGAATGTTCTTTTTCACACATTGATAAAAAAGTTTGCCAATGCTTTTCAATGATCAATTTACTTGTAAGAAAAGTACATAAACTTTCTTCAACGCTTCTCCAATGATATTTGTTTCCCAAAAAATTTCTTGAATACTCTGCCTTTGAATATAAATAGGGATAATCTGTAGGACAGATTACAAGCTCTCTTTTAATTTGTGATGATATTCTCTCATAAGTTAAAATCATCTCATTTAAAGATTTTTCATCATGGATATAGTCGTCTTCAACAAAATAAATTAAATCCTCACAATTTTTGGACTCTATTAAAGATTGTTTTATATTAGCCATGTTTGAAATTTGGTTGTTAGTAACTAATTCTCCTTTTTCGTTAGTTTTATTTATTTTATCTGTAAATTTACTAACATCTAAATTTATCAGATCATATTTGTTATTATATTTTTGAAAAACAGCTCTAATTTTCTCT
>CACJPW010000018.1 GCA_902595375.1 uncultured Pelagibacteraceae bacterium | reverse complement strand
ATGGTTCCTACTAAAAATGGGCCAAAAAAAGACGTTAGCTTTCCAGAAGTAGCAAATAAACCAAAGGCTTTATTCTGATCCTCAATTTTTGTTAATTTAGTTATCATGACCCTACTAGCTGATTGTATTGGTCCTATAAATAATCCCAAGAAAAATGAAAAAATAAAAAAACTAATTTTTGACTGTGTAAAAATGATTAAAATGGAGAAGAAAATAAGACATATCAAGGAAAAGGAAATTGTTTTTTTTGAATTATATTTATCATTGAAATATCCACCAAAACTAGCACCTATTAAAGCAGCAACATTCATTAAAACAGACATCATTAAAAGTTCATTTATTGATAGTTTAAATACCCCAACAGCAAAAATACCTCCCATGACAAAAATGGTATTTAAACCATCAGCATAAAGTAGCCGTGCAAACAAAAAACGAGTTGTGTTAGTTAGACCATTATTCCAAAGAATCTTTTTTAAACTATTTGATTTTTTTTTGTTTGGTTCAACTTTTTTATATTTTGTTTGACTTAATAGTGGATAGGAAAAAATGAGAAACCAAAGGGCTACAAAAATGGCAGTGGATCTAAAATTAATTTTTTGATCTAAATCGATTAAATAATTTGATTGAATTAATAAAATAATGGTCAAAATAAGTGTGATAATGCCACCTAAATACCCCAGCGCAAAAGCAAAACCAGACACCTTTCCCACATGTTGTTTATCCGCTGAATGAATTAATAATGAATTATAGAAAATAGAACTTAGTTCATAAAAATAGTTTGCCAAACAAACTATGATTAAGGTAAATAAAATATATTCAGTAGATGGTTTTGCAAACCATAATGCTGCTGTAAAAAGTATACATAAATAGGTGCTTGATTTTAAGATAATTGAGTTTAAATTCTTCTTATCAGCTAAATTTCCTAAAAAGGGTCCGCTTAATGCAATGCATAGTCCTGATACTGAAATGGCCCAACCCCAATATGCCTGGCCATTAACCATATCTTGAACAATTGACTCCGCAAAATAATTTGAGAAAACAAAAGTTATAATAACTGTTGTAAAGGCAGAATTAGCAAAATCATAAAGAGAAAATTTATAAGATTTTAAATTCATGCTAATTTAATATCTTATAAATCCAGAACCACGATCGCTAAAAGTTTTTTCATTTTAAAGTTTATTACAATTGTACCCTAAATTTATTAGGTTTAATTTATTACATTGATCTGCAAATCTTATTTCATCTATGTACAAAATTTGAACTGTTGACGCTTCCTCATACTTCCATTTAGTTTTCACTTTTTTTCCTTTAGCCTTTATTTGATTTGCTCTGTCTTGATAAATACCAAAATTTGTTGACGAGAGTGATGAGTTTCCTGGCATTTTATTTTGCATATCTACAATTTTTTTGCCGTTAACCCATATGAATAAACTTTTCTTATTTGGTGTATGTACTATTACATCTATCCACTTTCCTAAGTGATTAGAAAAATGTTTTAAATCAAAAAAAGGTGGATCGTGATATTTTTCGCTTATTTTTCTACAAATATTTTTTCCCAGAAGTTTTTTGCTAATTTTCACGCACTCATTGTCGTGAAGAAAACTTCTTAACTGTACATTTACAATTCCTTCAGGTGAAATACCCATTCTATAATGTGCACCTTTGCCTTTTCTATGTATTTGATTGAATATAAGTGGCGTATTTGAATGAATATAATTTTTAGGGATTAATACGGAAAATGAAAGCCATTTACTTCCCCAATCCCGATACTTTGTTCCTATAAAAACTCGTCGTGCTCCCTCATAGCAATTGTTCCAGTTATTTATGCTATCATTTGATTTCTTGTATATCCCACAATCACCTGGATGACTTTCAAATTTAATAGAGATATTATCATCTCTTGAAATTTCATCTGTGATTATCAAACAGTGATCAGGTCCTTTACCATTTTGCCAGCATGAATCCCAATGGTTCATTCTTAATTTTTTACCTTCAAGAACATTATCAGGTAAATTAATTAAACGACTATTACCACTACTTTTGCTTCCAGCTAATTCTTTCCACACTATTGGATCAGCATATGAATTATTTAAAAAGAGAAAAAATAATAAAAATATAGACAAACTTTTCATCGTTAAAATTTAAATTATCAGTATTAAATATTTATGAAAAGTAAAAATTATCTTCTAGTCTGCACCTAGTCTTCCCATATTTTATAGGACAATAAGTTAGTTTTGTTTCCAAACAAGATTTACTAATTCTTGAGGTTTCCAACTAATAGCAAAACCATTCGTCTGAATTATTTTGTCATTTTTCCAATCAATTAAAGATAGTCTTAAACCGTGTCCTCTCATTTGAACTAAATTTTCAACATTATACCCATTTAACCAAAAGAACATTGCATATTTAGGAGCAAATTTTTTCTTAGTGGGAACGGCATTCTTAAAAGCCTCTTGTAACTTTTTTGCCTCACAAGAGTTTTTATCCTTCATTAATTCAATAACGTATATTCCAAACCTTAGCCAATCTTCTCTAGTAAGCATGATAGATGACGATGAAATTGGAGCTCCCTTTTTATCTAATAATATTTTACCCTTTGACTCAAAACCTGCAGTTTCTGAAATATTTTTTTGAAACCATTTAGCAAACTTCTTTTTTCCTCCTAATACATTGATCATATCTAATGTTATTAAATCAGTATTAGGATTTGAGTATTTAAATTCTTTTGGTCCTTCTGTTTCTAATTTTTTAGGGTGCTTATTAAGAATAGTTGTTAAGTCAGATTTCTTTCTGTGTATTTCCTTTAAAATATTATAATTTATTACAAATTGATCTCTAGCCAACATATTTAAAGAGTCTTTTAATTTTACATGGCCATAAAATGAGTTTTTAATTTCTGGAGAGTAATCACCATGAGTTTTATCTAAATCTAAAATATTTTGACAAGCCATTTTTAAAGCAGCAACACCAACTATTGATTTGCTCCTTGACTCACCATTTATAGGTTTGTTATTAAAAATATAATCTCTTTTCCAATCGTGAATTAATTCTCCTTTATCAAATACCATCAAACTAGAGATATCTCTGTAATATACATAATCATAAATTTCTTTTGGAAGAGGTTTTATATTTTTTTTAATTGGTCTGATTGTTTTTTTTGCTGGTTGTATTACAATTCTTTTTAACCCTCCATTATTTTTGTGATCTCTATTTTTCAAACTTGCTTTTCGATAATAGCCATGAGCCCAATAATCGTGTCTTTCTGTGCAAAACTTGCAATCATTAGGAGGGTATTCTGCTTTTGGAAAATCCTTCTTCCATCTTTCTAACGAAGGAGACCATTTATTTTTTGGTGGTGTTGCAATTAAGGTGGTGCTCCACAACAAACCCAGAACCATGATCGCTAAAAGTTTTTTCATTAATTCATACACTTTGGTTCAAATCCAAAGTTTCTATCTACAAAATAAACTGATTTTTTTGATTTCCACATTCTATCATTTGCAACTATAGTATGATCTCTGTCTGTGTACTTTTTAATTAGCCAGTCTAGAGATATAGCCATCTGGTGTGTGTGATAATTTGCGTGCGCTTGATCTTTTGTAAAGTTCTGTAACCCCGATGGATCTTTACGTTCTCTGTATTTTTTAACATCAGTAAGTCCCAAGTTCAGTATATCGACAGTTCTATCTATTCTTTGCTTTAATTCTTTTGGAAACTCCTTATAGCCCCATAGTTCAGCTATTGCATAAAGTCCTAATAAATTATTTACACCCTGAGAATGATACCAGACATCTCTAACACCTCTGAAACTGTTATTATGAATATATCCATCTTGATATACAACTTTACCGGCTTTACTAATTCCTTTTTTAATCCATTCTGCTACGGAACCTGGTTCATCTTTCCAAGCCAAATATGATAGGACAGAGATAGTTCCATCAGCCATTTGTATAAAACCTCTTGCATGTTTCTTTGATGTAAGTTCTTTTTCAGCCCACGGCTTGATATATTTTTTGTACAAAGTATCAATATACTCATCAATAATTTTATATTGTTCTTTAGTAAAATGATTTTTCATTAAATATGCTTGTTGGATATAGGTAGCTCCATATATTTGAGCTTCATGCGGTCTGTGAGAAATACAAGGTTTGTTACCTTTGGCTTTGGCTCCTCCATAACATAGTCTATCAACTTTACCTTCATCTTTTAGTTTACTAATTTCTTTAGAAGTTAAAGTATTTAACATCACACCTGCTTCTGCCCAGGCTAGCATAACTTCAGCAATAATCGGACCATGTTCCTTCATTTTGTTATCTACGATTGCTGTTACAATGGCTCCGTGCAGTAATGCCAACCTATTAGAATGTTTTTCGTGATTAACATATATGCTGTTTGATCTTTGTTCGTGATCTTTGTTCCAATCATACTTAGTAAGTTTCATTAAATGATCATAGTTGTTTCCTTGTAATTCAGGATTTTTTGACTTACTTACATGTGTTATTGAAAGATCTAAGTCCCAGCCTGCTTTACCCCAACTGCCATAACCATGTACACCTTTTAGCGAACAATTTTTTTTTGTGAGTTCATTTGCAAAGAAGTATTTCGGAATAACAATATAATTTTTCTTTGCGTAAGTATTCCCACTGCACAACAAACCCAGAACTACGATCCCTAAAAATTTTTTCATTAGTTTATATATTCTTTAATGATAGATCCAATTGTTGCCATAGACCTTAATCCGTGACCTCCATCAACAATATGTAACTTAACTTGTAGTTTTTTCTTTTTAAGTAAATCATAATAATATTTTGAAACTCCTGGAGCTGTATTTTTATCATCTTTTCCAACAATTAATATGTTGAGAGATTTTAAATCTATATCTTTATAATTGAAACTTGGTGAGTTTTTTTTTAATTCTTTCAATTGAGATTTGGTTTCCCATTTTTTACCGTTGCTTAGTTTTTTTCTAGTTTCCCAGTCACACGGGCAAGAGATCAAAATATTTATATCAACTAATCCTGGTACTTTTCCATGAATAGTACCTCCCTGATAAGCTCCTCCAGAATGACCAATTAAAATTAGCTTTTTTGGTTTATAATATTTTTTAAGATTTTGTAATGCAGGTGCTAGTATTTGAAAATTTTTCCAATCATAATTTACCACTGTACTCTTTATAGCGTTGCGAGGTCCTGATGAATATCTATCCTCTTCACTACTGCCTCTTTCTCTAATAAAGTAACCAGGTCTTGCAAAAAGAAAAATATTGTTATTATCGTTTATTAATTCTTTTGCAAATCTAATTTGACTTTTTTTGGGTATTCCTGGTCTTGGAGAATTAGGACTACCATCACCATGAAGAAATACTATTAAGTTTTTTTTACCCTTTTCAATCTTTCCTAAATTTAAAATTGCTATACATTTGTTTTTACCTGCTGATATATATTTTATGAAATCCTCTTTTTCACAAGCATTAGAGTTTCCACTCAACAGCAAACCTAGAACCACGATCCCTAAAAGTTTTTTCATAATTGTAATCTATAACATTATATCTTCATGTACGAGGCATGTACGAGAATATAATAATTAAATTAGTTTGATTTTCTAATCTTAATTGAAAGGTGAATTAAAGTTGTGTGATTTTATAGGATGTTTTAGACTTCCTTGGACTACCACGGACTGACTTTAACTTCTATCCCTCGTCTTTTAAGTCCTTTGTGTCTACCAATTTCACCACGAGGGCAATCTTATTTAATTTTATATTATATCTTTTTTAAAACAATGCTTTGCTGTAGAGGAAAAATTGAGGGAAATAAAGACAAAAATTTGTCAAATTTTTCAACAGATTTAAAAAAAAATTCATTTAAAGGAATATATTTTGTTTTAGCTATAACACCACCAGAGTTTAAATAGCATAAAATTTCACTATATGAATGTTTAATAATTTCAAACTTATTATTTAGCTTAGAATTAAATTTTTCAAAGTTTTTAAAAATCAAATTAGGAGTAGCAGCATTTGCTGACCATAAATCGTTTTTGTCATTACAAGGCTCGTTTTCATTTGAAGGATCAGAAGTGAAATCAAAACCTTCATGCTTCATAAGTATTATCATAAATTGACAAAGTAAAGAACAATTACCTTCTTGAATTATATAGTACCCACCAGGTTTTAAGATTCTTAATACTTCATTAAAATGTTTTAAAGGAAAAGCTAAGTGATGAATTAAATTTGAAGATATTACTTTGTCAAATTGATTATCTTTAAATTTCGTTTTGGTTGCATCAACATTTTTAAAGTCTAAAAAATCATAATTTGTAAAATCAGAGGTTTTTAAATTTTTATTTATTATAAATTCTTTTAGAAGAGACGCACCAGAGCCAAGTTCAATTATTTTATCTGACTCTTCTATATATTTATTCATCCAAGAAAATCTATTTCTTAGAAGCAAATACAAGTTTTTGTTTTTTTTGGAGAAGAAATACTTTCTAGCTGAGATGATATCTCCCTCGTATTTCATCTTGTTTTCTGAATGACTATAAAATGCTTTTTTTTTAAGGTACATATGAATTAATGATAATTATTAGTAAATATTTTTCACTAAATCAATTAAGTATGTTGTATCAAATTAATAATAAGTTAAATATATTATATAATTAATATAGAAATTTAACTATGGAAAGAAAAATAAAATATACAGAAGACGATTATCACACTAACTATTACTCTGGTTTCTCTGGAAGATTAATGAAACAGAATCATGTTATTCTTGAAAAATTTAATTTTGGACCAACAAATAAGATACTTGAAATTGGTGGAGGATTTCATCCACATATAAATTTTGTAAAAAATGAATTTAAGGAATATTATTGTTTAGATGTTGAGTCAGCAGAAGACTTAAAAACTTACATCAATAAAAATTATAAAAATATAATATTTAGTTATTATGATGGAAAAAAAATTCCATTCGCTGAAGAACAATTTGACAGAATAATCATATCGCATTGCTTAGAGCATATTTTGGAACCTGAAAAATTTACTTATGAAATGATGAGAGTTTTAAAAAAAGGCGGAATAATATCAATGGCTTTGCCTTGCGATCCAGGACTTTTATATAGGTTTGGTAGATACATTTTTAAAAAAGTAATGAAAAAAAGAAGTGAAGATTATGACCATGACTATCACGCTGCTTGTGAGCATGTTAATTCGATTTTTAATTTAGATGTAATTCTTAAGAAAAAGTTTAAAATCGTAAAAGAAGAGTATTACCCCTTTAAATTGAAAATTATTGATTTTAATTTGTTCTGGATACTGCAAATTCAAAAATAATTTTTTTAAGAATTAATTTTTACTATGGGATTTTTAGAATTATTAGAATTTAAAAATATTTATTTCATTCAATTAATATTTTTATTAAATTTTTTTGTAGTTTTCTTTATATCTTATCCAGTTGGACATTTTATTTATTCCAGGAAATCAAAGGATTTATTGTTTTGTTCTTTTATTTCAATCTCATTAATGGCAGTTTTGATTGGAATTATTGTAAACTACCTTGCTTTTATCGGTAAATATCTAATAATTTTTTATTTTTTATTAAACTTAGGATTAATAATTAACAATAAAAGTATTTTTAAGGATTTAATTAATGAAATTAAAAAAAATTATCTATTTTTTTTAAGTATTCCATTTATCTATTTTATAATTTTAGTATTTCTGTACCCTGTAGAGGTTGATGAGAACTTTGTTGAGATACCATATCAGAGACATTTAATTTATTATTTTGCTCCAATTCAAGAAATACTTAATGCTGATTATTTATCAAGGATTAGAATCTCCACTTTATTTCCTATGGAATGGGCCTCCTTCTATTTTTTTCAGGGTGCATTTAATAGTATCTACTTAAATGTTTTATATCAATTTGGTTATATAGGTTTAATTTTTCTCAAAGGTTTTTTTTTCTCACTTCTATTTGCAAACTTGATTTTATTTTTAATTGAAAAGATAAAATTTAAAAAGCAAAGTAGCTTTTATAAATTTTTATTATTAATTTTTATTGTTAACTTTTTTTATTATCTATTTATTGTCTCAAATTTAAATTGGTCGTTATTCGGCAATGAAACAATTGTAATTTTTTCTTTA
>CACJPW010000017.1 GCA_902595375.1 uncultured Pelagibacteraceae bacterium | reverse complement strand
CCATTAATGGAGCTGGGTAAAAACCAAAAAATATAACAAAAAAAGCTAAAGTTGCTAAAATTATTATCTCTGGCTTATTTACATCACTTAAATTTTTTATCTCAGAATTGTTAGCTGAACCAAATATAACTCTTTTTGTAAGCCACAACATATAAGCAGCTCCTAAAACTACTCCGAATGTTGCTAACATTGCAGCTAAATAGCTTTTTTGAAAAGTTCCGGTTAAAACAAGAAATTCTCCTAAAAATCCTGATGTACCTGGTAATCCAAGTGCAGCTAAAGCAAAAACTATAAACAAAAAGGAATATTTTGGTAAATAACTGACTAAGCCACCATAAGTGCTTATCATTCTGGAATGCAATCTATCATAAACAACGCCAACACATAAAAATAGTGCAGCAGAAATAAGACCATGACTAATCATTTGATAAATACTTCCTTCTATACCTTGCTTTGTTAAAGTAAAAATTCCTAAAGTAACATAACCCATATGAGCAACAGATGAATATGCAATTAATTTTTTCATGTCATCCTGCATAAGAGCGACTAGGGAGGTGTAAATTATTGCTATAATACTCAAAGTATAAATCAAAGGCGTAAAAAAATCTGATGCGAGTGGAAACATAGGAATTGAAAATCTCAAAAATCCATAACCTGCCATTTTTAATAAAATTGCAGCAAGTATAACTGAACCAGCAGTTGGCGCTTCAACATGTGCGTCTGGTAACCAGGTATGGACTGGCCACATTGGCATTTTTACGGCAAAAGAACTGAAAAAAGCTAGCCATAACAAATTTTGATATTCACTTGGTATCTTAATTTCATAAATTTGGGTTATATCTGTAGTGCCTGTTAGCCAATAAATAACAATTATTGCAACAAGCATTAAAACTGAACCAAGAAGTGTAAATAAAAAAAATTTAAATGCAGAATATACCCGTCTAGGCCCTCCCCAAACACCTATGATTAAAAACATAGGGATTAATCCGGCTTCAAAAAATAAGTAAAAAATTACTAGATCGAGTGAACAAAAAACTCCAATCATAAAAGTTTCTAAAACTAGAATTGCAATTAAAAATTCTTTTACTCTTATTTTAACACTGTTAACGCATGAAATAATACATATGGGAGTAATGAATGTAGTTAAAACGATAAATAATATGGAAATGCCATCAACACCCAATTTAAATTTTATAAAATTATTTATCCAGTTTTGTTCCTCAACAAACTGGAAATCAGCACTATTTGCATCTAATGAGTACCACAAAAACAAAGATAATAGAAAAGTGGCAACGCTACTAAATAAGGAAATATATATTACACTGTTATTATTTGTTTTGTTTTTTGACAAAAAAATAAAAAAAGAGCTTACCAAAGGTAAAAAAATTAAGGTAGATAATATTGGAAAGTTCATTTACTTTAAAATTAAATAAGTTAAAAGAATTGATAAGCCTAACAACATTACAAAGGCATAATCATAAATAAATCCAGTTTGAAAACGGCCTGTTTTGGCAGATAAAATCTTTATTAATTTAGAAACTCCATCAGGACCAAACCTATCTATAATACCTATATCACCCTTTTTCCAAAAAAATGATCCTATTTTTTTTACAGGAATAACAAATAATTTATCATATAACTCATCAATATACCATTTATTCAATAAAAAGTTGTACAAAGGTAAATTAGTATCTTTCAAATTATTAAGAATTTTTGAATTTAAAATATATAAATAATAGGAAACAGGTATTGATATTAAAACTAGAATTGGAGTTGTAAATAAAAACCACAAAGGAACTGTCTCATGTTTTATTTCATTTAAGAAAAATATTGAAGATTTCCAAAACTCAACACTATGATGACCAATAAAAGTACTCTTGAATAAGTAACCAGAAAAAATTGCACCTATCCCTAGAAATACTAATGGTATTAACATAACTAAAGGCGATTCATGCGTTTCGTTTATTGAAATTTTTTTATTGTTATATGGTCCATGGAATGTTTTAAAAAACAATCTCCATGAGTAAATTGATGTTAAAAAGGCAGTAAGTATACCGATAGTTGCTGCATAGTTTCCTAATGAAGAATTTCTTAAATAAGCGAATTCAATTATAGCATCTTTTGAATAAAAACCTGAAAGAAAAGGAAATCCTGTTAATGCAAGAGTACCAATTAGCATAAAAAAATATGTAAATGGTAACTTAGTTCTTATCCCGCCCATGTTTCTAATATCTTGTTCGTCTTTAAATGCGTGTATTACCGAACCAGCTCCTAAAAATAGTAAAGCCTTAAAAAAAGCGTGAGTAAATAAATGAAACATAGCAACATGGTATGCGCCAACACCAGCAGCAAAAAACATGTAACCAAGTTGACTACAAGTCGAATAAGCAACTATTTTTTTTATGTCGTTTTGGACTAATGCTACAGATGCAGCAAATATTGCCGTTATCATACCTACAATTGTTACTAAATTTAATGCAGCTTGTGAAAATTCAAACATCGGGGAACATCTAACAACTAGGAAAACACCTGCTGTCACCATTGTTGCTGCATGAATTAAAGCTGAAACTGGTGTAGGTCCCTCCATAGCATCTGGAAGCCAAGTGTGAAGTAAAAATTGCGCAGATTTTCCCATCGCGCCAATAAACAAAAATACGCAAATTAAAGTTACTAAGCCAAATTCAAACCCAAAAAAGACAATTTTTTTTTCAGTATATTCTTTTGTTGCTTGGAAAACTTCATCAAAGTTGATTGTGCCAAAGAAAAAGAATATCAAAAATATTGCTATTGCAAGACCAAAGTCTCCAATTCTATTGACGATAAAAGCTTTAATTGCGGCATTATTCGCTGTTTCTTTTTTGTACCAAAAACCTATTAAAAGATACGAGCATAAACCAACGCCCTCCCAGCCAAAAAATAATTGTAAAAAATTATCAGATACAACTAAGGCTAACATTGAGAAGGTAAAAAGTGAAAGATAAGACATAAATCTTGGCTTATGTGGGTCATGACTCATGTAGCCAATCGAATATATATGAACTAAAGCTGAAACGATTGTTACAACAACAAGCATCACTGCGCTTAAGGGATCAATATTGATTGACCAATTTGCAGCAAAATTTCCAGAATGTACCCATTCGAAAATCTTATAATTTCCGTAAATATTATTTTGAATTCCGTTCCAAAAAACTATAAGAGATAAAACAGCAGAAATACTTACAAACAAACTTGTAGTAATTTCAGAAAAATATTTTGTTATTGATCTTCCTATATATCCTAATATTGAACCAACTAACGGTAAAAATAATATAGCGTACTCCATTTAGCCTTTCATGCCGTGGATGTCCTCCACTCTAATAGATCCTCTATTTCTGTAGTAGACTACAATAATGGCAAGACCTATCGCCGCTTCAGCGGCTGCTACAGTCAATATAAGCATTGTAAAAATTTGTCCTACAATATCTCCAGTGAAGATTGAAAAAGATATAAGGTTAATATTAACTGCTAGTAAAATTAGCTCTATCGACATTAAAATCACAATAATATTTTTCCTATTCAAAAATATTCCAATAACACCAAGAAAAAAAATTATAGCGCCTAAAGATAAATAGTGACCTAAGCCTATTTCAATCATCAATTTTAACTCCTTGATTAGATTTAACTTCCCTAAGTTCTATTGCACTTGAAGGGTCTCTAGAAATTTGTTTTAAATAGCTCTGTTTCTTCACACCCACCCTTTCTCTAAATGTTAAAAGGATAGCTCCAATCATAGCTAAAAGAAGCACTATACCAGCTAACTGAAAATACAAAATATAATCGGTGTACATAACTAAGCCTAATTGATGAGTATTTGTTGTATCAGATAAAATTAATGTGCTGCTAGACATTAAATCTTCTTTATATTTCCAACCACCTACAACAACTAAGAGCTCTAAAAGGATCAATACACTAACAATCAAACCTGTTGGAATGTGAGTTGATTTTTTTCCTATAAACCAAGATTGTTTTTGCTCAGCAACATTAAGCATCATTACTACAAATAGAAACAATACAGCTACTGCACCAACATATACGATTAAAAGTATCATTCCTAAAAACTCAGCGCCAACCATTATAAACAGACAGCCGACTGATATAAAATCTAGAATTAAAAAAAAAACTGAGTTGATTGTACTTCTGGAAGTTATTACCATTAAAGAGGAAAAAATTGCTATAATAGAAAAAAAATAAAAAAAAATTGAATGTACAATCATCTATCGGTAAGGTTTATCTAGCTTAATATTTTTTGAAAGCACAGACTCCCATCTATCCCCATTTTCTAACAATCTTTCTTTATTATAATAAAGTTCTTCTCTAGTCTCTGTAGCAAATTCAAAATTTGGTCCCTGAACTATAGCATCTACTGGACAAGATTCCTGACATAAACCACAATAGATACACTTTAGCATATCTATATCGTATCTAGTCGTTTTTCTACTTCCATCAGACCTCTCGGTCGACTCGATGGTAATAGCTTGTGCAGGGCAGACTGCTTCACATAATTTACAAGCGATACATCTTTCTTCTCCATTAGGATATCTTCTTAATGCGTGTTCACCTCTCATACGCGGGCTAATTGGACCTTTTTCAAAAGGATAATTTATTGTTTTTGATTTTTTAAATAATTCTTTAACTGCCATATATAATCCAGATATAAATTCTGCCAGAAAAATAGTTTTTAGAAATCTAGTAAAATTCATTAAATATTTCCTTGAGGTAGTTTATCAAAATAAAACAGAAAACTTGCTGTTAACACTAGATAAATTAGTGATAACGGTAAAAAAACTTTCCAACCTAATCTCATAAGTTGATCGTATCTATATCTTGGTACAATAGCTTTGATTAATGCAAATAATAAGAACATGAATAAAATTTTTAAAACCATCCATATTGGACCTGGAATTTCATTCAGTGGGTAAATATCCATTATTGGTAGCCAGCCACCAAGAAATAGTATTGATCCCAGCGCACACATTAAAAGTATATTTGCGTACTCACCTAGCCAAAACATTGCGTACATCATACCTGAATATTCTGTTTGATAACCGGCTACCAATTCAGCTTCAGCCTCTGGAAGATCAAAAGGAGGTCTGTTAGTTTCTGCTAGAGCAGAAATAAAAAATATTACAAACATTGGAAATAATGGTATTACGTACCATAAGTCTTTTTGTGCCAATACTATATCCTTTAAATTCAAAGAACCAACACATAAAAGAACATTAATTATGATTATACCAATCGAAACTTCGTAGGATACCATTTGCGCTGCAGATCTAATAGAGCCTAAAAATGGATATTTGGAATTTGATGCCCATCCTCCCATGATTATCCCATAAACACCAAGAGAAGAAATCGCAAAAAGATATAGAATACCAACATTGATATCTGATAAAACCAATGTTTCGCTCATTGGAATTACAGCCCATGCAACTAATGCTAAAGTCATTGTTACAATGGGAGCGAGAATAAAAACAATTTTATTTGCACTTGCTGGAATAATGATTTCTTTGAAAATATATTTTAATGCATCTGCCAAAGTTTGAAAAAGTCCAAACGGTCCTACAACATTTGGCCCCCTTCTTTTTTGAACTAATCCCCAAACTCTTCTGTCCAACCAAACAATCATTGCTACAGATACAAGTATAGGGACAAGTACGAAAAGTATCTTATAAATTTCTTGGCCTAGAGCCATCAAATATTCCATAATTAATTGTTAGTTCCTGTTTTTTTTGAATCTTTCTTAATTTGACGACATTCACTCATTGTTTTAGATGCTCTAGATATAGAATTTGTATAAAAATAGTCTAGTTCTCTAATTTTAACATCCTCATTCACAAAATTATTTGACCCTATTGTATTATAATTTTCATTAAAAATAGGTAACCTATTAAGTTCAGAAAGATTGGGTATTAAATCTAACACTTCTTTTCTTAACTTTTCAAATTTTAATAGATTTTCATTTTTGTTAAGTTTTCTTAATATTAAATTAAATATTTTCCAATCTTCCATCGCCTCTCCGATAGGATAAGAGGCTTTTTTACATTCTTGAACTCTACCTTCCAAGTTTTCAAAAAGTCCATTTTGTTCAGTAAATGCTGGACTCGGAAGAACTAAATCAGCTATCTCAGCGCCTCTATCTCCATGACTTCCTTGATAAACAATAAATTCATCAGTTTTTTTAATATCAAGGTTATCCGAACCTAAAAGATACAATAATTTAAATTTATTTTCCTTTAGTCGTTTAAAAAAAGAACTATTTTCTTCTTCATTTTTATTTAATATCTTTAAATCAATTAAACCCGTTGTTGAAGCATTTTGAGGTAAAAAATTTAAGGCATTCCATTCACTATTAATAAAATTATTCTTTTTTAAAAAATTCTTTATTTCCTCTAAAACAAATCTACCGCTTTTTAATTCTAAAGCTGACTCGCCAATTATTATAATTGGTTTTTTTGAAGAAATTATTTTTTTGCAAAATTCATGTTCGTTGTTAACTATCTTTTTAATTTCATCTGTGTTGTCTCCTATAATAGTATAATCATACGTTAAGTCTCCGGGATCACCGATTGAATAAATTGGAATACGTTTTTGAACATAAGCCTTTCTAATTCTTGCATTTAACATAGTCGCCTCGTGTCTTGGATTAGTTCCTATTAAAAGAATTAGATCTGATTGCTCAATTCCTTTTATTGATGAATTAAATAAATAGTTAATTTTATCTTTCGAGTTTATATAAAAATTTTTCTCTCTAAATTCTAAGTTTTCGCTTTTAATCTGATCAAATAATTTTTTAAAGCCGAGGGAATTTTCTAAATTAACCATATCTCCTATGTGACCACCAATCTCATCAGCATTTATAGATTTAATTTTTTTTGACAAAAGTTCTATTGCATCTTCCCAATTAGATTTTTCTAATTTATTTCCTTTTTTAATATATGGAGTATCTAATCTTTGTTTAAGTAAACCATCACAAGAATACCGTGTTTTATCTGAAATCCATTCCTCATTTATATCATTGTTTAATCTTGGTAATATTCTTTTTACCTCCCAATTATATGTATCTACTCTAATGTTAGATCCAACGGCGTCCATTACATCTATACTCTCTGTCTTTTTTAATTCCCAAGGTCGAGCTTCGAATGCATATGGTTTCGAGGTTAAAGCTCCTACGGGACATAAATCAATTACGTTAGCAGATAATTCCGACTCCATCGATTTTTCAAGATAAGTTGTGATTTCCATATTTTCTCCACGACCTATCGCACCAATTTCTGGAACACCTGCTACCTCAGTTGCGAATCTCACACATCTTGTACAATGAATACATCTATTCATTTGAGTTTTTATTAATGGCCCCATATATTTTTCTTTTACTTGTCTTTTGTTTTCCACAAATCTAGATTTATCAACACCATAATACATTGATTGATCTTGCAAATCGCATTCACCTCCTTGGTCACATACAGGGCAATCTAATGGGTGGTTCGCTAATAAAAATTCCATTACACCCTTTCTTGCTTTTTCTACTAATGTTGTATTAGTTTTTATATTCATGCCTTCAGCTGCTGGCATTGCGCAAGAAGCAATTGGCTTTGTTGACTTTTCCATTTCAACAAGACACATTCTGCAATTTCCTGCAATAGATAATTTTTCATGATAACAAAACCTGGGAATTTCTACATCGGCTAATTCGCAGGCCTGAAGAACTGTCATCCCTTTTTCAAATTCAATTTCTCTACCATTAATTATAATTTTAGGCATTTTTGTTCTCCAACAAGTGTTGATCAACAAGATATGGATTATCAACTTTCTTTTTTATAACTGGTTCCTCTCTGCATCTGCTCTCGACCTCTTCCTTAAAATGTCTTAAAAGACCTTGCACTGGCCATGCAGAACCCTCTCCGAATGCACATATAGTGTGACCCTCAATTTGTTTTGTTACATCAGATAATAATTTAATATCATTAAATGTGGCTTTTCTTTTTTCTACTCTGTCTAGTATTCTCCACATCCATCCTGATCCCTCTCGACAAGGCGTACATTGTCCGCAACTCTCGTGTTTATAAAATCGAGCTATTCTAGCCATGCAAGCAATAATATCTTGATCTTTGTTTATAACAACGACTCCTGCAGTGCCCAATCCACTCTTATTTTCAATTAAAGAATCAAAATCCATAGTTATAGTATCGCATATTTTTTTTGAAAGTAATGGCATTGACGATCCACCGGGTATAACGGCTTGAAGGTTTTCCCAGCCTCCAATCACTCCACCAGCATGTTTTTCAATCAACTCTTTTAGAGGAATGCCCATCTCTTCTTCAACGTTACAAGGAGAATTCACATTTCCAGAAATACAGAATATTTTTGTTCCAGTGTTTTTTGGCTTACCTAACGATGCGAACCATTTCCCACCTTTTCTGAGTATAGTTGGAACCACAGCTATCGTCTCAACATTATTAACTATTGTTGGACAACCATACAGACCTACTAAAGCAGGAAAAGGGGGTTTTAATCGAGGTTGACCCTTGTTCCCTTCAATACTTTCCAGTAAAGCAGTTTCTTCTCCACAAATATAAGCTCCAGCACCATAATGAATATGGATATCAAAATCCCATCCTGTTCCACATGCATTTTTTCCTAAGAAATTTTTTTCGTAGGCTTGATCAATTGCTTTTTGGAGTCTCTGACCTTCATTAAAATACTCACCTCTAATATATATATAACAAGTATGAGCGTTAACTGTAAAACCAGCAATTAATGACCCTTCAATTAATTTTTGTGGCTCAAATCTTAAAATATCTCTATCTTTGCACGTTCCTGGTTCAGACTCATCAGCATTTATTACTAGATAATGTGGCCTAGACCCCAGTTCTTTCGGTGCGAAGGACCATTTAAGACCAGTAGAAAATCCTGCACCTCCACGTCCTCTTAGTTCAGAAGTTTTTACCTCGTTAATTATCCACTCCCTACCTTTGTCAATTAATTTTTTTGTATCCTTCCAATCATCTCTCTTAATTGCATCATTAATCTCCCAACCGAATTGATTGTACAAGTTTTTAAAAATTCTATTCTCAATTTTGAGCATATTTTTCTCCATTTACAGACGTATTTGTTTCAGGCGCTGTATTCTTTCTACCTCTGAATGAACCTGGTTTTAAAGGCTTATCTTTGATCAAAGAGTCTAAAATTTCTGTAGTGCTTTTTTCGTTAAGATCTTCATAGTAACTCTCATTAATTTGAATCATGGGTGCGCTGACACAAGCTCCCAGGCATTCCACTTCCATCCAAGAACATTTTCCGTCTTTTGATAACTCATTTTCATTTTCTGAAATTTTTTCTTTACACAATTTTACAATTTTGTCAGCTCCCCTAATAAGACATGGAGTTGTTGTGCAAACTTGAATAAAATGTTTTCCAACAGGGGCAAGATTGTACATCGTATAAAACGTAGCTACCTCGTAAACAGAAATATACGGCATAGATAAAAACTTAGCTATATATTTCATGGCTGCTAAAGGTATCCAATTATCATTTTGTTTTTGTGCAAGATACAAAAAGGGCATCACCGCACTTTTTCTATTTTTTTTTGGATATTTTTTCAAAATTTTCTCAGCCTCTTTTAAATTTTCATCAGAAAATTTAAAATCCTTTGGTTGATTATCATGCACTTTTTTTAAGCTCATCTATCAACCTCGCCAAATACTATATCTAAAGAACCTAACACCGCAGGTACGTCGGCCAACATATGTCCGCGAATTAAATGATCCATTGCTTGTAAATGTGAAAAACCTGGAGCTCTTATTTTACATCTATAGGGTTTGTTACTACCGTCTGAAATCAAATAAACTCCAAATTCACCTTTTGGGGCTTCGACTGCAGTATAGACATCACCTTTAGGAACACGATATCCTTCTGTAAATAATTTAAAGTGGTGTATTAGAGCTTCCATAGATTGTTTTAGATCATCTCTGTTTGGGGGTGATATTTTTCCATCTATAGATTTAACAGGCCCCTTAGGAAGTCTTTCAATACACTGCAAAATAATTTTTACACTCTCTCTCATCTCCTCTATTCTGCATAAGTATCGGTCGTAGCAATCACCATTTTTACCTACTGGGATTTTAAAATCTAAGTCTTTATAAATTTCATATGGTTGTGATCTCCTTAAATCCCACGGCACACCTGAACCTCTTAACATTACCCCTGAAAAGCTATGATCTAGTGCCTCTTGTTTACTTACAATTCCTATTTCTACGTTTCTTTGTTTAAAGATTCTATTATCAGTTAATAATCCTTCTAAATCGTCAATAATTTTCGGAAATGATCTACAAAACTTTTCAATATCCTCAATAAGTTTTAAAGGTATGTCCTGATGAACACCTCCAGTTCTAAAATAATTTGCATGTAGTCTTGATCCAGATGCCCTTTCATAAAAAGTCATCAAGGTTTCTCTCTCCTCAAAGCCCCATAAAGAGGGTGTTAAAGCTCCAACATCTAAAGCTTGAGTAGTTACATTTAAAATGTGACTTAAAATTCTTCCGATTTCACAGAAAATTACTCTTATAAATTTTGCACGTATTGGAACTTCTACATTCAGTAATTTTTCTGCTGCTAAAGCAAATGCATGTTCTTGATTCATTGGAGCAACATAATCTAATCTGTCAAAATAAGGTAAAGCCTGAGTATAAGTTTTTTGCTCTATCAGTTTTTCTGTTCCTCTGTGTAAAAGCCCTATATGTG
>CACJPW010000016.1 GCA_902595375.1 uncultured Pelagibacteraceae bacterium | reverse complement strand
ACGGTTGTTTTCCCATTTTCTTCTATTCTCACGCTAACTGTGGCTTGTGCGTCTGTTCCCTCTGTCACTGCATGTACGTTATAAAGCAAAAGCTTAATTTCATGAGGATAAAGCTTTTTAATACATTTAAATATTGCGTCAACTGGGCCATCTCCAGTTTCTATTCCAGATTTAAGTTCACCATAAACCTCTAATGTCATTTCTGCTCTTTGAGGTTCACCAGTTCCAGCGAAAACTTTTAATGATTTTAACTTAATTTCATTATCTTCAGTTACTAAATTGTCATCAACTATCGCTGCTATGTCTTCGTCATAAACATGTTTTTTTTTATCAGCTAGAATTTTAAATTTTCCAAACGCTGCATCAATTATATCGTCAGTCATATTTGTATAACCCATGTCAGAGAGTTTATCTCTAAATGCATGTCGTCCAGAATGTTTTCCCATAACTAAAGATGTTTTTTTAACTCCAACACTCTCTGGTGTCATAATCTCGTAAGTATTTCTATTTTTTAACATACCATCTTGGTGAATGCCTGACTCATGAGCAAAGGCATTTTTTCCAACAATTGCTTTATTAAATTGAACCGGGAAACCAGTTGCATTTGAAACTACTTTAGAAGCTTTACTTAAAAGTTTTGTATTAATGTTCGTTGTAAATGGCATTAAATCATGTCTAGTCCTCATTGCCATCACTACTTCTTCAAGTGCTGCATTACCAGCTCTTTCTCCTATTCCATTTATTGTACACTCAATTTGTCTTGCTCCAGCCATAACTCCAGCTAAAGAATTAGCTACTGCTAGTCCTAAATCATTGTGACAGTGAGTTGATAAAATAGCTTTATCAATATTCGGAACTTTATTTATTAATGTTTCAATTATTTTTTTAAACTCTGATGGAACTGTGTATCCCACTGTATCAGGAATATTTATTGTTTTAGCCCCTGAATTAATTGCTAATTCAACTGTCTTACACATATAGTCCATGTCAGTTCTCGTTCCATCTTCACATGACCATTCCACATCATCGGTAAATTTTCTTGCATATGAGACACTTTCCTTTATCGCTTCAAGAACATCATCAGGTGACTTATTCAATTTATGTTTCATGTGTAATGGACTTGTAGAAATAAATGTGTGAATTCTAAAATTTTTTGCATGACTAAGTGATTCTTTACAAGCATCAATATCTTTTTTAGTTGCCCTAGCTAATCCTGCAGGGATAGATCTTTTTAAAGATTTACTAATTTCCGTGACAGCTTCAAAATCACCAGGGGAAGCTATGGGAAAACCAGCTTCAATAACATCAACACCTAATTCGTCAAACACTCGAGAAATCTGTAATTTTTCTTCTAAGCTCATTGATGCGCCTGGAGATTGTTCCCCGTCCCGCATCGTTGTATCAAATATAATAATTCTATTTTTATCTGTCATTTTTGTTAAAATTTTAAAGCACTATATATTACAATCAAAGCTAGAATTTGCAAACTATTAAGTAAATATACTTAACTTTTAGAGTCAGAATGGGTTAATTCTTATCTTTATCGACTAACTTATTTTTACCAATCCAAGGCATCATCGCTCTCAACTCCTTACCTACCTTTTCAATAGGGTGTTTCGCTAGGTCTTGCCTCATTTTTAAAAAATTTTTTTGGCCTGATTTATGTTCATCCATCCATTGCTTAGTAAATTTACCTGATTGTATATCTTTTAAAACTGCTTTCATTTTTTCTTTTGTTTTGTCATCTACAATCCTTTTACCAGAAACATACTCGCCATACTCTGCTGTATTAGAGATTGAATAGTTCATATTTGCTATGCCACCTTCATAAATAAGGTCCACAATGAGCTTTACCTCATGTAAAGTTTCAAAGTATGCCATTTGAGGTGGATAACCAGCCTCAACTAGTGTTTCAAATCCATTTTTAATTAATTCAACTAGACCACCACACAAAACTGTTTGTTCTCCAAATAAATCTGTTTCGCACTCATCTTTGAAAGTTGTTTCTATAATACCAGCTTTGCCACCTCCAACTGCTGAGGCATATGACAATGCTAAATCTTTTGCTTTTCCTGAGCTATCTTTGTGAACAGCCATCAAGCATGGAACTCCCCCGCCTTTTTGGTATTCGCTTCTAACTGTGTGACCTGGACCCTTTGGTGCAACCATAAATACATCTAGGTCTTTTCTCGCATTGATTAAATCAAAATGAATATTCAATCCGTGAGCAAAAGCTAAACTAGTTCCTTCTTTCATTCTTTGCTCGATATGGTTTTTATAAATTTCTGATTGTAGTTCATCAGGTGTTAACATCATTACGACATCAGCCCATGCAGCTGCATCTGATAAAGTCATAACTTTTAACCCCGCACTCTCAGCTTTTTTTATGCTTGACGATCCTTCTCTCAAAGCAACTACAACTTCTTTTACACCGCTGTCCTTAAGATTTAATGCATGAGCATGACCTTGACTTCCATAACCGAAGATAGCAACTTTTTTATTTTTAATTATATCTTTGTCAGTATCTTTATCGTAATAAGTTTTCATGTTTAATTAAATATTTTTGGTCCTTTTGTCATAGCAACAGCACCTGTTCTAGATGTGCTTATAAGGCCTAAAGTTTTTAAATCAAGAGCTAATTTATCAATTTCAGCTCTAAGAGCTGTAACCTGTATGACAATAGATTTATTTGTTTTATCTAAAATTACAGGATTATATTTTCTGCAGATTTTTTTAACTTTTTCTACTTTTTTCGAGTTACCTAAAATCTTAAACAAGGCTAATTCCCTAAATAAAATATCTTTTTCACCTCTTTTAAAGTCAGCGACTTTGTGAACTGGCACAAGTTTTTTAAGCTGTAAATTTATTTGCTCAATTACTTGTGGAGTTCCCTCTGTCACTATCGTAATTCTTGAAATGTGTTTTTTTTTATCAACTTCTGCGACAGCTAAAGACTCAATATTATAACCTCTGCCAGAAAATAAACCAGCAATTCTAGCAAGAACGCCGGCTTCATTATCAACCCAAACCACAATTATATGTCTTTCGATTTTTCCGATCTTTCCAGGAATACTGTAAGCAGATCTTGACTTTGGCATTAAACTAAAATTTTCCCCTCTTCAGAAATTTCTTCCTCTTCTTCAGGTCCCAATATCATTTGATTATGAGGCTTACCTGAGGGAATCATTGGAAAACAGTTTTCGGCTTTGTCAACAACACAATCAAATATTACTGGTTTATCAATACTAATCATTTCATTAATTTTTTCGTCCAGTTCGTTTGGCGTCTTTGCTCTTATACCAACGCAACCATAAGACTCTGCTAGTTTAACAAAATCAGGCAATGCAGCAGTATAACTCTCTGAATAATTTTTTTCATGTAATAGTTCCTGCCATTGTCTAACCATACCCATATATTCATTATTCAAAATAAAAATTTTTATCGGCAATCTATATTGAACTGCTGTGGACATCTCCTGCATAGTCATTAAAACAGAGGCTTCTCCAGCTATATCAACAACTAGTTTTCCTGGATTAGCAATTTGCACACCAATTGCTGCCGGAAGCCCGTACCCCATCGTGCCTAGACCTCCAGAAGTCATCCATCTATTAGGTTTGCTAAATTTATAATGTTGAGCTGCCCACATTTGATGCTGACCTACCTCAGTGGTAATAAAGGTATCTTTTTTTTTTGTTAACTCATACAATCTTTTAACTGCATGTTGAGGTTTTATTACCTTATCGCTATTTATAAAGTTTAATGACTTTTTTTCTCTCCATTTTTCAATTTGTTCCCACCACTTTGATGTTTTTTGTTTATTAGAATTAACAAAGTTTTTGTTTTTTTCTTTAAATCTTTTAATTAAAGATTTTAAAAGCTCGGTTACATCACTAACTATAGCTAGATCTACTTTAATATTTTTTCCAATTGAAGATGGATCTATATCAACATGAATTTTTTTTGAACCAGGCGAAAATTCATCTACTTTTCCTGTAATTCTATCATCAAATCTTGCGCCAATATTAATCATCAAGTCGCAATCATGCATTGCATTATTTGCTTCATAAGTTCCATGCATGCCAAGCATCCCTAAGAATTGTTGATCATCTCCAGGATAAGCTCCTAAACCTTGCAATGTCGAAGTTATTGGGAAACCAGTTAATGAAACTAATTCCCTTAAGTATTTGCTCGCCTCTGGCCCTGAATTTATAACACCGCCTCCAGTATAAAAAATTGGCTTTGACGATCTTTTAATTAGATCAATAAATTTATCTAATTCTATGTTTGAAATTTTATGAGTAGTTTTACCGTTAAGTTTTTTTTTAAGTGTATTCTTAAAAAATTTATATTTACCTTTTTTAAATTGTATATCTTTTGGAATATCAACTAAAACAGGTCCAGGTCTTCCTGTTGATGCAACTTCAAAAGCCAAATGTAATATTTTTGCAAGGTCGTTCACATCTTTTACTAACCAGTTGTGTTTCGTACATGGTCGTGTAATTCCAGTAGTGTCACACTCTTGAAATGCATCTGTGCCGATTAAATGTGTTGGTACTTGTCCCGAAATGCAAACAAGAGGAATCGAGTCCATATAAGCATCTGTTAAAGCTGTAACAGCGTTTGTAGCACCAGGTCCAGAAGTAACTAGTAAAACTCCCGGCTTACCGCTTGATCTAGCGTACCCTTCTGCTGAATGCCCAGCTCCTTGTTCGTGCCTTGCTAAAATATGTTTTATTGATTTATGATTTTTAAGCTCATCATAAATCGGTAAAACTGCTCCTCCAGGGTAACCAAAAATATATTCTACTTTTTGATCCTCAAGTGCTTTGAATACTATTTCTGCTCCACTCAATAATCTTGGCATACTTACAATCTAGCGTAGAAATGGATTGCGTCAAGTTTTAGCTTACAACTTTTAATGTTTTTTTCAAAAGAATTGGTAAATCATTAGAATAAAGCTTTATCCAATTCTTCATATGGCCTCGAGCCCAAGTATTTTGACGTTTAGCGTATTGTCGCGTTTTAATGTTTATGAGTTCCTTGCAATCATTTAAAGATATTTGTCCCTTCAAAAATAGATTAATTTCACTAACTCCAATTAATTTATTGGCTGAAAGTGTTTTCTTAATATTACATTTATTAAATTTTTTAACTTCTAAAACACAATCATCTTCAAACATCAAATTTATTCTAGTTTTTATATTCTTAAGAAGTTTGTTGCGTGGTGTATTGATAAATATTTTTCTCAATTCATAATCGACGAATTCAGATTTGGTATTCGTATTCCAGTCAAATAAGGATTTTTTTGTTTTTAATTTCACTTCATAAGCTCTCTGAAGTCTTTGAGTGTCGGATTTAAATATTTTACTTTTAATTTTAGGATCAATTTTCAAAAGTTTATTATAAAATTTTTCTTTACCTAGTTTTTTAAATAATAGCCTTACTTTATTACGAGTTTTGTTATCGATATCAGGTATTTTACTTATACCTTTTGTAATTGCTTTAAAATATAAACCAGTTCCACCAACTATAATTGGAATCTTATGATTCTTATGGCAAGTTTTAATTTTTTCTTTAACTAACATTAGCCAATCTCCGACAGAAAAATAATTTTTTGCACTCAAAAAACCATACATATGATGTCTTATTTTTTTTATATCTGAATTACTAGGTCTGGATGAAAGAATTTTAAATTCTTTATAAACTTGCATACTGTCAGCATTAATAATTTCTCCGTTAATTTTGATTGCTAATTGTATTGCAAGTTTTGATTTTCCTGAGGCCGTAGGCCCTGCTAAAAGAATAATTTTTTTTGACAAAATCAATTTATCTTAACACCAAGATATCTTCTTTGATTATTTTTATTTATCACAGTTAATAATAATGTCTTTTCACCTCTTTTTATTATCCTACTTACAGTTTGATCTAAATTAATTGCGTCTATGGGTTTTTTTTGAACCTCAATTATAATATCATTTACATCTAACAGATTTAATAGAGGACTTTTGCTTCTTATCTCCAAAATTACTACTCCTTTAGAATTTCTTCTTAAATTTCTAGATGAGACGTCCTCTTGAGTTAAATCTCTTACAGTTATTTTTAAACTTTCTATTTCTTTTTCTTCGCTACGTTTCTTAGTCTTTTTCTCTTTAAATTCTTCAGAAGACTCTAATCTACCAAGAATTAATCTTTTAGAAATTAAATTTTTATTTCTCCATATTTTAAGTTCAACACTTTTGCCAACTTTAGTGTTTGCGACTACTTTTGGTAAAGTTCTCATCGTATCAATTTCTTTACCATCAAATTCTAAAATTATATCACCAGCCTTTATTCCTGCTTTATCGGCTGGACTTCTTTCCCCCACACTAGCGACTAGAGCACCTCTTGGTTTTTTGAGTTTCTCTACTTCAGCTATTTCTTTTGTTACCTCTTGGATTCTAACTCCAAGCCAACCTCTTTTTGTTTCACCAAATTTAATAAGTTGATCGATTACGTTCGATGCTGCATTAGCTGGGATAGCAAAACCTATACCTATTGAACCTGACTGACCTGGCGCGATAATCGCAGTGTTAATACCAATTACATCTCCTTTTAGATTAAAAAGTGGACCGCCAGAATTTCCCTGGTTGATCGATGCATCAGTTTGAATGAAATCATCATATCGAGTCAAATTTATATCTCTGTTTCTGGCAGAAATTATTCCAGCGGTTACAGTCCCTCCTAGACCGAAAGGATTACCTATTGCCATAGCCCAATCACCTACTCTAGCTTTATCAGAATCTCCAAAATTTACAGGTGTGAATTTATCGCTTGATTTCACTTTCAAGACTGCAATATCCATATAAGGATCAGCGCCAATGACTTTGGCTTTATATTCCTTATCATCAACCCGCACAATAATATCCTCTGCTCCAGCAATAACGTGATTATTAGTCACTATAGTACCATCATCTTTTATTATAAAACCTGATCCTAAAGAGGATGCTTTTCTTTCTGTTGGTCTTTCAAATTCTTTGAACATTTCACCAAAAGGAGATCCAGGTGGAAATTGGAAAGGAAATTGATTTGTAGTTGTTTTTACAGTCTGTGTAGTCGAAATATTTACAACTGATGGCATTAATTTATCGGCTAAATCGGCGAATGAATTTGGTACAGGTTTTGCGTTTAGTGTAGAAAAACTAAAAAATACAAAAATAAATACGATTTTTTTTATAATGTTCATTTCTCTTATTGTTTTATATACCAAATTAATAAAAAACCGATAATCAAAAAAATTGTCCCAAATAGTCTAAGTTTATTTTCAGGGGTAGTTTTAATAATTTCTAACATATTTTTAATTCTTGACGGGAAAATGGCTAAAAACAGTCCCTCTATAAAAAAAAGTAAACCTAAAGCAATAATTAGTTCTTTCACTTAAAGTTAGATTATCTTTTAGCTACAGGCTTGATCGATTTACCAAAAAACTTAAAAAATTCACTGTCAGGAGACAATACTAATGATGTTTCACCACCTATTAAAGCCTTTTCGTAAGCTTGCATCGCTCTATAAAAAGCAAAAAATTGAGGATCTCTTCCAAATGCATTGGCGAAAATTTTATTTCTTTGGCCATCTCCCTCACCTTTCATTATTTCAGACTTTTTATTTGCCTGAGCTAAAATTACAGTTACATCTTTATCTGCAGTTGATCTTATTTTTTGCGCGATCTCAGCACCTTGTGCTCTAAATTCTTTTGCCTCTCTCTCTCTTTCAGTTTGCATTCTTTTGTAGATGGCTTCACTATTTGCTGGAGGTAAATCAGCTCTCTTGATTCTAACATCTACAATAGTTATTCCAAAGTTTTTAGCTTCATCATTAACTTGAGACTGTATTATTTGCATTTGTCTAGCACGATCGGTTGATAATAAAGTAGCTAATTCCTGAGTACCCAAAACACCTCTAATTCTAGAATTAATGATTGTAGACAATCTTGATCTTGCAACCCTCTCATTTCCAACCGAAATATAAAATTTTAAAGGATCTACAATTTTAAATCTTGCAAAGGCGTCAACAATTAACCTTTTTTGATCAGCCGCAATAACTTCCTCTGGATCATTATCTAAATTTAAGATTCTTTTATCCAGATATACTACATTTTGAATGAATGGTAATTTAAAGTTTAAACCTGCTTTTGTAACAATTTTTTTAGGATCACCAAATTGAAGAACAATTGCTTGACTAATTTCTTGTACGATAAATAAAGATTGGAAAATAACTACTCCAACTAAAATTATTGCTGGGACTATAAATTTAGCTACTTTCATTAATTGTTGCTCCCTTTTTTTAATTCTGGTAGTGGTAGATAAGGTACTACGCCTGAACCTGACTCTTTATCTATAATTACCTTGTCAATATCTGCTAAAACTTTTTCCATTGTCTCTAAATACATTCTTTCTTGTGTCACTTGTTTTGCGTTTTTATACTCATTGTAAATTGCTAAAAATCTACTCGCTTCACCTTCAGCTTTTGCAACAACTTCTTTTTTATACGCTTCAGCTTGTTGTAAAACCTGCTCGGCTTCCCCTCTTGCCCTAGGTATAACGTCATTAGCATATGCTTCAGCCTCATTCTTAGATCTTTCTCTATCTGCTCTAGCAGCTTGTACATCTCTAAAAGCATCAATTACTTGTTCGGGTGGGTCAGCTTGTTGTGTTTGAACTTGAGTTAATTGTATTCCTGATCCATACTCATCTAAAATTAATTGCGCTATTTCCTGAACCTCTATCTCAATCTTTGATCTTCCCTCTGTCAAAATATTTTGAATTTTATTTTTTGCTATCACCTCTCTCATAGCTGTCTCCGATGCAGCTTTAACCGTTTCAACTGGACTTTGAATATTAAACAAAAACTTTTGAGCGTCTTTGATCACCCAAAAAACTGAATAGTTGATATCTACAATATTTTCGTCTCCAGTTAACATCAAGCTTTCTTCAGGAACATTACCAACTCCAGATGACCTTCCACTATCACTTGCTGGTCTGAAACCTACATCGACCCTATTAACTTTCGTAACTTTTGGAGTTAAAACTCTCTCAAAGGGAGTCGGAAAATGATAATGCAATCCTGGCTGAGTTGTGTTTACATACTTGCCAAATCTTAAAACAACCCCTTGTTCATCGGGTAAAACTCTGTATAGACCACTAGCCAGATATAGCAGTGCTAAAATGATTATACCAATTATTATTGGTCTTGAACCTCCTGACTTTCCACCTGAAAACTTATTTATAGTTTTTTGAAAATTTCTTATGATGTCATCTAAACTCGGAGGTGGTTGTCTAGTGCCAGAACCATTTCGACCTGAGGATGATCCACCGTCTCCCCCCGGAGGCGAACCCCATGGTGATTGATTTTTTAAAATTTTATCTTTGAAACTCATGGCATTTATATAGTGACTTTTAACGTAAAAACAAGTTAAGAAGGGGCGCTAAAATGTCTAAAATAATGTGTTAAATTAAATTATGAGCAAAAAACCACCGCCAAAACAGTTTATAAAAAATCCTATTCCTGGAACGAAATATACTATTCTGGTTTCAAGCGCAAAAGGCGGAGTAGGAAAGTCTACCATCGCTGTAAACCTAGCTTTTGCACTTCAAGAACTTGGTTTGAAAATCGGAATTTTAGATGCAGATGTTTATGGTCCATCTTTACCAAAGCTTTTGAATTTAAAGGATAAACCTGAAAGCAAGGATAATAAATCAATTTTTCCTCTAAACAAATTTGGTGCCCAGTGCATGTCTATGGGCTTATTAATTGATGAACAAACACCAATGATGTGGAGAGGTCCAATGGTAATTAGCGCAATTAAAACAATGACACAAAAAGTTTTATGGAAAGATAGAGATTTTATTATTATTGATATGCCCCCGGGCACAGGAGATACCCAATTAACTTTTATACAAGAGGTAAAAATAGATGGAGCGATAATAGTATCAACTCCGCAAGATCTTGCTTTATTGGATGTTAAAAGAGGAATTCAAATGTTTGAAAAAACTGGAGTAAAAATTTTAGGACTTATCGATAACATGAGTATTTTCAAAGGTGATGATGGAAAAGAGTATAAAATTTTCGGTGAAGGAGGTGTTAAAAAAACTGCAAAAGAATTTAATAAAGAGTTTTTAGGTCATTTACCTTTAAATCAAGATTTAAGAAAATCTGCTGATAGTGGTGAACCATTGACTTATTCAAAGCCAAATCACGAAATTTCTAAATTGTTTAAAAATATTGCTGAGAAAATTAAACAATCTTTTCAGTAAAACCAAAGGAGGTCATGAGTTCGTTCCACTCTCTTTTTGATAAGCCTGAGCTTTCATGTGATATCTTTTCACCTTTTGCCATTTGTTGAATAACTTTCTTTCCCTTTGCAGAGACATGCACTGCGCCTACCCTATAATCTAGAAATGCTTCATGAGTAATCGGAACCCATTTTTTTACAGTATCAAGCATTGCTTCAGCATAAACTCTTATTTCATATTGTGCGTGACTATCTGCTCTTAAGAATAGAAAATTTAATAGATTTAATAAATCAGTTTTCCAATACCACTGAGTATAAGAATTTAGTGTTAAATTCATTCTCGCAAGCTCTCTCGCTAAACCAGATTTACCTTCCTCAATAATAGTTCCATCGTACCTTTCATTAAGCATTTTTTCATAGTTGTCATAAGTTCTAGTGGCATCATCTTTCAAAATTTTTAAAACTTCATCGGCTTGTTCTCCTGAGATTAAATTTCCCCTACCTTGGCGATTGGATATTGATTGAGTTGAGAGTTGTTCTTTTGCCGGAATATAAAACTCTTTATCTAAAATTGAATATCTGGCTGAGTACTCATTAACATTAGCAGTCCTATGTCTTATCCACTGTCGTGCAATAAAAATTGGAAGTTTTACATGATATTTAATTTCGCACATCTCAAATGGTGTCGAGTGCCAATGCCTCATTAAATATTTGATTAAACCTTCATCAGTTGAAACTTTTTTTGTACCTTTCCCGTAAGAAACTCTTGCAGACTGAACAATAGAACTATCATCACCCATATAATCAATCACTCTCACAAAACCATGATCTAAAACTGGTATCACCTCGTAAAGAATTTTTTCTAATTCTGGAGAAGTAACTCTTTTTGTTGTGTTTTTTTGTGCTTGTTGATCTGCAATTTCTTGCTTTTGTTGTTTAGTAAGTTTCATTTTGAATTAATTATTGAATCTCTTAAAAAGAGTTTTATATTAATAGTGTTGGTTTTCCAACTATGACGATAAACGAATTTCGTAATAAACATCACGGACGTGGGGGCAGTACCCACCACCTCCACCATTTACAACTTACGGGGGTGAATTAGGATCGACGGGTGTCTAAAGGCTGTTCTTTCGTTCGAGATAGTTCCGACGTTACGGGCTAATTTATAAATGCAAATCAAAAATTTGCACTTGCAGCTTAATTAATTAATTAATTAAGTTACGGGGTTTGGGGCACCTGGCAACAGAACGCCCCTTACAATTTCACAATTTTCTTTGATTAATAATACTAATTTGAATTATACAACCTGGTTGCTCGTAATCTACACGTAATTTTCTTCAATAAATTTTTAAACCTTTAACGGCAAACCATATCAGCTCCCCAAGCTTTAGGAACTATTCGACAATTTGTTCCTTGGTTTGAATTATTGTTATTGGTAGATCTATAATTATCATCTACAATTTTTTGCAAACCAAAAAAGAAATCTCCGATGTCAAAGTCGTCTTGCTGTTTAACTATAATTTGTTGAGT
>CACJPW010000015.1 GCA_902595375.1 uncultured Pelagibacteraceae bacterium | reverse complement strand
AGATTTAAATCTAACAAAATTAATCAAAATAAATATAAATAATTATAAACAACTAGGATCTGATAGAATTGTTAATTCAATTGAGGGAAAAAAATTTAATAATTGTTTAATAATTGACTTCGGGACTGCAACTACCTTTGATATTGTAAAAAATAAAAAATATGAAGGGGGAGTGATTGCTCCTGGTATTAAACTTTCTATTCAAAATTTAAGTCAATCCACAGCATTATTACCTATATTTAATTTGAGAAATAAGCAAAGAAGTTTTGGTAAAAATACTAAGGATGCTCTAAATGCAGGTTTTTTATGGGGTTATGAGGGTTTAATCAATAATATAATTGATAAGATAACAAATAATTGGAGGATGAATTATAAAATAGTGTTAACTGGTGGATATGCATTCTTTTTTAAAAAAAAAATAAAAAAGAAAGTAATTATTGACCAAAATATTACAATAAAAGGAATTGCAAATGTGTATAACGAATTATTATGAGTAAAGAGGAATTAATATTTTGTCCTTTAGGTGGATCGGGAGAAATAGGTGGAAATATGAATTTATATGCCTATGGGAGAGAGAATGATCAAAAATGGATTATTGTTGACATGGGTGTTTCGTTTGCAGACGACTCTGTGCCTGGAGTTGATTTAATAATGCCTGATGCTGGATTTATAATTGATAAAAAAGATGATCTACTCGGAATAGTTTTAACCCACGCTCATGAAGACCATATAGGATCAGTCGCACATTTGTGGCCTTATTTAAAATGCAAAATATATGCTACTCCATTTACAGCAGCGCTTTTATTGGAAAAATTTAAAGAAAAAAAAATCGATGTTTCAAAATTTTTAGAGGTTGTTCCACTAAACAGCAAAATAAAGCTGGGTAATTTTGAAATAGATTTTATAACCTTAACTCATTCAATTTTAGAGCCCAACGGCTTAAGTATCAAAACTCCATTAGGAACAGTTCTTCATACTGGTGACTGGAAGATTGATCCAAATCCATTGATTGGAAGCCAAATAGATGAAAAAAAATTAAAATCTATCGGTGATAGCGGTATTTCCGCTATGATTTGTGACTCTACTAATATTTTTAGTCCAGGAAGAGCAGGATCTGAGTCCGAGGTTAGAGATAGTCTTTTAAGAATAATGGAAATCAAAACTAATAGAATTCTAATTACATCTTTTGCTTCAAATGTAGCTAGAATGGAAACAGTTTTTTACTGTGCAAAAAAACTTGGAAGAAATATTTGTCTTGTCGGAAGATCAATGCAAAGAATTTATAAAGCTGCTAGAAAATGTGGCTATCTTAAAGACGTTATTGAACCATTAGAGCCAAAAGATGCTAAAAAAGTTACAAAAAATAAAATTTTATATTTAGCAACCGGAAGCCAAGGTGAGCCTATGGGTGCTATGAACAGAATAATAAACGGTGTTCATCCAGATGTTTTTTTAGAAAAAGGAGATTGTGTAATATTTTCATCCAAAATCATTCCTGGTAATGAAAAAAAATTGTATTATTTACAAAATTTGATAGTTAAAAACAAAATGGAGATGATAAGTGAGGAAAATGCTTTCGTACATGTATCCGGTCATCCTAATAGAGACGATTTAAAAGATATGTATAAATGGGTAAAACCTAAATGCGTTATTCCTGTTCATGGTGAACACCGACATATGGCAGAACACGTTTTATTCGCGAAAGAAATGCAGGTACCTAAAACTTTACTCATTGAAAATGGAGATATGATAAAAATCTTACCTGGAAATAATCCAGAAATTATAGATAAAGCTCCATCTGGAAAAATTTATTTAGATGGCAATATAAATGTCGATACTGAGTCGCAGTCAATTAAAGATAGAAAAACTTTATCTATAAATGGGTATTTAGAAATAACTTTAATTATTAATAACAATGGCAATTTAAAAAAACCAGTAATCTCTTACAAAGGAATACCTGAAAAAAATGAGAACGATACGTTTATTTTTGATTTAGAAGATGAAATTTCAAATATCTGCAGAACTTTTTCGATGGATAATAAAAAGCAACAACAAAATTTGATCGAAACACTAAAGCAAAATTGCAGAAGAATCGTAAAAGAAAAAACAGGAAAAAAACCTTTTACAAATATAAATATTGCTAGAGTCTAATGGGTATAACTGGCTCTATAATTGTTTATGTAATGATATGGTGGATAATTTTTTTTTCAGTCTTACCTACAGGAATTCAATCAAATAAAGAACCTTTTAGGGAAAAAATCGAGGGTGAGGACCCAGGAGCCCCAGAAAATCCAAAAATAGCTAAAAAATTTTTTATCACTACTATAATTACTTCAATAATTTTTATAGTGATATATTATCTAGTTAAAATTGATTTTTTAAATTTAAGAGAGCTATTGCAATAATGTACCTTTCACAATTGTTTATTCCTTTAATTAAAAATTTGCCAACTGAAGCTAAAATTAAATCTCATCAATTAATGATTAGAACAGGTATGATTAAACAATCATCATCAGGCATATATTCATGGCTTCCTTTAGGATTTAAAGTAATGAAAAAAATCGAGCAAATTGTGCGAGAGGAGCAAAACCACATCGGTGCTCAAGAAATGTTAATGCCCACAATCCAATCTTCAGAAATATGGAAAGAAAGTGGAAGATACGATGATTATGGAGATGAAATGTTGAGAATAAAAGATCGTCAAGGAAGAGAGATGCTTTACGGACCAACTAACGAAGAATTAATTACTGATGTATTTAGATCGAGCGTTAAGTCTTATAAATCTCTCCCCCAAATATTATACCATATACAATGGAAATTCAGAGACGAAATAAGACCAAGATTTGGTGTAATGCGATGCAAAGAATTTTATATGAAAGACGCTTACTCATTTGATATTTCAGATGAGGATGCAAAAAAATCTTACAACAAAATGTTTTACTCATATTTAAAAACTTTTAGTAGAATTGGTTTAAAAGCGATACCAATGTCAGCTGCAACAGGCCCTATTGGTGGTGATTTATCTCATGAATTTATAATTTTAGCAGACACAGGAGAGAGTAAAATTTTTGCAGATAAAAAAATTTTCGATATTGATATTAATAAATACAAATTTGATGATGCTTCTTTAACTAGAATGAGAAACGATTTCACTAATATTTATGCTGCAACTGACGAAAAATATAATAAAGACGAATTTAACAACAAAGTGTCCAAGGATAATCAGGTAATTACAAAAGGTATTGAAGTAGGACATATTTTTTATTTTGGTGATAAGTATTCTAAACCAATGAATTGTTTTATAGATGATAAAAATGGAAAAAAAATAACTGTAAAAATGGGATCTTACGGAATTGGTGTTTCAAGATTAGTTGCAGCAGTAATAGAGGCGAATTATAACAATGATGTAATGAAATGGCCAAAGACTATATCTCCCTTTGATGTGGTTATAATACCGAGTTTTACCAAGAATAATACAGAAAACCTCAGAAAAGCAGAAAAAGTTTATTTGGAACTCAAAAAACAAAATATTGACGTATTGTTAGATGATGTTGATGAAAATATGTCGAATAAATTTAAAAAACATGATTTAATCGGAGTTCCTTTCCAAATAATAATTGGTTCTAAATCAGAGGGAGATAATTTAGAATTTAAGGAACTAAATTCGACTAGTGAAATTTTAAGTCTTAGTAATATTAAATCAAAATTAAGAATTTAATAAATTGTTTACAAAAATAGAAAGATTTATTTCCTTAAGAAATTTAAGACCTAAAAAAAAGGAAGGTTTTTTAAAAATTATCTCAATATTTTCATTCCTTGGTATCATGATTGGAGTAGCAATCTTAATTATTGTAATGTCAGTAATGAATGGCTTTAAGACTGATTTAACTAATAAAATTTTAGGGTTAAATCCACACATAATTGTACAACCGAATAACTATAAAATCGATGGTGAATTTATCTATCAGCTTAAAAAAAAATTTAGTGAGATTAGTATTAGCAAAACATATTCAGGTGAAGGCATAATACTTAATAACGATAATGCCAAAGGAGTAATATTGAAAGGGATCTACAAAAATGAAAAAAATAGTATAGAATTTTTGAATAAATTTATATCAACAGGAAGTTTAAATAATTTTGAAAAAAATACTGTTTTCATTGGATCTGAATTAGCATTCAATCTTGATCTAAAAATTGGTGATAGCTTAAGTTTAATGTCATCTACATTTGTGGCCACACCTTTGGGTAGTTTACCAAAGCAAGAAAGTTTTAAAGTAGCAGGAATTTTTACAACTGGTTTCATAGAATTTGATCAAAATATTTTGTTACTGAATATATCAGATGCTTTGTCATTATTTGATAAAGATAATAAAGATCAAAATCTAGAGATTTATTTAGAAAACCCATTAAATGCAAATTTGTATAAAGATAAAATAAAACAATTGAATGAAAATTATTTTATTTACACTTGGGCAGATCTTAATAAATCTTTTTTTAGCGCTTTAAAAGTAGAGAGAAATGTGATGTTTGTAATCTTAACTTTAATAGTTATAGTAGCTGCTTTTAATATAATTTCAGGATTGACAATTTTAATCAAAAACAAAACTAAAGAGATAGCTATCTTAAAAACCCTAGGTTTAAGTAATAAATCAATAAAAAAAACTTTTTTTCTCACGGGTTTCACAATAGGATTCTTTGCTACAATAAGCGGTATAATTTTTGGAATTTTATTTTCTCTGAATATTGAAACCTTGAGATTATTTTTATCAAAATCATTTAATTTAGAGATTTTTCCAAGTGACATTTATTTTTTAGATAAACTTCCAAGTGAAATAAATTCTTACTCAATTTTGATTGTATTAATTTTATCCTTAATTATTTCAGGTATTGCTTCTTATATACCAGCTATGAAAATTTCAAAAATGAGTACTTTCAGAGCATTGAGATATGAGTAGAACTTTATTGCAAACTATTAATTTAAAAAAAAGCTATAGTCATATTAATGGTACTATCACTCTTTTTGATAAGCTGAATATTAAGATTAATGAGGGAGATCTAGTGGCTTTAGTTGGGCCATCAGGATCAGGGAAATCATCACTACTTCATATTTTAGCTCTATTGGACGAGCCTTCCAAAGGAAAAATATATATTAGTCAAAAAGATTCCAAAGGTTTATCAGACTTACAAAAAGACGAATTAAGAATGAAAAATATTTCTATTATTTTTCAAGATAGTAATTTGCTAACAGATTTTACTGTTATCGAAAACGTCATGATGCCTCTTTTGATAAGAGGCGAAAATAAAAAAAAAATTATAGAAAAAGCAAAAAAAATTCTGAAAGAAGTGAAAATTTTAGACAGGTCTAATCATTTTCCAAATGAACTATCAGGTGGAGAACAACAAAGGACTGCAATAGCTAGAGCTTTAATTGCTGAAACAAAAATTATTTTAGCTGATGAACCAACAGGAAATTTGGATTTTGAAACTTCGAAAGAAATATTTTCTCTTTTTTTAAAATTAAAAAAATTGAAAAAAACAATTATCTTTGCAACTCACAATAGAGAACTTGCCAACAGGGCAGATTATAAGTTGTCAATTTCTGGTGGTGTTATAAAACGAGTTAATGCTCAAAAGTGATAAAAACTTTAACAATATTAAAATACACACTCAATATTCAATATGCGAAGGTGCAATCAAAATAGACGAACTTGCAGAATATTGCAAAATAAACAAAATAAAATCACTAGGACTTGCAGACAGTTTCAATTTATGCGGTGCTTTAGAATTTTCTGAAAAATTATCTAAAATAGGTACTCAGCCTATAATTGGAACGCAAATCAATATTAGGGCCTACAATATTTTAGGAAGAATATCTTTGTACGCGCAAACTGAAATTGGTTATAAAAATTTAACTAAACTTTCATCTTTAAGTTACTTAAAAAAAAAAGAAACAGATCAACCGATCTGCGAAATTAAAGATTTAATTTTAAATAGCAAAGATATAATACTATTGACAGGTAATCATCGAGATTTTTTTGGAAAGCTTTTTCAAGCAAATAAAATTAAAAACTTTCAAGAAATTATAAACCTACTAAAAAAAAACTTTCAAAATAGAATTTATTTTGAGATCCAAAGACATAATGAAAATGATGAAAAAAATTTTGAATATCATGTACTCAATCAATCTAAATTATTAGATATCCCGTTAATTGCGACTCAGGAAGTTTTTTATTTACAAAAGGAAATGTACGAGGCACATGATGCCTTAATGTGTATTGGTGGAAAAAATTTTGTTAATGATAAAAATAGATTTAAACTAAGTAACCATCATTATTTTAAAAAAAATGATGAAATGGTAAAATTATATTCCGATATTCCTGAGGCACTTGAAAATAATTATAATTTTCACTTGAGATTCAACTTTAAACCAAAAAAATCTAAACCAATTCTTCCCTCTATAACTGCATCAAATAGCACTACTCCTGAAAAAGAACTTTTAATACAAGCAAATCAAGGATTAAGTAACAGGATAAAAAATTTTATCTTAAAAAAAAATTTTAAAATACCAAAAGAGAAAATTCAAAAAATTTATGAAGATAGGTTGAATCACGAGATTGATATAATTAATTCAATGAACTATGCAAGTTATTTTTTAATAGTTTCGGATTACATTAAATGGGCAAAAAAAAATTCTATTCCAGTAGGTCCTGGGAGAGGTTCAGGGGCAGGATCTTTAGTTGCATATAGTTTGGATATTACAGATCTTGATCCGATAGAGTATAATCTTATTTTTGAGAGATTTTTAAATCCTGATAGGATTTCAATGCCTGATTTTGATATAGATTTTTGTGAAGAAAAAAGAGATAAAGTTTTTGAGTATCTTAAAAATAAATACAAAGATGGCGTAGCTCATATTATAACTTTTGGAAAGCTTAAAGCTAGAATGGCTTTGAGAGATGTTGGTCGAGTTTTAGGTTTGTCTTACGGTCATGTAGACAGAATTTGTAAAATGATACCTTTTGATCCATCAAGACCTTTAACTTTAAAAGAGTCGATCGATAGGGAACCTAGATTTAAAGAAGAAACAAAGAATAATCCTAGAGTTCAAAAATTAATTGAATTATCATTAAAGCTTGAAGGACTTAACAGAAATATGGCGACCCATGCAGCAGGAGTAGTCATAGCAGGAGAAAAATTATCTGAACAATTTCCCTTATACATCGATCATAGCTCAAATTTAATATTACCTTCTACTCAATATGATATGTACTCTTCAGAAAATGCCGGGCTGGTTAAGTTTGATCTTCTTGGCCTTAAAACTTTAACTGTCATAGATAAAACTATTAAAAGGTTAAAATCTAAAGGGATAAATTTAAATATTAGCTCAATCGATCAAGCAGATCAAAAAGTATTTTCTCTTCTTTCAAAAGGCGAAACAACAGGATTATTTCAATTAGAAAGCGCAGGAATGAGGGAGGCTATTAAACAAATGAAACCAAATAAATTTGACGATATAATTGCTCTAGTTGCTTTGTATAGACCAGGACCCATGAATAATATTCCAGTATATAATGAGTGTAAAAATAATAAAAAAGAACCTGATTATATTCATCCAATATTGAAAGAAATATTAAAACCAACATATGGCATCATCATTTATCAAGAACAAGTAATGCAAATTGCTCAAACACTAGCTGGTTTCACTGCAAGTGAAGCTGATATTTTAAGAAGAGCAATGGGCAAAAAGAAGAAAGCAGAATTAGATAAACAAAAGGAAAGGTTTATTAATGGTGCAATTAAAAATGGTATTACCAAAGATGTAGCAAATTTTGTATTTACTAAAATAGAGCCTTTTGCGCAATATGGATTTAATAAAAGTCATGCAGCTGCATATGCATTAATTGCTTATCAAACAGCATTTTTAAAAACTTATTACAAAGAAGATTTTATAGCAGCTACAATGTCTACTGAATTAACTAACACATCCAAGATAAGAGAATTTGTAGAAGAGCTTAAAAGGCTAGATATCAAAATCATTAAACCATCAATAAACGATTGTTTCGCTGAATTTAAAGCGATTGATGGAAAGATTTACTATGGATTGGGTGCAATAAAAAATGTTGGTTTTGAGGCGATTTCAAATATTGTCATGGAAAGAGAAAATAATGGGAAGTTTATTTCATTTAAAGATTTCATTAATAGAGTAAGTAATAAAGATGTTAATAAATTACAATTAGAAGGGTTGACAAAAGCAGGTGTTTTCGACGAATTTGAAACTAACAGGAACAAAATATTACAATCTATACCAAAAATTATTCAAGAAATAAAAAATGTTAATGATGATAAAGAGACAAATCAATCTAGTCTTTTCGAAAATAGTCAAGAAATATCTAAAGATTTCGAATTTTTATCTATCGAGCCATGGAAAAAAAAAGATTTATTATCAGAGGAGTTTAAATCACTCGGTTTTTATATTTCCGATCATCCTTTAAATGAATATCAAGAAGCTTTTGAGCAACTAAATATTATTTCTTATAATCAATTTTGTAAAAGCGATAAAAGTGAAGGACTTGTTGCTGGTACAATTATGTCAATTCAAGAAAAAAAAAGTGCAAAAGGAACTCCTTACGGAATTATAAAGTTAAGTGATAAAAAAGAGGAGTTTGAACTATTTTTGTTCGCTGAAATCCTAACTACAAATAGAGAAAAATTAAAAGAGTCGGAGTCTTTTATATTAACTCTACAAAAAGATATGACGTTGGGCGATAAAGAAATCAAAAGAGTGAACGTAAAAAAAATATTAAGCTTAAATGAGTTGGTTAAAAAACCCTACCAAAGTGTTACTATAGAGTTAGAAAAAAATTATGACTTAAATGAAATTCAAAATGTTCTTTCAAATAATGGAGATACGAAAATTAAGCTATTAATTAATAAAGATAATTATAAAGCGCTATTTTCCCTCAAAAATAATAGGAAATTTGATTTAAAAGACTTAAAATTATTAAAATCTAAGAAATATGTTCAAAAAATAACATTTTAAAGTATTGATTTTTTACTTCGATTGTATATATCAGTCGAATATTACGCACACAGTTATAAGGGTATTTCCCTACCGGTCCTTTTGGAATTACTGTGGTGGTTTAACCGGAAAAATTTATGAACGTACCAAAAGTTGATATAAAACAATTGTTAGAAGCCGGAGTACATCTTGGACACAAAACTTTAAGATGGAACCCAAAAATGAAAAGATATATTTTTGGTGAAAAAAACTCTATTCATATTATTGACTTAACACAGACAGTTGATTTTATTAAAAATGCTTTAATTCAAGTTCATAAAACTATTTCTGGAGGTGGTAAATTACTTGTAGTTTCAACAAAAAAACAAGCATCTGAACAAGTTAGTCAACTTGCAAAAGAAACTAATCAATTTTACGTAAATTATAGATGGTTAGGCGGTATGTTAACTAACTGGAATACAATTCAAAACTCCATTAAAAGATTAAAAAAATTAGATGATCAGCTTTCAAAAGAAAATTTAGGGTTCACTAAAAAAGAAATTTTAAAATTCGGTAAAGAAAGAGAAAAATTAAAAAGATCTTTAGGAGGTATTGCAGAAATGAGAAAAACTCCTGACTTGATTTTTATTATAGACACAAATATCGAATCTCTAGCAGTTGCAGAGGCTAAAAAATTAGGTATACCGATCATTGCTGTTTTAGATACCAATTCAGATCCAACAGGAATAAATTTTCCTATCCCAGGAAATGATGACGCGAGGAGATCAATAAATTTATATTGTGATTTATTAAAAAACACAATTAAAGATGCAGAAAAATTTATTAAAGGTTCTGAAGAGAAAGAAGTAAAAATTAAAAATCCTGAGAATAAAAAAAAATAATTCCTAAATCTTTAAATGTCTAATAAAAATTTACTTGAAAATATCAAAAAACTAAGAGAATTAACTGGAGTTGGATTTAAAGACTGTAAAGCAGCTTTAGAGGAGACTGATAGTGATATCAATAAATCTATAGAATTTTTAAGAAAAAAAGGAATTGCAAAAGCTTCAAAAAAAATGAGCAGAACTGCTTCGGAAGGCTTAGTTTTAGTAAAAGAAAAAGATCAACAAATTTCAATTATTGAAATTAATAGTGAAACAGACTTTGTTGCAAAAAATAGTGATTTCATAAATTTTTCGAAAGAGCTTTCAGATTTAAATTTTAACTGTGGGAGTGATTTAGAGGAACTAAAAAAATCTAAAATGTTAAATGGTGCTTCTGTAGGGGATAATTTGGTAAACTTAATAGCTAAAATAGGTGAAAAAATTACCATAAGAAGAGCAAAATTTTTTGATAATAAGAAAGGAATTAATTTTTTTTATGTTCATTCTGCCATTGAAAAAAATATAGGTAAAATTATTTCTGTTGTAAAACTTTCAGGAATAATTAATGGAAAAAATGATAAAATAGGTTCTAAGATTGCTATGCATATAGCTGCGTCTAATCCTTTAGCTATAGATAGTAGCGGCATAAATAAAGAAATTATAGAAAAAGAACTAGAAATTATAAAAGCAGAGATCACTAATTCTGGAAAACCAGTTGAAATCGTAGACAAAATTTCTAAGGGAAAAATTGCAAAATTTATCAATGATAATTCTTTACTAAATCAAATATGGATAATGGATCCCAAAAAAAAAGTTTCAGAAATTTTAAAAGAAAATTCGTTGGATAGTGATATTAAAGTTTTAGATTTTGTAAAATATAAAGTGGGAGAAGGTGTATAAATGAGCAATGATTTTAATGAAAAAGTATTTTCATCAAAAATGGTTAAAAGTATCCAGTCTTTTAAAAAAGATATTTCAACATTAAGAACAGGTAGAGCTAATATAAATATGTTAGATACAATTAAGGTTGATGTTTATGGTCAACTAATGCCAGTAGATCAGCTTGCGACAGTAACTGTGCCCGAAGCAAGGTTAATCTCTATTCAGGTATGGGATAAAGCAAATACTATAGCAATTGACTCAGCATTACAGAAATCAGAATTAGGTATAAACCCTCAAATTGATGGTCAAATAATAAGATTGAGGATACCTGATCTAACAGAAGAGAGAAGAAAAGAATTAATTAAAGTATTAAAAGGGATGAGTGAAAAAAGCAAAATATCGATAAGAAATATAAGAAGAGAAGCAAATGAAGATTTAAAAAGAAAATTAAAAGATAAATTAATTTCTGAAGATCAAAATAAAAACTTTGAAAAAAATATACAAAAACTTACAGATGAAAATATTGATAAAATTGACAAAATTTCATCAGAAAAAGAAAAAGAGATCATACAGATATGAACAAACTCAACCATATTGCCTTTATAATGGATGGCAATGGTAGGTGGGGAAAAATCAAAAAAAAGGGAAGAAACTTCGGCCACATAAAGGGTGTAGAAACCGTTAAGTCGATAGTATCAAGCTCATTAAAATTAAAGGTACCTATTGTTACGTTTTATGTTTTTTCCTCTGAAAATTGGAAGAGACCGAAAAAAGAGATAAATTTTTTATTTAGATTAATAAAAAATTATTTTTTAAGTGAAATACAAAATGTTTTGAGACAAGGAATAAGAATTAATATTTTAGGTGAAATAGAAGAGTTACCAATAGATCTTAAAACAACATTAAAAAAAACGATTAAACTTACTAAAGATAACAAAAAAATTATTGTAAATTTAGCAATAAATTATGGGTCAAAAAGAGAAATTTTTAAAACTTTTAAAGTAAAAAAAAAGATCAAAAACATTAGAGATTTTGAAAAAAATCTTTACACAAAACAAATGCCAGATCCAGATATATTAATTAGAACAGGAGGATACCAAAGATTGAGTAATTTTTTGTTATGGCAATTAGCATATT
>CACJPW010000014.1 GCA_902595375.1 uncultured Pelagibacteraceae bacterium | reverse complement strand
TAGTTTCTTTTTCACTAACAATTAAGGCAACTAAATAATTTTTTTTATCTCCGTAAACAAATGATTGTTTGATGTTTTCATTCAGACATAAAATATTTTCTACTTTACTTGGAGAAATGTTATCTCCTCCAAGATTCACAATAATATCTTTTTTTCTATCAGTAATTTTTAAATAATTATTATTGTCTAATACTCCTATATCTCCTGTATGCAGCCATCCATCTCTGATTACTTTTTCAGTTTCTTCTTTTAAATTCCAGTATCCCAACATGACGTTTTCACCTTTAATAAGAATTTCCCCATCTTCAGCTATTTTGACTATATTGGTTCTAAAAGGAGGACCTACTGTTTCGACTTTGACTAAATCTGGTAAATTGCAGCTTACGACTGGAGAGGCTTCGGTTAAGCCATATCCTTGAAGAGTAGGTAAACCAACAGCGTTTAAAAACTCTCCGATATTCTGATCTAAAGCCCCTCCCCCAGATACAAATGCTTGAAGATTACCACCAAACTGCTTTCTGATTTTTTTTCTTACTAATTTTTCGCATAAAAAATTTGTGATTTTTTCACTAAGTTTCAATTCCTTTTTTATAAGTATTTTTTTGCCTAAATTTAAAGTCTGATTTATTAGCTTTCTTTTTAAACCAGATTGTTTTTCAAAATTCATATTTATTTTTGCAAAGAGATTTTGGTAAAATCTTGGAACAGCGGTCATTATTGTGGGTTTTGCAACTCCCATATTTGAAATCAATTTTTCTAAACTTTCAGCATAGAAAACTTTTGCTCCAACTATAATTTGTATAAATTGAACCGTGTGTTCGTAAGAATGGGATAAAGGTAACCAGGTCAAAAATACTGGCTCTTTTTTTTTAGTTAAAATTTCTAGTAATTCTACTGCACCCTCGCAGTTAGATAAAATACCACCATGACTTAAAACAACGCCTTTAGGATTTCCCGATGTGCCTGAGGTATAAATTATACAAGCAGGCATGTTCCTTTTTAAATCTTTATTAACTATTTTTTCATTAATCTCCTCATCTAATATTTCATTTATTAATAAACTTTCAGTATCTATTTCTTCATAAGATATTATTTTTTTAACATCGTTGTTTATGAAGTTTTTAATTTTATTGAATTGATCTTGATTTGATACGAATATCAATGAGGGCATACAATCATTTAAAATATATTCATAATCGTTTGCGGAATAAGTTGTAAAAATAGGAACTGAGATACCACCCGCATTCATAATAGCAATATCGGTCATTAACCAATACGGTCTATTCTCAGAAAGTATTAAACATCTATCTCCTTGTTTTATTAATGATTTAATTTTTGTAGTAAGTTTACAAATTATTTCAGTCGTATCTTCCCAATTATAAGTTCGTTTATCTGGTTTTAACCATTTTAAAAATGGTCTTTTACCATCAACCTCTTCTGTTTTTTTGAAATAAAGTTCAACTAAGCTATTTAATTTACTTATATCCATAACTTGGTGGGCGAAGAGAGACTCGAACTCTCAAGGTATTGCTACCACCGGATTTTGAGTCCGGCGCGTCTACCAGTTCCACCATTCGCCCTTTTTTTATATAATCTAATTGATTTTTCTTACTATTAGAACAAAAATAATAGAGGTACACAACATAACTAAAGCGTAGGCTGCTGTAGGTACCATAAACACAATATCATCAAATAATTGTGTTGTTACAAACACTGCTAAAGTTCCATTTTGTAAGCCACATTCCAATGAAATACATTTTCTTTGTGCAATTCCTGTGGTCCAAAATTTTGCAACATAATATCCTACAAACATCATAGTCAGATTTAAAATGAAAGCTATTAAACCTGCTCTAGTTAAATAAGAGACAACATTATCCCACTCCTCTACATAAATTGCAATAAATACTACTAAAAATAAAATTACCGACAATCTTTGAATAATAAGAGTTTTGGAAATAATGAAATTAGTCATTAAACTTCTAACAATCATTCCAAAAATAACAGGAACAGTTACTACAAAAAACATTTTCAATGCTATATTAAGCATTGATATATCTTTTGCAGTCTCTATCCCTAAAAATTCAGCCGAATTAAAGACTATTAATGGAACGATGAGAATACTTAATAGACTGACAATCGCAGTCAAACTGACCGATAGAGCAACATCTCCATCTGCAAATTTAGTGAGAATATTAGAGGTTACTCCTCCTGGTGCTGCAGCAATTACCATTACTCCTAAAGCTATTTCTGGTGGCAGTGAAATAATATTAATTAAAATAAAAGCAATTATTGGAAGCAAAATAACCTGACATAAAAAACCTACTAAGAAGTCTCTTGGATTTTTAAAGACCCTTGTAAAATCCCCAATCGTTAAGCCAAGACCTAAACCGAACATTATTATGGCAAGACAAACGGGTGCTATTTTGGTTACGATTTCCATTTCTTTTTATTAATTGTTTATTCTACTTTAAATGAAGAGTTCTTCATGAGGTCGAAAATTACTGTTACGAAACCAGCTTTATGTTTTTGGTTATGCATATAATTTTGTTCGAAAGATTTGATATTTTTAGGAGATGGTAGAAGTGTATATTCAAGCTTTTTATTTTTCGTAACTAATTTTTGTTTTAAAAGATATCTTAATTTTCTTATTACAGTAGCTCTTGGTATAGTTGAAATTTCAGATATTGAAGATGCATTTATTCCACTTTTTGGAGTATGCCTTAAAAGGTGTAAATATAAGTCCGCGTAAGTTCTAGGATCCTCAACAACTCTGCTTTTTACTTGTTTTGAATAATCTGTAAATTGTGAAATACCTATTGCACCCCATACATTCCAAGTTTCTAAGTCACCAAAAAAAGACCTATGTCTAACTAAAAAAGGAATTTGCATTCTGAACCAATGTTGCCAGCATATTGTAAAATATTTATCAATAAATGCTTCAATTTCTTCTTTTGAAAATGCTCTACCAAACCAAGATTCTTTTGAGAGAATTTGGCTATTCTTTTCTAAAAAATTAGCCATAAATCTTTTTGAATTTGCTGGTCTTTGAAGTTCTGTTATCTTTCTATTAAAGAAAATTGATTTTCCTTTTCTAAATATAATGTTTTGGTTTTGTAAAAAATTCACTTTTCTTCTTATAGTTTCCTTTGGAATATTTAATTCTTTTGAAATTTCAATTAAGTTAATTTTGTCAATCAAAAGTTCATTTTTTTCATAAAATTCTGTATAAGACAAATACTGAAAACGATCTGAATATTTTTGAAATACAGTGTTGATTAAATAAACTAAAATTAAGTAACTATCATAATCTTTAAACGTATTATAAGCATTATTGCACCATGATTGCTGCAATTTAAACCACAAAGTAACTGTTTCATTAGAATGGCTGGATAAAACATCGTAAACCTCATCTGCATTTATTGTATTAAAAATTTTATTTTCAAGCGAAGGTTTTTTTTTTAAAGGCTCAAAAATTTTTACAGTTTTTAGATCTATTGGTTTAGACATTTATTTTTATTTTTTCCACGTCACGCTTTGATTAATTAATATGGCCATTAAAATCCAAATAATAAATGTTCCTTCCGGCGAAAACCCGTAATCAGCACCAAACATTCCTGCAACTATAACGATTGAATAGATGGCAACTGTAGATAATATTAAACTTGCCAGATACCTTAGGATTGTGCATTTTAAATTCATGATTTTAAAAAAATTATACGACAGATGTGTTGAGCTTGCTAGACATAAATTTTCAAAGCCTTTATTAGGTTTTGTAGCATTTATCGAAAGTTTTTTTTTTCCAGTTCCACCTGACTTAATGATTGTTCCAATGGTAGTGGCAAAAAGAGATGATTATCTTAAGATATTTCTTATCGCTACAACCGGCTCTGTTTTAGGTGGCTTGTTTGGATATATGTTAGGAGTTTTCTTTTTGGATGCATCGATGGTTATTATTGAATTTTATGGTTACGAAGAAAAAGTTTTTGAAATGCAAGATAAGATGTCTACAAAAGGTGGGTTTTTAGCTTGGCTTGGGATTATGTTTTTAGCGGGTTTTACCCCTCTCCCTTTCAAAGTCTTTACTATTACCAGTGGAGTCATTGCTTATAATCTTCCAGTATTTTTTTTTATATGTTTATTTACTAGAGGGCTAAGATTTTTTCTAGTTTCTTATTTAACGTTTCTTTTTGGAAAAAAATTTGGTGACTTCATCGAAAGAAGAGGTGCGTTATGGTTTACTTTAACTGGAATCTTCATTGTAGTTTTAGCTGTCGTCCTATATATAATTTTCACCTAATGTTGAGTAACAACAAGTTAATTTTAAACAGTATATTAGCTTTTAGCATATTGTCTTTAGCTATAGCTTATTTCATTCAATACATTTTGGGACATGAACCTTGTAATTTATGCCTAATTGAGAGAATTCCTTATTTAGCCTCTTTAATACTTATTTCGTTAATATTTATAATCAATAAGTTTGAAATATTGATTTCTGGTATTGTGCTATTATTTTTTATTTTTGGTTCAGTGGTTTCTTTTTACCATGTAGGGATTGAACAAGGATTTTTTAATGAGTCTTTTGTGTGCGATTTGGGTTCATCAAATAGAGATATGTCAAAAGAAGATTTGTTAAAGCAACTTCAGAATAAAGCTCCAATTAGCTGTAAAGACGTGACTTTTAAGTTTTTTGGACTATCTCTTGCTACAATAAATACAGTTATATCGATATTGTTAAGTGGTATTATGATTAAAGTTATTAAAAATTATGGAAAAAACTAATAAAAAAACATTAGAAGAAATTATAAGAGTAGATCACGCTGGAGAACGTGGTGCTATTAAAATTTACGAAGGCCAGTTACTTGCTCTAAAAACTTTCAAACAAAATGCCTCTTTAAAAAGAAAAATTGAAGAGATGAAGGAGCACGAAAGAGAGCATTACGAATACTTTGATAATGAAATTAAAAAAAGAAATATTCAGCCAACTAAACTTTTACCACTGTGGGATTTAATGGGCGTTACTCTAGGTTTTGGAACAGCAATGCTTGGTGAGAAAGCGGCTATGTTATGTACTGCTTCGGTTGAAGAGGTAATAGATGGTCATTACAAAGATCAAACTTACAAACTTGGCAAAGATGAGGAAGAATTGAAAAAGAAAATTTTAAAATTTAGACAAGACGAACTTGATCACAAAGATATAGCTTATGATAATGGGGCGACAAAAAAAGGTTTATTTGGATTATTAGATAAAGTTATCAAAACTTCATCAAGAATAGCTATCACAATATCTGAGAAAATATAATTAAGGTTCTAATTCTATATCCCAGTAAAGATAATCCATCCAACTTTCATGTAAAAAATTAGGTGGAAAGTTTCTTCCATTTCTATGCAAATCTTCTACTGTTGGGGCATAGGGTTTATTAGCGAGTTTTAAGTCACAATTTTTGTAAAGTTTTCCACCTTTTTTAACATTACAGCTAGAACATGCTGTAACAACATTATTCCAATCAGTTAAACCACCTTTAGATTTAGGAAGAAGGTGATCGAAAGTTAAATCTTTTTTATCTCCACAATATTGACAGGTAAATTTGTCCCTCAAGAAAACGTTAAATCTTGTAAAGTTAGGATTTTTTGAGGGTTGGATAAAATTTTTAAGAGCTATTACACTTGGTAAATTCATTTCGAAAGATGGACTTCTTATTTTTCTTTTATAGTTTGAAACAATGCTCACTCTATCTAGAAAAACTGACTTAACTGCATCTTGCCAACACCAAATTGAAAGAGGATAATAACTTAAAGGTCTAAAATCAGCATTTAAAACTAATGCTGGGCATTTTTCTAATGGAACTTTATCGGCAGAGGAAATAATCATATCTAAAGCTAACTGATAAGAAAAATTTTATCAAGTAATAATTATGTATCAGGTAAAATAGTTATATATTAAATTGTTTTTTAATAAATTGTAGACCCAAACTTGACCCTTCAGTTGGTATACGATGTTCACATTGTTTAAATATTTTTGTTTCAATTTCGTAATTATTTTTTCCAAAAAAATCTTTTGCCTCTAATAGTGATTCTACTGGGACTACTTGATCAAGATCTCCATGCATTAAGATTATATTTGGTCTAGAAACTATATTTTTAGAGAAATGTTCTGTACTTATAATTCTACCTGAGTAACCTATAATGGAATTTATAGTATCTTTTCTCTTTATTCCAGTTTGTAAAGTTATCATACAACCCTGGCTAAAGCCTCCGATAATAATTTCATTAGCTTTTAAATTATATTTTTCCTTAACTTCATCTATTAATTTATTGAGTTTGTTCTCAGCTACCAAAGATTTTGATAAAATCTGTTCAGGAGTTTGATCCATTAAGTCAAACCATTGGAACCCTGTTGGGCTTGCTGCACATTTTTCAGGAGCGTCTGGACAGATTATAATCGTATAAGGCAAATGTGCTCTCCAATAGCTGGCTAAGATTGAAATATCTTTCCCGTCTCCACCGTAACCGTGGCAAAGAATTACTGCATTCTTCGGTTTTTCTTTAGAAAGCGGCTCTAAAATAATTGTATTTAATGAAAAGGTCATATAGATAAAATATTAATGTCAGAGTTTTTATTTAACTTTATAGGTTTCACTTTATTAGGTGCAGTTGCCATAGTTTTAATAATGGGTATTTATACTTTATTTAAAGGTGGAAATACTAGTAAAAAATATTCAAATAAACTTATGCAGTTAAGAGTATTGTTACAATTTATTGCAATTATAGTTTTAGTTTTACTTGCATATTTTTTTAAAGACTAAATATATTTTCTTAAAAGGTTAATAAATTCCTCGCTAGCAAAATCAATTTCACCAATCACTTTGCCGAACTCTTTACCTTCTTTGTTAATTAATATGCTTGTAGGTAAGCCTCTTAATTTAAACCCTTTTACTAATCTTAATTCAGGATCGTAGTAAGTTTTGAGATCTTTCACTCCTATATCTTTAAAAAATTTATCTACTTTTATATTATTTGGTTTTTCCATATTCACTGCAAAAATATCAATTTCTGGTAACTTGGCTCCTAGCTTTTCTAAAGATGGCATTTCTTTTCGACAAGGTGCACACCATGTGGCCCAAAAATTAATTATCATGATCTTGCCTCTTTTATTGATTAAATCAATGTCTTGAAGATTTGAATCTTTAAATTTTAGTTCGCTAATAATTTGGGGTTTTTCATGAATAATAACGTTTTTTGAAAATACTTCTGCTCCAATAAGATTTTGACTTAGAAGAGATAGAACTATTATGTGAATATAGATTTTAAAAGATTTACTAATTTTCATATTAATTTAAATTGTAAATAACATAGTAAAATGAAAAATAAAACTGTTTGGGCGAATAGATTAAAGGGGAAGACATCACTTTCTTTTCAAAAAATAGGCTCATCAATAGGTGTAGATAAAAGACTATATGAGCAAGATATAGCTGCGTCTATTGTTCATACAAAAATGCTCGTTAAACAAAAGATTATTAGCGGCAAAGATGGATCTAAAATTATCAATGGTCTTAAAAAGATTAAGTCACAGATTGATAAAGGAAGGTTTAAATTCCAAGAAAAATTTGAAGACATTCATTTGAATATAGAAAAAAAATTATTTGAATTAATTGGTCCTGCAGCGGGCTTTATGCATACTGCGAGATCAAGAAATGATCAAGTTGTTACAGATTTCAAATTATGGATTAAAAAATCATCTAAAGAAACTATAGGTAACATTAAGTCTTTAATGAAGATTTTAATCAAAAAGTCAGAGAAAAATTTTGATACTGTAATGCCTGGTTTAACACATCTTAAAAATGCTCAACCTATTTCATTTGCGCACTACCTTCTCTCTTACTTTGAAATGTTTAAAAGAGACATAAAAAGATTTGAAAATAATATAAAACTTTTAGATGAGTGCCCATTAGGTTCAGCTGCACTTGCGGGTACTTCTTATAACATAGATAGAAATTATACTTCAAAACAACTCGGCTTTAAAAAACCAACTGATAATTCAATAGACTCCGTTGCTGATAGAGATTTTGCAATAGATTTTTTATATGCTTCTGCTTTATGTGCAATGCATTTATCTAGATTAGCTGAAGATTTTATAATTTTTAATTCAAACGCATTTAATTTGATTTCATTTGATGACAGCATGTTAACTGGCTCGTCGATTATGCCACAAAAGAAAAATCCTGACCCTGCTGAATTAATAAGAGGTAGAGTTAGTTTGAATTATGGGAATTTAAATTCGATGCTTACTATAATGAAGGGGCTTCCAATGTCATATTTTAAGGATCTTCAAGATGATAAAAAACTCGTCTTCAATGGATTTGATTCTTTGAATGACTCACTGGCTTTAAGTCTCGAGTTAGTAAATTCTGTAAAACCGAATAAAAAAAATATGCTTAAAATGGCCAATGAAGGTTTTACAACGGCTACTGATTTTGCTGATTATTTAGTAAAGAAAAAGAAGCTCACTTTTAGAGAGTCTTATGCGATGGCAGCAAAATTAGTAAATTACGCAGAAAAGAAAAATAAATTGTTATTTGAATTGTCTTTACAAGAAATAATGAATATTTACAAAAATTTAGATAAAAACGTAATAAAAATATTTGATGTTAATAATTCTATGAACTCAAAAAAATCCCATGGAGGAACTGCTATTGCAAATGTAAAGGCAATGATTAAAAAATATAAAAAGGAAGTAAAATGAAAATATTGGTATCAGTATGTATTATAATTTTAACTCTATCTGGATGTGGAAAGAAATCAGAGCCTAAATATCAAGGAAAACTTAATCATATACAAATAGTTTTATAATTTATGGAAAATTTAAAATATGTAGGAAAAAATTTATTTCTAGAGCGAGTATCAATCAGAAATTTTTTAAAAAAAAATAAAACACCTTTTTATATTTATTCTGAAAATCAAATAATTTCTAACTATTTAAATTTTGTAAAAATATTTAAAAAAACAAATCCTTTAATATGTTTTGCTGCAAAATCTAATAGCAATACAAATATTTTAAGAATCTTAGGTAAACTTGGAGCTGGAGCTGATGTTGTGTCTGGCGGAGAACTATTAAAAGCCCTTAGAGCTGGTATTAAACCAAAAAAAATTGTTTTTTCTGGAGTTGGTAAGTCTGAGGAGGAGTTAAAAATTGCAATTAATAAAAAAATTTTATTGATCAATTGTGAGTCTGAGAGTGAGGCAAGATTAGTTAATATATTAGCAAAAAAATTAAGAAAAAAAGTTTCTATTGGCTTTAGGTTAAATCCAAATGTTGATGCAAAAACACATAAAAATATCTCTACTGGAAAAGCGGATAATAAGTTCGGTTTATCAATAAAAAATTTTAAATCTTTTCTCAAAGAGATAAATAAATTTCAAAACATTAAACTTGAGGCATTAAGTGTTCATATAGGGAGCCAAATTTTAAATGATGGGCCCTTCAAAAAGACGCTAAATGTAATGAATAAGCTAATTAAAGAATTAAAGTTAAATTTAAAGTATGTCGATTTAGGTGGAGGTTTTGGAATTAATTATAGTGATAGTGAAAAGCCAATAAATCTAATTAATTACTCAAAATTAGTAAATAATTTTGCAAAAAAACTTAAATGTAAAATTATTTTTGAGCCAGGTAGATCTATAATTGGAAATACAGGTTTACTTGTCAGTAAAATCCAGTTTATAAAAAAGGGACTAAATAAAAAATTTATAATTTTGGATGCTGGTATGAACGATTTTATGCGACCAGCCTTATACGATGCGTTTCATAAAATTATTCCAATTACTAAAAATTCGTCTAAAATGAAAAGTACATTAGAATTTGTAGGTCCAATTTGTGAGAGCACTTGTAAATTTGGAGTTTATAGAAAATACCAAAAATTAAATGAAAATGACTTTGTGGCAATTACAAATGTTGGCGCATATGGCTCATCATTATCATCAAATTATAATACAAGACCTTTAATCGCTGAAATTTTAATCAATAAAAATAAATTTAAATATATAAGAAAGAAACAAAATTTACTTAAATTGATAAATTCTTAATGCAATTTATTAAATCTTTAATTTTTAATATCTTCCTTTATTTTGGACTTGTTTCAATTTTTATACTAGCGATACCAACGTTAATTCTTCCTGATAAATTTACAATTTTTTTTGGAAAATTGTCGGCAAAATACATTGTTTTAATTTTAAAACTTGTAATGAACACAAAAGTAATTTTTCATGGCAGAGAAAACTTAAAAAAAGTTGATCGTTTTTTTGTTGCTTCCGCTCACCAATCAATGTTTGAAACTTTTGCATTACAAATTCCTTTAAATGGTCCAATTTTCATTTTAAAAAAGGAGCTTTTAAATATACCGTTGTTTGGTTGGTACTTAAGAAAAATTGGATCAATAGCTATAATAAGGGAGACGACTACTAAAGAAAATTTAAATTTTTTTGATAAAATAAAAGAGAAATTAGAAACAAATAAAAGACCGCTTTTAATATTTCCTCAAGGAACTCGGGTTAGATTAGATGAACAGCCACCTTTTAAAAAAGGAGTTGGTCGAATATATAAAGCATTGAATATGCCATGTATTCCAGTCGCATTAAATACAGGAAAAGTTTGGCCTAAAAACAGTTTTATGAAATTTGCAGGAGATATTCATATTTCATTCTTAGAGCCAATTATGCCTGGTAAAGACGGTAATGAGTTTAGAAAAGAAATTGAAAATAAAATCTACACTGAAATTAAAAAATATTACTAGTTTTTTCTCCCAAAGTCAGGCTTTTCTGTATCTTGCCCTGCCTCAATAATTTCTTTTCTTACTTTTTTTGTTGATGAAAATATTTCTAGAAGTTTGTTACTGTCTTTGTTTTTAATAGCAACTTTAATTTCATCAAGATTTTTAGAATAATTATCTAAAACTTTTAAAATATTTTCACTGTTATTAATAAAAATATCTTTCCACATCAGAGGGTCTGATGCTGCGATTCTGGTAAAATCCCTCAATCCACCTGCGCTGTATTGAATTACATCCTCTTTGAATTTTTCTTCACTACTTACCGAAGTTCTAACAATGCTGTAAGCTATTAGGTGAGGCAAGTGACTTGTCAAAGATAAAACATAATCGTGGTCTTCAAAAGACATTTTTTTTACTTTGCTACCTAATTTAATCCAAAATTTTTTTAATTTTTCAATATTTTCTTGAGAAATATTTTCATCACAAGATATGATACACCATCTACCTTTAAATAAGTCTTCTTTTCCGTTTTCAGGACCGCTGTATTCAGTACCGGCAATTGGATGTGAGGAGATCCAATTAATATCTTTTAATTTTAAATCTAAAACTTGTTGATTAATTATTTTTTTTACTGATCCGGTATCTGTTAGTATCGTATTCTTTTTTAAGTTAGATTTTATCGAATTCAAAACTTCTTGATAACTACTAAGAGGAGTTGATATTATTACTAAGTCAGTACCTTTTACAGATTCTGAAATATTGTCGAATACCTCAAATGAAAAATTTTTAGATAAGTAAGTACTTACAGACTTCGACTTATCATAAACTTTAATTTTATTTGCTAATTTATGTTTACTAATAGCTCTCAAAAGGGATGATCCGATTAAACCACATCCGATTACTGTGATAGCATTAAACATTAAAAATATTCTTCATTTTAGATATTAATTTTTTGTTCTCTTTATTTTTACCAATAGTTATCCTTAATGAATTTTTAATACCATAAGGATCCATCCGTCTAACTAATATTCCAGAATTAGCTAAAAAATTAAAAACTTTTTTCGAATTTATTTTTACTTTATCAAAATTTAAAAGAACAAAATTTGCATATGTTTTATTTGTATTTATCTTCATTCTTTCAAATTCTTTATGAAAAATATTATTCCACTTATTTACATGATTAATTTCTTTATTCAGCCAAGAAATATCACGTACTGCAGCTGAAGCAGCGAACAAAGCTGGTCGTCCAACATTAAATGGAGGTTTAATTTTATTAAGAGCGCCAATTATATTCCTAGACGAGTAACCCCAACCAATTCTTAAGCCGGCTAAACCATAAATTTTTGAGAATGTTCTTGTCATTACAACATTCTTAAAATTTTTAAATAATTCAAGACCAGGTGAATAGCTTTTTAATTTTACATATTCATAGTATGCATCATCAACTACTAAAAGTATATTACTTCTTAATTTTTTTCTTAAAAGTAAAATTTTTTTCTTATCTATAAACGTTCCAGTAGGATTGTTAGGATTTGCTAGAAAAACGATTTTTGTTTTTCTTGTAACTTTTTTTAAAATATTTTCAACTGAAACAGTGAAATTATTTTCTTTAGAATAAATTATTTTAGCCCCACACATTTTACTGTAAATTCTATAAATTATAAAACTATATTCTGGCACTATTACTTCATCGTCCTTTTTTAAAAAAGCTTTGCAAACTAATTCAAAAATCTGATCTGACCCTGATCCCAAAATTATTCTGTTTGGATCTAAGTTAAATTTTTTTGCCAATACTTTTCTAAGGAAAGTTCCGTCAGAGTCAGGGTATCTTTTGAAGTTTTTAGATACTTTAAGATACTCTTTGACAGCTTTTGGACTAGGTCCTAATGCAGACTCGTTTGCAGACAGTTTGATCTTTGATTGTTTACCCTTGAACAAGCTCAGTCCAGCAACATATTTCTCTGAAATGATTTTATTTGGTTTAGGTAGTCTCATAATTATAAGTATTATCTAAATTTTAAGAGTTTTTCTATATTTCATTATCCTATATAAAATTGACAAGTTTGTGTTGATCTAGTAAACACTAATCGCGCTGATTTAACCGTATTGCAAGCGCATTATAAATGTAGCTAAAAAGGGGATGCCCAGTTTAGCTGGGCTTTTTTTTTGGATGAATATAAAACTTGAAGATATAAAAAAATTAAATGTTACTAAACCACTCAAATTAGACTGTGGTAAGACTATAAATAATTTTCCTTTAGCCTATGAGACTTATGGGAAATTAAATGCAAATAAAGACAATGCAGTACTTGTATTTCATGCCCTGACTGGAGATCAATTTGTAACTGGTACAAATCCGGTAACAAATAAAGATGGTTGGTGGGTCACTGCTGTTGGTCCTGGTAAAGCTATTGACACAGATAAATATTTTGTGATTTGTGCAAATGTGATTGGTGGTTGTATGGGATCTTTGGGACCAAAAAATGTAAACCCAGAAACAAATCAGCCTTACGGATTAGATTTTCCGGTAATAACAATTAAAGATATGGTAAGAGCTCAAGAGTCCTTACTGGTTCATCTAGGCATTGAAAAACTTTTATGTGCGACAGGGGGTTCGATGGGTGGTATGCAGTTATTACAATTTTGTGCTGCATTTCCTAATAAAACATTTTCAGCTATTCCAATAGCATGTAGCTCAAGTCACAGCGCTCAGAATATTGCTTTAAATGAATTAGCGCGTCAAGCTATTATGTCTGATCCTGTTTGGGACAATGGAAAATATGTTTTAAAGAATGTTCAACCGAAAAATGGATTAGCTGTTGCAAGAATGGTAGGGCATATTAGTTACCTATCAGAAAAAGGTATGCAGGAAAAGTTTGGAAGGAAATTGCAGGAAAAAGCAGATTATGAATTTAGTTTTAATGCAGATTTCCAAGTAGAAAGTTATTTGAGACATCAAGGTTTCGCTTTTGTTGAAAGGTTTGATGCAAACTCAGTGCTATATATTACAAGAGCGATGGATTATTTCGATTTATCAAAACAATTTAAGGGAGGTCTTATAGAGGCATTTAGTAGTCAAAAAACTAAATTTTTAGTTATCTCTTTTTCATCGGACTGGTTATATACAACGAAAGATAACAAAGATATAGTAATAGCGTTAAATGCTTCTGGAGCAGACGTATCCTATTCTGAGATAGTTACAGATAAAGGACATGACTCATTTTTACTAAATGAAACCGAGTTTTTAAAAACCTTGAAAGGGTTTATTGACTCCATGCATGAAAAATTTAAAAATGAAAAAAGAATTTAAAGTAATTGCAGATTTATTACCTCACAATTCAAGAGTGCTTGACGTAGGTTGTGGAGATGGGTCATTAATGGATCTTTTAAAAAAAAAGAAAAATATTGAGGTTCGTGGATTGGAACTTAATCAAGACAACGTTCAACAATGTATTCACAAAGGACTACCAGTAATACAAGGTAACGCAGAGACTGAACTTCATCAATTTCCAGATCAATCTTTTGACTTCGTGGTGCTTAGTCAAACTCTTCAAGCCTTTTATAAGCCAGAGAAAGTTTTGAAAGATCTTTTGAGAATTGGAAAATCAGTGATTATATCAATTCCAAACTTTGGGTATTGGAAAGTTAGAGCCAAACTTTTATTTTTTGGAGAAATGCCAGTGACGAAAACGCTTCCAAATACATGGTATAATACTCCTAATTTACACATGTGCACAATTAAAGATTTATTTAACTTTTGCGATGAAAAAAATATTATTATTAAAAAAGTAGTTGGAGTTAATGAAAATAAAACCTCATTGATAAAAAAAAGAAACTTAGAAATTAAAAACCTTTTTTCAAAATTAGGTATTTTTTTAATTGGGTAAAATGATAGTAGAAATTATTCCATGTTTAACCGACAATTATAGTTATATAATTCATGACAAAAAAACTAACACTGTATCAATAATTGACCCTTCAGAATTTACAAGATGTGATGAGCAAATAAAAAAATATAAAAAATTAGATTTTATCTTAAATACTCATCATCATCTTGATCATGTTGGTGGAAACTTAGAACTCAAAAAAAAGTATAATTCAAAAATTTTAGGATTTGAATTAGACAGAAATCGCATACCAGGAATTGACATTTTATTAAAAGAATTCCAAAAATATAAATTAGGAAATTTAGAATTTGAGGTAATTTTTGTTCCAGGCCACACTAAAGGCCATATAGCATTTTTTTTTAATAAAGAAAAAGTTGTGTTCACAGGTGACACTTTATTTTCGCTAGGTTGTGGTAGAGTATTTGAGGGTTCTCATAAAGAGATGTTCAACTCATTATGTAAAATTAAGAGCCTTCCTACCGAAACAAAGGTTTACTGTGGGCATGAATATACTAAATCAAATTTGAATTTCTGTTTGACTTATGACAAAAACAATATTCATCTTCAAAAAAAACTTAATTATGTTGATGAAAAATTAAAAAATAATCTTCCTACTATACCAACAACCATTAATGATGAAATTGAAACAAATATTTTTTTGAGATGCGATGACGAAGAAATTAAACAGGCATTAAACCTAAAGGAGTCCTCTGAAGAAGAAATTTTTTCAAAATTACGAGATTTAAAGGATTCTTTTTAGTCTATATATTCTTGACATGTTAGCGCTTAAGGATATATTGCGTTGAAAAATACAGAGAAAAAATTTATGTCATTTGCAATTATTGAAACTGGTGGAAAACAGTACAAAGTATCTGCTAGTAAAATTTTAGAAATTGAAAAACTTAATGTCAAGATTGGTGAAACCGTAAAATTTAAAAACGTTTTACTTTTAAATGACAATAAAATTACTGAAGTAGGTAACCCTAGTGTTGACGGTGCATCTGTTGAAGCTAAAATATTAGATAATGTAAAGGACCGAACTATACTTATTTTTCACAAAAGAAGGAGGAAGCATTCTAGAAAAAAAAACGGACACAGACAACGTCATTCTAAAATACAAATTACAAAAATTTTAGCTAAGGGTGGAAAAATAATAGACGAAGCTAAAGAATTGGAAAAAAAAGAGTCTGTAAAAGAGGAAAAAAAAATTATAAAAAAAGAAGGTAAGAAGTAGGAAATTAAATGGCAACAAAAAAAGCAGGTGGATCATCGAAAAACGGACGTGATAGTAAAGGTAGGCGTCTTGGAGTTAAAAGGTATGGTGAGCAGTTGGTAATACCTGGAAATATAATTGTTAGACAAAGAGGCACTAAAATTCATCCTGGAGAAAATGTAGGAATGGGTAAAGATCATTCTATATTTTCATTGGTAAAAGGGAAAGTTAAATTCAAGAAATCTAAATTAAACAGAACTTTTGTTTCTGTAATCCCCAATTAAATCTATATAAATAACCTAAGTTATTTATACTATACCTATAATGAAATTTTTAGATCAAGCTAAGATATACATAAAAGCTGGGAACGGCGGTTCCGGCTCTGCAAGTTTTCGTAGAGAGAAATTTATCGAATATGGTGGACCAGATGGAGGTGACGGTGGCAATGGCGGATCAATAATTTTAGAATCCGATAGGAATTTAAATACCCTTATTGATTTTAGATATGCGCAACACTTCAAGGCTAATCATGGCAAAAATGGTAGTAAAAGAAATAAAACAGGTGCTAATGGTAAAGATTTAATTTTAAAAGTGCCAATAGGAACACAAATTTATGAAGATGATAACAATACGTTAATTTATGATTTCAAAAAAAATAAAGAAAAGTATTTAGTTGCATCGGGAGGCAAAGGTGGATTAGGAAATGTGAGATTTAAAAGTTCTACCAACAGAGCCCCAAAAAAAAAGACATCAGGTAAACTTGGTGAAGAATTTTGGATATGGTTACAACTAAAAGTAATCGCCGATGTAGGAATAATTGGTAAACCTAATGCTGGGAAATCTAGTCTTTTAGCAGCATTGACAAGAGCAAAACCAAAAATAGCAAATTATCCTTTTACAACAATCAATCCGAACTTAGGTGTAACTTATTACAATGGAAGTGAGGTAATTCTAGCAGATATACCTGGGTTAGTTGAAGGTGCCCACAAAGGTAAAGGTTTGGGAGA
>CACJPW010000013.1 GCA_902595375.1 uncultured Pelagibacteraceae bacterium | reverse complement strand
AAGAATTAAGCTAGAAATGAGTCAGGCCATTGCCTCTGTAGGTCAAATACATTTAGCTGGAGAATTTCAAAAACTTTTTGATAAATATAAAATAAAATCAGGTCAAATTTTAATAAGTCCAGATGATACAGAACAAAGAAAAAGAGCGTTAAATATTAGAAGCACTTTTGATAATCTTTTTAAATTAAATGCGATACCAATTGTAAATGAGAACGATACTACTGCAACTTCCGAAATAAAGTATGGAGACAATGACAGATTAGCAGCTAGAGTTGCTCAAATTATTGGAGCTGATATTTTGATAATATTTTCGGACGTGAATGGTCTTTTTGATAAATCAAATTCTATAGTCAAAACCGTAAGAAATATAAATGAGAAAATATACTCATTAGCAAAAGATAGTAAAAACGTATACGGTTCAGGAGGTATATCAACAAAATTAGATGCTGCAAAAATTTGTATGAATTCTGGCTGCCATATGTTTTTAGCCAGTGGAAAAATAGATAATCCTATAAAAAGGATGATTAGTAGTAAAATATTTACACATTTCACTCCAAAAATTTCTTCTTTGGATGCAAGGAAAAAATGGATTATTGGTTCCTTAAACTCTTCAGGGATTATTTATATAGATAAAGGCGCTGCTAAAGCATTGCAGAATGGTAAAAGTTTACTTGCGGCAGGTATTACAAAAATAAATGGTTCATTTGATAAAGGAGAAAATGTTTTAATTGTAGATCAAGATGAAAAACAGCTAGCTAGAGGACTAGTTTCATTCAATTCGGAGGAAATTGATAAGATCAAAGGTAAACAAAGCAAAGAAATAGAAAAAATATTAGGATATCTAAGTAAATCTGAAATTATTCATAAAGATGATATGGTAAAATTATAAATGAAATATTTAGAAAAAATAGGCAAAAATGCTAAGACAGCTTTTGAAGATCTCAAATCGGTTAATCATAATAAAATTAGAAAAACTTTAAACGATTACAATAAGATAATTTCTAGAAATAAAAAAAAAATTATTAGGGAAAACTTGAAAGATCTTAAAAATGTAAAACGTAAACATTTAATAGATCGATTAGTTTTAAATGAGAAAAGGATAGAAAGTATAAGACATTCAATAAACGAAATAGCTAAATTTAAGAACCCAAATGGAAGAATTTTGGAACAATGGTCAAGACCAAATAAATTAAAAATTAAAAAAATTTCAACGCCGATAGGAGTTGTTGGTGTTATTTATGAAAGCAGACCAAATGTAACAGCTGATGTTGCTTGCTTAAGTTTAAAATCAGGAAATTGTTCTATTCTTCGTGGAGGATCAGAAGCTTTTAATTCAAATAAATTACTAGCCAATCTTTTCAGGGAGGTTCTACGAAAAAACAACATAAATAAAAACTGTGTTCAGTTTATAGATAGAAAAGACAGAAAAATTGTGGATGCTTTGTTATCTAAAATGGGATCTTACATCGATGTTATAGTGCCAAGAGGGGGGAAAGGGTTAGTAGCTAAAGTTCAAAAATTTTCAAATATTCATGTTATAGGACATTTAGAGGGAATCTGCCACATTTACCTTGATAAAAGTGCTAATTTAGAAATGGCAAAAAAAATTATCATAAATGCAAAAATGAGAAGGACAAGTATTTGCGGAGCAGTAGAAACACTATTAATAGAAGAGAAAGCATTGCAGACTCATGCCATTGAAATTATCAATGCACTTAAAAAATCTGGATGTGAAATTAGAGTTGATAAAAAGATTAATAAACTTTTTAAAAATAAATTGAAATTTGCGAAACCAATAGATTGGCAGACAGAATATTTAGACGCAATTATTTCAATCAAAACAGTGAAAAATGTTCAAGAAGCCATTAAACATGTTTTAAAATATGGCACTATGCACACTGATAGTATAATTACGAATAATTCTAAAAATGCTAATATTTTTCTTGATGGAGTAAATAGTTCGATTGCCATGCATAATGTTTCAACTCAGTTTGCTGATGGTGGAGAGTTTGGCTTTGGAGGTGAAGTTGGAATTTCTACTAATAAGCTTCCGCCTAGAGGACCCGTAGGAATTAATCAATTAACATCTTATAAATATATTGTTTCAGGAAAAGGTATTATCAGACCTTAAATAATGAGAAGATATCAAATTGATAGAATTGGTATTTTAGGAGGAACTTTTGATCCAGCACATAAAGGACACCTGGCTATATCTAAGATTGCAAGAAAAAAAATTAACTTAAAAAAAATTTATTGGATTGTTACTAGAAAAAATCCATTTAAAAATAAACCTTATTTCTCGTTAAAGATAAGATTATATAAAGCAAAGAAAATTGCTAGAAATTTTAAGTTTATAGACGTTTTATTTTTAGAAAATAAGATCAGATCTAATAGATCTATAGACGTTTTAAAATATATAATTAAAAAAGATAAACCTAAAAATCTTTATTTTATAATTGGATCAGATATTTTATTTGAATTTCACAAATGGAAAAGCTGGAAAAAATTAGTGAAATTAGCGAAATTAATTGTTTTTTCTCGTGAAGGATATGATAAAAAAGTAAAAGAATCTATTGTGTTAAAATATTTAAAAAAAAATAATATAACTTTTATCAAGAATAGAAATATAAAAATTTCATCTACAATGTTAAGAAAAATGATGTAATCTATGAAAGTTTCGGAAATAAAAAAGAACATTGAAAAAATACTAGATAATAATAAAGCAAAAAATATTGCATCCATTAACTTAAAAAATAAATCTTATATTGCAGATTATATGATAATAGCTTCTGGTACTTCTTCACGACACCTTCAAGCATTATCAGAAATTCTTGTTATGGAATTAAAAAAAATAGGATTAGACAATTGTAAGATTGAGGGAAAAGATAGTAGTGATTGGAAGTTGGTTGATACGCAAGATATTATAGTTCACATATTCCACCCAGAGAAAAGAGAATTTTATGACCTTGAAAAAATGTGGTCAGAGGAGATTCCAAAAGAAAAAGCCTCAATATGAAAAAAATCATTATTTTATTTTTTTTTCTCTCAATTTCAATTCCAACGACAGTTTTTTCAAAAAATAATCTTTATGAAAAAATTGATCTGTTCGGTGAAGTATTAGAAAATATTAAAAAAGACTACGTAGATGACGTTGATCAAGCAGAAATGATGGACTCTGCAATTAACGGAGTTCTACAATCTCTCGATCCTTATTCAGCATATATGAGTCCAGAACTTTTTAAAGAAATGCAAACCGATACTAAAGGTGAATTTGGAGGTCTGGGAATTGAAATAGGAATGGAAGCAGGGGTGGTTAAAGTGATTTCACCTATTGATGATACCCCTGCGGCGAAGGCAGGTATCAAATCTGGAGATTATATCGTCAAAATTGGTAAAGAGCAGGTACAAGGAAAATCTTTACTAGAGGCTGTAAAATTAATGAGAGGTCCAGTAGGAACCTCAATTGAATTAACAGTTAGAAGAAAAAATATAAAAAAACCATTAGTATTTAATATTATTAGAAAAATAATAGAAGTTCAGTCGGTAAGCTCAAGGATAATCGGAGCTGATGAAAATTTAGGTTATATTAGATTGAAATCATTTAATGAAAATAGCGACGAACAGTTTTTAAAATCAATAAAAGAATTTGAAAAAAAACCTAAGATTAAAGGTTATGTTCTTGATCTGCGTAACAATCCAGGTGGGTTATTAACACAAGCAATTAATATTACAGATTTTTTTTTAGATGACGGAGAGATTGTTTCAACTAAAGGAAGAAAAATCTCTGAAACAAGAAAATTTTTTGCTAGAAAAGGAGATCAGATAAACGGGAAACCAATTGTAGTGTTAATAAATAACGGTTCTGCATCAGCCTCAGAAATATTTGCAGGAGCATTAAAAGATCATAAAAGAGCTATAATACTTGGAGAAAATTCTTATGGTAAAGGTTCTGTTCAGTCTATAATCCCATTGAGAAATGGAGGTGGAATAAGATTGACAATTTCTAAATACTATTTGCCATCTGGTAAATCAATTTCAGAGGTTGGGGTAACTCCAGATATATTTATAGAGGAGAAGGGTGATGACTTCCTTATAAACTCTGAAAAAGACAATCAGCTCAATTACGCTATTAAACTTTTTAATTCTTAAATATGAATAATAAAAAATTACCAATGAGAGATGGGGTAGGTGTAATAATTCTTAACAAAAATAATCAAGTTTTTGTTGCTAAAAGAAAAGATAATCCAATAGACAAGTGGCAAATGCCTCAAGGTGGAGTTAATCCAGGAGAAAGTTATCTATCAGCGATGAAAAGAGAACTTTTTGAGGAAACTAGTATTAAAAGCATTGAGTTGTTAAAGGAGATAGATGGCTTTTTTGAATATGAGCTACCAAATAATCTTATTGGTATCATTTGGAAAGGCAAGTTTAGAGGTCAAAAGCAAAAGTGGTTTATTGCAAAGTTTATAGGAAATGAAAAAGAGATAAATCTCAAAACAAAATATCCAGAGTTTATTGAGTGGAAATGGATAGTACCAGATGAACTTCCTAATGTAATTGTTGATTTTAAAAAAAATGTATATTTAAGTTTATTAGTGAGATTAAAGGAACTTATTGATTAATGTTTTTAAGAGTATTTATTTTATAAGATAGCAAATATTTTTTTTTATCTGACAAACTATCATCTCTCATTTCTTTCTCTGCTGCAGTAATTTGTTCTTGGATAGAACTTTGATCAATAACTGACAGTTCTTTAGCTGTAGAAGTTAAAATTAGAAGGTTATTATTTGCAAACTCTACAGTTCCATCCTCTACAAAAAAATTTCTCTCCTTAATGTCCTTAATTTTAATTAAGCCAGGTCTCAAGAAAGTTATAAGTGGGATATGGTCTTTTAATATGCCCATTTCTCCTTCGTAAGAAGGAATAACTACCTCTGGAGTTTCTAATTTTAAAAGAGTTCCGTCAGGTGAAATAATTTCAAGAGTAAATTTATCTGACATTATTTACTTTCTTTTTTCAATTTATTAGCTTTTTCTACTACTTCCTCTATGCCACCGACCATATAAAAGGCTGCCTCTGGCAAATGATCGTATTCTCCTTTGCAAATAGAATCGAAGCCTTTTATAGTTGCATCTAAATCTACAAGCTTACCGGGAGAGCCTGTAAAAACTTCTGCAACAAAAAAAGGTTGTGATAAAAATCTTTGTATTTTTCTTGCTCTAGCAACAGTTAATTTATCTTCTTCGGAGAGTTCATCCATTCCTAGAATAGCGATAATATCTTGAAGAGATTTATATGCTTGTAAAATTTTTTGCACATCTCTAGCTACTCTATAATGCTCTTCTCCAACTACTCTTGGATCTAATATTCTTGAAGTTGAGTCTAACGGATCTACAGCAGGATAAATTCCTATTTCTGCGATTTGTCTTGATAATACTGTTGTTGCATCTAAGTGTGAGAAAGATGTAGCGGGCGCTGGGTCTGTTAAGTCATCAGCAGGAACATAAATGGCCTGAACAGAGGTAATAGAACCTTTGTCTGTAGAAGTAATTCTTTCTTGCAAATTACCCATATCTGTAGCAAGTGTTGGTTGATATCCAACGGCGGAAGGAATTCTTCCTAATAGAGCTGATACTTCCGAACCGGCTTGAGTGAATCTAAATATATTGTCTACGAAGAATAAAACGTCTTGACCTTCTTTATCTCTAAAATATTCGGCAACCGTCAATCCAGTTAAAGCAACTCTTGCTCTTGCTCCTGGAGGTTCATTCATCTGTCCATAAACAAGTGCTGCTTTTGATCCTTTTCCGTCAGTTTTTATTACTCCTGATTCAATCATTTCATGATACAAATCATTTCCTTCTCTAGTTCTTTCGCCGACACCTGCAAAAACTGAAAATCCTCCGTGTGCTTTTGCAATGTTATTAATTAATTCCATGATAGTTACAGTTTTTCCAACTCCGGCTCCACCAAATAATCCAATTTTTCCACCCTTAGCATATGGTGCTAAAAGATCGATAACTTTTATACCTGTAACTAATTGTTCAGTTTCAGTTGCTTGATCAGTAAATTTTGGAGCTTCTCTGTGTATTGGCCATTTTTCTTTAGTCTTAACTTCACCTTTTTCATCTATAGATTCACCAACAACATTAATAATTCTTCCTAGTGTTTCAGGACCAACCGGCACACTTATCGGCGCTTCAGTATTTATGACTTCATCACCTCTTTTAAGACCTTCTGTTGCGTCCATGGCAATTGTTCTAACATCGTTTTCTCCTAAGTGCTGAGCAACTTCTAAGATCAGTTTATTTCCTGAATTGTTTACTTCCAAGGCTGTATAAATTTCCGGTAAGTTAGACTCAAAATTCACGTCAACTACTGCACCAATTATTTGTGTTATTTTTCCTTTTTGGCTCATAATTATAAACTTTCTGCTCCTGATATAATTTCTATTAATTCTTTTGTAATAGAGGCTTGTCTGCTTCTATTATAATCGATAGTAAGTTTATCGACTAAATCTCCAGCATTTCTCGTTGCGTTATCCATCGCCGTCATTCTTGATCCTTGCTCACTTGCTGCATTTTCAAGCAGAGCTTTGAAAACTTGAGTTGAAATATTTTTTGGTAACAAGTCCTCTAAAATTTCATCTTCCTCTGGTTCATACTCATATGAAAAGTTTTCATCATTGTTTTCTTTTAAATTTTTTGTCTCTGTTGGAATTATTTGTTGAGCTTGGGGTATCTGTGTGATTACATTTTTAAAATTATTGTAAAATATAATACATTTATCAAATTTATTTTGATTGAATAAAGTTATTATTTCTTTTCCTACCTCATCCGCTTCGTTAAAGCTTATGTTTTTTTTATCTTTAAAACTGAATTTTTTAATAACATATTTTCCATATTCTCTTTTAATTTGATCATGTCCTTTCGAACCAACTGTAATAATATTAAGTTCTTTTCCTTCACCTAGAATTTTTTTAAAGTTAGTCTTAGCTAATTTACAAATATTTGAATTAAATCCTCCACAAAGCCCTCTGTCAGCGGTTAAAACTACACACAAATACTTTCTATCTTCTCCTGTTCCGACTAAAAGTTTTGGGGCGTTTTGAGGGTCATTAATGGATTTAGTCAAATTTAATATTATATTTTGCATTTTTTGACTGTAAGGTCTGCCTTTCTCTGCACTTTCTTGAGCTTTTCTTAGTTTAGCAGCGGCAACCATCTTCATTGCCTTAGTAATTTTTTGCGTAGATTTTACACTTTTAATTCTTTTTTTTAGATCATCTAAACTAGGCATTATTTTTTCTTATATTCCTCTATAATTTGTTTTAATTGATTTTCTGTATCCTCTTCTAATTTTCCAGATGATTGAATTGTTTCAATAATTTCTGGTTTACCATTTTTGACTTTTTCAATTATATCTTTCTCAAATTTCTTAATTTTTCCTAAATCAACATCATCCAAATATCCTTTTACTCCAGCAAAAACTGAGATTACTTGTTCTGCAACAGTCATTGGAGAGTATTGGTCTTGTTTTAATAATTCTGTTAATTTTGCTCCTCGATTTAATAGCTGTTGAGTAGAAGCATCTAAGTCTGATCCAAATTGAGCAAAAGCTGCCATTTCTCTATATTGAGCAAGTTCTAATTTAATTGAGCCAGCTACTTTTTTCATCGCTTTGGTTTGTGCTGCTGATCCTACCCGCGATACTGATAAGCCAACGTTAACTGCAGGTCTTATTCCTTGGTTAAATAATTCAGTTTCTAAAAATATTTGTCCATCAGTAATAGAAATTACATTTGTAGGAATATAAGCAGAAACATCGCCTGCTTGTGTCTCAATAATTGGTAATGCGGTTAATGATCCCCCTCCATTAGCGTCACTTAATTTTGCAGATCTTTCTAAAAGTCTACTGTGAAGATAAAAAACATCACCAGGGTAGGCTTCTCTTCCTGGAGGTCTTCTAAGTAAAAGTGACATTTGTCTGTATGCTACTGCTTGTTTTGACAAGTCATCATAGACTATTAAAGCATGCATTCCATTATCTCTAAAATATTCACCTATCGTGCAGCCAGTATAAGGAGCTAAAAACTGAAGTGGCGCAGAGTCTGATGCTGTTGCAGCAACTATAGTTGTGTATTTAAGTGCGCCTGCTTCTTCTAAAGTCTTTGTTATTTGAGCTACAGTTGAACGTTTTTGTCCAATAGCTACATAAACACAATAAAGTTTTTTCTTCTCGTCAGAAGACTCATTAATTTTTTTTTGATTAATAATTGTATCAATTGCAACTGCGGTTTTACCTGTTTGTCTGTCACCAATAATTAATTCTCTTTGGCCTCTGCCTACGGGTATAAGCGAGTCGATAGATTTTAGTCCTGTCTGCATTGGTTCACTTACAGATTGTCTTGGAATTATACCTGGGGCTTTTACTTCAACTCTTTTTCTTTCTTTTGAAGAGATAGCTCCTTTTCCATCTATTGGATTTCCTAAACCATCTACAACTCTTCCTAATAATTCTTTTCCAACTTGAACATCGACAATTGCATTGGTTCTTTTAATTGTATCACCTTCTTTAATTTTTCTATCATCTCCAAAAATTACAACTCCAACATTGTCATTTTCTAAGTTTAGAGCCATACCTTTAGAGCCATCCTCAAACTCGACCATCTCTCCAGCCTGAACATTATCCAAACCGTAAACTCGCGCTATTCCATCACCAACTGATAAAACTTTTCCAATTTCTGAAACCTCAGCTTTTTCACCAAAATTTTTAATTTGATCTTTAAGTAATTTAGTAACTTCTGAAGGGTTTATAGACATATTAACTTTCTAGCATCGCCTTTTTGTATTTATTCAATTTATTTTTTATTGAGGTGTCGATCATAAAGCTTCCAAGTTGAAGTTTTAATCCTCCAATAAGTTCTTTATCAACCTTATAGTTAAGTTTTATAGTTGAGCTTGTTGAGGAAGATAGTTCTTTACTTATATTCTCAAGTTCGGTCTCTGATAATTCTTTAGAAGATATTAAAGAAGCTTTAACTTCTCCTCTTTTTTGTACACATAATTTTAAAAAACTATCAATAATTTTTTCGACAAAAAATATTCTTCTTTTTTCAATTAATAAAAACATAAAGTTTTTTAAATTTTTAGAAAGGTTCAGCTTTTCAGCTAAAAGTTTCATTACATTACTTTGATTTTGTTTACTTTGAGTTGGATTATGTATGAAATTTTTTATCTCAAGGCTATTATTCAATAGAGATGCAAAGTTCTTGATGTCATTTTCTATTTTCTCTAATTCATTAGCTTCTTGGGCTACTTCAAAAAGTGCGCGAGAGTATCTTTCTGAAGTTTCTGTTGAGAAAGATTTATTTGTGCTCATTTTTTATTGAAATTATGTGAAATAATGAAGGTGTCGTACCATAAGAGTTTACCTTGATCAAGTTACCAAATTATAAATTAACCAAAATTTACAGGATCGACATCAACCGTAAGTTTAATTTTACTTGAGATTTTCAATGAATTAAGAAGTTTAGAAACCATTTTTTGCTTAAGGCTTTTCTCATTAAACCTAATTAATAATCTTGATCTAAATTTTTTTTTAATCTTCAGTAAAGGCGAGTCTACGGGACCCATAATTTCTAAACCAATAATTTTACTGAGACGTGTTTTAATTTGTCTAGCACCTTCAATACTTAAAGATTGATTATTTGCCGATATGATAATTGCAATGAGTCTAGAGAAAGGAGGAAGAGAATTTTCTTTTCTAGAAATAAGTTCTTTTCTTAAAATTTCATCAGGATTATTTTTGATTAATTCATTTAAAGTAATATTCTCTGGAGATAATGTTTGATAAACAATTAAAGACTCAGAACTAAATCTGCCAGCTCTTCCACTTAACTGATTATACAATTGAATGTTTTTTTCAGTAGTTCTTAAATCGTAACCTCTCCCCGAAAAATCTGCATCAATTACAACTATACAATTTAGATTTGGAAAATTAAAGCCTTTTGAAATCATCTGAGTGCCAACTAAAATGTCTACCTGATTATTTCTAATTCTATTAAACAAAGAATAAGTATGATCTTTTTTTTTCATATAATCACTTGAAAAAATTTCTATTTTGCTAGTAGGAAATAATTTACTTACTTCCTCATAGATTTTTTCGACACCTGGACCATACATTATAAAATCACAATTTTTTTTATCTATACATTTATTAGATATTTTTTTTTCAGAAGAACAATGATGGCAGATAGCTTTATTTTTATTTTTATGAAATGTTAAATACATCGAGCAATTATTACATATCTGTTTGTATCCACAGTTTTTACAAATCAGATATGGGGCATATCCTCTTCTATTTAAAAAAAATAAAACCTGTTCATTTTTCTCAAGAAACTTTTTTACTATTTTAATACTCTCATCAGAAATAAAACTATTTTTAATTTTTTTTAAATTTAAATTAACAATTTTTGTTTTTGGTAAAGGATAGTCAGCATACCTTTTGTTAATTTTGAAATGTCTAAATTTTTTATTTTGAATATTATTAAAAGTTTCGAGTGATGGTATCGAAGTAACCAAATGGATTGGTATTTTTTCAAAGGAAGCTCTGGCTATCGCCATGTCTCTTGCATGATATATTACACCTTCATCTTGCTTGTAAGAAGTGTCATGTTCTTCATCAACAATTATAACTCCAAGTTTTTTAAAAGGTAAAAGTAAAGAAGATCTTGCTCCAACAACTAGTTTAATATTATTATTAATTATACCATTCCAAATGATTCTTTTATTTTTTGGCGTTATTTTTGAGTGCCAAATTGCAGGTTCGAAACCAAAAAAATCATAGAATCTTGATTTAAATTCATTAGTTAAAAAAATTTCAGGAAGTAAAACTAAAGCTTGCTTATTTTCAGCAATAATTTTTTTTATTCTCTCAAAATATACAAGTGTTTTACCTGAACCAGTTGTTCCTTGAAGGACAGAAACATCAAATATATTATTTTTTGAATTTAAAAATTTTAAAGCGTTATTTTGTTCTTGATTTAAATTAAATTTTTTTGCTTTAATAATTCTTAGATCAAAATTTTTATCATTTTTTACAAATAAATTTTTATTTCCTCCAATAACCATTTTAAGAACTAGCCCTAAGGGTGTTACGTTGTACATCGCAAACCACTTCATAAAATTAATGAAATTTTTATTTAAAGAAATTTTGCCTATCTTTTTATGGATATTTTTAATTTTTATGTCTTTTGGTGCAAAAATTTTATCTGGCCACACAACACCAGTTGCCTTTTCTTTTCCAAAAGGGACTTCCACAATATCACCTGGAGTCAATTTTTCTTTTTTTGTTTCGTATGTAAATGAAAAATTAAATATTTTAGGCAGCAGTACTTGTGCTTTCATATTTAAATAGTAGTTGAATTTTTCTTTTTTAAAAATGAATTGGTCTTTTATCAACAGCTAAAGCTGCTTCTTTAATGGCTTCTGTATGTGTAGGATGGGCATGGCACGTTCTAGCAATATCTTCTGAACTTGCTCCAAATTCCATCGCTAAAGCCATTTCTGCAATCATATCTCCACAATGCGGGCCAATTATATGCACACCTAGTACTTTATCAGTTTCACTATCAGCTAGAATCTTTACAAATCCATCTGTTTCGTTGTTAACTTTTGCCCTCGAATTAGCTAAAAAAGGAAATTTACCAACTTTGTAAGATTTTTTTTCCTCTTTTAGTTGTTCCTCTGTTTTGCCAACCGTAGCAACTTCAGGAGATGTATAGATAACTCCTGGAATTACATCATAGTTTACATGACCTGATTGACCTGCCAAAATTTCAGCAACTGCGATCCCTTCCTCCTCTGCTTTATGAGCTAACATTGGTCCTTTAATCACATCTCCTATCGCATAAATATTTTTAATTGATGTTTGAAGCTTACTATTAACTTCGATTCTACCTTTGCTGTCTTTTTTTATTCCAACTTTCGTCAAATTTAATCCTTCTGTATATGGCTTTCTACCAACCGAGACCAAAACTTTATCAAATTCTAACGACTCAGCTTTTGAAGTTTTTACATCTGTAAAATTTATTAAAATTCCTGTTCCATTAGTCTTAACAGAATTAACTTTTGACCCCATCCTAAACTTTATTCCTTGTTTAGTTAAAATCTTTTTAAATTCGTCAGATATTTCTCTATCCATACCAGGAGTTATATGATCGAGATATTCAATTACAGTAACTTCTGAGCCTAGTCTTGACCATACTGAACCCATTTCTAAACCTATATAACCTCCGCCAATAACTGCTAATTTCTTTGGTACCTCATTCAAAGATAATGCTCCAGTTGAGGAAATTATATTTTTTTCGTCAATTTCTATGCCTGGTAGAGAAACAACTGCGGACCCTGTGGCTATAACAATATTTTTTGCTTTATAATTCGTTCTCTTGTTGTTTTCATAAACTACAATATCATTTTTAGAAAACAAAACACCTTTGCCTTTGATATATGTAACTTTATTTTTCTTAAATAAAAACTCGACACCCTTTGTTAACACTTGAACTGACTTGTTTTTATTTGACATCATTTTTTCGATATTTAATTTAATACCTTCAATTTCTATTCCTTGCTTGTTGAAATCTTTTTTTGCTTTATGGAAGTTTTCAGATAAATTAAGTAGACTTTTTGATGGTATGCAACCAACATTCAAGCAAGTCCCGCCTAACGTCCCTCTGGATTCTACACAAGCAGTTTTAAGACCTAATTGTGCAGCTCGTATCGCGCAAACATAACCTCCGGGTCCTCCACCAATAACTATTAAATCAAAATTATCCATATTATATATTTAAAAAAAGTCGCTTTGGCTGTTCGAGAGATTCTTTTACAATTTTCAAAAATGAAACAGCTTCTTTTCCATCAATTATTCTATGATCATAAGATAGAGCCAAATACATAACCGGTCTAACTTCTACGTTGCCATCTACAGCAATAGGTCTTTGAATAATGTTGTGCATACCAAGAACAGCGGATTGGGGTGGGTTTAAAATTGGTGTAGATAACATTGATCCATATATGCCACCGTTTGTAATTGTGAAAGTACCGCCTTGTAAATCTTCAATTGTAATTTTTCCATCTCTTGCTTTTTGACCAAGATTGCTAATATTTTTTTCAATATCTGCAAAGGACATTTCGTCTGTTTGTCTTAGAACTGGAACTACCAAACCTCTTTCAGTTCCAACAGCTATACTTATGTTATAATAATTTTTGTAAACTATCTCATCACCTTGAATTTCTGCATTAACTGCTGGATAACTTTTAAGCCCTATTACACAAGACTTTACAAAAAACGACATGAATCCTAATTTAACTCCATAATTTTTTTGAAATTCATCTTTATACTCATTCCTCATTGATATTACTTCGGTCATGTCAACTTCATTAAATGTTGTCAACATAGCTGCATTGTCTTGGGCCTCTTTTAATCTTTTAGCTATAGTTAACCTAAGTCTTGTCATTTTAACTTTCTCTTCTGGACCATGTTTAATTTTTCTCTCAGAAGGTGCGGGTTTTGATCCCATTAAACTCATAATATCCTCTTTAAGAATTATTCCATTTTTACCTGAGCCTTGAACTCTTTCTAAATCTATTCTCGCTTCTGAAGCTATTTTTCTTGCAGCCGGTGAAACTTGTTTTTCTTTTATATTTTTGTTTAATTTTTCCTCTTCTTTATTAACATTATGAATATCTTCTAAAATCAAAGTTTCATCATCTTTTTCTTCATTATCTAATTTTAGTATTGGTTCCTGAGTTAATCTTTTAAGAGTTTTTGTTTTTGTTTTTTTAAGTTCTTCTTTTAATACTTTATCTTTACCTTGTTGCTTATCAATTTCTCTTTTTGGAGGGTTGTATTTTTTAATTTCAAGTTCAGTTTTTTCAAGGCTATTACTATCACTAATTGTTCCTAATAATGAGCCTACATTTACAGTTTCACCTTCTTTAACTTCAATACTTCCAAGAGTGCCGTTAGTTGGCGCGGGCACTTCAACATTTACTTTGTCTGTCTCCAACTCTACGATTGGTTCGTCTGCTGTAACCTCATCTCCCTGAGATTTAAGCCATTTAGAAACTGTCGCCTCTGTTACAGATTCACCTAAAGAAGGAACTGTGATTTTTTCTGCCATTATGTTTTAAGTATCTTTTCTAATATTTCTTTTTGTTGTGCAAGATGTTTGTTTGCATTTCCAGTCGCAGTTGAAGACGATGCCTGTCTACCTACATATTTTACGTCAATATTGGTGAAATTTATCATTTTTAATGTTCTGACAATATAATTACGCACAGTATTCCAGGCTCCCATGTTTTTTGGCTCTTCTTGACACCAAATAAAGTTTGCTTTTTTGTATCTTTTTAAAATATTAGCTAATGTTTTAGCCGGGAAAGGATAGAGTTGCTCAAGGCGAACGAAGGTAACTTTGTCATTTTTATATTTTTCTCTAGCTTCAACTAAATCATAATAAATTTTTCCGGAGCATATAACAACTTTATTTATTTTGTTATCACTTTTTAAAGAAATCAAATTATTTTTTTTTGAGTAGGAATCATCTTCTAAAACTCTGTGAAATGAACTTTTAGTTGCAAATTCTTTTAATTCAGAAATACATTTTTTGTGTCTTAGTAAAGATTTAGGTGTCATAATTATTAAGGGCTTTCTAAACTCTCTATGCATTTGTCTTCTTAATACGTGAAAATAATTTGATGGAGTTGTACAATTTACAACTTGAATATTTTCACCTGCACAAAGTTGTAAGAATCTTTCAAGCCTAGCGGATGAATGCTCTGGGCCTTGTCCTTCATATCCATGTGGTAATAGCATCACTAAGCCACTAGCTCTTCCCCACTTAGACTCCGAGGAGGTAACAAATTGATCAATTATTACTTGGGCCCCATTAGCAAAATCACCAAATTGTGCTTCCCATAAGACTAAAGTTTCAGGCTCAGATAAAGAGTAGCCAAACTCAAATCCTAAAACTGCTAGTTCGGATAATAAACTATCAATTACCTCAAATTTTTTTTGGTTTTTTGAAATATTATTTGCAGGAATATATCTATCATGATTATCCTGGTTTCTTAAAACTGCATGTCTTTGGCTAAAAGTGCCTCTACCAGAGTCCTGTCCAGATAATCGAACAGAAAAACCCTCCGTCAATAAAGATCCGATTGCTAAGCTTTCGGCCATTGACCAATCTATTTTTCCTGATTTCATCATTTCACTTCTTAATTCAAAGACTCTCTTCAAAGTTTTATGAGTAGTGAAATTATTTGGAATACTAAATACTTTTTGTGCAATTTTTTTTAATATATTTTGATCGACACCACTAATGCCTCTTTTATCTTTACCCAAACCTGGCCTAAATCTTGACCAAACACCGTCAAACCATTTAAGTTCAGATTTATAATTTTTAGATGAAATAAATTCTTGCTCTAAGAAATTCTTAAATTCTAATTTATTTTGTTGTAAACTTTTTTCAGATATTAATCCCTCCGTTATTAACTTTTCTCCATATATTTTTAGGGTTGTTGGATGTTTTTTTATCTTTTTATACATAATTGGTTGAGTGAATGACGGCTCATCTCCCTCATTATGTCCAAACCTTCTATAACAGACCATGTCTATAACAACATCGCGATTAAACTTTTGCCTGTATTCTGTCGCAATCTTAGCACAGTGAACTACTGCCTCGGGGTCATCACCATTTACATGAAAAATTGGAGCTTGAGCAGTTTTTGCGACATCTGAAGGATAAGGAGATGATCTTGCAAACCTAGGTGCAGTAGTGAATCCAATTTGATTATTAACTATTATATGTATAGTTCCTCCAATATTATGTCCAGGTAAACCCGACATTGCAAAGCACTCAGCAACAATTCCTTGACCAGCAAAAGCTGCATCTCCATGCATTAAAACTGGTATTACTTTTTTTCTATCTTTATCTTTATGAAAAAACTGTTTTGCTCTAACTTGACCTAGTACTACCGGATTAACTGCCTCTAGGTGTGAGGGGTTATCAGTCAAACTTATGTGAACTAAATTTCCGTCAAATTCTCTATTAGATGAAGCTCCAAGATGATATTTAACATCTCCCTCAAAATCTTTACTTGCATTGACTTCTTTTCCAAAAAACTCACTAAAAATTGCTTTAAAAGGTTTGCCCATAACATTAGCAAGAACATTTAATCTGCCTCTGTGCGGCATCCCAATTTTAATCTCTTTAGCGCCTAAATTTCCACCTCTTTTTATAATTTGTTCTAAGGCTGGTATAAGTGACTCGCCCCCATCCAAGCCAAATCTTTTAGTTCCGACAAATTTTACGTGCAAATATTTTTCGAATCCCTCTGCCTGAATAACTTTATTTAAAATTGCTTTTTTTCCATTTTTAGTAAATTGTACATTTTTTTCTATACCTTCAATTCTATCTCTAATCCAAGCTTTTTCGTCTGGATCTCCCATGTGCATAAATTCATATCCTATCTGAGAGCAATAGGTCTTTTTTAAAATTTTGAGAATTTGATTAAGGTCAGCATATTGCAAACCAAGCACTCCATCTAAAAATATTTTTCTACTGTAATCTTTTTTTGAAAAACCGTAAGTTTCAGGTTTTAATTCTGGGTGTTCTTCTTTTTCTTGAAGAGTTAAAGGATCAAGGTTTGCTATTAAGTGCCCTCTAATTCTATAAGCTCTTATTAACATAATTGCTCTTACTGAGTCCTTCGATGCCTCTTTTAAAGTTACTGATCCTGCAACGGAATTTTCTTCATCTTTAGTCGGGTTGTTTTCATTTGGATTTATGGGAATTTTTTTAGTTTTTTTTACTGGAGACCAACTAGGTCCGTTCAAGTCGCTTAAAATTAATTTTTCATCCTCGCTTAAACCATCAAAAAACTTTTTCCACCCTTCAGGTAAAGATTTGGGATCGGTAAGGTAATCAGAATAAAACTGATTTATAAATTCTGAGTTGATACCTGATAAAAATGAGGTTTTTTTAAAAGTAATATTATTATCTGAAGAAGACATTTATGTTATCTTATCATAAACTAATAAAAATCAACTGTTAAGTTTGTCAAATAATGTTTTGCCTATATCTGCTGGAGATTTTGATATAGTTATCCCAGCTGATTTCATAAATTCAATTTTATCTTCAGCGCCTCCTTTACCGCCAGAAATAATTGCACCTGCATGTCCCATTCTTCTTCCTGGAGGCGCGGTTAGACCTGCAATAAAACCAACCATTGGTTTTTTTATTTTTTCTTTTTTTATAAAAGAAGCAGCTTCTTCCTCGGCTTTTCCACCAATTTCTCCTATCATGACGATTGATCTAGTTTGATCATCTTTTAAAAAAAGTTCTAAGCAATCAATAAAATTTGTACCATTAATTGGGTCCCCTCCAATACCAATACAAGTTGATTGGCCCATTCCATTAGCCGTAGTTTGTGCCACAGCTTCATAAGTCAATGTACCTGATCTAGATACAATTCCAACACTTCCTTTTTTATGAATACTACCAGGCATAATACCTATTTTGCATTCTTCTGGGGTAATAATGCCAGGACAATTCGGTCCAATTAGACGTGAACCACTTTTAATTAATTTTTTTTTTACTTTTAGCATATCAAGTATTGGTATCCCTTCTGTTATGCATACTATTAATTCAATTTCAGCTTCAACAGCCTCTATGATTGCATTACCTGCAAATTTTGGTGGCACATAAATCATTGTAGCATTAGCACCAGTTTTATTTTTTGCCTCGTTTACAGTATTGAATATCGGAAGATTTAAATGCGTTTGTCCGCCTTTGTTTGGGGTAACACCACCTACTAAATTAGTTCCATATTTTATAGCTTGTTCAGAATGAAAACTGCCGTGTTTACCAGTAAAACCTTGGCATATTACTTTTGTACTTTTATTTACGAGTACTGACATTATTTATTTAATAGCCTCAACTATTTTTTTTGCTGCATCATTTAAATCAGAAGCAGAGAGTATTTTTAAATTTGATTTATCTAATATTTCTTTACCTTCTTTAAAATTTGTTCCAGCCAATCTTACAACCAAAGGTACGGATAGATTAACTTCCTTAGCTGCATCGACCACTCCTTGAGCGAGAACATCGCATCTCATAATTCCGCCAAAAATATTAATCAGAATACCTTTGACATTATCATCTGCTAAAATTAGCTTAAACGCGGCATTAACTTTATCTTTAGATGCACCTCCACCCACATCTAAAAAGTTAGCAGGTTCCTGACCATACAATTTAATTATATCCATAGTTGCCATTGCTAGCCCTGCGCCATTTACCATACACCCAATAGATCCATTTAGTTTAATGTATGCCAAATCATGTTTGCTTGCTTCAATTTCAGCTGGTTCCTCTTCATTAAAATCTCTCAATTTTAAAATTTCTGGTCGTCTAAAAATTGCATTATCATCAAAATTCATTTTTGCATCTAAGCAAATAATTTTGTTACTTTTGTTAACTATTAAAGGATTTATTTCTATTAAACTGGCGTCTTTTTTGATTAAGATGTCATATAAAGATTTTACTAATTTAATTGCAGAAGTTTTTTGCTCATTTTCAAATTTAAAGATCGAAACAATTTTTTCAAGTTCCTCATCACTTGGTCCATTAGTTTTTAGATCTATCTTAGTTGTAAAAATTTTTTCTGGTGTTTCTTTGGCTACTTTTTCTATATCCATTCCACCCTCAGTGCTACTTATAAAAGCTATTTTAGATGTATCTCTGTCAATAAGACAAGATAAATAAAATTCTTTTAAAATATCTGATGCCTCTTCAATATAGACTCTTTTCACTTTTTTACCTTCAGGTCCAGTTTGATGTGTTATTAGAGTCTTACCAAACATTTTTTTTGCCTCGATATTGAGATCCGACTTATTTTTAATTAGTTTAACCCCGCCAGCTTTACCTCTTCCACCAGCGTGAATTTGAGCTTTTAAAACATATTCTTTTGATTTTAGCTCTGATATTTTTTTCTCTATCTCCTCTATTGAAAAAATTACCACTCCATTAGAAACAGGCGCTCCAAATTCTCTTAAAATATCTTTTGCTTGGTGCTCGTGAATATTCATTTTATTTTTTTACAATTTACAATTTCGTGACTAGAAAATCTCTTATCTACGAGCGTTTTACTTTTAAAACAGTAGTCGGTAAAGTAATTTTTAACATTTTTAAATAATATTTCATTTTCATGTCCTAAAAGGTAAATAACTTTTACATTATTTGACTTAATATTCTTATTCACTAAATTCTTGTAAACATGAAAATACTTATGATTTTCAGTTGGATGAGTGT
>CACJPW010000012.1 GCA_902595375.1 uncultured Pelagibacteraceae bacterium | reverse complement strand
AAGGCTTATTGAATTTTTTCCTAAAACACTGATATCTTCATTTAATTTTTTTCCTATTGTTGAAATTTCAAATTCATTTTGATCAATTATTTCAAATCCAAAGATTCGACATAGTTTGATAAATACTTTTCTAAAAAAACCTTTATTGTTTGAATTTTTAATATTTTTCATACTGGTAAAAATTATATATTAGTTTATTTATTTCATCTATGAGTATTAAATCTTCCCAAAAATTAGTAGAAGAGGCTATTAAAAGCATTGAAACTCTTAGCTCAGATAAAGTAAAAGCTCTAGTAGATAAAAATGAAATTAACTTGATTGACGTAAGAGATATAAGAGAACTTTGGAGAGAAGGAACTATAGAGAATTCTAAACATATCCCAAGAGGCATGTTAGAATTTTGGCTAGATCCCTCAAGCTCTTATTTTAGAGAGAATAATTTCGATATGAATAAAAAAATGGTTTTATTTTGTGCACTAGGACTAAGATCTGCGTTAGCTACAAAATCTTTGGTAGATATGGGATTTAAAAATGTTGCTCATGTTGAAGGTGGATTTGATGCTATGAAAAGATCTGGTTTTAAAATAATTGAAAAACTTAAAAAGTAAAACTACTTGCTAGCTTCTTTTAAGGCAAACTCTATTCTATCTTGTCCCCAAAAAATTTTATTATTTGAAATAAAAGTCGGAGCTCCAAAAACTCCTTTATCGTAAGCCTCACTTGTTTTTTTCTTGAGCAAATCCTTTATTGATGATGAAGTCGATCTCAAAATAAAAGTTTTAGGATTTATATTTAAATTTTTTAAAATTTTTTGTATTATATTTTCGTCATTCATATTTAGACCATCCTTCCAAATTGCATTAAAAATATTATCAATATAGTAACTTTTAAAATTATCTTCCTCTGCAACAAGCACTCCTCTCATTAAATTTAAGCTTCTAATTGGAAAGTATGAATTAAATCTAAAGTGAATATTATTTTTCTCAGCAATCAATTTACAGTCCCTAACCATATGTTTCGCTTTAGCTGGAATAAAAGCTGGAGCCTTAATTCCGTGAAGATTGTGCAAACCACCTAATAATACAGGTTTATATCTTATTTTAACTGAAACTTTTTTTTCAAGTTTTCTAATTTCTTTATGAGCAAGAAATGAATAAGGACTTACAAAATCGAAATAAAAGTCGAATGGTTTAATCATTAAAGCTAATTTTTTTGGAAAAAAATATTCTCATGAACCAATAAATTGTCAAACCTAAGGGGCCTGTAAAATATGTTAGTATTAGAGAAGGGATAGTAATAATTTTTGGTATCAAGTATTTTTTTGAGTCTCTTACTATCCAGGCACCAGTAAATAAACTTATAGCCAAAAAGTGTAACCAAAAAATAAGCAATAGAGTCTCATTTGAAAACATAGAATAAAGTTCATCTAAACCTTGATAAAGCTCAAATCCTCCAAAAATGTTTTTTTCTAAAAAAAGGTTGTAACCTAAATAAAGGTAACCAAAAACTAACAACAAAATTGGGATAATGGATTGTGTCATAAAATTTGTGAAAGCATTATTTGGTAAAAAAATTAACAATAGCCAAAAAGGTACCACCCCCCAATTAGCTATAAGGTAAATAGTTTCATTATTTAAAAAATCTAATACATCGTTTATCATTAAGAATAATATAGTATATTAAACAAATGAATCCCACATTAAATAAAAGTGATTTTGAAGACTTAACAACAAATCTCAGAGATCTAGCTTATTCATATTTAGAAAAGTATAATCCGTCTAAGCAACAATTAAAAGTTTATCTTTTAAAAAAATATCTAACAAAGATAAAAGGGACTCAATCTAAAAAAGAAGTTACGTTAATCATAAATCAAATAATTGATAGTTTAGAAAAACAAAAAGTTTTAAATGAGGAATTGTACTCTGATTCTAAAGCTAGAATGTTTTTAAGAAGAGGTTACTCTCTAAATAAAATTAATCAGTCATTAAGAAGTAAAGGAGTTGATGAGAAACATATAAAACAAAGTTTAGAAAAAATTAAAGATAATGTCATAGAACCAGATTTCGTTTCAGCCCTTAAACTATGCAAACGAAGGAGAATTGGACCTTTAAGACCAGAGTCTAATCGCGAATTATTCTATAAGAAAGATATGGGAATTTTAGCTAGAGGGGGATTTAGTTTCGATTTATCTAAACGAGTACTTGATCTTGAAATAAAAGAATTTAATAAGTTGATTAAATTAGTATAGATTAAACTACTTATTCATTCTCCTCTTTTCTTCCTCGACTAACTGATCAATTTTTCTTTTCAGTGCATTCCTAACTATTATAAAAAACAAAATACCAAATAATGTGACTGATATAATTATGATTGAAATAGTTTTAATCATATAAATTTTCAGCTCTTTTAATTAATAGGCTTGAGTTTTTATAATCTTCTTTACCGTATAAAAAAGGTTTTTCATCTAAAGTTTTTATTATAGCACCTGCATTTTCAGCTACAGCATGACCAGCCGCATAATCCCACTCACAGGCTCTACCTCTACATGCATATATGTCATATTCTCCTGTTGCTATTACGCAAAATTTATATGAACTTGCCATTTTCACAATAGAGGTCACTTTATTTTCTTTCAATTTATTTAAAATAATATCTGAAGGTTTAACAACACTCGATAAAGCAACAATACTATTTTTGGGTTGCTTTTTTTTGCAATTTAATTTTATTTTTTTACCGCCTTCTATAAGATAACTCTCTCTTGGTGAAAAAGAGTAAAACAATCTATTTTTTTTTGGCACTCCTACTAAACCTAATACTGGTTTTTTATCAATAATCAAAGCAGCGTTTAGAGTATATTCATCCTTTCCTGCAATATACTCTTTGGTTCCATCAATTGGATCAATTAACCAATAGATTTGAAATTTATTTTTTTTTGTTAAGTCGACTGTTTCTTCAGAAATTATTGGTATTTCTGGTGTTAAAGTTAAAATTTTTTTTGTAATTAATTCATTCACTTTAAGATCTCCATTACTAACTGGAGAGTTATCTTCTTTCAATTTTATTTCTAAACCGTTATTAAACAGTTTTATAGATTCCTCTCCTGCAATTTTGAAGGTATCTATTAATCCCTCAGCTATATTCTTTAATCTTTCTTTATTCATTGTATAATTTCTCTAATTTAACATTTTCGATATTTATCACTCTTTTTCCATAGTTTTCAAAATTTACTGTGACTTTATTCCCGATAATTGACTGTACTTGCCCAGTACCCCATTCCTTTTTACTAGGATTTTTAACATAATCACCTGGTTCAAAATCAATAAGCATTATGGAAAATAACAAACAATTGTATTATACACTTTAAATATGAATACTCTAGGTATTAATAAACCAAAAAACCAAACTAAAATTGTAGTAGCAATGTCCGGGGGCGTAGACTCTTCAGTAGTTGCAGCTTTAATGAAGCAAGAAGGTTATAATGTGATTGGGGTAACTTTGAAGCTCTACGATGATATTAAAAACACAAAAGAGAGCAGACAGTGTTGTGCGGGACAAGATATATTAGATGCGAAAAGAGTATCTGAAAAAATCAATATCGATCACAAAATACTTTATTACCAAAAAAAATTTAAATCAGAGGTAATTGACTCTTTTGTTAATAGTTACACAAATGGTGAAACTCCAATACCATGCGTACAATGCAATCAAACAGTAAAATTTAGGGATTTGTTTACATACGCTAAAGAAATGAAAGCAGATGCTTTAGTAACTGGTCACTATGTAAAAAGACTTCAAAAAAATGGACAAGCTAATATGTATAGAGCTAAAGATTTCGGTAGGGATCAAAGTTATTTTTTATTTAGCACAACACAAGAGCAACTTGATTATTTAAGGTTCCCACTGGGCGAGACTGATAAATTCGAAACAAGGAATATAGCTCAAAGACTAAACTTAAATGTAGCTCAAAAACCAGATAGTCAAGATATATGTTTTGTACCAAATGGAGATTATAGTTCGGTTATTAGGAAGTTTAGACCAGATTCTTTTAAAAAAGGAAAGATTATAGATATTTTAGGTAATCAGATTGGTGAGCATGAGGGAATAATAAATTATACAATTGGCCAAAGGAAAGGAATTAAAATTTCAAGTGACAAGCCATTATACGTTGTTAAAATTAATTCTGAAGATAATACTGTGGTTGTTGGCTCTAAAGAAAATTTGGAAATAGATGAAATACACTTGAGACAATTAAATATTTTAGCCTCTAAAAAAGAATTTGATAAAACTATTTATGTTAAAGTTAGATCTACTGGTAGATTATTAAAAGCAAAAATAAAATTAATTGATAATTCTGCTAGTGTTTTAGTCTTAGAAAAAGAAACTGGAATTTCACCTGGTCAAGCATGCGTTTTTTATTCTAAAGATGATCATGGTGATAAAGTTCTAGGAGGTGGCTGGATAGACAGAACCTTCAACAAAAATTATCCACGTAATTAACAACCTAATCTAAAACACGTATTAAGTGATACAATTTTTTTTTAATTATGATTTAATACAATTAATTAAGGGGCAACTCTTAACTGGCCATTTGGGGAAAAACCGAGAGGTTCAAGCTCAAGGGGCAGAAAGGTGAACCTAGTAGCGCTAGAATAGTTCACCGGGACGGCTTGGCGGTAGCGCCTAAAACGACGAGCCAAAACTACTAAATTTCTGGGCGAAAGCCTAGAAATTTATGTGGTTCTCCTCCAGAAGAACTTTGACAAAAGATAGAACATTATTACACCAACAAAATAATTCCATTCAAGAGCATGTTTGAAATGAGTATTCCCCGATTTTAATAATATAGGCAAACTCAAGATTCCCACTAAAGATAAAATTGATACAAGTATGATCTTAAGTATTAAAATATTTTTATTAATTAAATTTTGAATTTTATTTTTTAATTTAAAAAAATGATAAACAAGTATTCCTTGAGCTATAATTTCAAAAATTATAAATAATAGCAAAATAACTCTTCTAAACAGTTTATATAATTGGATATCAAATTTAATTCCTAAAAAAATAGAATGTATTGCTAAAAAAATTGCTGATAAAATCCCGAATGTTTTAAATCTATAATTAAAATTTGTAAGATTTAATTTATTCACTAAATTGTTATTATTTTTCCAATAAAAATATAATAGTAAGGATGTTAAAAACATAGAAGGTTTAAATATTAAATACTGAGGAAACGTCCTTGAGGCTCTACTAATTGATAAGCTTCCGTCTAAATAAGGGACAGAAAAACCAGATCTTCCGATTTGATCAACCTTAAAAATTGTATTTTCTAAAAACTCTGGATTTTGAGAAATAATCAAACAAAGATTTATTGCAATTAAAGGTATGAAAAATATCCATATACTCAATTTTCTTATTTGAGTTATTTCTTTCATATATTTATGGAATATTTATTTCTTTTTGTTTCTTTTTCTAGCTCTTCTTTTTTTTGAACCAATTTTTCTTCTTCCTCGGTGTTTTTTTGGGTAACCCATATTTTTGCCTCCTTTTTTATATCTAAATAAGCTAATTATTGTATAAGGTTCAAATATACTTATTTTATGAAAAAGTCCATAAGCACCTTTTTAAAACACCCGACCAAAGACAATGTAAATAGGTCTGCTAATCCTCCTGTAGCAAGAGCTTCCACTATTTTATTCAATACAATGCAAGAAATGTATCAACATGAACTAAAAATAAAAAAACACAAAAAGGTATCACACTACACTTATGGAAGATATGGCAGCACCACAACTATAGAACTAGAAAATATTCTTAAAGAATTAGAGCAGGCTTATCATGTTTTTCTTACAGGCACAGGTTTTGGTGGAATAGCTTTAGCATTAATGTCCTTATGTAGACCTGGAGACGAAATTTTAGTTTCAGACAATGTTTATGGGCCGACAAAAGAGATATCTCAAGAATTAATGAAACAATTTAATGTAAACGCTAAATTTTATAACCCAGATTCATTTAATGACTTAAAGAAAAAAATTTCAAAAAAAACTAAAATGATCTTAGTAGAGAATCCAGGAAGCAATACTTTTGAATTTCAAGATTTATCGAAAATAACTCAGTTGGCTAAGAAAAAAAAAATATACACTTTACTAGATAATACCTGGGGCACGCCGCTATATCTCAAACCTCTAAAAGTGGGTTTCGATATGTCTTTCTGTTCAGCTACAAAATATTTTTCTGGACACTCAGATGCAATGGGAGGGTCTCTAGCTGTTAACAAAAAAGTTTATAGCAAAATAATGTTTTTTTATAAATTGTCAGGATATCGAATGTCAGCTGACGAAGCTTATTTAATAATCAGAGGCTTAAGGACTTTAGACACGAGATTAAAGAAACATAGCGAAAATACAAAAATTATAATTAAATTTTTAAAAAAACAAAGTAAAATTAAGGAAATTTTATATCCACATAATCCATCAAGTAAAAATTATAAACTTTGGAAAAAATATTATTCAGGTGCTACGGGTTTACTCTCAATAGTTATAAAAAGTAAAAAAAAATCATCTGTTATTTCGTTCGTGAACTCTCTTGAGTTATTTGGAATTGGTTATAGTTGGGGAGGATTTGAAAGTTTAGCTATACTTCAAGAAATCAAAACTGTTAAAAAGGACCAGTATTTAAAAGGGCGTCATTTTTACAAATATAATAATGATGAGTTTATCGTTAGACTTCACATTGGCTTGGAGGATCCAAAAGATCTAATTAGTGATCTTAAAAAAGGACTAAAAAAAATTAAATGAATAAAAATTTTTTTCCAAATAAAACAGCCTTATATGCTTTGATCGCAGCATGTTTTATAGTTTGCGCTACTATGGGGGTCAGACAGACTTTTGGATTATACTCTAGTGAATTTGAAATTACTGGAGGAACTTCGAATACACAATTTGGATTAGCTATAGCAATTCACGCAATATTTTGGGGAATTTTCACTCCAATATTTGGAAGAATTTCTGACAGATTAGGAGGATATGTAGTAATAGTTCCAGCTCTAATTTTTTATTCAATTGCAATGCTACTGATGGGGAATAATTATATATCTGGCATGTGGTTACAAATAAATTTAGGTTTATTAGTGGGCTTGGGTTTAGCTGGAGCTGCAGGAACAATCCTCACACCAATGATATCTAAACATTTCCCAAATGAAAATAGAAGTAAAGCTGCAGGAATTGTAACTGCTTGTGGAGGTTTAGGAATGTTTATTTTTCCAATAATGGCAAATATATTTAAAAATATTTCAAGTTGGCAGATTTCTTTTATTATATTTTCGTTCATATTATTTTTGATGTGTTTACCGGGCCTATTTGTAAAATTACCACAAAAAAAAATAACTACTGAAGCATCTATTATAGATAATAGAAGTTTAAGTGAAGTATTAAAGGAGTCTTTTGCCCATAAAGGATTTCGGTTATTGATACTTGGATTTTTTGTGTGTGGTTTTCAAATTACTTTGATTGCAACTCATGTACCAAGATATGTTCAAGACAAAGGGTTAGCGGATTGGACTGGAATGGCTATTTTAGCTTTAATAGGTTTTTTTAATATAATTGGAACACTAGTAATGGGATATTTAGGCGATAAATATAGTAAAAAAATACTTTTAAGCGGTCTATATTTTTTAAGGGGTATAGCCTTAATACTTTTTATTTTTTTACCAGCTTCAAACTTATCTGCGATACTATTTGGGACTTCTTTTGGGCTTTTGTGGCTAGCTACAGTCCCGGCGACAAATGGTATTGTTGCTCAGATATTTGGAACAAAAAATTTAACGCTTCTTTTTGGTATAGTATTTTTAAATCATCAATTCGGATCTTTTTTAGGCGCATATTTAGGAGGTTACTTTTATGATCAATTTGGAAGTTTTGATTATGCTTGGTATCTAGCTATTATTTTATCTTTTATAGCTACTGCATTACATTTACCTATTGATGAAAAGCCTTTAGCAACTGTGGATAAAACTATCTAAGGTTGTATTCTGAGTCTTAAAGTGAATCAAAAGTGAGTCAAAACGTGAACATTTAATTTTATTCAACTTTGGATTGTGGATATTTTTTTATTTCAAATATACTTTTTTTTTTATATCGTAAAGAAAAAGGAGTCATTATGACATATTCACAAAAATTAGGAAAAAAATTAGATCGATATCATTTACTTAAACACCCTTTCTACCAAGTCTATTGGAACGAGGGAAAATTAAACAGAGAAATAATTAAAGATTATGCAGAACAATATTATCAACACGTTAAAGCATTTCCTAGATATATAAGCGCAACGCATTCAATTTGTGAGGATATAGAAAAAAGAAGGATCCTATTAGAAAACTTGCAAGATGAGGAGAATCATCATGGTGATCATCCAAAACTCTGGAAAAACTTTGCGATGGCTGTAGGAGCAGACCAAAATGAAATTGAGAATGTTAAACTAGATTGGTTTACAAAAGATATGATTGAAAATTTCTTTACTCAAGCTAGAAAATCGTATGCTGAGGGTTTAGCGTCCTTGTATACTTACGAAAGACAAATACCAGAAATAGCTGAGACAAAAATTCAAGGATTAAAAAAATTTTATGGTGTGAGTTCAAAAGAAGGTTTGGAGTTCTTCGAAGCACATAAATCAGCTGATGTAATACATAGAGCTGAGTGCGAAAAACTGCTTGATAATCTTTCAAAGGAGGAGCAGGAAAAAGCAGAAAGCGCCTCTTTGTTAACTGCAAGATACCTTTGGAATTTTTTAAGCGGCATTACGTCAAAACATAAATTACTGGCTGCGGCTTAACTAAAAAGACTAGATTGACAAATTAACTTGAGAGGAATACCTATAATCTAGGTATGGAAATTTTACTCCCAATAGTTCAAGTTAAAATAGATATTATCTTTATTTTATTTATAAGCTTTTGTGTAGGAGTTCTCTCAGGTTTATTTGGTGTAGGTGGAGGATTCTTAATGACTCCTTTTTTAATTTTTTTAGGGATTCCACCTATTTACGCTGTACCAAACGAAATTAATAATATTCTTGCAACGTCTGTTTCAGGATCTATGACTCATTGGTTTAAGAATACATTAGATTATAAAATGGGACTTATGATTATTATTGGTGGTGTAATAGGAACCACAATAGGCATTGCAGCTTTCACTTTTTTTAAAGAAACTGGAAAACTTAGATTAATGATTTCTTTATCTTATATGTATTTATTAGCAATAATCGGTACACTTATGCTAATTCAAGGAGCTAATGAAATCGATAGAGCAAGAAAAAAAATAATTTTAAAAAAAAAATTACATACTCATTATTGGATACATGGACTACCATTTAAATTGAGATTTCCAAAGTCAAGGTTGTACGAGAGTATTTTTACTCCAGTACTTCTTGGCATAATTACAGGTTTCATTGCTGCATTAATTGGGGTAGGCGGCGCATTTCTAATGGTGCCAGCAATGATTTATTTAATAGGTATGCCTATAAAACTAATTCCTGGCACTTCGTTATTTGTAACTGTTTTTATTAGTGCATTAGTTACAATATTGCACACGCTAAATTATGGTTCGATTGATTTAATTTTAGTAATAATTTTAATTGTTGGATCAATTGTTGGTGTACAAGTTGGTCAAAAAATCGGTCAATATCTAGATAGCTCACATTTGAAAACTTTATTTGCCATGTTATTGTGTGCTGTTGCTATTGCTATAGGTTACGATACCTTCTTCTATGAAGGCTCAAGAGAAATTTTGCAAAAGCAGATCATAGATCCAAATCAAATTAACAGTTTTTCAAAATATATACTAAATCTTTCCGACAATAATCCGTTACTATATGGAGCATTTGCTATTTTATTAGCAATTTCTTTGGGAGTCTTTGGAGCAGGTTTGAGGCAACTTTTAAGTAAATACAAACATAAACTATTAATTAATAAATGAAATTAAAAGATAATGTGAAATTTAGTTTATTAAAAACTTTTTTTTTTACAGTATTTTCCTTAATTATTATTTTTTTTTTATTTGAATTTTTAATTAGATTTTTCTTTCCTCAATATAATTATAATGCGATTTTTTACGAAAAAAGTGAAACTCACAAAGTTTTCAAAGGGGTAGATACTTTTTTTTTTAAACACAAGTCAATAGAGAATTTCTTAATAAGAGTAAAATCTAATAAAGATATTTTTGAATTTAATAATAAGAATAAATTAGTTTTCATAGGAGATAGTATTAGCCTAGGTTACGGTGTTGAGTTCGAAGAAAATTATATAGAAATAATTAAATCTCAGCTTTCTAATAATATTCAAGTAATAGGACTTTCAAATCTCAATAGAAACTATAGCGATATTAATGATACGATCACAGAAGATTTAATAAATTTTCTCAAAGAGGGTGATAAAGTAGTGTATCAATTTAGTTATAATGACATAATGCCTATTAATGCCAATAAAAATAATATTAAAAAAAAAGAAACTGTCTTTCAAAAATTTCAAAAAATTAAATTTAAATATCTCAATTACTCATCACTTATAAAATTTTTAAATTATCATGCCTCTCTTATTAACAAAAAAATGAACCAGGATTGTCTAGAGAGAAAATATTATTCTCTTGGACAATATACTTATGCATTCTACTCGAAAGGTTTTGAAAATGAGAGTGAAAAATCTTGGTCTAATTTTAAAGAGAGAATAATAAAAACAAAAAAAGTTTTAGAAAACCGTAAAATTGAATTTTATATTCTAGTTGCACCAATGTCTTTACAGCTTAAAAATCACGAGGTAGTGAATAAGCTTAAATTTAGCTTAAACTGTAGCACAAAAGATGGCCATAAAATTATTAATCAAATAGCTAATGATATAAGCATTAATTTAATAGATCCTTTAATTGAGTTTAAAAAGTCCCAAAACAATGGATTTCAACTATTGTTTCACGAATTCGACACAGCTCACTATAATAAATTGGGTTATAAATTGATTGCTAACGAGGTCTTAAAAAAAATAAAAAATAAATAAAGTTAATTGGTGAATATGAAAGTAAAAAAAAATATTTTAAAAGAAATTTTTTTTTCTATATTTATTTTTCTTATCTTTTTTTCTCTAATTGAAATAATTGGTAGATTTTTTATTTTTTCTATAACTAAAAATTTGGATACATTTGCATACGGTTTTAATAAGAACATTCAAATTAATTTAAATCATCTAATTAAGTTAAAAGTTGAAGTTATAAATTTAAAAAAAGTAAATGACTCTATTCAAAAATTTAAAATAGATAACAGTAAACAAAAACAAGAAAAAAATATTTGGATTTTTGGTGGATCTACTACAAAAGGCAATATTTGTGGAGACAATGCTTCATCTTGGCCAAAAGAGTTGGAAAAATTGAATAATAAAATTAATATTAAAAATTTTAGTGAATATGGTATTGACAGCCATGGTTCTTTACAAATAATTCAAAAATTAATTATAAATCAACAAATATTACCCGACGTTATTATTTGGACACATAAATTTAATGAGATTAATGTAATCTATCAGGGAAAAAGAACAGATCCAAATAACCTTAAGATTCAAGAAGAAGAGTATAAAAAAAGAATATTTTACTATCAAATTGTTAAAATTGATCATTTGTTGAAAAGTAATTTAATCTTTTATAAGATTTTTAAAAGTATTCTGATTTCGACTAATAGAAAAATTGAGCGAAATATTTCAAAGGAAAGAATTCATCCAAAATTAACATTTAATGACTTCAAGTTTGCAGCCAAAAATTTTGAAATAAATACTGGTAATGTAATAGAATTTTCTGAAAAAATTGGGGTTAAAAACTTTATTTTATTATCTTTACCCTCTAGGAAAGACTTTGAAAAAAAAATGAGCAACTTATTTTTTGACCATTATTATAATTCTATAAATAATTTAACAAAAAACTATAGCGTTAAATTTTTAGATTTAAGTAATAATAACTTATTTTTAGATAATGAAAGTTTGTTGTTTTGTGACGAAGTACATAAAACGCGAAAAGCAAATATAATTATTGCAAGATTAGTAAATTTGTATATTAAGAATGCATTAAATTTTATTAAATGAGACAGAAATCTTCAGAAAAAAGCTTTGGGATACTCTTTGGTATTGTATTTATAATTATAGCTTTATGGCCATTAATATCTTCTGGAAATATCCGTTTTTGGGCTTTATTAGTTTCTATAATTTTTTTTCTAATCGCTTTTGTAAAACCAAAAATATTTAAGCCATTTAATAAAATTTGGATTAAATTTGGAGAGATACTCGGAATAGTAATTGCTCCTATAGTCATGGGAGTTGTTTATTTTTTTGTTTTGACACCAACTAGCTTATTAGTGAGACTTTTCGGAAAAGATTTACTAAGTCTTAAACTATCAAAATCTTTAAAATCTTACTGGCAAAAAAAAGAAAATAAAATTGATATGAGAAAACAATTCTAATGATTGAATTTTTTAAAGAATTTTTGCTTTTCTTAAGAGAGAGAAAAAAATATTGGTTATATCCTATAATTATTGTCCTAGGTTTACTCGGTTTTATTATTGTGTTAAGCCAGGGTTCGGCGATAGCACCTTTTGTTTATACTTTTTTTTAATTTCGTTTTATGAAAATAATAAAAAGTTTTTTGATTGTCAGTTTATTAACCTTGGGGTTACTAGAAATAACAGCTTTCATATATTTCAATTTTATTTCAAATGATAAAGAAAACTTAAATATCTACATTAACAAACGAGCAGCTACTGATAAGTATAAATTTTTTGATGAAATTGGTTTAGTCCTACCAAGTCCTAATTTGAAAATTTATCATCATACCGAAGAGTTTCTTGATATTTTTGAGACTAAAGATATTCTAAACAAAGGTATTGGTTTTTTTGATGATGGAATTGACGAAAAAAAAATAAAAGCTGTTGCCATTGGAGACTCATTTACAAGAGGAGTAGGTTCGATCGATAATTTAAAAAATGGCTGGGTTGAGTTAGTAGAGAAATATCATGGAGAAATAGATTTGATAAATTTAGGTAATTTAGGAATTGGAATTAACGATCAAAAATATGGCTATGATAAACTAGCTAAAATTATTGATCATGAATTAATAATTTATAATTTTTTTGCAGGCGGTGATTATATCGATAATATTAACGACAAGGTAAACTCCTTATTCATTGAAAAAAAATCAAAAATATTAAGTTCATTTGAGATACAGTTAATGGTGAAAGATTTCAATAAAAGACATGGTTATAAACATTACATGGAGTACTTAATGAATTCTAATGGTAAATATAGATTTTACTCATATTATTTTATTTTAAAAATTTTTGATTATCTCAATATTAAAAAAATAATTAATACTTATAAGTTTGATTATGAGCTACCTGGATCTGAGGCTAGACTAAATGTTGTTGATGATGAATTATATTCCTACCATAAATCTTTAATTAAAAAGATACGATGTATCAATGAAAAATATTGCGTGAAAGAAAATGATATTTTTGAAAATCAAGAGGTATTAAAAAAAATTATTAAGAATTCTTCTGATAAAATTAATGAATTTTATAAGGAGTCAATTGCCAACGGAAAAAAATTTATTTTAGTAATTCATCCATCTTCCAGAAATTTTTATCCTAAGAAAACAAATGTCAATTATAATGATCTAGATAATGAGATGATCAAAATACTGAATAAAGATATACCAATTATTGATCTTAAAAAATATTTAAGAGAAGTTGAAAAAGACAATCCAGAGCAGAGTATATTTTATAAATTTGATGGTCATTACACAACACAAGGCTACGATATAGTTAGTAAGATAATATCAAAAAATCTTAAACATTTTCTTAATTAATTAAATTTGATAATTTTCTAATTTATTTTATTCGTAAAAATTAGGATTATAATTGATTACAACATTGTTTTGAAATGTTAAAAAAATGTGTATAAAGATTTGCCAATTATGATTGATTTTTTAAAAGAATTTTTACTATTTTTAAAAATTAGAAAAAAATACTGGTTATTGCCGATATTAATATTTCTTGTAATTTTTGGCTCACTTATAGTCCTAAGTCAGGGTTCCTCAGTTGCACCATTAATTTATACAATCTTTTAATGACATCAATTCTTGGAATATCAGCTTTTTATCATGATAGTGCAGCGGCTTTAATTGTGGATGGAGAGATTGTTTCAGCTGTTCAAGAGGAAAGATTTACTAGAGTAAAACATGATCCAAGTTATCCATTTAGATCAATTGATTTCATTCTTAAAAATTCAAAAAAAAGTTTAAACAAAATTGATCATATAGTTTTTTTTGAAAAACCATTTCTAAAATTTGAGAGATTACTAGAAACTTATATGGCTTATGCTCCAAAAGGTTTCAAATCTTTTTCTCTTTCTATGCCAATTTGGTTAAGAGAAAAATTATTTCAAAAAAAATTCTTATTTGATAAGTTAAGACAACACGACGAAGATTTTAATGATATAAATAAAATTAAATTTTCTGAACACCATTTTAGTCATGCAGCTAGTGCATTTTATCCGTCTCCATTTAAAGAAGCTGTAATTCTTACTCTTGATGGCGTCGGTGAGTGGGCTACTACCACTCTTGGTGTTGGAAAAAAAAATAAAATTGAAATAATCAAAGAAATTCATTTTCCTCATTCATTAGGTTTACTGTATTCCGCATTTACATATTATACAGGTTTTAAAGTTAATAGTGGTGAATACAAAGTTATGGGTCTAGCGCCATACGGACAACCTAAATATAAAGATTTAATTTTAAAAAATTTAGTTGATTTAAAGGACGATGGTTCATTTAGACTTAACATGAAATATTTTAATTATGCAACTGGTTTGACAATGACAAATAAAAAATTTTCAGATCTATTTGGTAACCCAGTTAGAGATCCCAAGACAGAAAAGTTAACTGAATTTCACATGGACATAGCCTCTTCAATACAGGCAGCAACAGAAGAAATTATCTTAAAACTTACAAAAAATATTTCAAATGAATATAAGATTGATAATCTATGTTTAGCTGGTGGGGTTGCACTAAATTGTGTAGCGAATGGAAAAATTTTAAAGAATAATACTTTCAAAGATATCTGGATTCAACCAGCTGCAGGAGATGCTGGAGGCTCTTTGGGAGCGGCACTGGCTTATTGGCATGAAGAATTAAAAATGCCGAGAAATGAGTTTAAAGATAGAATGAAAGGTTCATATTTAGGACCAAAATTTGATAATGACACAATTAAAAAAAAATTAGATGATTTAAATGCTGTTTATGAAAAAAAATCGCCTAATGAAATTTCAACTTTAGTAGCCAAGGAACTCTCTAAAAGTAAAACTGTTGGTTGGTTTCAGGGGAAAATGGAATTTGGTCCTAGAGCATTAGGTTGTAGGTCAATTCTTGCTGATCCAAGATCTGAAAAAATGCAAAAAGAATTGAATTTAAAGATTAAGTTTAGAGAGAGCTTTAGACCATTTGCCCCGTCAGTTTTAATTGAAAACTTAAATGAGTGGTTTGAATTAGAAAAAAATAGCCCATATATGTTGTTAGTTTCCAATGTAAAAAAAAATAAGCAAATCAAAATGACAGATGAAGAGAAAAATAAATTTGGAATTGATAAATTAAACGTAAAAAGATCATCAATACCTGCTGTGACACATGTTGATTATTCTGCTAGAATCCAAACAGTTCATAAAGATACAAATCCACGGTATCATTCGTTGATAAAAGAATTTTATAAAATTACAAAATGCCCTATTTTAGTTAATACATCTTTTAATGTAAGAGGAGAGCCAATAGTTTGTTCAATAGAAGACGCTTATAACTGCTTTATGGGTACGAATTTAGATATTTTAGTTCTTGAAGATTTTATTTTATTTAAAGATGATCAAGCTAAAAGTCTTAATGAAAATTATCAAAGCAGGTTTGAGTTAGATTAGTTAGAATTTAAAATTGTCGCTGGATCTAATTTAATTTCAAACCAGTTAAGTCTAATATCTAAATGTGGGCCTGTCGCTCTACCTGTTCGCCCTAAAGTTCCGACTATTTGCCCTTTTTTTACCTCTTGACCTTTCTTAACGTATATATCTTTCATGTGCATATAAAGAGTACTAATACCATGACCATGATCAAAAATAATTGTACCACCCGTAAAGTACATATCATTACTTACTAATGTGACTACGCCATCCATCATTGATTTAACTGGAGTTCCCTCAGGAGCATGAAAATCAATACCATAGTGAGGCCTTCTTGGTTTACCATTTAAGACTCTCTGGCTACCATAAACACCTGTAATAATATATTCGTCAATAGGATAGATGAATTTATCCTTAAAAAAAGCTAATTTGCTATTGATAGATCTTGCTTTACTAATCAAAACATTATCTTTTTTTATTCTCTCATAAACTTCAGGTGGAGGTGTAACTTGTTTCGGAGGAAGACCATCAATTCTTTGTATTTTGTATTTTCTCTTGAACACTTTTTTTTCAATAAGTTCAATTTTATTTTTATTTTTTATCTTGATCAAAACATTATTTTTTCTATCTCTATCTAGTCCAAAAGCAAAGTAACCGTCACTTGAAACTCTTATCTTTCTTTTATCAATATATACTTTAGAATTTCGCTCTGTTTTTCCAAGAATGTAAGAGCCTTGTTTAAATTCTCCAAAAAACTCAACTGCGTAAGAGAAATTAAATATTAACAAAAAAAATACTAAGTATTTAATCATAGCAAAATTTGCAAATCTTCATAAATTAATTGAATTGCAACAAGTAGTATTGCAATTAATCCAACCCAACTAATCCAGGAATATTTTTTAATCAGTCTCGCGGTGTAATTTGCTGCAAATGCCATCAACAATATAGATAATCCCAAACCAAAAGCTAGAAGCATATAATGATCTTTAGCTGCACCTGCCACCCCTAAAACGTTATCTAAACTCATCGTCACATCTGCTAGTATTACTGTGAAAATTGCTTTTTTAAGATTTGAATTATCAATATCAATATTTTTTTCTTCAATTTTATTTTGAATAACATCTCTATAAAGTTTGTAGCAAATATAAAGCAATAAAAGACCACCAATTAATCTTAAACCTGAGATTTGTAATAAATAAGCGGTAATAAAAGTAAAAAGAATTCTTAAAACTACCGCTCCACCTATACCCCAGAAAATTATTTTCTTCCTATTTGACTCTTCAAATTTTGAAGCAACCATCCCAATAATAATTGCGTTATCTCCCGCCAAAACTAAGTCTATTAGTATGATTTCTATCAATATAATTAGTTGCTCTGTCATAGTGAAATTTATATTCTATTATTTTATGAACTATAAAAATATTAAAGTAGAAAAGCGAGAAAATTACGCAATTATTGAAATTGCTAACAATAAAAATAATAGTTTAGATCAAAAAACCCTAAATGAAATTGTTGATGCAGCCAAAGAATTGAGCAAATTAGAAGAAATTAGGTGTATTGGTTTAATTGGAGGTCCTAAGTTTTTTTCACCTGGAGCTGACATAAAAGAACTTGAGAAACTAAACTCAAAAGAAGCAAAAAAACAAAAACTCTTTTCTAAAGTTGATGATTTACAAAAAATAGATATTCCAATTGTCTCATTTGTTCAAGGCTATGCTTTAGGAGGTGGTTTTGAGCTTGCTCTTTCAAGTGATTTAATCATTGCGAGTTCAGAGGCAAAATTTGGATTACCTGAAATTAATTTAGGATTAATTCCAGGTATTGGTGGAACACAAAAAACAAAAAAATTTACTTCAAATCAAAATGTAAAATATTTAGCAATGTCTGGAGAAATGATTAATGCTGAAACTGCAATGAAATATGGAATTGTTTCACAGGTTATTCCAAAGGAAAATTTTAAAGAATTTACTTTAAACTTTTTAAATACAATCTCGTCGAAGCCAAAAAAGTCACTACAAGTTATTAAAAATTTGGTTAATTCAGAGGATAATTTAAAAAAATCTTTAATAAAAGAGAGACAAGAGTTTTATAAATTGCTTGATAGTCAAAATAAAAAAATTGGAATAAAAAGCTTTCTTAATAAAACAAAGCCTAATTGGAAATAAATCATCTTCAAGTTGTAGACAATTTGCATACCTGTAATTAAATTTAAACATATATAAATTGTTCCAAATTTAATTAAAATTTACGTATGAAATTTAAATTTATTCTAATTGTAACTTTATTATTTATGGGCTCAGCGATAGCTGCAGGACATATAACAAAAGCTCAAAAAGAAAAAACAATAGAGTGTCTAGGACACTATAGTGCTACAGCTGTTTTGCCAGCAGAAACTATTGAAGTTAAAAATATGGAATTAGCTTTAGCTTCAGTAAAAGTTATAAGGGAGTATCTTGTATCTGAAGGCGTAAAAGATGATGAAATGAATAAAGGTATGAATATTTATGTAGATAAAGTTTACGGCAAGCCTTTTAATAAATCTAAAAATACTGAGTGTAATAAATTTATATATAAGCAAATTAAAGGTTCAGAGGAAAAAATTGAGAAACTATCTAGAACAATTTACGCAGGATAGAAATGAGTGGATACGTAATTGCTAATATAGACGTTAAAAATCCCGAAGCCTATAAAGAGTATGTTGGTAAGGTAGTACCTACGGTTCAAAAATTTGGAGGAGAATACCTTGTACGCGCTGGGGAGTACAAAGTTATAGATGGTGAGTGGAAATATCCTAGGACGGTAGTAATTAAGTTTCCAACTTACGAAAAAGCTCTAGAATGGTATGGTTCTGAAGAATACAAACCAGTAAAACCAATTCGATTAGCAAACTCAGTAACTAATGGTATTATAATAAAAGGAGTTTAAATAAAAGGAGAAAAAATGGAAAAAGAAATGTTAGTACATCTTAAATTTAAAGAAGGCAAATTAGAAACTTTCATGGGTTGGATGCAATCAGATGAAGGTATGAGCGTTAGAAAAAGCGTTGCCTACCCAGAAAAAACTGTTGGGGCAATGATACCAGATAAAAGCGGAATGTTATTTAAAGTCAATGTTCATAACGAAGCTGGGATGAAAGAGTTTGTAACTGGAAATAACTCCACAGCTAAAGCAATTTATGCTGAGTGTGTAGAAAGTGCTCAGTTATTTGAACTATCTAAAATAAACCTATAAAGGAGAAAAAATGAAAAACTATATGGTAACGCATACTTTTAAGTCTGCTGAAATGAAAGCTAAATTTACAGAAACAGTGGCTTCTATGAAAATGGAAGATATTGTTAAAAGCATGAAAAGTGACAATGCTGCTTGTCAAATGACTTGGAATACGCCAGGAGATACAATGGAAATGTTTTGCTGGTGGAAGGGAAAAGATGAGCAAGCAATTATTAATCAACTAGGTCAAATGAACGATTTTTTCACTCCTCATAAATTTGTTGAGTGCACAGATCAGGTCATGGACTATAACGCATAGGATATTTATGATCGATAAATTTGGAAACGCATTTTATTTAATAATTTACTTAGCACATTTTATAATAGTTGGTAGCTACGCTTACCAATTAGTCTTTGATACGAAAAAATTTCTAAAGGGTAGAGGAGTTGATAAAACTGCTACCTTGATTACGAGATTTGCAGGCTCATTCATGATCGCCACTGTTCTAATGGCAATTTATATCGCTTTTATAAGACCAGGTGGTGTAGAGACTACTTGGGCCTTCTTTAACTTAGTTTTTATAATGAATGTTTCGATATTAGTTGTAAATTTTTATACATTAAAGATTGATAAAACAGGTTTAACTAAAAAAACTAGAAACGATGGAATATATGCTCCACTCGTTCTTGTTATTATCAGTGCTATTCTTTGTTACGGTTTAGCAGATAAAATTTACGTTTAAGGAGATACATGGCAAAGTTTATGAATATTGTTAGATGTAAAGTGAAATCATCTAACAGAGAAGAATATTTGAAAAAAATAGATGAGATGCCAAAGTTCGATGGGCAGATTTCAGCGAAATACGTTGAAACGAAACCTAATGAATTTTTTATGATAGGTGAATGGAATTCTGAAGATGATATTGCTACAGCAAGACCAAAAATGATTGCATTTTTGGATACGCTTCGGCACACTTTAGAAGAACTGTCATCAGATTTAGGAGTAACAGATCCTCACTCTGGAACAGTTGTGATCGAGAAATAAGAAAGGAGAAATAATATGTCAAAGATGTACATTATGGGAAACTATACCGAGAAAGCCTTTCAAGGTTTTTTAAAAGATCCAAATAGTGACAGAAAAGCAGTGGTTGAAAAACTTGTTAAAGGTGTGGGTGGAACATTACACACTATGGATATTGTAAGAGGCTCATACGATTTTTGTGTAGTTGCAGATCTTCCTAGTTTTGATGATTTTGCTGCTGTTAAATTAGTTGTAGAGTCGACTGGAGCTGTAAAAAACTTATCAGCACTTGAAGCTATAGATTTTTCTAAGGCTACAACAAAAGCTTCGAAGATGTCTTATAAGGCTCCGGGTCAATAAAAAAAAGGAGGTAACAATGGCAAAATTTTATACACTTGGATGTTACACAGCTAAAGGTCTCGGAGGATTTGTAAGTAATCCATCTACAGACAGAAAAGCTGCTACATCTGCACTTGCTGCTTCTGTGGGAGCTAAGGTAACTCAATACTCAGGCCTAAGAGGAAAATATGACTTTATGGCAGTGATTGAAGGAACTTTTGAACAAGCTGCTGCAGCTGCAATGGTTGCTGTTTCTAGTGGAGCTGTTTCAGATTTTACAATTTTAGAAGATGTAAATCTAAATGAAATAGCTAAAACTGCTCAGAAAATGGCTTCATCATACAAAGAGCCAGGAAAATAATTATTTTCTGTAGCTAATACATTTTAAGGTATCAGTGAATTTTATTTGATTTTTATACTTTAATTTAATTTCACTGATACCAAGATTTATTTCTTTATCACTCATGTTTAATAAGCATGAAATGTATCTTTCCCTAATCATTT
>CACJPW010000011.1 GCA_902595375.1 uncultured Pelagibacteraceae bacterium | reverse complement strand
ATAAACTTAAATCTACTGTTTTTAATTTTATTTAAATTAAATTTAATTTTTTCTGTTATATTTATAAAAAGAGGAATGTTTTTAACTTTTTTAGAAATGAGATCTGCTTGCTTAATATTATTAATCCCTGTAATAAAAATGGCATCAGCTCCAAGTTTTTTGTATAAATTTGCTCTAGTTACAGCCTCTTTGATTGAATTGGTAGTTAAAGCATCAGTTCTTGCTATTATTAAAATACCTTTTGTTTTTTTAGAGGCTTTAATTGCTGTTTTAACTCTTTTTGATGCACTTTTTATATCTAACAATTTTACTTTATCTGTTAAGGCACATCTTTTTGGAAATACCTGATCCTCTAAGATTAAAGCTGAGGCCCCCGCTTGCGAAAGATCATTGACTGTCTTAAAAACATTCTTCAAATCTCCAAAACCAGTATCTGCATCTACAATAATAGGAATTTTTGATTGATTACAAATTAGTTTAGTTGACTCAACGAGCTCTTTTCTAGAAATCACACTTGCATCTGGATAGCCAAAACTAGCAGATGAAAGCGCGAAACCTCCTATAAATCCAATCTTAAAACCTTTTTTTTCAATTAACTTAATAGAAAGAGGGTCATGGCAAGTTGGGATTTTATAAGATTTTTTATCATTGAAATACTTTTTTAATTTTTGAGTTTTTTTATTCATTAGATACAAGTCTTTTCATTTGATTTTGATACCCAGATAAAATTTTATAAAATTTTGCTACTGATTTATTAGTAAAAAATTGTCTCCAACCAGATATACTTAACGCGCCTGTAAAATTTTCCTTATTATTAAATATTGGAACTGCGACACTTGCTATGTTATCCAATCTTTCTCCTGCAGTATAAATATAACCTTTTTTATTTATCAAATTTTTAAGCTCTTGATCATTTTGAGTAAAAGCTTTTATAACTTTTCCAGTGGCCGATTTTAGCTCAAACGTAGTCCCTTCAACAACATAATGGTTGAGTTCCGATTTTGAGTTTACTCTATACAAACAAACTTTTTTTTTACTACCTGCTTTAACCCAATATCCGGCTGATTGTTCCGTAGATTCCAATATTCTATTTAGTATTGACCTTATCTCCTCTCCCGATTTAAAGTTTGAGTTGTAAATTGACCCAAGTTTCCAACTACCCGGGCCTAATCTGTAACTTCCGTTGATTTCATTTTTAATTAAGAAATTATATTTTATTAAAGAATTACAAATTCTTAAAATAGTAGATTTATTTAATTTCGTAGTTGACGATAATTCCTTCAATGAAACACTTCTATTTCCATCATCAAAAGAATTTAAAATTTGAAATGTTTTATCTAAGACTTTTATATTGCTCATATGTTTTGCATCGTGAAACGTCATTTTATAATATAAAATTTGTTGACAATCTATCTCTTTTTTGCTGAATTAAGATGTTCTAAAAATTATGGGAAAAGCTTACACACCAAACATCAAATCTGATAAAGGCAAGCATCTTACAAAATATGTGGCCGAATTTGTAAAAAGAAATAAATTTAATTCTATTCCAAAGAATGTAGTAGAATTAGCGAAAAAACATATTTTAGATGGTTTTGGTTTAGCTTTATCTGGATCAGTTGCAAGAACTGGAGGCTATTTATTTAAACATATTAGGCAAAATTCTGCTAGAGGAAAAGCAACTGTAATTGGTTCTAAAATGAAAGTAACTTCGAGATTTGCTGCATTAGCTAACGGAACTGGAATACATTCCGACGATTATGATGATACTCAATTAGCGATTCAGAAAGATAGAGTTTACGGTTTATTAACTCATCCAACTGCACCTTGCTTACCTAGTGCTTTTGCAGAAGGTGAGTTAAAAAAAATTAATGGAAAAGACTTTTTAAATGCTTATCTAATTGGCGTTGACGTTGAATGTAAGGTTTCTGAGGCAATGTCTCCACGACATTACCAGCATGGATTTCACTCTACATCAACATGTGGAACTTTAGCGTCTGCAGCTGCAGCTGCAAAAATAAGAGGCTATAACGTTTCTAAAATTCAACAATCTCTAGCTATAGCTGCAACTATGAGCGCTGGATTAAGAGAGAATTTTGGAACAATGACAAAGCCTTTACATGCTGGAAGAGCAGCAGAAAGTGGAGTAGTTGCTTGTGATTTAGTTGGCTATGGGTGGTCTGCTACAGATAAAATTTTAGAGTCTCCAAGAGGTTTCTTTCAAGCACATGGAGGTGGTTACAATTTAAAATCTATTAAAGGACAATTAGGTAGACCATGGACTTTTACAAAACCAGGTGTATCTATCAAACCTCATCCTTGTGGCTCCTTAACTCATCCTGGTATGACAAAAATGTTAGAACTAATTTTAAAACATGACATAAAGCCTGAAAATGTTGTGAAAGTCGATGTAGGTACAAACCATAATATGCAAAATGCATTAATTCATCATAGGCCGACAAATGAATTTCAAGCGAAATTCAGTATGGAATATTCAATGGCAATACTTTTAGTTCAAAGAAGAGCTTACATTCCTGAGTATCAAGACAAAAGAATAAATAAACAAGATGTACAAAATATGTTGAGAAAAGTTAATTTTTATAAAAATAAAGTTGCTGAAGCCGCTGGATACGACAAAATGACAACGATAATTGATATTTACTTAAAAAATGGCAAAAAAATATCTGGTAGAGGAGATTTTGGTAAAGGCAGTCCTATGATACCTATGACATATGATGAAGTGGCTGATAAGTTCTTAGGTTGTTGTGAATTTGCAAAATGGCCTACAAATAAAGCAAATTCTATAATTGAAACTGTTAGAAATCTTGAAAAACTTAAAGATATTACAAAATTAAGTAAACTTTTGTCTAAGTAAATCTATTTTACAATATAAAACCTGTTTTAAATTGAGCTAAAGATTTTATATTCTAAAACAAAATAATTCTTTATCTTTCTGATAAATAAATTAAAAATATTATTATGAATTACTATGATGTGGTTATTGTTGGAGCTGGAAATGCAGCTTTATCAGCAGCATTATCTGCGAAGGATAATGGTGCAGAAAAAATTTTAGTTTTAGAAAAAGCATCAATTAAAGATAAAGGCGGTAACAGCAGATATACTAATGGTGCTTATAGATTTGCTTATAATGGTTTTGCAGACCTGAAAAAAATCATACCCTCTTTAAAAAATTCTAATAGCATTGATTATGGCAAATATCCTGTATCAAATTTTTTAAAAGATTTAAAAAAAGTAACAAACGGTAAAACAGATAAAAATTTATCCAAAATGCTGACCTCGAAAAGCTTTGAAACGATTTTATGGTTAAGTAAAAAGGGATTAAAATTTAAACCTATCGTAGGAAGACAATCTTTTCTTGTAAATGGTATCATGAAGTATTGGGGAGGTTTAACACTAGAGGTGAGTGGTCAAGGAGAAAAATTAGTTGACTCTCTTTTAAAAATAACTAAGAAAAATAAAATTAATATTCAGTATAATACTGCCGCTAAAAGTTTAATTTATAAAAACAATAAAGTAACAGGTATTAATGTTTTGAAAAAAGGTAAAGTAAAAAAAATATTTTCTAAATCTGTTATATTAGCCTGTGGGGGTTTTGAAGCTAATCCAAAAATGAGAACTAAATATTTAGGTCGCGGTTGGGAGAAAGCTAAAGTAAGGGGAACAAAATACAACACTGGAGACGGTTTAAATATGGCTTTGAAAGTTGGAGCTTCAGCTTTTGGTAATTGGTCGGGTTGTCATGCAGTTTTTCATGATATGAATGGTCCTGAGTTTAGTGATTTAAAAGTAAGTAACAAGTATAGAAAAATTAGTTACCCATGGGGAATAGTTATTAATAATAATGGAGAAAGATTTGTTGATGAAGGAGAAGATTTTAGAAATTTTACCTATGCAAAGTTTGGTAGAGAGGTGATTAAACAGCCAAATCAAATTGGCTGGCAAATATTTGATCATAAAGTAAGACATATGTTGTATCCAGAATATGACGTGAAATCAGCCACAAAAGTTAAAGCCAAATCATTAGAGGAGTTAATAAAAAAAATTGATGGGATAAACAAAAACAAAGCATTAAAAACAATAAGAGAATATAATAATGCTGTAAGAGAGGATATAAAATACGACCCTACTATTAAAGATGGAAGGTGCACTAAAGGTCTTAAGCTTAACAAATCAAATTGGGCAAATAAAATCGATAAAGCTCCTTTTTATGCCTATGGAGTAACGTGTGGTATAACCTTTACTTTCGGTGGGTTAAAAGTAAATAACAAATGCCAAGTTCTTAATAAAAAATTAAAACCAATTAAAGGTTTATACGCTGCTGGGGAAATAATTGGTGGTATTTTTTATTTTAATTACCCAGGTGGGAGTGGATTAACATCTGGAGCAGTATTTGGAAAGATAGCTGGTCACCAATCTGCTAGTCGTTAAAAGGACTTTTTACTCCATATTTACTAGCTAACTTTTGTAATTCAACAATTGTATTTTTAGACAAGAGAATGCTATTTTTCTGCTTGATACTACAATTGTACTCTGGCTCTCCAGGGTGTAAAATAGTTTTAAAACCTTTAGCTTTTTTTAGCTTCTTTGCTTTTTTAATTCCGTACTCAATTTTCTCTAAAAATGTTGAATGAGACTGAAATAGATTTGTTTTCAAACATATCATTAAATGACCTACATTTGCAGGACCAGAAAAATCATTTATCGCGTTTTTGACTTTACCACTATGATTTGCACCAGTAAAAATACCTCCTACAATATCCATCATCCAAGATAAACCTGCTCCTTTCATTCCTCCAAAAGGTAGCATGATCCCATTAAAAGCCTTAAGCCCATCATTTGTGGGTTTTCCAAATTTATCTAAAGCGTATCCATAAGGAATTTTAATTCCTTTTTGAGCTGCAAATCTAAGTTTACCTCTAGCTACTGAAGAAGATGCCATGTCCAGTACGAATGGCTTATTTTTTTTTTTTGTTGGGCAAGCAAATCCAAATGGACTAGTCCCAAAAAAAGCTGCCATTGCGCCGTGAGGAGGTAGTGCTTTTGAAGCATTTGTAAAAACCCATGCGACACAATTTTTTTTTGCCGCATACTCAAGATAGTTTGCTGACATTCCAAAGTGGTTACTATTTTTTATAGCAACCAAACCTATTCCGTTTTGATGTGCCAGCTTTACACATTTCTCAATACCATTTTGAGCAATAATAAAACCCAATCCATTATCTCCAAATAAATGATATATGCTGTTTGTGATTTTTTTAAATCTTAATTTAGGTCTCGGATTAGCTACCTTTTTTTCTAATCTTTCAGTGTATATGGGTAATCTAACAATGCCATGTGACCAGACTCCTCTCTCATCGGCTCTTAATAAATGTTTAGCCACTAAATTAGCATTTGACCTAGATAAGTTTAATTTTTTAAAGATGTTAATCGTAAAATTTAATATAATTTTTTTTTTATATCTTTTTTCTATTTTCATCTAAATATAGCTAAGGTTTTTCAGACCTAAATAAATTATTCTGATTCCTCCTAATAATAATATTATCGTTAAAACTTTTTTAAAATAAGATTTTCCTTTAGATATTAGCACCTTCTTGCCAAAATAAGTTCCAAAAAAACCCACTAATATCATTAAAGTCACCAATAATAAGTATTCCTGAAAAGCGAACCCTATAAAAAAGAAGCCAAATGATTTAAATAAATGTTGCGCGGTCATAAAAGCTCCATGTATAGAAACATGTTTTGTTGGATTAAAATTCATATTTCTTATCAACGTGGATACAACAGGACCTGATGCACCAAATAGCATTGACATTATCGTGGTAAAAATCCCTCCTGCGAATATGTATTTTTTTCCAAGCTCTGGAAATTTTCCAAATAGCGAATATAGTATAAATATACCCACACCTATCTGTCCAACACCAGGTGATAAAAATTCAACAATATTTGCTCCAAAATATGCTCCAATTATAGTTCCAATGACAAAAGGTATAATTAAATTTTTATCAAGTTCTTTTACTGAAACGAATATTCTTGCGAAATTAGAGCCTAATTGGATTATACCGTGTACCGGTATAAGAGCTGTAGTCGGTAAAATAAATGACAAACCAACCAACATCAGCATTCCACCTCCCAAACTTAGAGCAGTTGAAATGAAGCATGTTAATAAATTAAAAAAAATTAAAAATATTGCGCTATTAAAAGAAATAGTACTTGGTAAAAAAATAGCTAAATCCATTTATTTTATTAGGATTTTAGAAAAATCAGGTTTATCAAAAATACTTTTTATAAAGCTTTTTAAGTTTACTTTATAACTTTCACTTATATTTGAGTAATCAAGATTTGCATCAAATTTTTTTTCTATATCATTTTTAGTTAAGGGCTGCTTTCTTCCACCTCTAAAACATGGTTGATGCTCCGTAAGCTCCTCTTCATCTGTTGTACAAATTAAAGTTCCTGTGTAATTTTTTGGATATTCATTTTTAGGATCTATCTCATAATTAACTTTGCTTGCTAATTCTAAAATATCTTTTTCTTTAATGCTTTTTTCATCAAATTCACTCAACCCTGCATCATTTCTTAAAAATCCAACCGCTACACAGTATGGTACAGAAAATTTAGCTGAATATGGTGTAGATGGGTTTTTTTTCTCCTTCGAGGGTTCCCATAATCTATGAACTGTGCCTTCGCCTACTAATGCTCTGATTGATTTAATTTTTTTGTAATCTTTTATTTTTTTTCTTAAATTAATTGCACAATCTACAAAAGGTTGTGCCATGGTTCCACAAGCAAAAGGTTTAAAGGCTAAGTTTTCAATTTCCCATCTTGATCCCAATTTGTCAGTCAAATGAGAAAAATCTCTTTTAATATCCTCTATTGCAAAAGCTTTAAAAAATCCATGTTCTCCTTCTATAACTGTTCTAGGTCCAAAAAAATCTGTTTGAGCCATTAACACTGCGTTTATTCCAGAATTAGCTGACCAGCCTGGATGAACTCTTTTAGTCCAAGATCCCTCTGCAAGATATTCTATAATGCCCGAAGTGAAGCTTCCCGCTATACCTAACGCAGATACCATTTGTTTTTCATTTAAATCTAAAACAGAAGATAAACCAGCGGCAACTCCAAATGTTCCACACACAGCAGTAGGATGAAAGCCTTGCTTATGCATAGCTGTAGGGGCAACAAGAGCTAATCTGCACATTAATTCTGATCCTACAGCAAGACTTTTTAATATTTGGTCACCGTTAAAATTAAATTTCTGTGCAGCAGCCAGAATTCCGGGAATCATACATGCTCCAACATGCATAGGATTGCCTTCAAAAGTATCATCAAAATCTTCGCCATGTGCTGCTGTTCCAGCAATAATTGCTGAAGAAGATACATCAAATTCTTTTCCGTGGCCTAATGAAATATAATCACCAGAACCTTTATAAGCTCTTACTAAACTTTGTACATATTTTTCATTTCTTGCTGATAATATGATTCCACATATATCTTTAATAAGATAATTTAATGTGCCTTTAGTTTTTTCAGATATTTCTTTGACAGATAGGTTTTTAGCCCAATTAGAATATTCTTCTGTAATCGTCATGGCGTATAACTACCACCATTCACGTGAAGAGTCTGTCCATTAATGTAATCTGCATCCTTTTTACAAAGATTAGCTATAACTTCAGCGACTTCATCTGGGTTACCAAATCTTTTAAGTACTAAATTTGGAGTCTGTGGGTGTCTAATCCAATGGCCCTTGAGATTTTTTTCTTTTCCTTTCTGACTATCAAAATCAGCTATAAAACCTGGCACAACACAGTTACAAGTGACACCTTTTTCTAAAAATTCCATGCTAATAGCCTTGGTCAATCCAACTAACGCAGCTTTAGATGTTACAACGTGCGCTCTTTCTTTCGCGCCTATGTGAGCGGACAGTCCTCCAATATTTACTACTCTTCCCCATCCTTGTTTTGTCATAAAGCCAATTAAAGCTTGAGTGCATAAAAAAGATGCATCTACATTTACGGTCATAACTTTTTTCCAATCTTCATATCTAATTTTCTCAAAATCTTCATGAATCCTTAAGCCAGCGTTATTAATCAGAACTGATGGTGTGCCTAATTTTAAAGCTGCATTTTTAATAGTATCTATAGTTTGTAAATTTTCTAAATCTCCTACCACGTAAGCAGATTTTACAGAATATTTTTCAACCATTTCTACCGTCTTTTTTGCTTCTTCAAGACTTTTTCCACCAGTATGAATTAATATATTAAATCCCTGCTCAGCCAATTTTTTAGCAGTGGCTCTGCCAATTTTTTTTGCTGCTCCTGTTAATACTGCAACTTTATTTTTATTAAATTCTCTACTCAACTTTTTTTGCAGCTAATTTTTTGCGGATTGCGCCCCAGAAAGGTGTTGTAAGACTTATGCACGTAAGAATTATGAAAAAGATAAACACCCCACTTTCAAAGAAATTGAAAAAATTACTCTCATAAATCACCATTGATTGTGTGAATGTTTCCTCTACCATTTTTCCTAATATCAGTCCCATTACGAATGGAGCTGGAGAAAATCCGTTTCTTAATGCAAAATATCCAATGATACCTGAAATTAGCATTACCCAAACATCAAATATTGCTGAACTGTATGCGTACGATCCGATTAAAGAGAAAATAAACACCGATGGCCACAAAAATCTTTTTGGAATAAACGTTACATAAGAAAAGAACTTGGCTCCCACTAAACCAATTCCTAAAAAGGCAAAGTTAGCAAATAACATTGCCCCAAATATTGCATAAACCAAGTGTGGAGTTTCTGAAATCAAATAAGGTCCTGGTCGAAAACCGTGCATTACTAATGCAGCCAAAATTAATGCTGTTGTTCCACTGCCAGGTATTCCTAAAGCTAGGGTTGGAACCATCGCTCCACCAGCTGCAGCATTATTGGCAGCTTCCGGTCCAGCGATACCTTCGGCACATCCCGTACCAAATTTCTCTGGGGTTTTAGAAAATCTTTTCGCTTCATTGTAACCCATCATTGCGGCTACAGTCGCTCCCTCAGCAGGTAAAATACCTATGAATGTCCCTAATCCAGATGATCTTAAAATTGTACCTTTTAATTCTTTAAGTTCTGCGATTGTTGGAAGTTTTAAAGCTTTCGCTGACATTCTCTCTACTGCTGCGTTTAATGTTTTTGATTGATTGAGTAGTTCGGACATCGCAAAAAGTCCTATTAGAACTGGGACAAACTTAATTCCTTCTGTTAATTCAGGAACACCAAATTCATATCTTTCTACACCAGTTGCTAAGTGTACGCCTATTGTTGATACTAGAACTCCCATAGCTCCAGCTATTAAATTTCTTATAGATGATTTTCCACTCATTGCGGCTAACATAGATAAAGCGAATAATGTTAGTCCAAAATATTCAACTGGCCCAAATTTAAGAGCAATCTCTGCTAGTAGTGGAGTAGCAAACAAAAATATTATAATAGCAAAAATTCCACCTAACACACTACAGATCGCCGCTAAACCAAGAGCTCTTCCTGGTTCACCATTTTTTGCCATCATGTATCCATCCAAAGCAGTAGCTACCGCTGGTGGTGCTCCTGGTGCATTAATTAATATTGCTGTGATGGAACCACCAAAAGTTCCTGCACAATATAGAGCAGCCATCATTGAAATTGATGCAACCGGATCTAGACTGATTGTAAATGGCATTAGCAAAGCTATAGCCATTGGGGAACTCAGTCCTGGTAAAGCACCAACTAATACTCCAATCAAAACCCCGCCAAAAATTAAGGCTAAGTTTTGCACCTCCATTAGTAATTGAAAACCTCTTATTACATCTTCCATAATACTATTTGAATGCCTCTAAAATACCTGGGTTAAAATATAAACCTAAGAGTTTATTAAATAATAAGTAAACAAATCCAGGGAATAAGATTGAATAAATAATTACTGCAATATAATTCCTTTCACCCCACAGTAGCGGTAGGGCCAAGCAAGTAATAACCATTGTTACTACAGCTCCTAAAAATTCAGCAAAAGATACTATTGTTAATAGTAGTAAAATCGTTAACCAAGTAATTGTTAAAGTTTTATCATCCCGATCTTTGTCAATCTTAGCTACTTTGTCAGGTGTTAATTTAAATTCAAAAGGTATAATTGCTACCAGCAAAAACATTATTGTAATCAACATTTTTGGAAATACATCAGCGTTAAGTGTATCTCCTAATATTGCTGGTGCTTCAGGAAACTTACTAGCCTCATAATACATAAAGGCTCCAAACGCGACTAAAATTATCGCGAGTACTAAATCTCTTTTGTGAACAAACCCCGCGCCCAAAGTTCTGGGCGCGAAATCATGTATTTTTTTTTGGTCAGACATTAACTAATTAGTTAAACCTAAACCTTTAAGAGCTTCTGCAGCTTTTTTGTAATTTTCTTTAAGTTGTTTATCCCAAACCTCTGTACCAGCTGGGCTAGTTTTAGGGTCTAGAGATGCACCTTTAAGATAATTTCCAAAAGTTTCATGTTGCATAGCTTTTACCATTCCTTTTGAAAGCGCATCAATTCTATCTTGAGGCGTTCCTTTAAGTACAGCGTAACCTCTTGTAGTTACAACTTTTACTTCATGACCCATTGAGTATGAAGTTGGTACTTTTGGATAGTCAGCCATTTTTTTGTCATGTAATAATAGAATTGCTTTAATTTTTTTATCTTCTATTAAAGCCGCTGCTTCAGAAGGGTTAAGTAAAGAAGCCTCTACTTTACCAGAAGCTAATGCTTGTAAGCTTTGTGCTCCTGATCCAAATGATACCGCTTTGAAAGGTACATCTGCAGTTTTAGAATAGTTATACATTCCAATATGCTCTGTTCCTCCAATTGATGCGATAGCAGTTACTATAGGTTTCTTTTTTGATCTTTTGATAAACTTTTTAATTGTGCTTAACTCTTTATTTTTAGCGTTAACAACAATAAAAGTTGGTTCTTCCATAGCTCTAGCAACTCCAACGAGATCATCGATCTTCATGTCAGATTTTCCTCTAGCCATAGTATACAAATGAGACTCTGTAAGAGCCATAATTGTACAACCATCTTTTGGTCTAGTTAAAGTGTAGTTTTGAGCTTTAGCACCTGATCCACCTCTTTTACCTACAATTTGCATATCAGCTTTTAGAGTTCTTCTAGATCTAATAGACATCATTCTTGCAGTCGTATCAGTTCCACCTCCATAAGAAGCGTGAATTACTACTTGTATTGGATCACACGCTTTTGTAGCGAAAGTTTCCGCTTTAGCAGACGTTGTTGCAATTGCAGCAAAAGTAAGGGCAGATAAGAATGTAGATAAAGCAAAAAACTTTTTCATTAATCTTATCATATATTCTCCCATTTTTTGTTTGTTAGTTGTTATATATAATTGACAAAAGTAAACACGATAATAGACTTAAGTTCAATATGTAAAATGTCATTTCATATTATGAAATCATATACAATTAAACTTCAAAAACCTGGAACAAATTTAGAAAAAGAAAATCAACTTGCATGGCTTATTGCAAATATGGCCGCTGAAAATTGGAATTTGAATAAAGAAATTTCAGATATGGTTGGCAATAGAATTATAGATAACGCAGGGGTTGCAATAGCTGCCTTGAATAATGAAGCTGTAAAAATTGCTAGAGCTCAAGCAATGAAATTTGAAAATAATTCTGGGTCAACTATTTTTGGTTTAGATCATAATAAAAAATATGATTGTCAGTGGGCTGCATGGGCTAATGCTGTTGCGGTCAGAGAATTAGATTTTCACGATAATATTATGGCAAAAGAAACTTGCCATCCTGGTGATTGTATACCAACAATAATTGCTGTAGCTCAGCAAAAAAATTGTAATGGCGAGGATTTGATTAAAGCTATTGCAACAAGCTATGAAACTCAATTAAGATTATCACTATCAATTGCTCTTAATCCCAATCGAATAGATCACGTTGGCCACTTAGGACCGGCTATTACAAGTGGCATAGGAAATTTACTTAAACTTGACACAGAAACAATCTATCAAGCTATACAATGGAGTGCTCACACATCAACTTTCACGAGACAAGGAAGAAAAGGCAAGTTATCAAGTTGGAAAGCATATGCTCCGGGATTAGTAGGTAAAAATTCAATTGATGCAATAGATAGAGCTATGAGAGGAGATACTTCTCCAAGTCCTGTTTGGGAAGGTGATTACGGGATTATTCAAATTTTGTTAAAAAATAACAGTGAGGAAATAAAAGTAGAACTCCCAGTATCTAACGAACCAAGGCAAGGAATTTTAAATACATTTACGAAGGAACATTCTGCTGGATATCATGGAAATTCATTGATTGATTTAGCTTTTGAAATGAGAAAGAGGGTAAGGGACACGAAGGAAATTAAGAAGATAAATATATTTACTAAAGAGTATACTCATGTGGTCATGGGAAGCGGAAGCAACGATAAAGAAAAATATAGCTCAGATGCATCAAGGGAAACACTTGATCATTCTGCTATGTATATATTCGCTGTGGCACTCGAAGATGGTAAATGGCATCATGAACAAAGTTACGCAGAAAGTAGAAAAAAGCGCAAAGAAACTGTTGAGTTATGGAACAAAATTGAAACTTTTGAAAGTAGTGAATGGAATAAAAAATACTATGATGAGGTTGATCCATTAAAGAAAGCTCAAGGAGCAAAAGTTGAAATTATTTTAAATAATGGAGATAAGATTGTTGATCAATTAGATTTTGCTAATGCTCATCCAAATGGTAAAACACCTTTTGCGAGGGAAAACTATCTAAATAAGATGAAAAAATTATTTACAAATATTGTTGATGAAAAAGAGGAAAAAAGATTCATAAATTTAATTGATAATTTAGGTAGTCTAACTCAGGATGAAGTAAAATTATTAAACATTAATTGTAAAAATGAATATATAAATTTAGATAAAAATAAAATTAAGGGAATTTTTTAATGGATATACAGCAGGAGTTAACAAAATATATCTCTAAAGCACTTACAAATGACTTACCAAAAAAAACAGATCTTAAAACTCGATTTCATTTATTAGATACTATCGTTTCAATACTAACAGGAAGACTTCTACCACCGGGGAAAAAAGCTTTTCAATTTTCTAAAAATCAAGGTGGAATAAAAGAAGCTTCATTACTTGGAAATGATATTAAAGTTTCAGCAATTAATGCTGGCTTTTCTAATGGAATGGCTGCACATGCTAACGAAACGGATGACTCGACAACAGAAGGTAGATTTCATCCGGGTTGTGCTATCATTCCTGCTACTTTAGCAGTAGCTGAAAGAGAAAAGTTAGGTAGTAGAGAAATTATAAAAGCAATCGCTTTGGGTTATGACATAGGTGTCAGAGTTACGACAAGCTTAGGATACAAAACTCCTAAAACTTCAATTTTTTCTACTCATAGTATTGGACCAATATTTGGGTGTGCTGCATCAGCTGGTGCATTATTAAAACTTACACATGAACAATGTAATTATCTTTTATCATATACAATTCAACAAACTTCTGGTTTGGCATGTTGGAATAGAGATCCAGATCATATTGAAAAAGCATTTGTTTTTTCAGGTATGACAACTAGAAATGCAATCTATTCGGCTCTCTTAGCAAAAGAAAATTTTACTTCAGTAACTGATCCATTATTAGGCGAAAGAGGGTTTCATGAAGGATTTGCACATAATCCAAACCCAAAATTAATCATTGAAAAACTTGGAGAGAATTTTAAAATTGATACTGCTTCACTAAAAAAATGGTCAGTGGGATCTCCAATTCAATCAATGATGGATGCCATAGAATACTTATTAAAAAATAATAAATTTGATCATAGAGATATAACTGAATTAGTTGTAGATATCCCTTCAGATAGATACCACATTGTAAATGACCGAAAAATTTTATCAATAAGTGCCCAACATTTAATAGCAGTACATTTGATAAAAAAGAAAATGGGTTATATAGAAGCCCATGATGAAAAATTATTTAACGATCCTGAGGTTGTGAGTTTGAGGAAAAAAATTAAAGCAGTTTCAAGCGATGAGTTAGCGATTGCTAGACCTGAAAGGCAATCAAAAATAAGAATAAAATTTAGTAATAGTAAAGAGTTATTCTATCATGCTAAGTCAGTAAGAGGCACACCAGATAATCCAATGGATGAAAAAGATATAGTGGCTAAATCAAAACGATTACTGGAAGTATTTAAGACAGGTCAAACTGACGATTTAATTGAGCTAATCTTGCACAAAAACTTTACCACAGATGAATTAGTAAAGCTCTGTAATTTAAATTTGAAAGAATAAATGGAGTCTAACTTCGATATAGCGGCACTATTTGCAAGTTTAGGTTTTTTAGAATTATCAATTTTAATTTTAACTGCTTTCTTTGCTTCAGTTGTCTCGGGAATTTCTGGTTACGGTGGAGGAATGACTTTAGGTTTGCTTGTGTCACCCTTTATACCTGTAAAACTTTTAGTACCGTTGATGTCTGTTTTTGTATTATTTTCAAATTTGTCAAGAATGTATTATTATAGGAAAAATATATTTTGGAAAAAAGGTATTTATTTTGCAGTAATTTCGACTCCTTTTTTAATAGCTGGAACTAATTTCTATGCTGCAGTATCTCCTAAAACCTTATATTTTTGTTTAGGATTTGGTCTTGCGTTCATAGTAATTTTGAGAAGGATTTTCAAAAAAATTAACTTAAATATAGGTTGGCGTGGATTAGGATTTATGGCAATTTTTTACGGTACAATTAGTGGCGTGATATTGGGACCAGGTTCTGTCTTGTTAACCGCTCTTGCAGCAAATGGTTTAGTTGGAGGACAAATAATTGGAACTGACGCTTTTGTTACATTAATTAATTGCACTATCAGGCTCATCTCATTTTGGCAACTTGGATTATTAAATTTAGACGCTTTATATGTAGGATCATTGATTGGTTTAGTATCAATTTTTGGATCCTATACTGCAAAGAAAATTGCCGACAAACTTGGAGTCAAAATGCACACAATTATTATCGAAATTTGTGTAGTTTTAGGTGGAGCTGTTATGATTTATAGAGCTTTTACTTTTTAAAAAAAAACCCGTAGTCAATTAAACCACGGGTTTTTTTAATTTTGTTTAGATCTTTATTAAAATGCGTATGAGTATTTTAATGAAAGAGTATCTAAATCAGCACTAATTTTGTTGTTAGTAGTTACTCCAGTTCTCGCTACAGTAGATGTCAGGTTAATGTCATCGTAATCTGTGTAAGCAAGTTCTAATCTAGAGTTACCATCTGTAAAACCAAATCCGTACAAAACTCCATCTATATCTACATTACCGTATTTAGAACCTGTGCCTAAACTTTCAGTAGTATCTAAAGAAACTTGAGCCATTCCACCTTTAACGTAGAATGTATCAGTCAATTTATACGTTGCGTACAACGTTAAATGATCTGAAAGCTCTGCATTTGCTTTCTGTTCTCTAGTAGTAGAAGTCGTTGCTTTGTTTCCAGTTACAGATTTCTCTGTATCTGTTCTTGATTTTGTTTTATCGCTAACATCAGCGTCAATTGGGATATAGTCTAAACCTAGAGCGAATTTATCACCTTCTAACTCAATAAATAGGGAAGGTATAATTACGTCATGGCTTGCACTAGCAGAGTTTTTCTCTCCACCCTCGGTCTCAGTACCATCCGCTTCTATTTGCGTGTAAGCAGCTGAAACTCCAAATCGTACGTCTGCGTTAGCTTGGCCAACTAAAAACATAAAACTGATAGATAATATTATCCAAAAATTTTTCATTTTTGTTTCCTTAATTTAATTATTAATAATTGGATGAATATTAGCTGATTCACTAATTAATTCTATATTTTAAAATGATAATATTTCAACTTACGATATAAAAGCCCTTAAAATAAGGATTTTTTAGTGATAAAATTGCAACAATTAGACACTTTTTTTTCCAAACTTCTTTTTGATCTGCCAGCCAACAATGCCAATAATAGTTAACATAATTATCACTGTTAGTGGTCTATCCCACAAGAATGACCATGAACCGTCACTAATCAATAAAGATCTTCTCAAATTTTCCTCCATTAATCCGCCTAAAACGAAGGCTAAAATTAAAGGCGGCATTGGAAAATCATATAAACGTAGAAAAGTAGCAACGACTGCTATCCCTATCATCATATAAATATCGAAATTATTAAAAGACATTAAATAAACCCCAGTTAGTGAGAAAAATAAAATTAGAGGAATTAGAAATGTTCTGGGAGTTGCTAACACTCTAGCTATATACGGAATTAGAGGTAAATTGAGAATTAAAAGAACAACCATTCCAATATACATTGACATTATAACTGACCAAAATATCTCTGGATTAGTTTGATATAATCTTGGACCTGGTTGTATACCAAATCCTAATAAAGCACCTAACATTACAGCAGTCGTTCCACTTCCTGGAATGCCCAATGTGAGTAGAGGTACAAATGAACCAGAGCAAGCAGCATTATTAGCGGTCTCTGGAGCGGCTATACCATTAATACTTCCTTTACCAAATTTTTGTTTTTCTTCGTCATTGACAAAATTTCTTTCCATTCCATAAGCTAAAAAAGATGCAATAGTCGCACCTGCTCCAGGTAATACGCCGATTATAAATCCTAAAACAGATGATCTAGGAATCGATGCTATCATTTTTTTTGTTTCAATCTTATTTAATTTAATTGAACCTAATTGCGATAATGAAATATCTTTTGCAGCTTTAGTTGGATCTTTTGCTTTAAATATTAATGTTAAAGCTTCAGTCATTGCAAATGTTGCCATAACAACCAGAACAAAACTTATACCATCTGATAAATTCATATTATTAAAAGTAAATCTTGGGATATCGGAAAGTGTATCCTGACCAACACTTGCCAACATTAATCCTAAAACTACCATCATCATAGCTTTTAAAAAATTACCTTTAGATGAAAATGCAGCGACTGCGGTTAAACCTAGAATCATTAAACCAAAATAATCTGGTGATCTGAAAGATAAACTTACCAATGATAAACTTGGTGCTGCAATAAGTAAAAAGATTGCAGAAATAGTACCTCCTGCAAATGAACTGTAAGCAGCTATCGCTAAAGCTTTACCAGCTTTACCCTGCTGTGCCATTGGATAGCCATCAAAAGATGTCGCTACAGTTCCTGGTACACCAGGTGCGTTAATTAAAATTGAAGAAGTTGATCCACCAAATACTGCACCATAATAAACTCCAGCCATTAAAATTAATCCTGTTGATGGTTCAAAACCGTAAGTGATCGGTATCATTAATGCAATAGCTGTCATCGGTCCTAAACCTGGAAGCATGCCGATAATTGTTCCGGCAAAGCAACCAATCATCACCATCATTAAATTTTTAAATGATAAAGCAGTTTGTAATCCTATTAGTATTCCCTCAATCATCCCATTATTCCTAAGTATTTCAAAAAAGGATCACGTAAATAAATATTTAGTAGTCCGTGAAGAAGGTACATAAATATTGCTACAAAAGGAAAAGATAGAGTTAATATCCAAATCCATTTTCTTTCTCCTAAAACTATATAAGAAGCTATTAAAAAAATTGAAGTTGAGAGAAAATATCCAGCTCTCAAAATAGTCAAACCATATAAAATCATTAAAATAACTAATCCTATAGTTTTTTTATAATCTAAAACTCTTAAATCGACGTTAGTGGGATTTGTCTCCGGTAAAATAATATATAGCGCTGAAAAAAATAATCCTGCAAAACCTAAATAAATTGGAAAAGTCTTAGCATTGAAAGGTGCATTTTCATCAAAAGCAAAGACCTGTATTTGATAAGCTGTATATAAATAATAACCTGAAAAGATAAAGAAGAGCAGTGAAATTAATTTTGACGGACTAATTTTCACTGCTCTTAATTCAAGTTAACAACTAGATAACACCTAGTTTTTTCATTAACTTTGTCATCTCTTTTGTTTGACCTTTTAAGAAACTGTCAAACTTACGCCCTGGGTTGTAAATATTTACCCAAGCATTTCTTTTTCTAACTGCTTCCCATTCAGGAGTTTTTTGAACATCGCCTAACATTTTTTCGATCTTCTTAACATCTGAACTTGGCATACTCTTAGGCGCAAAGAAACCTCTCCAGTTAACAAACTGTACATCGTATCCTTGTTCTTTCAAAGTCGGGACTTCTGGAGCATCACCTACTCTTTTAGGAGCTGTAATACCAATAATTCTTACTTGGTCCCTAGCACCCATTACTTCTCCCAAACCAGTTGAAAGAATTTGTGTTTCTCCTGATAAAAGTCCAGCTAAAGCTTTACCACCAGCATCGTAAGGAACGTACACTACGTTGTTAGGATTAGCGCCAGCTTCTTGAAATGCAAGTGCACCAATTAAATGGTCCATGCTTCCTCTAACTGAACCACCAGCCATTTTAATTGACTTAGGATTTTTTTTGTAAGCATCCACTACATCTTTAAAGTTTTTATAAGGTGAATTTTTAGCAACTGCGATTGCACCGTAGTCACCGATTACACCAGCGATTGGCTTAACATCTTTGTAAGATAATACACCAGATCCTTTAACATATCCTTTGTGTCTAGTTATTGATCTTAACACTAGAGGTGTAGATTGAACTAGTACAGTTCCCTCAGGCTTTGAATTGATTATGTAAGATAGAGCTTTTCCTCCACCACCACCTGACATATTTTCATACGAAGCACTTTTTAGAAAACCAGCTTTAGTTAAAGCCTCACCAGTTCCTCTAGCAGTTCCATCCCAACCACCACCAGCACCACCACCGATAATGAAATGTAATTTATCGACTGCAAAACTAGTTGATGAGATTGAAGTTAAAAGAACAGTTGCGAAAACTAAGCTAATTAATTTTTTCAAATTATTAAACATATTATTTCCCTCTGTTAATTAATTAATTAATATATTAAAATCAAATTATTAAAGAGAGTCAACAAGCTATTTTTTAGAATAGTTATAATTAATGAAAAAAAGTTCCTCTAATCCTGAGTAATTCTCTAGATAACCCAGAATGCTCTTTAAAAGCTTTTCTTCCATGAAGCCAGAAATAATTATTTGAAAAAATTGTAGATCCTACGGGTAAGGGAAAGCTTATTTTATTTTTACTTTGCTCTAATGCATCAGAAAGTTTTTGTAAAAACAAGCCTTGTTTCATATTTTTTGGCTCAGGAAATTGGTCAATGTACGAAATTATAGGTTTGCCATTGTTATCCTTTGAAAAAACTGGATGCTCAACTTTATAATCTACATTTTTACTTTTTGGCGATCCCCAAGTGAAATCTTCTTGACCCACAGGATCATTACTGAGATCCTCCAAATGCTCCCAGTCATCTAAATGTAAAATTACACTTTCACCCCCACTAACATTTTGTTCTTCCATTTTTGTCATTATTAACCAATCTGTTTTCTCTTTAACATACGTTCCGTCGGTATGGAGATCTAAATTTGTATAAGCTTTTCTTAGATAAGAGTCGCTGCTATCCTGGTGTTTTACATGAAATCTTGCATAGTATTTTCCAGTCATAGAGTCGAAATTTGGATTACCAATTAAATAGGCAAGACCTGTTGAGAGCTTTACTAGAAAATCTTTATCAAATTTTTTATTGTTGATATCGGGTTCAACGATTGCTGTTCCTGTTTTACGATCATTAAGTATTTCGCTTAGAGTTGTACTAAGTTTATTTTGGAATACTTCATCTAAGCTTTTCGCTAAACTAAATCTAGAGAATGGTTTATATTCTAAAGATAATATTGAATGTTTTTTAAAAGGGAAGATTAATCTATCTAAGTCACTTTCATTTAAATTAATTATACGAACTCTTTTAGAGTTTTTATGATTTGAAACTGAAAAACTCATTTACTCAATATTACCCATGATCCATAAAATAGTAAAAAATGCTAGTATTAGTTCCATTATTAATTTTACCATAAATTAAATGTTAGTCAAAAAGCTTAATAAAAATGCTGAAGCAATTGTAGGAATTACTAAATTTTTTTTAGATATTATAAATATAGAAATGCAAGTAAAGAATACTATTAGTCTCATTATTAGTTCAGACTCTGCTAAAACTCCGGCTGGGAAAATAATCATTCTTCCTAACAAAGCAGCCAAAGTTGAGTAGGCAACACAGTTGAACCATTTAAAAATCTTCGAATTTACGCTTACTTTTTCAGATGTTAAAGCTCCCATAAATCTAGAAATGTACGTTGCGATTGAGGTTGCTATAATGGCTAAAATGATAATTTGGCTACTAACCATTTTTTTCTCCAAATAAAAAAGCTACTGATCCAGCAATTAATCCAGCAAATAATAATGACCATTCAGAAGAAAATAAATAAATAACTGGGCCAAGTATTGTTCCTAGAATTACCGATATAGATACAGCTATGTTTTTCATTGCACCAATCATCATACAAAAAAAATAAATTGGATTTACTATAGCTAATCCGATCAACATTTCTTTATTTAAAAAATCAGCTGCTAAATATCCGATAATTGTCATAAAAATAGCGGTAAGCCAAGTCCCAGTACCTATGCCCATCCAAAAATCTATTCGATATTTTGCATTTATTTTTTTATAAGATTCTTTAGCGATTAACCAAGAAGAAACTGCAAGAAAGTGACAAGATAAGTAATATTTCCACTTTGGTTGTGATTTGTGTTCTAGCAAAGGAAACAAAGAAACTGTCATAGGATAAAGTCTAAAATTAACTAACCAAACTGCTAAAAAAATATTTATTACAGACGCGCCTAATAATAATGACTCCGCCATCACTAATTGACCAGGTAATGCGTAAGTAAATAAACTTGAGGCAGCACTTTGTTGAATGTTAAACCCTGCATCTTTAAACAAAGCTCCTAGAGCTACAAAGCAAGCAGCTAAAGGTAAGGCTGGACTCCTGGCGCCTTTTAAAGATTTCAAACCTGTAAAGAAAGCTTGTGAATTAATCATCCACCTAGGAATAATCTTCCGACGTCTGGATTTTTTAAAAGATCATCCCCTTTACCTGCAATAGCTGTTTGACCAGACACTAAAACGTAACCTATGTCTGCAAACTCTAAACCTTTTTTTGCGTTTTGTTCTACAAGTATTATTGTTTTCTTCTCTACTTTTTGAAGATCTTCTAAAATTTCAAAAACCATATTAATATATTTTGGTTCCAAGCCAATTGACGGTTCATCCACTAGTAAAACTGATGGCTTCATAACTAATGCTCGTGAAATTTCTAATAATCTTCTCTCACCACCTGATAAAACTTTTGCTGGTTGATTTCTTCTATTTCTCAATCTCTCATATTTTTGAAAAATTCTTTCAGCTTCCTCATAAGCTTCATCCTGTTTATCTTTAATGTATCCACCCATTAAAAGATTTTCCTCAACTGTCATATCAGGAAATACTGAGTTATCTTGTAAGATATAGGCTATGCCCACTTTACTAAGCTTTTGAGCAGGAGTTAATGTCGTAATTTCATTTCCTTCTAATTCAATTTTTCCATCAAAAATATTTGTAAAGCCGTATATTGAGTGAAGAATTGTAGATTTTCCAGCACCGTTAGGCCCTATTAAACATAACGATTGAGCCTTACTGACTGTTAAGTCAAAATTATGAAGTATCTCCATTTTTCCGTACCCAGCATTTAAGCCTCTAATGGTTAAGTGAACATCGTTAGGAGATAATTTGTTTAAATCTTCTAAACCAGGTGCTTTACCTAAAACATCATATTGATTTGCCATTATTGAGCTCCTAAATAAGCGTCAACAACCCGCTTATCATTTTTAATTTGATCTGGTGAACCTTCTGCTAGCATTTTACCGTGTGCTAAACAGAAAATTTTTTGTGCTAAACTCATAATTACTTTCATATTGTGCTCTATGACTAATAAAGTAATTCCATAATCTTTATTTATTTTAATTAATCTATCTATAATTCCGTTAATTAAAGTTGGATTAATTCCAGCTGTAGGCTCGTCTAATAAAAGCATTTTAGGCTCATTCATCAAAGCCATCGCTAATTCTAGTAATTTTTGTTGTCCAAATGATAAATCACCTGCTCTCAAATTTCTTTTTTGATAAAGACCTACAAAATTTAAAATATTTTCTGCTTTCTCAGTAAGTTCAGTAGGTACTTTTGCAAAAATAAATCCTGAGTCACTAGCTTTATGACTTATAAGCATGTTTTCTACACAATTCAGTTTTGAATAAATTCTTGTTTGTTGAAAGGTTCTTAACAAACCAAGTTTAGCGACTGCTGGGACAGGCATCTCAGAAACTTCTGTATTATCAAAAACAATTGATCCTTTATCAATCGGATGAGTTCCTACTATAGAATTAAATAAAGTAGTTTTACCTGAACCATTAGGTCCTATTAAACCAACTATAGATCCCTGTTCTACCGAAACAGAAATATCTACGTTAGCTTGAACACCGCCAAAAGATTTACTTACATTTTTAACTTGTAAAATACTCATTTTAATTCCACCTGTGCTTTACGATCTTTTTCATCTATCACTTCACCAAATCTTTCAGGATATTTTTCTCGCAACCAACCCATTAATCCCTCTGGGAAATAAACTACGATTACAACAATCAAAACTCCCAGCGCAACATATTGCCAGCCTAATATTAACGTCCAAAGACCTTCTTTGAAGAAATGGAATAAAGTTGCACCAATTACTGGTCCCCATAAAGTTCCTTTACCGCCAAGTATTGCCATGAGAA
>CACJPW010000010.1 GCA_902595375.1 uncultured Pelagibacteraceae bacterium | reverse complement strand
AGAAAAAAAGCTAAAAAGAAAACTAAAAAGAAAGCAAAAAAGAGAAGAAGAAGAAGATAGTTTTCTCTTTAACTAAACGCCCTTTTTATAGTTTTAAAAAGGGCGTTTTTTTTTAAGCTACTTCAATTACTTTACTTCTACCTAAAGCTTTATCCATTTTTTTTTGAACTTCTTCGGAAGGAGTTTTTAGAACCGCTTCGAATTCAGATTTAAGTCTTTCGTAAGCTTTTTCAAACAATTGTCTTTCTGAATAAGACTGATCAGCTATAATATCTGTATTTTTGTTTAAATCTTTCACAACTTCGGCTAATTCATATATTTTACCAGAATTTATTTTTTGATCGTACTCTTGAGCACGCCTACTCCACATAGTTCTTTTTATTTTAGGCTTAGATTTTAAAATTGAGATACATTTATTAATCTGATTAATAGATGATATTGGTCGTAGTTTAGATTGTTGATTTATCGGCACAGTTAAAGTTAATTTTTCTTTTTCTACTAAAATTTTATAAAATTGAATATCAATTTCACCAATTGTTGCTTTTTCTATCGCGGTGATTTTACCAACGCCGTGTTTTGGATAAACAACAAAATCTTTTAAATTATAAATTCTTTTTTCAGTGGGTTGTTTTTTAATTTTTTTAATTTCCGGTTTTTCGTCTGGACTAGGAGCTGAACTTTTCTTGTCAATAATTTTTGGATCTGTTTTTACTTTTATACTTGCTTTAGTTCTTTTTAATTTTTTTGTTATCTTACTTTTAATTGCCTTTTTTGTTTTTTTCTTTTTATTCATTATTTATTTAGCTGGTTTTTCAGAAAAATGATCTTTGAATTTATTTTCTATTTTTCTAAATTTTTCATGATTTTTCATCGGATCTTTCTTTTTTGAAATATTAGGCCATATTGCAGAAAACTTTTTATTTAGCAATAGCCACTTTTCTTTATCAATAACTGTGTCATCGTTATCAGCTTTAATAGCGTCAATTGGACATTCAGGTTCACAAACACCACAATCGATACACTCATCAGGATTTATAACAAGCATATTTTCACCTTCATAAAAACAATCTACAGGACAAACCTCAACACAGTCGGTGAGCTTACATTTTATACATTCATCTTTTACAATATAAGTCATTTAGATTTTAACAAATTTAGTTTTATTTCAGCACAAATTTTATCTGGTATATAAATCAGTCCGCAAATTCTTCTCATCAAATTAGATTCATATTGATCTACTGTATTATCAGATATTAAAATTTTCCATAAATGTTCTATTATATCTTTTTTAACCTCTATTGAATTACTTTTTATAATATTTGTAAAATTTAATAATTGATTAGAATTTTTTTCCATTATTTCTGCCTCTTTTAAAATTTCTTCAGAATTTTCGTTCTTTAAATATGATTTTATAAAACCTCTTATTAAGTTTTTTTCTTGATCGGAATATTTTTCGTCAATTTTTGCTGCGTGTACTAATAAAGCAGATATTCCTTTAATGCTTTCTATGTTCAATGTATTCATTTATTTTATATTTAAAGAAAGAAGTTTATTAAATGGATTTTCCTTTTTGTCAAACTTAATTATTTTTTGTTTCTTTTTCTTTTCCCCCATAAATACGTAAGTATCCTTGCTTTTATCTTTTTTGTAGTTCATGTATTTCATTAATTTGTAAAAATTATCTTTCGAACAACCCAATAAATTCATCATTTCAGCTGTTATCTTAAATTTTCTTTCTTTTGTATTTTCTATAATTTTGATAAATAATTTTTCTAATATATCTATACGAACAAAAAATTCATTGAATTTTTCAAAGCCGCAAAGTAAAAGAAATTTCTTTTCAAAATTATTATTTATTAAAAAATTTAGACCAGATTTAGGTATGCTTTGTTTAGTTGATTGATTATTGTAAAGTTTCCATAGATTAATTCTAAACTCAACCGCTTTAGGTTTGAGCATCTTTGGTAAATAAATATGATATCGACCTATCTTTATGCCCATTCCCCATAGTTTTTTCCTCTCATTCAAGGGTATTTCTTTAACAATTTTTTCAATATCACTTCTAATTATAACTCCATTATTTTCATATAATTGAAAAACTAATCCTCTAAGATATTGATTATTAACTTGGTGTTTCGTTAACTTTATTAAATCACCTAAAACTTCGTTGATATAATTTTTTAACCAATTGTTTAAAAAGGTAATTAGTTTATTTTTAGTTTCTTGATTTATAGAGTCATCAGTGATTAGGTCTATTTCAGGACTTAAATAATCATATCCTTTTTTTAGTCTTGCTATGGGATTTTTTTTCCAAGTTATTTTGTTTTCATTATTTATCTCAATTTCACCTTTAGTCAAAATTTCATCAACTCTTTTCATCAATTCTTTCTCAATACCCTTTCGAGCAGCCTTTTTTATAGATTTAATATCAGTGTCCAAAGTTTTGGGTGTAATTTCTATAATAAATTTCAGTCCCTTCAATTCTCCAATAAACTGACCATCAATATATATTTTATTTTCTTCGTTAATTTCGGTATTCAAAACAAGATCCTGTTTTAAGCTTCTCGACAAAATACTTATCTTTTTATCTATAAAACTTTTCGTTAGTTCGTCGTGTAATTTATCTGATAATTTATCTTCTATATTTTTTGTTAGCTGAACCCAGTAGTCAGAATTTTCAACCCAATCTTTTTTATTGGCTACATAGGACCAAGTTCTGACATTTGAAAGTCTATGAGATAACAAATCAACATTTCCATGATCTCTTTCGAGACCCTTCAATTGTTCTTTCATAAACACACTTGGAATTTTTCTCTTCCGTGTTGATAAAAATTGAAAAACTTTATCTATTACATTAATATGTTGCCCGTAGGCTTTTTTTTCAAAATCTGGTATTTGGCAACACTCCCAAAGTAATTCTAAATTTTTATGGTAAATAATATTGTTTGCTCCTTTTTTTAAGAAAAATCTTAAAACACTTTCATCAAGTGAATCATTTGTTCTTAAAAGATTTTTTTTCATAGGTTTAAGTTCTAAAGATGTAATTAGTTTTTCAGGGCTTTCAAAGTTTAATTGTGAATTTCTCCAAAAAACTGTTTTTGTATCTGGCAATTGGTGTTTTTCAATTTTTTCAATTTCATCAGAGTTTAAAGTTTCGCAATCACCTGTTGTACCAAAACCACCATCATTTTTATATCGACCAGCTCTACCTGCTATTTGAGACATTTCTATTAAGTTTAATCTCCTAGTTTTTTTGCCGTCGAATTTTTTAAGATTAGAAAAATAGATTTCATTTATATCCATATTAAGCCCCATCCCAATAGCATCTGTTGCAATTAGATAATCAACGTCACCAGATTGATATAAACCTACTTGTGAATTACGTGTTTTAGGACTTAGCGAACCCATAATCACTGCAGCGCCTCCTTTTTGTCTTCTTACCAATTCAGCAATCGCATAAACCTCTTCTATTGAAAAAGCGATTATTGCTACTTTCCTGTCCAATCTTGATATTTTTTTTATACCCGAGTAACTTAGTTTTGAGTAACGCTCTTGTTTTTGAAACTCAACATTTTTTACTAAATCACTAATAATTTTTTCCATTACTTGTGAACCTAGAAACATAGTTAATAAAGTCCCACGAGCTTCTAACATTCTCTCTGTAAAAATGTGTCCTCGTTCTCGATCTGCGCACATTTGTATTTCATCAATAGCAACAAACTCTACCTTTTTATCCTTAGGCATAGACTCAACAGTACAAATGAAATAATTTGCAGTATTTGGGATTATTTTTTCTTCACCGGTAATTAATGCAACTTTTTCTATACCAACCTTTTTTATACATTTATCATAAACTTCTCTTGCTAATAATCTTAATGGTAGTCCGAAAATCCCAGTTTCGTGTTCTAACATTTTTTCTATTGCAACATAGGTTTTGCCGGTATTAGTAGGTCCTAACAATGCAATTATTCTTTCGCTTTGGCTTTTCATTTTTGTGTTGTTAATTTATTTTTACACTATATGTAGATCAAATTTGAGAACAAAATAAGATTAAAACATGACCGAATCAATTTGTCAAATGTTCCTATTTAACATTTGATTTGACTTCTATTAGCGGGTCCCCGTATAGATATTATTTAGTAAATGTTACCTAAAGTTAAAAAAAAAATTCTTAAACTAAAAGAGTCTTCTACACTTAAAATCAACGAGAAATCAAAAGAGCTAATTTTAAAAGGAAAAAAAGTTTTTCAATTTGGATTTGGACAATCTCCTTTTCCTGTTCCTCAAGAAATAGTAGAAACCTTAAAAGAAAATGCTTACAGAAAAGAATATCTACCTATTCAAGGCTTATTTGATTTGAGAAAAAAAATTTCCAAGTATTTATTTAAAAACACTGGTATTAATTATCCAAAAGAAAATATTTTAATTACACCTGGTTCAAAAGAAGCTATGTTGCTAATTCATCTAGCTTTTAATGGAGAAATTATATTACCAGCACCTAGCTGGGTTTCTTACGAACCTCAAGCAGAAATAGGTTCAAATAAAGTTCATTGGTTGGAAACTTCAATGGTTAATAACTGGTTTCCAACCGCAAAGGAACTTGAAAAAAAAATCAATTCAATTGGTAGAAAAAAAAATATTATATTAATTCTTAACTCACCTAATAATCCATCTGGAGCAGTATGTAACAACTTAAAAGAATTAGCAAAAATTGCATATAAATATAAAATTTTAATTTTATCTGACGAAATATATACAGATTTAACTTTTACGAATGAATATAATTCAATTTCAAAGTATTACCCTGAATTTACATTTATTACTGGTGGTTTAAGCAAGTGGTGTGGTGCAGGTGGATGGAGATTAGGATTCCTTGCTGTTCCAAAAAAATTGACTGAATTTTTAAAAAGTTTAAAATCTTTAGCAAGTGAGTCATACTCTACAGTTAATACACCTACACAATTTGCAGCAGTGAAAGCGTATGAGGAAGATCATAAAGATTATAAATATAAAGTTAGGTCAATTCTTAAAGCAGTTGGAAATTATGTCTATAAAAATCTAAAATCAAATAAAATACTCATAAATCCACCTCAAGGGGCTTTTTATTTAATGCCTGAGTTTAAGAATAGTAAATACAAAACATCCACAAAACTATGTGAAGCAATTTTAAAAGAAACAGGAGTTGCAATGTTACCTGGAACTGATTTTGGATTTAAACCAAAGAGAATGCTTGCTAGACTTAGTTATACTGATTTTAATGGCGCTGAATTTTACAAAAATGTATCTAGAGATAATTTTATTGGCGAAAAAATGATTAAAAGGTATGCCCCGAACGTAGTTGAAGGGGTAAGTAGGCTCTCAAATTGGGCAAAAAAACTTTAAAATTCTCTTTGACCTGAACTAAATAACATTGTTAAATTATTAATAATAACAAAGAGGAGAACACATGAGAAAAATAATATCGTGGATTTCTGCATTTTTGGTAATGTTAGCTTTTTCAAGCCCATTCACTACAATCGCAAAATCAGCAGAGTTCTTTACAATAGGAACTGGCGGACCTACTGGAGTTTACTTTCAAACAGGTAACGCTATATGTAAAATGTTACATAAATCAGCAATTAGTGCTGATCACGGAAGGAAAAAAGGTACAGCTAAAGCTTACAGATGTACTGCACCTTCAACAGGTGGTTCAAACTACAATATTGGACAAATCAAAGATGGTGAGTTTCAATTTGGTGTTGCTCAGTCAGACTGGCAGTATCATGCTTACAATGGTTCAAGTAAATGGGAAGGAAAACAGTTCAGTGATTTAAGAGCTGTTTTTTCTGTTCATAATGAACCTTTCCAAATTTGGGCAAGTAAAAAATCTGGAATTAAAAATTTCAAAGGCCTGAAAGGAAAAACAGTAAACATCGGTAACCCAGGTTCTGGTCAAAGAGGAACTATGGAAGAATTAATGAAAGCTATGGGAGCAGATATGAGTATGTTCAAGGCAACTACTGAACTTACTTCATCTGAACAAGTAAAAGCTCTTTGTGATGGCAAAATAGATGCATTTGGGTATTCAGTTGGATTTCCTAATGGAGCTATGGAGCAAGCAGCTACTTGTAAAGCTAAAGCAAGCCCAATTAATTTAACTGGTGCACCAGTTCAAGGTTTAATTGATGGAGCAGATTATTATGCTAAAGCAGTTATTCCAAAAGGAACTTACTCAAATCAGAAAAAAGACGCTACAACATTTGGTGTAAAAGCTACTGTTGTAACAAGTGCTAATGTTTCTGAAGAGCTTGTATATTTAGTAACAAAAGCGGTAATGGAAAACTTTGATGATTTCAGAGCTCAACACCCTGCTTTTGGACCACTGGAAAAGAAAAACATGATAGCTGATGGTTTATCAGCTCCATTACATCCAGGTGCAATTAAGTACTACAAAGAAGCTGGATTAATGTAATTCAACTTTCTAGTTTAATTAAAAAAGGCCCAATATTTTTTGGGCCTTTTTTTTTAGAATAAGGTATTTTAGTTATAATGAGTCAAAATATTCAAAGTAAGATAAAAGATAAAATTCAAGAAGATATTTCTCCGACTAGAAATTTATCAGGTATCCATTTAAAAATAGTTTTTGGTATAGCAATACTTTGGACCTTTTTCCAACTTTGGTATGCATCTCCTTTTCCATTTTGGTTAAATTTTGGAATGTTTAAGGGATTACCTGCTAGAGCAATTCATCTAGGTTTTGCTTTAACTTTAGCTTTTTTAATTTTTCCAATAGCTAGAGGAAAAAAGATTTCAGCACTTGATATTATAATTAGTATAACCGGAGCATTAAGTTGCTTATATATTTATTTTTTCTATGACGATTTAGTAAATAGAGGCGGTATCCTTTTAGTAAAAGAAATATTCGGTTTTAAAGTTCCAGTTGAACTTATAATTGGGGCCATAGGTATATTAATTTTATTAGAAGCAACTAGACGAGCTATAGGTTTACCTTTAGTAATAATTGCAGTCTGTTTTCTCTTGTTTTCTTATTTCGGAAAATATGCTCCTGATATTATTTCTCACGGCGGACTTTCTGTGAAAAGACTAGTAGGATTTCAATGGTTTGATCAAGAAGCAATTTTTGGAATACCAATTGGAGTTTCAGTAGATTTCATTTTTTTATTTGTGCTCTTTGGAGCTTTATTAGAAACTGCTGGTGGTGGAAAGTATTTTTTAGATTTAGCCTTTGCAATGGTTGGAAAAATGCGTGGAGGTCCAGCGAAGGCTGCAATATTAGGATCTGGAATGACTGGTATGATTTCAGGTTCTTCAATTGCAAATACTGTAACAACTGGAACTTTTACAATTCCTATTATGAAAAAAACTGGCTTCTCTCAAGAAAAGGCAGGAGCTATTGAAGTATCTTCTTCAGTCAATGGACAGATAATGCCACCTGTTATGGGTGCCGCTGCTTTTGTTATGGCAAGCTTTATTGGAGTTACATATTTTGAAGTAGTTAAACATGCTTTTTTACCAGCTATCATTTCATACATTGCTTTATTTTACATCTCTCATTTAGAGGCTCTTAAATTAGGATTAAAAGGAATGGATGATGCTGATGTTCCTCACTTAAAGAAAACCTTTTTATCTGGTTTACATTTTTTAATACCTATTTTTGTTTTAATCTTTTTACTTGTTTATATGAGATATACAGCAGGTTTTTCTATCTTTTACGCAACGTTATCTTTAATATTAGTAAACTTGGTAAGCCGTATAATTAAAAATCCTGATTTTAAAACTGGTTTAGTTGATTGGTACAATCAAACAATAGTTGGTCTTCAAAAAGGTGCAATTAACATGGTTGGGGTAGGAATTGCAATCGCTACAGCAGGAATAATTGTAGGAGCAGTAGGGTCGACAGGGCTTAGTACTAATTTAATTATAGTTATTGAAACGATAGCGAGAGACAATGTAATTATATTAATTTTGTTAACTATTATACTTTGCTTGTTACTTGGTATGGGTCTTCCTACAACTGCAAACTATGTAGTAGTGGCTTCTCTAATGGCTACAGTTTTAGTTGATGTTGGAAACGCGTCAGGCTTTATTTTTCCGTTAATTGCTGTTCACTTATTCGTATTTTATTTTGGCTTAATGGCTGACGTAACACCCCCTGTTGGTTTAGCTTCTTATGCAGCAGCCGCAATTTCTGGAGGGGATCCTTTAAGAACGGGACTTCAAGCTATTTGGTACAGTTTGAGAACTGGAATTTTACCGATTGTCTTTTTGTTTAATCATGAACTGTTATTAATTGGAGTAGATAGTATTTGGCAAGCTTTATTAGTCATAGCTACTTCATTAATCGGAATTTTGGTGTTTACAGCAGCTACACAACAATGGTTTATAAATAAATTAAGATGGTACGAGATCATAGCTTTCTTAGTTATATCTTTATCGTTTTTAGCTCCAGATTATGTTTTGAGTAAATTCTACCCTAAATATAATGAGCAAAAACTTTCGGCGGAAACTATTCAAAGTTTATCTTTTGACCCATCAAAGGAAGTTCATATTAAAGTCACTCGAGTTACTGAATACGGAGAAAGATATAAATTATTTGTTATCGATAAAGGTAAATTTGAAAATAATTATAACCTAGAAGAATATGGTGTGACTTTGACAGACCAGAACGACCAATTGACAGTTGATAAATTAAACTGGAAAGGGGAAGCAAAAAAATCTGGTATTCAAATAGGTGATATTATAAGTAATTTTAAAATTGAAAATCCAGACAGGCCAAACAAAGCAATAGTTTATCCTTTTGCATTAGTATTTTTATTATTTTTTGGATATATGAATTTTAAATCTGGCAAACTATCTCCAAATTAAAATTCTCTAATTTTCTAGCTTTTAAAATAAGTTTAATTAACTATTGCGTAAAGAACAGCTAAAACTATTAAAATTTCCCAACCTGACATTTAATTACCCCCTGTTATAATAATTAATAATTTTTTTGTTAGAATTATGATTAAGTGGTTGTATTTGTTGTTTTGTAAAGTTGGCATTCATAGATATGAAAAAATTGATATTAATTATAGCTTTGGACCAGGAGGTTCAACTGAGACGATAAAATGTAAAGATTGCGGAATTAAAAAAATTAGACGAAAAAATTGAAATCAACTAAGTAAGAAAACCGCAGTGAAACTTATTTGAAAATGATTTAACTTAATTTATGAAATTTTTTCTAAAAGTATCATTTTTAATATTAATTCACTTCTCATCATCAACAGCAGAAGTAAATTTTCAACAAAAAAAATTTTATTACGAAAACCTAGTCAAAAATTGGTCTAAAATATTTCCAGACAGTAACAGGAATGCTGCAGGTCCAAGGTTTTTCAAATATTTAATAGATCAAGACTTAACTTATGAAGAGTTTAAAGAATATAATAAATTTTATTGTCCTGTTTCAGGTTCTTTAATCAATCCTGGAGAAAAACCTGATTATATCTACGTTAAGGAGTTAAGAACGCAAAAAAATATTTGTGGAGAGCTTTATAGATGTTGTTGGCCATGTTCTTGTGATCTAATGAATTATACAAAAGTTAAAAAAATTAAACACAAGTTTAAAGACGGTCCTAAAAAAATTGATGTTTTACTAATTAACAATCCTTGTTCAAAAAGAGATTTTCCTAAGGAAGTAAATAGAAACTATTTTTGTAAAAATCAAAGACTAAATGATGATGAAGTATTCTTAGTCGACGGTAAACTTGTAATAGGTCTTTTCTATGAAGCCAAAAAATGCCAAAAAGCCGATATCAAAAAGATAGAAGCCAATGAAATTACAGGTAGATTTTGTGCTTTTAAAAACGATATTCCGCTAGAGGAAATGAATATTGGTATGGGTGATATTTTTATTAAGATGGCGAGATAGTTAATTATCTTACTGTCAAACTTACATTAGACTTTATAGACATTTTACTTTCTTGAAAAACATAAGTTTTTCCAATCTTAGGGATTTTATAATTATTAATTTTTCCGTTTGTCCACTTTACCGAAACCTTGAAGTCTTTTTCACCATCCCGTATTCCGTAGTGAGCAACAGGTTCCATTTGGCAAAGATATCCTGAACCAGAGTCTATTGTCTTAGAATGTTTTCTTAAATTAGACGTAAGTGTTACTGTTGCTCCTCTTGCTGGAGCCCCGTTTTTATTTAAAGCTTTTATTCGTAAATAATTCTTCTCTTTTTTTACATTTGCTTTGTAAAGTGTAAGTATTTGATTCCCTGTTTCTCCGTGGGCAATCAATAATTCTAAAATTCCGTCTTTATCAATGTCCGCTACAGCAGCACCAGTTCCAAGACCATTTGCTTCAGAGTTAGAAGTGATATCTAATTCCTCTAATTTCCCATTTTCCTTAATTTTAAATAATTTATTTGCTTCGCCAATATTATTAAGAAATATTTCATCATATCCATCATTATCAAAATCAGCTGAAATAACCGTTCGAATTTTAGATGGCCTTTTAAAATTACTATCGGCAATGTCTTTAAAGGAGTTTTCTTTTTTGATAAAAATACGGTGTTCTCCATCCCAATTTCCACTAACAATATCTAATTGACCTCTGTACAAAATATCACTTAACGCAGTACCTCTTCCATTTTCATAAGGGTCTAAAACATTGTAACCAGATGCCATATCATAAAAAACTCCGTCAACATTCTTATATAAAAAATTTACCCCCCTTTCATTAGCTGCGAAAATATCAATATTGTTTGATAATATATGTCCAGCAACGACTGCTCTTCCCCCAGTTATTTTATCCAAGCCGAACTCTGCTGCCCTATCTTTTATTCTTCCCTTAAACTTTTCATAAAATCTTGTTGGACCACCATAATTAGCAACATAAATACCATATTTACCATTTCCGTTTCTATCTACACAAACAACGGAACGACCAGCTGTAAAGTTTAAATCTACTTGATTGTTCTTTTGTTCAAAAATATCAAAAAATTTTGTATTTTTTAGATCTATTAATCGGTCGGAATATTTTTTTTCACCACTATAAGTATCAGTATTTAAAAAATAAATCTCTTCGTACCCATCAGAATCAATATCGCAAGCAGCTACACCAATAGTAAAACTTCTTTTATCTGCAAACTTAGCATCATTCACAATATTTATTAGTTTACTATTTTTGTATGACAAAGCTAAATTTTCACTTCCAAAACCAGCTACTATAAATTCGTAAGTACCATCGTTATCAACATCAGCCACAGAAATACCATATCTAAGACTTTCATAGTTATTTTCTATTAGATCTGTAATGTTCTTAAAGAAACTCGCAGACGCACTTTTAATTGAAATAAAAATAAATAAAAGCGAAACAAAGACAGTTTTTGATTTCATTAAATACTATTGTAGTATTTTCCAAGTACCACTTGCAGAGGCAACTATGTCGCTTGAATTAGAAATTTCACAAGAAATAAAAACTAGTGTTTTAGCTTTTTTTAATATTTTTACTTTTCCAACAAGTTTATCGCCAAGTTGGCCTACTGAGATAAATTTCATATCCAAATTTATTGTTACACATCTCTTGTCCCCAGCAACTCTGTGAGCAGCCGTTCCCATACCAGTATCAGCAATAGTAGAGAGGAATCCACCATGTGCAATTTTTCCAGTGTTTAAATGAATTTCTTTAACCTCTACCGTAAACTCATATTGAGTATCGTTAATTTTTTTTAACTCTAACCCGCCGAGATGTTTCATAAATCCTTTATTAGATTCGTCCATAATTTTTTTTACCATAAATTGGTATCAATTGTGAAAATATTACTGCTAATAAAATAATCATTATACCAAACACTTTTATTTCACTTAAAAACTGATCTAAAAGTATCCATCCAAAAATTGAAGCAAACACTCCCTCAAGAGAAAATATAATTGCTACAGATGCAGGAGATAAAACTCTTTGAGCATATGCTTGAAGCATAAAAGCAACTCCACTAGATAAAATTCCAGCGTAAAGTAATTCTGTAATTTCTTTTGAAATTAAATTGATTGTCACTGTCTCAAAAGCTAAAGCAGGGAAAGAACAAAATATACCTGCAACTAAACATTGAAAAGTCGCAATTGCTATTGGAAAATTAAAAATTTTCAAAATTTTATAAATAAAGATTATGTGAAAAGCCCAAAAAAACGCTCCTATGATGACTAGCATATCACCAAATCTTACATCATAATTTTTGATTTCACTTAAAAGCAATCCACCTATTAAACAAAGCGTAACGGAAGGCCAAATAGATGGGTGAATTTTTATTGAAAAAATAAAATACGAAATTAACGGGACTATGACCACATAAAGAACAGTAAAGACTGCAGAGTTAGCAATGTCCGTATAAAGAAGAGAAACTTGCTGAAGTATATTTGCCATTCCAAAAATTGAGCCTAATATTAATGTAAAGAAAAAGACTTTTTTTAAATTAAAATTGATTTTTTTAATTTCATTAAATTCAAAATATATAAAAAAAGGCAATAATCCTAAAAATCCTAAAAATAATCTAACAGCACAAAATGTATAAGGTCCAATGAAGTCCATTCCCGTATCTTGGGCAACAAAAGTTGTTCCCCAAAGAAACGAACACGCAAGAGCACAAAATATAGGGACCAAATTATTCTTCATGACCCTTACTAATTTAATTTGATCTATACAGCAAGCTTGAAAGCAAAGTCTTTACCAAGGCATTTACCGAGATAAACGCAGAACCTAGCACCCTCAGCACCATCAATTATTCTATGGTCGTATGAAAGTGAAATTGGTAAAATTTTTCTTGAAACAAATTTATCTTTAACTTTTACCAATCTATCAAAACTTTTTCCAACTCCAAGTATCGCTACTTCAGGAGGATTTATTATTGGGGTAAAGAAAGTACCTCCAATACCACCCAAGCTTGATATCGTCATTGAACCGCCAAAAAATTCCCTCTTATCAATTTTCAAGTCTCTGCAAAGTCTACTTGTTGTTCTCAAAGCACTTCCGATTTCTTTTATACTCATTTGATCAACATCTCTTATTTTAGGCACCATTAAACCATGAGGAGTATCTACTGCAAAACCAACGTGAAAATATTTTTTATAAATGATTTTGTCGTTAGCACTATCAATTGAAGCATTAAAATTTGGAAATTTCTTCAAAGCACTTACAAGAGCTTTAGCTATAAAAGCAAGAGGCGTCACTTTTATTTTCTCACCAGTATAGTAATCATATAATGATGATCTAAATTGCTCCATTTCCGTTATATCAACTTCATCATGCTGTGTGACATGAGGAATTTCAGTCCAAGATCTTACTAGGTGAGGACCAGATAATCTTTTCACTCTAGGTATATCTTTTAATTCGATTTCACCAAACTCTTCGTGCGGATACTCTTCTTTGTGAACTTTCTTTTCTACTTTACCACCGCTGACTGTAACCTGAGATCTTACAAAATTTTTAACATCTTCCTCGGAAACTCTACCACCTCTTTGAGAACCAGGTATTTCAACTACATTGGCACCTAACTCTCTTGCAAATTTTCTTACTTTTGGACTAGCTGACTTGCTACCTGATTGTGATGTAGGCACTACAGGAATAATTTCTTTTTGTATCTGAGGTTTGATTTCTTTTATGTCTGTCTTCTCTACTTTTTTTTGCTCACTAACTACTTCTTTTTTTTCCTCAGTAGCACTCTCTGCATTCAGACTAAGAATTAAGTCTCCTTTATTAACTTTATCACCTACTTTAACATTTATTTTTTCAATAACTCCCTCGTGTGTTGATGGCACTTCAACACTTGATTTGTCACTTTCCAATGTAATTAGAGAATCATTTTTTCTTATTTGTTGACCTTCTTTGACCAGAACTTCAATAATCTCTACATCCTTGAAGTCACCCATATCTGGAACTAAAATTTTTGTACTAGCCATATTTATAAATTAGAAGGAAAATTTCTATCTTTATCAATCTTAAACTTTTTGATCGCTTTTTCAGCTTTCTTTGTCTCAATCAATTGCTCTTTTGCTAATGCACTTAATGTATAGGCAACTATATGTTCTTTATCGACCTCAAAAAACTTTCTTAAATTTTTTCTGGTATCACTTCTTCCATAACCATCTGTCCCTAAAGAGTAAAAAGGTTTTTCCGTGTAAGGTCTTATTTGATCCGAAAATGATCTAGTGTAATCCGATGCAGCAATTACTGGTCCATCTGTTTTTTCTAAACACTTTTGAACATATGATTTTTTCTTTTTTTCATTTGGATTTAATAAGTTCCACCTCTCAGTTTCCATACCGTCTTTTCTTAATTCATTGAAGCTAGTTACGCTCCATACATCAGAGTCTACACCATAATCTTTTGATAAAATTTTTGCAGCAGCAATTATTTCTCTTAAAATTGTTCCCGAACCTAAAAGCTGCACTTTAGTTTTATTATTGTTGTTATTTTCTTTAAACAAATACATTCCCTTAAGAATACCCTGATCAGAACCCTTTGGCTTTTCTGGGTGAGAATAATTTTCATTCATTGCAGTGATGTAGTAGAAAATATTTTCTTTTTTCTCATGCATTCTTTTTAGTCCATCTCTTAATATCACAGCCATTTCATAAGCAAACGTAGGATCATAACTTATACAGTTTGGAATATTTGATGCTAATAAATGACTATGACCATCTTGGTGTTGAAGGCCTTCACCTGCTAAAGTCGTTCTGCCAGCAGTAGCCCCGATTAAAAAACCTCTTGCTTGTGAGTCTCCTGCAGCCCAGGCTAAGTCACCAACTCTCTGAAAACCAAACATAGAGTAAAAGATATAAATAGGTATCATTTCTAAATCATGATTTGTGTAAGATGTACCAGCTGCAATCCAAGATGACATTGCTCCCGACTCGTTTATACCCTCTTCTAATACTTGACCACTTTTATCTTCCCTGTAAGAACTTAACTGTTCTGAGTCAACAGGCTCATATTTTTGACCTTCATGCGCATATATTCCTATCTTTTGGAAGAATCCTTCCATACCAAAAGTTCTCGCTTCGTCTGGAATAATAGGAACTAATCTTGGTGATATATTTTTATCTCTTAGCAATGCAGTTAGCATTCTAACTAATGCCATCGTAGTCGACATTTCTTTATCTCCTGTAGATTTCATAAAGTTATCAAAAATTTCCTTAGGAGGAGCTTTGATTTGTTTTGCAAATGAATTTCTTTCTGGAATAAAACCGCCAAGCTTTATTCTTTGATCTTTTAGATATTTAATTTCTTCTGAGTTTTCATCTGGTTTGTAATACTCGATATTTTTTACCTGTTTATCAGTAAGGGGCACACCGAACCGATCTCTGTAATAAAGTAAATCCTCCTCATCTAATTTTTTTTGTTGATGGGTAGTATTGATACTTTCACCAGATTTTCCCATACCGTAACCTTTTATTGTTTTTGCAAGAATAACAGTTGGAGAACCAGTATGTTGCATTGCCGAATGATAGGCAGCATAAACTTTATGTGGATCGTGACCACCTCTATTTAGTCTCCAAATATCTTTGTCTGTCATAGTAGATACCATTTCTTTTAGTTCAGGATATTTACCAAAGAATTTTTCCCTTACATATAAACCATCCTTTGCTTTAAAAGCTTGGTACTCTCCATCAACACATTCATTCATTCTTTTCACAAGAAGGCCAGACTTATCTTTCATTAAAAGTTTATCCCAATAAGATCCCCAAATAACTTTGATTACATTCCACCCTGTTCCCCTGAAACTTCCTTCGAGTTCTTGAATAATTTTCCCATTACCTCTTACAGGCCCATCAAGCCTTTGAAGATTACAATTAATTACAAATATCAAGTTATCTAATTTTTCTCTTGCAGCCAAACCGATGGCTCCCATAGACTCTGGCTCATCCATTTCTCCGTCTCCTAAGAATACCCAAATCTTCCTTCCTTCATCTTTGACTAAACCTCTGTTAATTAAATATTTCAAGAACCGCGCCTGATAAATTGCCATGATAGGACCAAGACCCATTGACACGGTTGGAAACTGCCAGAAGTCAGGCATCAACCAAGGGTGAGGATAAGAGGAAAGCCCATCTTTACCAACTTCTTGTCTGAAACCATCCAATTGTTTGGCTGAAAGTCTTCCTTCTAAAAAAGCTCTTGCGTACATACCTGGAGCTGAATGACCCTGAAAATAAATTAAGTCCCCTCCAAACTTATTATTTTTTGCTCTCCAAAAATGATTCATACCAACGTCATATAGTGTTGCTGCTGATGCAAAAGTACCTATGTGCCCACCTAGTTCAGAACTTTTCTTGTTCGCTTTTACGACCATCGCAGCAGCATTCCATCTAATGATCGCTCTTAATTTCTTTTCAATATTTTGGTCACCAGGTGATTTTGCTTCTGCCTCTGGTGGGATAGTATTTATGTATGGAGTTGTTCTGGTATCGGGCAAAACTAAACCTGATTTATAGGCTTGATCAATAACTTTATTTAATAGATAGCTTGCTCTTGGCGCACCATCAGTTTCAATTACAGAATTTAATGATTCTATCCATTCATTTGTTTCAATTGGATCAATATCATCTTTTGAAGCTGGTTCGGCAAAAACTTTTTTAACTTGTTTTACAGGTTTTAAGTTACCGTTAGTTTTTGGATGTTCTTGAATTTTCTCTTCTTTTATAACTTCTTTTTTAATCTCTTTTTTTGTAGAAGAGACTGCTTGACCATTTTCTATAGTCGCCAATAAACTTCCTTCAGACACTTTATCACCAATTTTTACTTTTAAATCTTTAATCTGACCAGCTGAAGGAGATGGAATTTCAACGCTGGATTTGTCACTCTCAATTGTTACAATTGGATCATTTTTATTTATCTGATCACCAGGTTTGACCAAAATTTCAATTACTTCTACGTCTTTGAAATCACCTATATCTGGGACCGAAATATTTTGAGCCATAATTCTTATTATAAACTGGAAGCAACATATAAAAAAGTTATTGAATAATAAACTGTTAAGAATAACGCTTATTAGTTGAATAGTTCAATTTTTGACACATTTTTTGCCATTTTTTGTCAACTCTGCATGGTTCTATTTCTTATGAAATGGCTAATTAATTTATTATTCAAAAAGAAAGAAATAAGAAGCAATCAAGGTCATATTGTTCAGAAATTTCTATTAAAAAAATATCTATTAAGATAATTTTATAAGAGCTAAATTAGTTCTTATGAATAAACCTCTCTGGCAACCTTCTCAAAAACTAAAGCAGGAGTCTATCCTACAAGATTTTTGTAAATTTATTAATCTTAAGTCATCAGATAATTTTAAAGAATTATGGCAATGGTCAGTAAAAAATCCTGAAGATTTCTGGTCAAAGTTTTGGGATTACTCAAAAATTATAGGAGACAAAGGATCAGAAATAATTAAAAAAAATAAAACTTTCAATAAATCAAAATTTTTTCCAGATTCTAAATTAAATTATGCAGAAAATATTCTTAAGAAAAAAACAAATGATATTGCTATAAACTTTTTATCTGAAAAAGGTTTTGAGGAACATATAACTTGGAATAACCTATATGAAAAGGTTTGTAAATTTTCAAATTATCTTAAAAAGTTGAGTTTAAAAAAAGGGGACAGGGTTGCTGCGTATGCACCAAATAAAATAGAAACCATTGTTAGTTTTTTTGCCTGTGCCAAAAATGGAATAATATGGTCATCATGTTCTCCAGATTTTGGAGTTCAAGGTGTAGTCGATAGGTTTAAGCAAATTGAGCCAAAAGTTTTAATTACAAGTGATTATTATTTTTATAATGGAAAAAAAATTAATATCTTGGACAAAGTTGATCAAGTCCTCAAACAAATCCCGTCGATTGAAAAAGTAATAGCTTATAATTATTACAAAAAAGAAAAAGAAAACTTAAAAAATTTTATTGATTTTGAAGAAACTTTAGATATTGAGTTAGATGATACTTTTGAAAGGTTTGAATTTAATCATCCAATCTATATTCTTTTCTCAAGTGGAACAACTGGAAAACCAAAATGTATTACTCATGGAACTGGAAATGTACTAATTGAACATAATAAAGAGTTCATGCTTCATTGTGATATAAGAGATAATGAAAAGTTGTTTTATTACACGACAACTGGTTGGATGATGTGGAATTGGTTGGTAGGGGGGCTTGCTACAGGATCATCAATTTTTCTTTTTGACGGGTCTCCAGTTTATCCTAAGATAGATGTTCTGCTTGAATATTGTCAAAACAAAAAAATTAATTTATTTGGTGTTAGTGCAAAATATATAGATCATCTTAAGAATGAAAAGTACAATAGTAAAAATTTAGATTTAAATTCAATTAAAATTATTACTTCGACCGGTTCCCCATTAGCAGAGGAAAGTTTTAAATATGTTTACGATAATATTAAGAAAGACGTCCACCTTGCTTCTATTGCTGGAGGGACAGATTTAGTTGGATGTTTAGTGCTAGGTAATCTTTTTTCAGATGTTTATAAAGGGGAGATCCAAGGCCAAAGTTTAGGTATCGACGTTGATGTTTTTACCGATGATGGGAAAAGTACTGTAGATGGAGATAAAGGAGAACTAGTTGTTAAACAACCTTTTCCCTCGATGCCAGTAAAATTCTGGGGAGATGAGGGAGATCAAAAGTATCATAAAGCTTACTTCACAAGATTTAAAAATATTTGGCACCATGGGGATTTTATTGAAAGAACTGATAATAATGGATTTATCATGCATGGTAGATCTGATACTACATTAAATCCGGGCGGAGTTAGAATCGGAACATCTGAAATTTACCAGCAAGTCGAGAACATAGATTTTATAACTGAGGGTCTGGTTGTGGGTCAGGACTTCGATGACGATGTAAGAATCATACTATTTATTACAACTAAAAATAATCAAGAAATAGATGAAGAAAAAATTAAATCAATAAAATCTAGAATAAGAAAAAACTGCTCTCCAAAACATGTCCCTTCAATCATTATTAAAGTTCCAGAGATTCCACGAACTAAAAGTGGAAAAATTGTAGAGTTAGCTGTACGACAAGTAATTAATGGTAAAAAAATCAATAATACAGAAGCTATAGCCAATCCAGAATCTCTCGAGTTTTTTGCAAATCTGCCGCAGCTAAAATTTTAGTGCGTCAGAAATATTAATTAAATTAACTTCTTAAATGAATAAACTTCAGATAATCCTGGTTCTAGTCCCTAAATTTAAGTCATCTAGAGCCAGGACCAATTAAAAATATTCAGCACAGTTTTTGTGTAACATTGAATGAAGCTCGATAAGTTTATCAAAACTTTTGTTGTAGCCCCCGCCGAGAACACCACATAGCGGGACACTTTTTGAATAGAAGTTTTCAATTACAATCTGATCTCTTTTGTTAATTCCCTCATCAGTAATTTTAAGTTTCCCCAATCTGTCATTATGATGAATATCAACGCCTGCTACATAAAACACAAAATCATATTTATTTTGATTTAATTTTTTTATATTTTCATTTAAAATATTGAGATATTCAGTGTCTTCCATGTTATTTTGAAGCTCAATATCCATATCACTTTTAGATTTTTTTGCTGGATAATTGGTTGCACAATGCATACTAAAAGTTAAAACATTCTTATCATTTTGAAATATCTCAGAATTTCCATTGCCTTGATGTACATCTAAGTCTAAAATTAAAATTTTTTTAGCATATCCTTTTTTTTTTAAATAGTTAGCAGCTACAGCAGTATCATTGAAAACGCAATACCCTGCGCCAAAGTCAAAAGTTGCATGGTGGCTTCCTCCAGCTGTATTGCACGCAAGTTTTGACTCTAATGCCAGTTTACTTGCTAAGACTGTACCACCTGTAGCTACAAAAGATCTTCTCACTACGCTGTCATTTATTGGAAATCCTATTTTTTTTTGGGCTTTAATATCTAGAGTTTTATTTTTAATATCATTTATATACTTTAAAGAATGTGAAGTTTTCATAGTCTCAATAGAGCATTCTTTTGGAATATGAAACTTTTTAACCACACCCTCCTCTAAAAGGTATTTTGCTAGTGCTCCAAATTTTTTAATAGGAAATTTATTGTCATCGTTTATTTTAGCTACATAATCAGGATGATTTATTACAGGAAGTTCCATATTTTTAATCTATAATAAAATTAAAAATTTAAAAGAGGACAAATGGTAGAAAAATATAAATGGAAATGTAGGATATTATTGATTAAAACACCTAATTATAAACATCCTGAGTACTTAAAAGTTAAACATCTTTATCAAAAAGAAATAAAACACTTTCATAAAAGAGTTATAAAATTAATTTCTAAGATTAATAAAAAAAAGTTTTCTATTGAATTGATTGGTTTTGATGGAGCTAAAAAAAAAACTTTTAAATCGTTAGAATATAAAAAATTATTCTCGATTGTTGATAAAATGCCAATGTCTAAAAAAGTAAATCCGATTAATTTATCTTTATTTTCTGATTATAATCCCAAAACAACAACACAAGGTTTAGGCTTTAAAGATAAAAAAAAAGCAATTCATACTATTAAAACTATAAAAAGCAGAAACTTAAAATATCAAGTAAATGTTGTCGCCACGATGATGGGCAGGGCAAAGAGACATCCCAACAAAACAAAAGGTATGAATGACGCGATAAAAGTTTTCAATACATGGATGAAAAAATATAAAAAAAAATTTAAATAGTTTTTTCTAAACAGACGTCCTTTATTATAGGTACATCTGTACAATCTAAACACTTATTTTCTTTAACTAAACATCCTTCGCCAATGATTTTAATATTAACTACTCTATCGCATTTAGAACAGCTAACTGGGATTGTTAAACCACATTTGTAACATCTATAAGTTTTCATACATCAAACGTAATTAATTTAAGATAAATTTCAACAAATATGATTGGAAATGAAAATCATTATCAATAAAAAACCTTAATAAATTTTTAAATGATTATCATTATCAAAAAAAATTAGTAGTAAGCTAAATAAATTGAAATTATTACGACCCAAAAAAAAGCATAGTATAGGATGTAGCCTTTTACCGTAAAAGGCATTTTTTTAATTTTTCTTTTTCCTTTTCCTTTATAAGGTTTTGAAATTTCCATTATCTCTCAACACACATAGCTATACCCATGCCTCCACCGATGCACAATGTGGCTAAACCTCGCTTAACATCTCTCTTGATCATCTCATGTATAAGAGTCACAACAATTCTAGTTCCGGATGCTCCTATAGGATGACCTAGAGCAATAGCTCCCCCGTTAACATTAACTTTTTCATCTGGAATTGATAAAGTTTTTATAACTGCTAAACTTTGAGCAGCAAACGCCTCGTTAATTTCAAAAAGATCAACATCTTTTACTGACCATCCTGCTATTTCTAGAGCTCTTTTGGAAGATGGAATTGGACCTGTTCCCATTAAAGCTGGATCTACACCGCAACTTGCCCATGATTTAATAGATACCAATTTTGAAATCTCTCTTTTCTCTGCCTCGAAGTCAGTCATCATTGCTACAGCTGCAGCACCATCATTAATTCCGGAGGCATTTCCAGCTGTCACACTTCCATCTTTTTTAAAGACCGGTTTTAGTCTTTTTAGAGCTTCTAAGTTAATGCCCTCTCTAGGATGTTCATCTTTATTAAAATTCGTTTCTGATTTTTTTGATTTAATTTTAAAATTTACAATCTCGTCGATGAATTTATTTTCTTTTTGAGCTTTAAGAGCTTTTTCTTGTGATCTAAGAGCAAACTTATCTTGTTCTTCTCTAGTGACTTGAAACTTCTCAGCAACATTTTCAGCTGTGATACCCATATGATAACCGTGAAAAGCATCCCATAGTCCATCTTTGATCATCGTGTCAGTCATTTCAGTGTCCCCAAGTTTTTTACCGTCTCTCAAAAAAATTGCATGAGGGGCTAAAGACATACTTTCTTGCCCTCCTGCAATCACAATTTTTGTATCTCCAGATTTAATACTCTGAAACCCTGAAGCTATAGATCTTATACCTGAGCCACAAACTTGATTAACTACATAAGCCGGTTTCTCTTTAGGTATACCTGAATTTATTAAGGCCTGTCTTGCTGGATTTTGACCTGCCCCACCTGTTAGTACTTGACCAAGAATAACTTCATCTATTTCATCATTTTTTAATTTAGACCTGTTTAAAGTTTCTGTAATTACAGCAGAACCTAACTCATGACCTGGAACATTTTTTAAGCTCTTATTTAAAGAGCCTACAGCTGTCCTTGTTGCAGAGGTAATTATTATTTTTTTCATAAAAATTATTTAAAATTAATTTTTGTTATTATTACTATATTTATAGGATAATCCAATCAATATTGTCATGATTAAAAATAAATAAGTAGTATTCCCAGTGGTAAAAAAACTACCAGTGCTTTTTATAGGAAAAATTTCTGCAATAAACAAATATATAAAAGGTATCATTAATTTATCGTTAGCGTAACTTTGATTACCAAAATATCTCTTTAAGAATGTTTTATAAATAATCATAAAAAATATAATTGTCATAATTATAAATCCGATTACTCCGGTTTCTGTTAAAATCTCGAGATAATAATTATGAGGATGCATATTACATATAAATTTTGCATTTTTTTCAATGTTAGGTCTTATATGACAAAAAAATCTAAAATTTTTAATTCCTCCTCCAATGTATTTATTCATCTGCCACGTATCGTAGAATGTTGAGAACTCTCTAAAATATTGAGAAGTCTTTTCAGTTTTTTCGTCATAATTAATTACATAAGATGCCATTTTAGTTATTTGCGTATGAAATCGTAAGAAGTTTAACTTAACTTTGTAACTAAAGTTAAATGCAATAAAAAAAATAAGTATAAAGCTGATCAAAAAAGGTAAAATAAATTTTCTCAATTGTTTTTGGAAAAAAGACATTAACAATAATATAAAAACAAACATTATTAATGGCATTCTATTACCTGATAATATTATACCAATAAGAATTATTATTACTAAAATTGGAGTTAAATACTTTTGTAATTTATTCATACTTTCTGAATTGTAAAATATAGGAAAAAGAAAAAGAGCGAATAATGAAAATCTTTGCAAATAGCTACCTGCTATTAGTTCACTACCAAAAGGTCCACTTAACTTAGTATCAATAATTTTATATCCAAAAATATCTTTTCCATTAAAAAATTGAAAAAGAATATCAAATGAAACAAATAAGATACAAAAAAGAGAAATTAAAAAAAAATATTTAAAATTAATCAGGTTCTCCACTATTAGAAATCTTAAAATAAAGTAGAGTAGTAAAAACCTTAAAAATAAAAAAGGTTTATAATTTAATACAAAGTGATCTCTAGGAAAAAGTTTATTCGAGTAGATCTGATAATCATTAATAGGACCAGTTATTAAAATTAAAATAAAAAAAGATATTATCAATTTATCTAATAATTGAATTTCAAATCTTAATATTTCTTTTCTAAAAAAAAAAATTGTAGCTAATATTAATAAAAAAAGATTTATATTTATAATCATATTACCTGCGATGAAGCTAATTGGAAATAATGCTATCAAAAAACTGACGATTGTTGATTTTGCTGATTTAAAATTTGAAATTAAATTCATTCTTTTACCTTAATTGTGTTATTTAATTATAACATGGATAAATTACAAAAAATGAAATTTATTATATGAAAAAAAAATTGCGCCTGTAGCTCAACTGGATAGAGCGCTTGGCTACGGACCAGGAGGTTCTGGGTTCAAATCCTAGCAGGCGCACCATTTATGGAAAAATTTTTAAAATCATACTCTATATATTATATCCTTATAGCAAGTTTAGTTCTTAGAATTATCTCTTTTTACTTTTTCTCTGATAACCAGTTGATACATGAATGGGCAAAAATTATTCATAACTATGAAACTACTGGAATATTTGGCTATTATGTTGTCATTAACGAATTTTTTGCTGAACCAAAATTTGCAGATCCTGGAGATAAAGTTTTACCAACAATCTTTATGCCTCCTTTGTACTTATATTTTATATATTCGGTTAAAATATTATCTAATAATTTAATAAATTTTATAAATTTAATATTATTTTTGCAAATTTTAATAAGTCTATTATCAATATTTATTTTTTATAAGATATGTATTTACTTTAAAGATAAA
>CACJPW010000009.1 GCA_902595375.1 uncultured Pelagibacteraceae bacterium | reverse complement strand
GAAAAAGATTATAAATAATAGGAATATAGTAAGAGCCATTCCTTTACCTCCTGTAGAGATAAAAAAGGGACCAATAATTATTTGTCCTCCAAGCAAATTTGCAAAGAATATTTTTAAACATTTAGGCAAAGTTTTAGAAATTAAAAATGAAAAATTAAGTTATAAATTTTGGTCAACAGCTTCTATCATGGCTGCTTACTATGAAATATTAAATATCAGTGCTAATTGGCTCATAAAAAAAGGAGTAAGACAAAAAATAGCAAATGATTATATTGCTGAATTGTTTTTATCATTAAGCCAAGATGCATTAAATAAACAATCTAAGGGATTTAAAAAACTTGTCGCAGACTCTCAGACTCCAAAAGGTCTTAACATGCGAGTTTTAAAACAACTCAAGAGAGCGAAAGTTTACTATAATTTAATAAAAGCTTTAGAAAATATTAATAAGCTAGTAAATAAATAAAATGTTTTTTGTAGCAAAAGTATTTTTAGCCGGATTAATTATTGCCTTTTCAAGCTGGCTGGCTGGGCAATATCCTAAGCTAGCTGGTTTTATAATTGCCCTACCAATAGCGTCTTTAATTGCTATTATATTTACTCAATTTGAACATAATGATACTAATAAAACTATCATTTACGCTAAAAGTATTTTAATTGCAGTTCCGATAAGTTATTTATTTTTTTTACCTTTCTTTTTTGCAAAACAATTAAGTATGAATTTTTATATAATTTATGGATCTGGTATATTATTACTTCTGATAGGATATTTCATACATAAGTTCTTTATTAATTTTTTATAATGAGTTCTGAAACATTTAATTGGAGCTGTAAACACACTTGGTCCAGAAGTGCCAAAAATACATTTTGGTGTTTACTTGGTTGCTCTATTGGTGATTTTGGAACTATTTTGTTTTTTCAATTAACTAAAATCCCCTTTCCTGTATTAGCAATTATGGTTCTAGCGATAATTAACGGAATTATTACAAGTATAATTTTAGAAACAATTATTTTATTAAGACAAAACTTTTCTTTTAAGTTAGCTTTTAAAACAGCTGTTGGAATGAGTTTAATCTCAATGGTAAGCATGGAAATCGCCATGAATGCTACTGATTATTTTCTTACAGGAGGAGCTATTTTAACTTGGTGGGTTGTGCCGATAATGTTAGCTGTTGGTTTCGTTACACCTTGGCCATATAATTATTGGAGATTAAAAAAGTTCAACGAAGCTTGCCACTAAGTAATTTTGTTTAAGATTTTATCCTTAAAAATAAAATGATGAACAATCACTGCAAGTATATGCAGACTTACAAGTGCTAATAATAAGTAATTAGCGTAAATATGAACTTGGTAATAAGCATCAGCTAAAACAAAATTATCTTTCTCAAATCCGTATTTAAAAAATATAAAATTAAGAGTTTCTCCCATATAAAGTTTCTTAAGAACGCCAGAAATTGTTATGGAAAAAATAGTTATATAAAGCAAAAAATGGTTAGCCTTTCCAATGAAGACTTGTCCTTTAAAAAAACTTTTAGTTTCAGATAGACTTGGGTTAAAAAATTTCCAAATTAGTCTAAACAAAGTAAGATAAAAAACAGTTATTCCAACAAGGATATGTATATTTTCAAGTTCAATTCTTTCATCAGAAAATTCAAGCCCTACCAAATAAAATCCAAAAGGAACTTGGGCTATTAGGACAATAAATGTGACCCAGTGGAACAATTTGGCCAATAGGCCATATTCATTCTGACTGTTAAAAATCTTCATAATTAATTATAATTAGACATGTCATTTAAAAACACCCTATCTAAATTCGGTATTTTTACAGTAGTATTATTCTCTGTTTTTTATATCTTTAATTTTGTCACAGATAAAAAAGACGCTTTAGCAAATATTAATAATAAACAAATTGTCGAAGTTTTTAAGACACCCTCATGCGGATGTTGTTATGGGTATGTTTTATTTTTAGAAGAAGAAAAATTTAAAGTAAAACAAACAGATATGAGAAGCCTTCATACAATAAAACAAAAATATAATATTCCAGTAGAAATGCAGTCTTGTCATACTACTATTATGGGCAAATACTTTATTGAAGGACATGTCCCGTTTGAGGCAGTAAATAAATTATTAAAAGAGCAACCAGATATTGATGGTATAGCTTTACCTGGAATGCCTATTGGCACACCAGGAATGCCAGGTGATAAAGATGAGCCATATGTTATTTATCAACTTAAAGATGGGAAATCTTCAGTATTCATGACAATATAAATTTTATGATACGAAAGATAAAAATAATAAAAACACTTATTATTATTTTTTCTTTAAGCTTTTCTTTTTCTGCTAATGCTCAGACTGTGGAAGAAATTATTAAAGGTAGAAAAGCAATGTTTAGCGAAAACTATCAAAACGCTAAAACAATATCCATATTATTGAAATCTAAAAGAATCGAGGAGGCTAAACCTTTAATGAAAAAAATTTCAGATAATTATATAAAATTACTAGATTATTTTCCTGAAAATACAAAAGAGGGTTTTAAAACAGGGGCACTACCGAGCATTTGGGAAAATAAAGATGAATTCAATGCTTTAATGAAAAAAGCATCAGATGATATGATAAAACTTGCCAAAGCTATTGAGACTGCTGAAGATCTAAGAGCAGCGCAGAAAGAATTAATGTGGAGCAATTGTTCGGCTTGTCATAGTAAGTTTAGAGCGCCTCATTAAATTAAAATGCAACTTTTTCCATTAATATTATTCGGTATTGCAACCGCGTTTTCCCCTGGTCCAAATAATATTATGACATCTTATACAGCTTTTAATTTTGGTTTTAGAAAAGCCATTCCAACTATGCTTGGAGTAATTATCGGATGGACGCTTTTAATTATTCTTTTGCAACTTACATCTGGAGCTATTTTTCAAAAGTATGCATTTATTCAAACTACAATAAAAATATTAGGATCAATCTACTTATTATATATGGCATACAAATTATCTTTTGCAGGACAAACAAAAGATAAAAAAATTGAACCAAAACCAGTAACTTTTTTAAATACTTTTTGGTTTCAATTCGTAAATCCCAAAAGCATTATTGTTGGATTAACTTCAATTTCTCTATTTATTAATACGCAAAACAACTATTTAAGAGACTCGATTGTTTTAACATTTGTATGGTTTTTTATGGCTGTTGGAAGCCAAACAGCCTGGTGTTTAATGGGTAAATACATGAGAAAATTCGCCACAAGTGATAAATTTATTAAGAATTTCAATTACACAATGTCTTTTTTACTTATCGTTTGTGTGATTTTGTTCTATGTATAGCCAATGAAATTTAATAGTAAAAATACATTTAAGTCATTAGATAGCATCTCATCATCTGGTAAAGAATTTAAAATTTTTAGTTTAAAAAAGGCAGAAAGTAACGGATTAGAGGGAATCTCTAAATTACCAATATCTTTGAAAGTCTTACTTGAGAATCTATTGAGACATGAAGATGGAGCTTCAGTTGATGAAAAACAAATTTTAGCAATTAAAGACTGGTTAAAGAATAAAAAATCAAATACTGAAATTGCATATAGGCCAGCAAGAGTCTTGATGCAAGATTATACTGGGATACCTGCAGTCGCTGATTTAGCTGCCATGAGAGATGCTGTAAAAAATAAGAATAAAGACCCTGAAAAAATTAATCCTCTCTCTACAGTAGATTTAGTAATAGATCATTCTGTGATGGTAGATGAATATGCATCTGGAAAATCATTTGCAAGAAATGTTGAAAAAGAATTCTCAAGAAATGGAGAAAGATACTCATTTTTAAAATGGGGACAAAAAGCTTTCGATAATTTTAGGGTAGTTCCTCCTGGCACAGGAATATGTCATCAGGTTAACTTAGAATATTTATCCAAAGTTGTATGGTCATCTAAAAGTGATGGCGTTTTATATGCTTATCCAGATACATTAGTAGGAACTGACAGTCATACTACAATGGTAAACGGATTATCAGTTTTGGGGTGGGGAGTAGGTGGTATTGAGGCTGAAGCCGCAATGTTGGGTCAACCAATATCCATGCTAATACCTGAAGTGATTGGTGTAGAGCTCAAAGGAAAGCTAAAAGAAGGTACTACTGCAACTGATTTAGTTCTCACTATTGTTGAAATTCTGAGAAAAAAAGGTGTAGTCGGAAAATTTGTAGAGTTTTATGGGGAGGGATTAAAAAATCTTACATTAGCAGATAGAGCAACAATAGCTAATATGGCTCCAGAATATGGAGCGACTTGTGGTTTTTTTCCTGTAGACAATGAAACTTTAAAATATTTAAGATTATCAGGTAGAGATGATCAAACAATTTCCCTTGTTGAGAATTATTGTAAAGAGCAAGGTTTGTGGGCAAATAATGATATCACATTCACTGATATCGTTAAATTAGATGTAAGCACAGTAGTCACAAGCATATCAGGACCTAAAAGACCTCAAGACAAAGTTCTATTAACAAACTCTGCAACTAATTTCGCAAAGGTTTATAAGGAAAATACAAAACGAGATAAGCAAGTTACAGCTAAAGTTAAAGGAGTTGATTTTAAAATTACAGATGGTGATATCGTAATTGCCGCAATAACATCATGCACTAACACATCTAATCCAAGTGTTCTAATAGGTGCTGGGCTATTAGCAAAGAAAGCTTATGAGAAAGGATTAAAAGTAAAACCCTGGGTCAAAACTTCCTTAGCGCCAGGCTCACAAGTTGTAACTGATTATTTAGAGAAAGCTGGTTTAAATAAATATTTAGATGAATTAGGATTTAACCTAGTTGGATATGGGTGCACCACTTGCATAGGGAACTCTGGGCCTTTAAATGAAGATATTTCTGATACAATAAATCAAAACGATATATACGCAGTTTCAGTTTTATCTGGTAACAGAAATTTTGAAGGCAGAATAAGTCCAGATGTTAAGGCAAATTATTTAGCTTCACCCCCGTTAGTTGTTGCATATGCAATAGCTGGAAGCATGAATTTTGATTTATATAAATCACCTTTAGGCAAAGATAAAAATGGAAAAGATATTTATCTAAAAGATATTTGGCCAAGCAACAAAGAGATCGAAGAAATTATGTTAACTTCTTTAAATTCTGAAATGTTTAAAAAAAGGTATTCTAATGTTTCAGAGGGGCCTAAAGAATGGAGAGAGATAAATACTGTAGATAGTGATATTTATAATTGGGAAGATAATTCAACTTATGTGAAAAGGCCGCCATTCTTCGATAATATTCCTGATAAACCTGAGGGATTTAAACCAATTAACGATGCTCGAATTTTATTAGTTTTAGGAGATACGGTCACAACAGATCACATATCTCCGGCTGGCAGTATTAAAAAAGAAAGCCCTACAGGAGATTATTTTGAAAAATATCAAATTCAGCAAAAAGATTTTAATTCATATGGTGCTAGAAGAGGAAATCATGAAGTTATGATGAGAGGAACTTTTGGCAATATTAAAATTAGAAATGAAATGGCTCCAGGTACAGAAGGTGGGTTCACAATATTATATCCAGAGGGTAAACCCATGAGTGTTTATGAAGCTGCAATGGAATACAAAAAGAGAAATGACGATTTGGTTGTAATCGCTGGCAAAGAATATGGAACTGGCTCCTCAAGAGATTGGGCGGCAAAAGGAACAAAGCTAATAGGAATAAAAGCTGTCCTAGCGGAAAGTTTTGAGAGGATACATAGGTCAAATTTAGTTGGAATGGGTGTTTTGCCTTTACAATTCAAAGATGGTTTTGATAGAAAAAAATTAAATATAACAGGTGCTGAACTTTTAACAGTGATTGACATTAAGGATGGGGTAAAGCCAAGAGAAGAAGTGACTTGTGAGATAAAGTATAAAGATGGAACAAGTAAAAAAATTCAAGTTTTATGTAGAATTGATACAGCAAACGAAGTTGAATACTATAAAAATGGTGGAATACTTCAATATGTTTTGAGAAACATGCTTAGTTAATGAGAAATATTTTAGTCAAAGTTCATCCCTCTAAATCTAATTTAAAAAAAAAAAATCAACTAGCCTGGAAAATTGCTGAAATAGCATCTGATAATGCAAAAATTAATAAAGATGCAATTGATATGGTTATTAATAGAATTATAGATAACGCCTCAGTGGCTATAGCATCATATAACAGAAAACCTGTTATTTCTGCAAGGCAAATGGCTTTAGCTCATCCAAGGAAAAATGGCGCTAATATATTTGGCTTAAGTCCAAAAATAAAAGTAGATTGTGAGTGGGCGGCTTGGGCCAATGGAACGGCGGTAAGAGAACTTGATTACCACGATACTTTTTTAGCTGCAGATTACAGTCACCCTGGAGACAATATCCCAGCAATTTTAGCTGTTGCCCAACAAAAAAAATGCAATGGAATAGATATTATCAGAGGAATTTTGACTGGATATGAAGTACAAGTGAATTTAGTCAAAGGTATTTGTTTACACGAGCATAAAATTGATCACATAGCACATTTAGGTCCTAGTGTCGCCGCAGGTTTAGGCACGTTATTAAGATTAAAGACTGAAACTATTTACCAATCTATTCAGCAAGCTTTGCATACCACTATTTCAACTAGACAGTCTAGGAAAGGGGAAATTTCAAGTTGGAAAGCTTTTGCTCCCGCTCATGCTAGTAAACTGGCTATCGAGTCAGTCGATAGATGTATGAGGGGTGAGGGTGCACCTAGCCCAATTTACGAAGGTGAAGATAGTATTATAGCTTACGTATTATCTGGACCAGGGAAAAAATACAAAGTTCCTCTACCAAGAGTAAATGAGCCTAAAAAAGCAATACTAGAGACTTACACCAAAGAGCACTCAGCAGAGTATCAATCACAAGCTCTAATTGACTTAGCGAGAAGTTTAAATAAAAAAATTAATAGACTTTCAGAAATTAAACAAATCGTTATAGAAACAAGTCATCACACACATTATGTTATCGGAACAGGGGCAAATGACCCACAGAAAATGGATCCTAACGCAAGCCGAGAAACTTTAGATCATTCAATAATGTATATATTCGCTGTAGCTTTAGAAGATGGTGAGTGGCACCATGTTAAATCTTACACACCTCAAAGAGCCAAGAGGAAAAGTACTATAAGTCTTTGGAGAAAAATAACTACACGTGAAAAAAAAAAATGGACTAAGAAATATCATAATAAAAATCCAAATAAAAAATGCTTTGGAGGTAAAGTTATTATAAAGATGAAAAATGGATCTACTATTTCAGATGAAATAAATGTAGCCGACGCTCACCCGGCAGGAAAAAAACCATTTGGTAGAAAAGAATATATAAAAAAATTCAAAACTTTAACCAATGGGATCGTATCTAAAAAGGAAACTGAAAGATTTCTTAAATGTGTACAAAATTTAAAAAAATTAAAGGCAAAAGATTTGAAAGGTCTTAATATAGAAATTATGCCAGAAGCAAGAAAAAAATCAAAAAAATTAATAGGTATTTTTTAGTCTTTTATTTTTTTAGATAAATCATTAGCGCTTTCCCATGCATTTTCAACCTTTGGTCCAATGAACCAGTCCGCACATACACCTAATCTGTATTTTTTGTCCCAATAACTTTTATAAAGAGTTTTTTTGTAGTTATAAGAATATTTCCAACCATGCGACTTAACAAAGATAATTTTTTTTTTGCTATATCCGGTTAAATTAATAAATCTGGACAATAGATCATTTTCTACTTTTTTACTTTTTTTTAATTTATTTATATTTCTTTTAGCCCATTTCTTTGATGATTGAATTGTCCAAAGAGCGTGCGGAGAGTTAAACCTTTTTTTACTATTTTCATAAGATGCCCAAGACAAAATATCATCATTAAATTTTATACTACTTAATGGAAGTAATTTCTGATTTTTTATTACAATCATTAAAGTGATGTTTGGATCCATCTTAATTTTACTGTTTAAAAATTTTTTAGATAAATATCTTTTTGCTAAAATCTTCAATTGGGGAAATGGGCATGTCAATATTAAAGATTTTGACTCAAAATTCTTACCATTTTCTAAATAAATCTTCCAAAAATATTTATTAAAATAAATTTTTTTTATTTTTGATTTGTAATTTTGTTTGATTTTTTTTAAATTGTGTTTTGATAGCGAGTTATTAGCTTTAACTCCAATAAATTTTTTTGAATTTCCTTTTTTTTTAAAAGTAAAATCTAAATGATTACCCTCCCAAATTTTAAGAACTTTGTTTTTTTGAAGAGTTTTTATATATTTTTGAAATTGATTTGATTTTGGCGATATATATTGCATCCCGTGATCGAAACTCAAATTGTCTTTATATCTTTTATTGGATGATCTACCACCAGGACCTCTAGCCTTGTCAAAAATCTCAACTTTAAATTTTTTTGATAGTAAGTTCGCAATAGTTGAGCCAGCAATACCTGAACCCAATATACAGAAATCTATCATATGCTAAATAAAAATTTATACTTCTCATTTATCGATAAGACTTCATAATTTACTAAACCACCGATAATTAATTGAATAGCTATAATTAGTATGACGAATAAACCCAAATATCCTAGCCATTGATGTTTTCTGATATAGTCTGCAAAATAACTAGCTAGCGTTGCAATTAAAAATACAGATAAAAGCAAACCAATAACCATAATATTAAAATTTCCTTTAGAAGCTGCTACCACTGCTAATGTATTATCAAAACTTAAAATAAGATCTGCGACCAAAACTTGATAAACACCAGCTGCAAATGTTTTAGTTTCTTTTGACTTTAACTCAGGCGATCTAACATTATTTTTTCCAAAAAAATCTTGCCTTAAGTTATTAATTACCCAAAGTAGCAAAACTCCACCTAAAATTTTGATCCAAGCAAAAGCAAAAATATAATTAACTCCTGTTGCAAAAAATATTCTAAATAAGAAGGCTGCACCAACACCCCATGCAATAATTTTCCTCCTATTATCTTTTGCAAAGTTTGCTGCAATAAGTCCTATAATGATGGCGTTATCTGCCGCCATTACTATATCAATAATTAAAATCTGAGAACCAATAATTATTTGTTCTAACATTATTAAATACAATGTATATAAGGTAATCTTGATACAATAAAGTATAAAATGTTAACTACAAATTTTTCCAGCAAATTTTCAAAAAAAAAAATATTAATATTGTCCATACCGGTCTTTTTTTCGAATTTAGCTATTCCAATGGTAGGCATAGTCGATACTGGTTTGATGGGGAATCTAAGTCAGTCAAAATATCTTGTGGCGACAAGTATTGCAACATCAGTTGTGACAATGATTGTATGGAGCTTTGGATTTCTAAGAATGGGTACGGTAGGTATAGTTGCTCAAGCTTTTGGAAAAAGAGACTATAGAGAAATAGTTAAAACTTTGTTGAGAAATTTTATATTAGCACTAATAATCTCTTTTTTCTTAATTCTATCTTTACCATTAATTAAAATTTTAGTGCAAAATTTTTTTAGATCTTCTAATGAAACCGAAGTCTTGATTAATAATTATTTGAACATAAGAATTTTTTCTGTTCCTGCTGAATTTATAATTTATATATTAGTTGGTTTCTATCTAGGAATTCAAAAAACGAAAATCTCGAGTATGTGTGTCATTTTACTTTCAACTTTGAACATTTTTTTTAGCTCTCTATTAGTTTTAACATTAGACCTAAATGTTGTTGGAGTAGCTTTAGGTACTTTATTTTCTACCTTAATTACAATTACTATCTTTTTAATTTATACATATTTTTTTATAATTAAAAAATTTCAAATTTTACCAAAATTTGAAAATTTATTGATTAAATCTAAAATAATAAGACTATTTAAAATAAATTTTGATATATTTTTAAGAACCATTTTTTTAACTTTTGCATTTTTATGGATAACTTATCTAAGTTCAAAACTTGGAGAAGATTACGTAGCAGTGAACACAATATTATTACAATTTATAATAATGGCTGCTTTTTTTTTAGATGCATATGCTTTTACAACAGAGGGAATAATTGGCTACACTATAGGAAGAAAAAATAAAAAAACTTTTTTTACAGTAGTAAAGAATTCAATATTTCTTAGTATATTTACCGCCTTAATTATCGCGTTAATATATATATTATTTTTTAAAAATATTATTAATATTTTAACAGATATAGAGATTCTAAGGTTTATATCGTATAAACATTTTTTCTGGATTATAATAATTCCTCCAATAGCATCTCTGTGTTATCAATTAGATGGAATTTTTATTGGAGCTTCACAAACTAAAGAGTTGAGAAATGCAATGATTATTTCAGTACTAATTTTTTTAATAATTTCTATTTATTTATCAAGAATTTTAGGAAATCATGGTATTTGGTTTTCACTACTTTTATTCATGTTCTTGAGATCTATTACCTTAAATTATTATTTCAAAAAGATATTAAGGAAGTTTTAAGGTGAAATTTATCTATAAGTTGCCTGGTTTTATCTTAGTTTGTTTTGGAGGTTTTTGTTTAAGTTGGGGTGGTCTGATAATTAGATCTTTTGAACAAGCTACTGTTTGGCAAATACTTTTTCTTAGGTCATTTTTTTTCTTATTTGGTCTCATTATATTTTTAATAATAATTTATAAAAACAATACAATAAAAGTTATTAGAAAATCTGGTATGCCTGCACTTTTGGGTGGGTTCGTATTATCTTTTAGCTTTATATCATTTGTTGTGGCAATGAGTAATACGACTGTTGCTAATGTTGTGTTTATAATTAGTACCCAAACTATGTTTTTAGCAATATTTGGTTTTTTTTATTTAAAAGAAAAGGTCTCATTAATAGGATCTTCGTCAATTTTCTTGGCAATGAGTGGTATTTTAATCATGATAGGTGACTCAATATCTTCAGGGTCACTATTTGGAAATCTAGTTGCTTTAGCTATTCCAATAAATTTTGCAATTTTAGTTATGATTATAAGAAAGTATAAAAATCTAGATATGGTTCCAGCAGTTTTTTACTCAGGAATTTTTAGTTGTTTATATGGCTTAATTTTATCGGAGTCACTTAATTTTGCTAATCATGATATATTTATGGGTTTTCTATTAGGCATACCTCAGCTAGCTTTAGGTTTTATTTGTATAACAATCGGCTCTAGAACAACGCCTTCAGCAACAATAGGCTTATTAATGTTATCGGAAACTTTATTTGCACCTATTTGGGTATGGATTTTCCTAAACGAGATACCACCATTTAGTGTTTTTATTGGCGGAGCAGTTATAATCTTGGCAATCATTTTAAAAAGTTTTGATAAAAATAATATTAAAGTTTAGAGTTAATCGTGTCTTTAAAAAATTTTTTTTTTCAATCTAAAATTACTAGAAAAATTTATCTTTATTATAATCTATACGTAAGGCACAAATGTTTTATAAATAGGACCCAATATTCACAATGGGGTGAAGATATTATTATCTCTGAATTTTTTAAAAACAAGGATTATGGCACTTACTTTGATATTGGTTGTTTTCATCCGTATATGTATAGTAATACATGCTTATTACACAAAAAAGGTTGGGCAGGTATTAATATCGATATTAATCAAACTTCAATAGATCTGTTTAAAATAAGTCGACCTAAGGATTTAAATTTATGCACCACAATCAATGAAACGAAAAAAAAATGTAAAATTTATTTTGATCATCCTTTTAGCCCTGTTAACACGCTTGATAAAAGATATTTTAAAGATTTTAAAAAAGATTTTTTTAAAACAACCTCAATTAAAAGTGTATGGTCTATGACCGTTGATGAAATTCTTAATCTCTCAGGTGTAAATAATATAGATTACATAAATATTGATGTTGAAGGAATGGATTATAAAATACTCAATCAATTAATTCCTAAGAAAGTAAAACCTCAATTAATATCAATAGAGACACATAGTGTTGATGGTTCAAAAGCAAAAGATTCCGATAAAATAATGAGGCTTTTAAATGAGAATGATTTTAAAGTGCTCAAAAGAGTGGGTCCAACTACGATTTTCAAGACATAAATTAATTTTTCTACTTATGAGAGTGTGAAACTTAAAGATTGACATTTTCGGTTATTTGAGAGAATGTCTCATCTTAACGGGAGAGACCATATTTTGGCGCCGAAGGAGCAACCACCCCGGAAACTCTCAGGCAAAAGGACCGTTGGCATAGTAACTCTGGAAAGAAGGCGATAGCCTCACCGAAGGATTAAATCTCTCAGGTACACAGACAGATGGGGTTGAAAAGAGTTATTATGGAAATGCAAAAAACAGCTTTATATAATTTTCACAAAAACTTGGGAGCAAAATTTGTTCCGTTTGCAGGTTATGAAATGCCTATTCAATATAAAGATGGCATTGTAAAAGAACATATTTCTACAAGAACGCGTGCTGGGTTTTTTGATGTCTCACACATGGGACAATTTTTTTTAGAGGGTGATATAACATTAATTGAGTCTTTAGAAAAAATTATACCAGCGGACCTTAAAAATTTAAAAATCAATCATTCAAAATATTCTTTTTTACTAAACAATGAAGGTGGAATAATTGATGATTTAATTATTACAAGAACAGAAAAAGGTTTTTGTATAATTTTAAACGCAGCCTGTAAAGAAAACGATATAAAACAAATTTCTCAATTTCTAACAAAAAATCATAAATTTTTTTTAAATAATGATTTATCTTTAATAGCTTTACAAGGTCCAAAATCTGTTGAGATTTTAGAAAAATTAATACCAGGTGTTGCTAACTTAAAATTTATGACAGGAAATAATTTTAATTATGAAGGTGAAAAACTTTATGTAACGAGATCCGGCTATACAGGTGAAGATGGTTTTGAAATTTCTATTTCTAATAAAAAAGTTGAAAAATTAATTGATTACTTAATTTCAAATGAGGTTAAACCGATAGGTTTAGGAGCAAGAGATACATTAAGATTAGAGGCAGGTCTGTGCTTATATGGTCATGATTTAAATGAAAAAATAAATCCGGTAGAGGCTAATTTAAAATGGGCTATTGCAAAAAAAAGAAAAGAGGTTGGTGGATTTAATGGATGGGAAAAAATAAAAAATTTATTAGCTAATGGAAGTGAAAAAATTAGAGTTGGTATAAAGCCAGATGGAAAAGTGATAGCAAGAGAAAATACCAAAATTTTTTCATCAAATAATAATGAAATCGGATTCGTTACAAGTGGTACTTTTGGCCCAAGTGTGAACGCTCCAGTTGCAATGGGATATGTTAAATCTAAATTTTCTGAAATAGGTACATCTATTCAACTTGAAGTAAGAGGAAAAAAATATGGGGGTAAAATTTCTGAACTTCCATTTTATAAAAAAAGATATGTTAAATAAGGATAAAAAATATGAGTGAAAAAAAATTTTCTAAAAAACACGAATGGGTATCATTAGATGGAGACGTTGCTACAGTAGGAATAACTAAGCATGCAACAGAAATGCTTGGGGACATTGTGTTTGTAGAAGTGCCTGATGCTGGAAAAGCTGTAGAAAAAGAAGGTCAAGCGGCCGTTGTAGAATCTACTAAAGCCGCCAGTGATGTATACTCTCCTATTTCTGGGGAAATTACCGAGGGAAATAAAGCCATTGCAGATGACCCCGGTAGTGTTAATACAGATCCTGAAGGAGCTAGCTGGTTTTTTAAATTAAAGGTAAAGGATAAAGGTGAGTATGATTCGCTTATGTCAAAAGATGAATATGATAAATTTTGTAAGGAGAACCCAAGCTAAATGATTGACGATAATTCAAAAGAATTTATTAAAAGACATATTGGTCCATCTGAAAAAGATCAGTCCAAAATGTTGCAATACGTTGGATATAAATCATTAGAGGATTTAATGAGCAATACTGTGCCAGAAAAAATATTATTAAAAGATGATCTTAAAATTGACCAACCAATGTCAGAAAACGATGCTTTAAAAAAACTAAAATCTATATCTAAAAAAAATAAAATCTTTAAAAATTTTATTGGAATGGGATACTATAATTCTATTACACCTAATGTAATTCTTAGAAATATTTTAGAAAATCCAGGATGGTACACATCTTACACACCTTATCAGCCTGAAGTAGCGCAAGGTCGTCTTGAAATGCTATTAAATTTTCAACAATCAATAATCGACTTAACAGGCATGGATATAGCTAATGCATCTTTATTAGATGAAGCAACAGCAACAGCAGAAGCAGTTGGTTTAAGTCAGAGATTAGACAAAACTAATTCAAAAAAAATATTTATCTCTAGCAATTGTAATCCTCAGACTATTGATCTTATAAAGACAAGAACGAGTCCTTTTGGTTTAGAATTGATAATTGGCGATGAAGCAAAAGAACTTGCAAAAATTAATGAAGATATTATTTGTGGAGTTTTATCTTATCCGGGAACTTTAGGTGAGATTAATGATCCTAGTGAAAGTATTAGTCAAATACATAAAAAAAATGGAAAAGCTATTTTGGTTTGTGATTTATTGGCTTTAGCTAGACTAAAAACTCCAGCTGAACTTGGAGCAGACATCGCTGTTGGAAGCGCTCAAAGATTTGGTATCCCAATGGGTTACGGTGGGCCTCATGCAGCATTTTTTGCTACAAAAGAGGAATTTAAAAGATCAATGCCAGGAAGAATAATAGGCGTTTCTAAAGATAGACACGGAAAAAAAGCTTACAGGCTTTCTTTACAAACTAGGGAGCAACACATTCGAAGAGATAAAGCAACAAGCAATATTTGTACTGCTCAAGCTTTATTGGCTATCATTTCTGCTGCTTTTGCAATTTATCATGGACCTGAAGGAATACTTAAAATTGCGAATAGAACTTCTAAATTAGCAAAAATCTTTGCTGATAACATTAAAACAGGTAGTTACAAGATTTTATCAGATCATTTCTTCGATACCGTAACGATTAAGACCAATGAAAAAACAAATCCTATTTTTGAGGCTGCACTAAAAGAGAATATAAACCTTAGGAAAGTTGATAAAGATCATTTATCTGTTGCGTTTGATGAAGCAAAAAAACTTGATGATGTTAACTTATTGTTAAAAATATTTGGAATAACTAAAGTAATTAAACAAGATGTTAAGGTTGAACTAGATAATCTTCCAAAAAATCTTTTAAGAACTTCAAAATACTTAACTCATCCAGTTTTTAACAAATACCATTCTGAAACTGAGATGTTAAGATATCTAAAGAAATTAGAAGATTGTGATATTGCACTTAATAGATCAATGATTGCTTTAGGATCTTGTACAATGAAACTAAATGCAACAGCAGAATTAATTCCTATTACCTGGAAAGAGTTTTCACTTCCACATCCTTTTGTTCCTACAAATCAAATGGAGGGTTACAAGATTCTTTTTAATGATTTAATAAACGATCTGAAAGAAATTACTGGATATGACGCAGTTTCTTTACAGCCTAACTCTGGGGCTCAAGGAGAGTATGCAGGTCTAATGACTATAAGAAAATTCCATAAAAATAATAAACAAGAAAATCGTAACGTTTGTCTAATTCCAGACTCAGCTCATGGAACTAATCCAGCAAGTGCCCAAATGTGTGGGATGAAAGTGGTTGTAGTCAATTGTGACGACGATGGAAACGTAGACATAGACGACCTTAAAAATAAAGCCGAAAAACACTCAAAAGATTTAGCTGCTTTAATGGTTACTTACCCTTCTACTCATGGTGTATTTGAAGAAAAAATCATGGATATTTGTGAAGTAATTCACAAGCACGGCGGACAGGTTTATATGGATGGAGCAAATCTAAATGCACTTGTAGGTGTTGCAAAACCAGGGAAATTTGGACCAGATGTTTGTCATATTAATTTACATAAAACATTTTGTATACCGCACGGTGGAGGCGGACCAGGAATGGGCCCAATCGCATGCGCTAAGCATCTAGCTGATTTTTTACCAACACATGAAATTATTAAAGAGGCAGGACCTAAGAATGGAATGGGAGCTGTATCAGCTGCACCTTGGGGTAGTTCAAGCATACTTCCAATATCCTGGATGTATATAAAGATGATGGGTGCTGAAGGATTAAAAAAAGCCTCACAAGTTTCAATTTTAAATGCAAATTATATTTCAAAAAAATTATCCAAAGATTACAAAGTTCTTTACACTGGTAAAAATGGAAATGTTGCACATGAATGCATAATTGATATACGACCAATAAAAGCAAGTTCAGGTATCTCTGAGGAGGATTTAGCAAAAAGACTGATTGACTTTGGCTACCATGCTCCAACAATGTCATGGCCTGTTGCTGGCACAATTATGATTGAGCCAACTGAAAGTGAAAATTTGGAGGAGATTGATAAATTTTGTAATGCACTTATAAAAATTAAAAAAGAAATTAATTTAGTGGAGTCATCAAAGTTTGACAAAATAGATAACCCACTGAAAAATGCACCTCATACTTATGTCGAATTAGCTTCCAGTGAGTGGAAACATGCTTACTCAAGGGAGGAAGCAGCTTTTCCAACTGAGTATGTAAAAAATAATAAATATTGGGCACCAGTTGCTAGAGTAGATAACGTTTTCGGAGATAGAAATTTAGTATGTTCATGTCCTTCAATGGATGAATATAAAGATGAAGCCGCTTAATCTTTTTTAATGAAAATTGCTGTTATTGGCTCAGGTATATCAGGATTATCTTCCGCATATTTTCTTTCAAAAAAATATAAAGTTGATCTATACGAAAAAGATGATCATTTTGGAGGTCATTCTTTCACCTATGAGATTAAAGAAGATGATAAGATTATTCCAGTAGATCTGGGCTTTATTGTTTTTAATGAGGTTACTTATCCAAATTTAGTAAATTTTTTTAATGAATTAAAAGTTCCTTATGAAAAAAGCGACATGTCATTTTCTGTATCAATTAAGAATAGTAATGTTGAATATAGTGGAAGTGGTTTAGGAGGTATTTTTGCCAATAAATTAAATTTTTTTAATTTTAAATTTTTATATATGATTAGAGAGATAATCTCATTTTATAAAAGTGCCCCAAAATTACTTGAAAGTGAAATTAAAGAAGAAACTTTAGGAAATTTTCTTAATAAAAAAAAATTATCAAAATACTTCATCGAGTATCACTTAATTCCCATGGTTGCCGCTATTTGGTCAATGCCATTTAATAAAGCAAAAGAAATGCCATTAAAATTTTTTTTAAATTTTTTTACTAATCATGGTTTATTTAAATTTAAAAATAGACCGCAATGGTACACAGTTTCAAATAGAAGTAGAGCCTATGTAAAAAAAGTAACAGATAAAATTAGTGGGGAAATTTTTAAAAATTATAAAGTAGATAAGTTAATTAGAAGTGATGACAATATCAGGGTAAATATTGGCAATGAATATGTTGACTATGATCAAGTAGTTCTAGCTTCCCATGCAGACCAAAGTTTAAGAATGATAGAAAAACCAACGGAACAAGAAAAAAATATATTGGAAAAATTTAATTACGTGAAGAATGAGGCTTATTTACATACTGATAAGATATTAATGCCTCACAAAAAAAGGGCCTGGTCTAGTTGGAATTCTGTTTCAGACGGAGAAAAAACATGCATTACTTATTGGTTAAACAAACTACAAAACTTAGATACATCTAAAGACTATTTTTTAACTTTAAACCCTATTTGTAAAATTAACGAAAATTCTGTTATAAAAAAAGTTAATTTTACTCACCCATATTTGAATTCAAAGAATACCGCACTTCAAAAAGATCTAAGATTAATACAAGGAAAAAAAAGAACTTGGTTTTGTGGAAGTTATTTTGGTTACGGATTTCATGAAGATGGATTAAAATCGTCTATAGATTTGATAAATAACTTTAAAATTTGATGAATTCATGCATTTACAACGGTGAAGTAACTCATACAAGATTTAAACCTGTAAGACATTTTTTAAAATATAAAACTTTTTCATTATTAATTGATTTAGATGAAATCAATCAATTAGACAGTTCAATAAATATTTTCTCTCATAATAAGTTTAACATTTTTAGCTTTTACGATAAAGATCATGGAGAACGTGACGGAAGTAATTTAAAAGAGTGGGTTCTTAAAAATATTAGTAAGTTCAAAATAAAAGGTGAAATTAATAAAGTAAAAATACTTTGTTATCCAAGAATTTTTGGCTATGTGTTCAACCCTTTAAGTATTTTTTATTGCTACGAGAATAATAAATTGAAGGCAATTTTTTATGAAGTAAAAAATACTTTTAATGAGCAGCACACATATATTTTTAAAATTAAAGATAATGAAGAAATAGCTCAAAAATGCAAAAAAAAGTTTTATGTTTCACCCTTTATGGATATGGAAACTTATTATAATTTTAAATTATTTAACCCAAATGATAAACTCTCAGTATTTATAAAACAAACAGACCCAATAGGAACAGTTTTAACAGCCACCCAAACAGGACAGAGAAAAGAATTCAGCTCAAAACAACTCATGTTTAACTTTTTTAAGTATCCTTTAATGACAATTAAAATTATTGGTTCGATACATTTTGAAGCATTACTTTTATGGAAAAAAGGAGCAATATACAGGAGAAGAAATACTAAATTAAAAAATAATTTAAGTTACGAGGAATATTAATGAGTTTAATAAAAATTTCAGAAAGATTCGTCCTAAATAATTTAAAAAAAATCTCACATGGAAATCTCAAGCTTATAAATTATGATGGAAAAGTTTTTCATTTTGGTGATTTAGAGAGCAAATTATCTTCAGATATCAAAATTAATAAACCTAATTTTTACCTAAATGTTATTATGGGTGGAAGCTCAGCTTTAGGAGAAGCTCACATGAAAAAAGATTTTTATTCCTCAAATTTAACAAATTTAATTGAACTTACAGCGAGAAATATCAAGACAATCTACTCTTTTTCAGGAAGTTTAAAATTACAAAAAATTAAAAATTTTTTAAAAAAAATATTTGCATCAAATACAAAATCTAAAAGTAAAAAATATATTTCAAAACACTATGATTTAGGGAATGAATTTTTTTCGTCGTGGCTTGATAAATCTCTTACTTATTCAAGTGCAGTCTATAAAAACGAGAAAGATGATTTAGAAATCGCTCAAAGAAATAAATTTCAAGAGCTTATAAATTTAATGAATATTAAAGATGGAAACAAGGTTTTAGAGATAGGGTGTGGTTGGGGCGGATTTGCTGAATTTTTAGCTAAAAATTATGATGTGAGTGTGGACTGTATCACAATTTCTAAAAATCAATATGAGTTTACTAAAAAGAGGATTTTCAACTCAGGACTAAACAATAAAGTTAATGTTAAATTCTTAGATTACAGAGATCTAAAAGAAAAATATGATCACGTAGCTTCGATAGAAATGATAGAAGCTGTTGGTGAAAAATACATGGATCAATATTTTGGTACAATTAAAAATATTCTTAATTACGGGGGAACTGCTGCAATTCAAGGCATCGTGATAAAAGATGACTTATTTGAAAGATATAGAGCGAATGAGGATTTTATTCAAAAATACATATTTCCAGGCGGGTTTTTACCCTCAATTCAATTTATGGAAAATCTAATTAAAAAAAATGAACTAAAACTTGAAAAAATTAATACCTACTCCGACGATTATGCCAGAACTTTAGCAACTTGGAGAAAAAATTTTTTAGGTGCTTGGGAAAAAATTAGCCCACTAGGTTTTGATGAGTACTTCAAGCGTATGTGGGAATTTTATTTATCTTATTGTGAAGGCGGTTTTAAGTCTAAAAACATTAACTTGATTCAATTCTCTATGTCTAATAGATATTCGTCATGAACAAATTTATAGTACTTTTTTTACTAATTTTAACAACAGGATGTGCAAATAAAATGAAACCGACAGATTTTAAAGATCAAAAACCAAGACTAATCATCGAAAATTATTTATCGGGTAATGTCAAAGCTTGGGGAGTATTACAAAATAGATCTGGAAAAGTTACGAGACAATTTAAAGCTGATTTAAACGGAAAATGGGATGGTTCACAATTAATTTTAGACGAAGTTTTTGATTGGAATGACGGGGAAAGACAAACTCGTCAATGGACTATTAAAAAAATTGATGAACATAATTACGAGGGAACAGCCTCTGATGTAGTTGGAACAGCTAAAGGATATTCATATGGTCCAGCTTTTAAATTTGAATATGTATTGCTGGTGCCGGTCAAAAGCAAAAATATTAAAATTACTTTTGATGATTGGATTTTCATGCAGGATGATCGTGTGGCAATAAATAGAGCGACAATGACTAAATTTGGAATTAAAGTAGCAGAATTAACTGTAATGTTTGTAAAAGATTGATATGTTTGAGCTTCCTAAACTAGATTACAATAATTCAGCTCTTTCTCCAATAATGTCAGAGCAAACTTTGGATTTACATCATGGCAAACATCATCAAACATATATTACAAATCTAAATAACTTTATAAAAGACTCTGAATATGAAAAATTGTCTTTGGAAGATATTATTAAAAAATCATCAAATGAAAAAAAGGCAGGAATTTTCAATAATGCGAGCCAACATTGGAATCATAATCTTTTTTGGAAGTGCATGAAACCTAATGGCGGAGGAAATATTCCTCCCAAGCTTGAAAGTAAAATTAAAGAAGATTTTGGAGGATTTGAAAAATTTAGGGAGGAATTTATCAATGCTGGAGTTACTCAGTTTGGATCTGGATGGTGTTGGTTGTCTTTAAAAGAGGATAAGCTTGTAGTTACTAAATCACCAAACGCCGAAAATCCAATCATTCATAATATGAAACCTATATTAGGGTGTGATGTCTGGGAACATTCTTATTACTTAGATTATAGAAATAAAAGACCAGCTTACTTAGAAAACTTTTTTGATAAACTAATTAATTGGGATTTTGTTGAATCAAACTTATAATAATTGATTGCCTCAATCTCTATTTTTTCTTGCAAAGATAAACGATCTTACACATTGAATCAAAAAGTAGAGACCAGTCAGCAACATCATTATTTTAGACGTATCTGCCCAAAAATTTTCAAATGCATATCCACTAATTAAAGTTCTAATAAAGTCCAATCCACCAAGAAAAATAATTAGACCAAAAATTACTACAATATGCATAAATAATTTTTTCTTTAATGGAAACTTTATCGCTAAATATGAAAAAACAAATAAAGGAAAACCTAAAAAAGACGGAATATAAGAAGTTGTAGATGCACTTCCACTAACAAAACTTACTATTACCCCCCAAATAATTAAAAAAATTCCATAATAAAGTGATAACTTTTCAATTGATAAATTTAAAACTTTAAATTCTTTTTTAAATTCTTCATTTTCCATTTAAATTACCTTTTCAAACCCTTCAAAATTAGGATGACCTAAATATAAATTTTGGTGTTGACCAGCATTTTTATGAGTAAGTCTAAAAGCTTCAGATTTAGTCCAATTTACAAAATCTTCTTTTGAATTCCAAATACTGTGTGATGCATAAAGTGTATGATCTTCCTTTTTTTCTCCTTTAACTAAATTAAACTTTTTAAATCCCGGCACATTTTCTAAATGTGTTTCTCTGTTTTTCCACACGTCTTCAAAAGCTTTTTCTTTTCCAAGGACTATTTTAAATCTATTCATTGCTATATACATATTAAAAAAAATTACCAATTCCTAAGGCAGCTGCAACTATTAAAGCAAGCCATATTAACCCTTTTATTAAAAAAAAGTAAAATCCTCCTACTATTATGTTTTTATAAATTTTTTTTCTCATAAATAATAATATAAAATTTTCAGTCAATAATTAAAGACTTTTTGTCTCAAGTTTAACGTTTAACTAATTTGTCTACTAAAAATAAATAAAGTCTATAAGGCAATATTCTTAAAAATTTTAAAGTTAAAGTTAATCCTTTTGGAAAATGAATTTCAAAAGCATTTCCTTTCACCAAGCCATTATAAATTTTGTCTGCGGCGTATTCAGGAGTTTTTAAAAATGGCATAGGAAATTCATTTTTATCAGTCAAAGGAGTTTTAATGAAACCTGGTGATACAACTGAGACTCTCACTCCAAATTTTTTAAAATCAAAGTAAATACTTTCGCTAAAATTAGTTAGAGCAGCTTTTGAAGGACCATAACCACTTGAATTTGGCAGACCTCTGTAACCTGCAATCGAGGAAACTATCGAAACGTGTCCAGATTTCTTATTTTTATAATAATCTTCAACAACTTTTACACAATCAATAACGCCTAAAAAATTAACATTAATCACATTTTTTATTTTATCTGGGTCTATATTTTGCTCGTCTTTGGGCTCATAAGTTCCGCTTGAAAACAAACATATGTCTAATTCGCCGAATTCATTTAAAATATTTTTAAACGTATTATTTATTTGAGATCTATCAGTAACGTCTAAAGGAAAAGAGAAAATATTTTCATTTTTGGCTAACTCATCTAACAATTCTTTTCTTCTAGCTGAAACTGCAACTTTCCAACCTTCTTTTGCGAATTTTTCTGCAACTGCCTTGCCAATTCCACTACTTGCTCCAGTGATCCAAATTTTTTTATGATTTTCAGACATTAATTAGTTATATCTTATAAAGTTGTGAAAAATAAATACTTATCTTTAATAATTATACTAATAATAACCTTTATTGCACCGATGATCGGGAGCTATGCGACAACAACTTTTAAAGAACCCTGGTACTCACAAATTATTTTACCAAGTTTTAATCCTCCAAGCTGGGTTTTTGCTCCTGTATGGACAACATTATATTTTTTAATGTCATTTGCAATTTGGAAAGTTTGGATAAAATTTTTTGAAACGAAATTATTAAAAATATACTTCATACATTTATTTTTTAACAGTACTTGGAGTGTAGTATTTTTTGGTTTTCACTTAATTGGTATAGCTCTAGTAAATTTAGTAATTATCATAATATTTATTATAATTTTAATGAAAGAATATTTTTCAAGAGATAAAATGAGTTTTTATATAATGATCCCTTATTTAGCTTGGTCAAGCTATGCATTAATTCTAAATAGTTCAATTTTTTTACTAAACTAAAACCATCTAATCGGGTAATTTCTTTTTAGTAGATACCGATTTATTATTATAGATAAAACAATGATGACTATTGAACCAACTATTACTGGAAAAACAATATAACCCAATGATACGTCTGCGAATAATGCTATTAACGGGTTCGCAGCTGCAGGAGGATGTATAATTTTAAAATACATCATTATTGTTACAGTAGTCCCTACAGATAATCCAAGTGTTAAGTAAGACATTCCTAAAAATTCATTAAAAAGAATTCCTATAACGATTCCTAATAAGTGACCAAAAAAAATATTTGCAGGTTGAGCAAATTCACTATCATGAAACACCATCACAATTAAAGTAGAAGATCCAAAAGAGAACATTAACCAAAATCCTGTGGATGTTTCAAAGCTCAAAAATGATAATATTCCTATAATCACAGATGCCGCTGCTCCAAAAATTAGGGGTTCAATATTTTTAGGTATTTTCATATATATTTTATTTTAAATTGAGTTATATACACATAATGAATTATAAAAAATCATTCAACTTTTTAAAAAATTTACCTTCAAAATTAAACTCATTTTATAAAAAAAAATCCAGATCAGGCATAATTGTTAACAATAAATCAAAATCAAAAAAAAATTTTGATCCTGTAACAAATTTTGACAAGGCATTTGAAAAATACATTCGATCTTTAATAATAAAAAAATTCCCGAAGGACTCAATAATTGGAGAAGAATTTAAAGAAAAATTTTCTTTAAATAATTTTAAATGGTCTATAGATCCAATTGATGGAACTAGGGCGTTTGTTATTGGAGCACCAACATGGTCAAATTTAATTAGTTTATCATATAAAGGAAGATCACTTTTAGGATTAGCTAATTTTCCAGAGTTAAACAAATATTATATTAATGATAAAAATAATTCTTATGTTTTTAAAAAAAATAAAAAATTAATCCTAAAATCCTCAAATAACAGTAATTTGAAAAAAATTAAAATTATTGGAAATTTTCATGGCACTCTTAGTTACGAAAGACAAAGAAAAGTTATTAAAAAATTTGGATGGTCCTTTAGACTGGCTGGATTTGATGCACTTAATTACTGTTTACTTGCAGAGGGTAAAGTGGATGCTGTAATTGAAGCAAATTTGAAACCTTATGATATACTTCCTTTAATACCAATAATGAAAAATTCTGGAGCAACTGTTACTAATTGGAAAAATGAACCGGCGGAACAAGGCGGGAATATTTTGGCTACATCTAACAAAATTTTACATAATAAAATTCTTAAACTATTAAAACCTTTTACCAAAAAAAATGATTAATTTATTTTTAAATAGAATATTTAGAGCTATAAAAATTGATATTGATGTATTTGAGGAAGTTGAAAAAGATAAAAACGCAACTGTTCAAGCTGGTATAGTAGTTGTTTTATCTAGTTTGGCTGCTGGCGTTGGATCTTTACATTTAGGTGCTTCTAATTTCTTAATTGCACCAGCTTTGTCATTACTAAGCTGGTACGTATGGGCCTACATTATTTATTTTGTAGGAGTAAAATTATTTGGCGATAATAAAACAAAAAGTGATCACGGAGAACTTTTAAGGACGATTGGATTTTCAAGTGCACCAGGTTTGATTAGAGTTTTTGGTGTAACTCCAGAGTTAATGACAGTAACATTTGTTGGATCCGCTTTCTGGATGTTAGCCTGTATGGTTGTTGCAGTTAAATCTGCACTAGATTATGACAGTTTATGGAAAGCATTTGGCGTTGTAGTTGTCTCTTGGTTAGTACAGGCATTCTTTCTATTCTTAATTATCATATTATTTAAAGGATTTTAGATAGGAAAAATTCTCTTTGAAAGATTACAGCTGTTGCAAATTTTATAGCTATGCATAATTAAATTTTGCAGCACACTTTCATCATCTTTTTTGCATTCTTCGCAAATATTATCTGCAGTATCTTTGTTATTATCTATGACAATATGATCATCGTTTTTCATTAAAATTAATATATCATTAAATCATGAAAAAATATTTATTTATGATTTTAATTTTTTTAATAAGTACGTCTGCTCAATCAAAAAATTTTAAAAAAGTGTATTTTGCTGGGGGATGCTTTTGGTGTATGGAGGAGTCTTTTGATGGAGTTGAGGGTGTTTTATCGACAGTTTCAGGTTATTCAGGCGGGCATTTAAAAAATCCTACCTATCACGATGTCATTTATAAAGATACAGGCCACGTAGAAGCTTTAGAAATAACTTATGATCCAAATAAACTAAACTATGAAAAGTTACTTAATATTTTTTGGAGAAATATAGATCCCTTCGATTCAGAAGGTCAATTTTGCGACAAAGGTAAGAGCTATAGATCAGTAATTTTTTATCAAAATCAACCAGAAAAAGAATTAATTAATAGATCTTTCAATGACTTAGAAAAGAAATTTGGTAAAAAAATTGTCACTTTAGTATGGAAATTTGAAGAATTTTACCGAGCAGAAGATTATCACCAAGATTATTACGAAAAAAATTTTATTCGTTATCTAATGTATAAAAAGGCGTGTAAAAGGGAAGATACTTTGAGAGAGATATGGAATTAAAAAAAATAATTTTATCAATTTTTTTTCTGAGTTTTATTAATTCAGCAAATGCAGAAATGATAAAACCAGCTGAAAATTTATCTGCTTATGATGTTATTAAAATACAATTAGATGCTTTAAAAAATAATGATGATAAAGATAACGGCATAAAACAAACATGGATATTCGCTCATCCTGATAATAAAAAAATGACTGGCCCATATCCTAGATTTAGAATTATGCTCTACGATGTTCATTATAGAATATTGTTAAACCATTTTTCACATAAGATAGATTTAATTATGAACACTGAAAATAAATTTGTTTATGGAGTAAAAGTTTTAACCGATGAGAAGCAACAATTTTTCTATGAATGGCATGTGAGTAAAGGTAATGAGAAAAATTGTACAAATTGTTGGTTTACTACAGCAGTTTCAATGCCTCTTGATCAAGGAAATTCAATTTGAAAAGACCACCTTTTGCTATTCGATACTTAATTATTGGCGCAATATTAGTTGTGCCGCCGATACTAAGTACTCATTATGGATCAATATACTTAGGGAAACACAATGGAGTACTTTTAGGTTTCTGTGTTGGAATAGTTTGTGTATCTTTTGCGTGTTGGAAGCTTTTTATTGATGAGTGGAGGGATGACGAGGATTAATGAAATTCGAAAGCTCAAGAGAAGGAGCCTTAAAACAGCTCAATGATTTTATTAATAATGAATTAGCAAATTATAGTTTAAAAAGAAATTTTGATTTAGGACCAGAAAATAAATCAAATGTATCTTGCTTATCACCTTATATCTCCCATAGACTAATCACTGAATATGAAGTTGCCAAAACAGTTTTATCAAAGTTTCCTTATCAAAAAGTCGAGAAATATATTCAAGAAATTTTCTGGAGAGTCTATTGGAAAGGTTGGCTAGAACTTAGACCTCAAGTTTGGTCAGATTTTATTGAAGATTTAAAAATGCTCAAGGAGGATGATAATTATAAAAAAGCTATTAATGGTGAAACTCAAATTGAATGTTTTAATGATTGGGTAAAAGAGCTTATAGAAAATAATTATTTACATAATCATACAAGAATGTGGTTTGCTAGTATTTGGATATTTACTTTAAATCTACCTTGGCAAAAAGGTGCAGAATTCTTTATGAAACATTTATTTGATGGTGATGCTGCTTCTAACACATTGAGTTGGAGATGGGTTGCTGGACTTCAAACTAAAGGAAAGCATTATGTTGCTCAATCTTGGAATATAAGCAAGTTCACAAATAATAAATATAAAAATGTTCAATTAAACGAAAACGCTTCTCCTCTCACAGATAAAAGAGAATACAAATTAAATCCAATAAATTTTGTTACTGAGGATAATTCTAATGAAAATTTACTAGTTTTTGAAAACGAATTAAATTTAGAAAATAAAAACTTAAAAAAATATAAAAATATTTACTTAGTTTTATTGAGTAATGAAGCTCGAAAGTTAAAGCTCGAGCAAAAAGTACTAGACTATAAGTCAAAAATAATTAACGACCAAAAAAAAAGATTTGAAGATTTACAAATCATAGATGAAGTAAAATTCCAAACTCTAACAGATGAAATTAAATTTTTTGATATCGCCCACCCGAGCATCGGAGAGAATTTTTCTTATTTAAATACTATAAGAAAAAAGCAAGATTTAGATTTAAACTTTGTTTTGAACGAGGAAGATAAGTTTTCTTGGCAATTTTCTAATAAAGGATATTTTAATTTTAAAAATAACATTCCAAAAATTCTATCTAAATTTATTTAAGTTAATTTATCTTTGCAATTTCGTCTCTCAAAGACTTGCTTAACAAACTGTATCCTAAGCCATTCATATGTAATTGATCTTGATCATAAAACTTTTCATATCCAGCTTTTAACATTGGGTTACAGATATCAATGAATTTCCATTTTTCTAAATTATTTATTGAATTTTTTATTTTATTATTTGTATTAATAATCTCTTTTAAAAATTTTTTTCTAAAAGGACTTGGCTTTATTGAAATAAAAAAACATTTTGTATTCTTTAATTTTTCTGCAGCTTGGGTCGCAAATAATAAAAATTCTTGATTTATTTGATCAGAATTTAAACCTCTTCCTATATCGTTATCACCAGCATAAAATAAAAGTATTTTTGGACTATAGTTTGAAAAAATTCTTTCAAAATATGTTCTGCATGAAGATAAAGTTGATCCCCCGAAAGCAAGATTTAAAACATTTTTTCCACCTAAATCTTGTTCATAATTTTCCCACATGCGAAAAGTAGAACTTCCAAATAATATAATTTCTTTCTGATTAATAGAGCGGTTTATAGCGTTTAATTCAAGTTCCCTAACATCTAATTCAAATTCTTCTTCAATTGGACTTACAAGATTATAATTAGTGCTTAAATTTGTTAAATCATGCGTATCTAGCTTAATTTTATTGGATAATTCGTAAGCTTCTTCAACATAACTTTTAAAAGTTTTTCTGTAATTAAGTAAAAATAACTTTATTTCTTCTATATTAGAAGTGTCTTTAACGAAATTTGAAATTTTTATAGGTTGCTTAATAATCGCTGAGTAAACGGTCGAGGAAACTGGTTTATCGAAGTTTGCTAAAGCAATAGGAACTAAATAAGGTTCAGGTTTTAACAGACTTGCTAAAGAAAAAGCACCAGTTTTGAAGGGTCCGGGTGAGGTTTCAGTAAAGTTATCTTTTGTTTCAGAGGTACCCTCAGGAGCAATTACCAATGACTGGCCTTTATTAATTATTTCTTGTGCATTTTTAAAAAATTTTTCTTTTCTCTCTTTTTTTTCCTCATGAGTTTCATTTAGTAAATCTGACTCTTTAGTATGAATAAATATATAATCCAAATTTTCATAAAAATTATGTCTCCAATACTCAGTGTTCCTACTTGTACGAACTATCCTTTTTCCTCCATTACCGTATTTTGGATATAAAATTTTTGCACTTACGAAATGACTGTCTATTGAGAAGGCATGCCCATTAGGCAACTTATTTTCATCATTAGCTGCTAAATGATTATAAAAAAAAATATTATTAGCTTTATCTGGAAGATTTTCCATTCCCTTTATAACATAAGGTACATGATCAAATGCCTTAATAAAATTAGAAAGTGTTAATCTATCTAATGAGTCTTTAGTCCTAATTTTTTTAAATTGTTCTACACGATTATAAATTATGTTTAATTCTTTAAAAAACCTTTGCTGCTTTTCAAAACTCTTAAGCGCATCTGACATCAAGTTTGCAATAGACTTCTCAATTTCATTGCCGTTTACCATTAGATTATAAATGATGTCAAAAGCTAATTCATGAGAGTACCGATTTTCTAATAAGTGTGGCACACTATATATTTTTGAATTTACTGGAAGTTTAGAAAAATTATCTTGTATTAAAAATTTCAGGAGTTCTATTTCGTTTTTAGCAGCATATCTTGTTAGCCCTGTTGCGCTTTGTTGATATCTTCCTAGCTGCCAAATTTGTCTTTTGAGAAGTTTAATAGCTAGGACAGGATTGTCTTTTATTAAGTTATGAATCACTTCATTAGAAAGATGTAATACTCTTGTGTCCCTTGTAACCTTAATTGAATATGGAAATTGAATTAACCTTTTGCCACAAGATAACGAAAATGCTACTCCAGGTCTCGCTATCGATCTAAATTTTTTCTTGATCGAATTATCTATTTTGCTGTTAAATGAACCTTCAACTTTTCCGGAAAGCAATATATTTAGTCCACTGCTATCATTACCCTCTAATGCTATGAACTCATCTGTAGAGTATAACTTTATCTCTCCTAAATTCAGTAATTTTTTAACATCTTCCTCAAGTATAGAAGAGAAAAAAATTGTATCTTTTATTTTTTCATAATTACTCTCGTTAATTCCAGAGGTTGACCCTTTAGATATTTTATAATTATTTTGTTTATAAGCACTATCAAGATTTCTAGTTGACCATAAGAGATTGGTTGAAAAAAATAATATATAAGATAAAAAAGTTGCAACAAAGTTTGGATCAATACTTTCAATTTCATCCAGGTAACTTAAATCAAAAGAATAGTATTCAGTGTTTTCATCAATCAATATTTCAGCCATAAATCTTCCTGGAGGATTTAATCCAGAAATTCCTAATGGTGAATTTCTCTTATTGATCTGAGCGAATGTAAGAGAATTTTTTTCAAAGTATTTATTAAATTTTACATTTCCATCTAAAAGAAAATAAATTTTTTTAGATATTTCATGTTGTTTTGCTAATATTGTTTTTTCCTTACTTTTTGAAAATTTAATAGCATTTTCTAAAATTTTTTTAGTTACTGGTTTACTAGATAGAGCAAAACCAGCATCTTTCATAACTAATCTAAATTGTTCGTAATTACTCATTATTTTAGAATACTAATTTTATGTCTTACTATTACTTTATTTTTTGCATATCTGACTTGAAGAGGATCTAGATTTGTTTATTTACTTAATTTTGAGCACTTTTTAGAGCAATATTTAACCATCGGCCAATTTAATCTCCATTTTTTTCTCCAATTAAAAGATTTATTACAAACTGGACAGTTTTTTTTAGGAAGATCAGTTTTTTTTATCACTTAAGTAGATGTTTGTTTTTGATAAATAGAAAATAAGCTGCAATCTCATAGAAAATATTTAATATAAAAAACAAAGGTTTAATCTTAAATATTTTATATAAAAAAATATATTTAGGAACATTTTTCCAAATTATTAAAAAAGACTCTGCTCCATCAATAACTCTACCACCTTGTATAACATGCATTCTTCTTAAAAGTTCTTTGTATGATTTTGAGGTAACTTTCTGAGCTTCCTCATTATTAGTTACATCTATCCACTCTATACTGTTATCACTATGTTTTTTGTAATGATTGATTTCTGCCCTACAAATATTACATGAATTATTAAAAAAAACTTTAACCATTAGTATTTTCTTTTATAAAATTATTAGCAGCTTTAAAAATTCTTGTTTTTCTCTCTTTATTCATTTTTTCAGAAACCCTAACCATCATTGCAAGACGAGGATTTTTTAGGAAGAATTTCTTATGTCTATCTATAAATTTCCAATATAATCCGTCCATTACATCACACCAAGGACCTTTTTTAAAATGCATCATTTTAAGAAAATAACTAGAGCCACAAATATAAGGTTTAGTTGCAAATATTCCACCGTCACTAAATAATCCCATTCCATAAACATTTGGCGCCATTACCCAGTCAGATGAGTCTACAAACATTTCCATAAACCACTTATAAACCTGTTTAGGATTTATCTCGCAAAGATTCATTATGTTTGCCAATATCATTAGTCTTTCTATATGATGTGACCAGCCGTAGTTTTTAGCATTGTTGATTGCATGATCTAACGGATCTAAACCAGTATTCCCGTCATACCAAGATTTTTTCATTTTTCTTTTATGATTAAAAAAATTAGTTTTATCTAATCGTTGATCGTAGTTTTGATAAATTCCTCTCATAAACTCTCTCCAACCTATAATCTGTCTAATATAACCTTCAAAGGAATTCATAGGCACTTTATTTTCAATCTTTCTTAATTTCTGTATTATCTCTTCTGGGGTTAATAAACCTAAGTTTATAAGTGGACTCAGCGCACTATGAAAAACAGTATTAGATTTGTCTGTAACTGCATCCTCATAGTCCCCAAAAAGCTTTATTCTTTCTTTCAAAAAGTCATCTAGCCACTTACTTGCGTCTTTTCGTGTTGTTGGAAACCAAAACTTATCTATATTTCCTGGATGATCTTTAAAATTAGAATTTATAAATTTTTTAAGAATAATAGTTTCTTTTGTCTCTT
>CACJPW010000008.1 GCA_902595375.1 uncultured Pelagibacteraceae bacterium | reverse complement strand
AACTTATTAATATTCATAAATAAAAAGATTAGATCTTCAGGGATTTCTCCCTCTTATGAGGAAATGAAGAATTCACTCAACCTTAAGTCGAAATCAGGAATACATAGATTAATTTCTGCATTAGAAGAAAGAGGTTTTGTTAAGCGATTAGCACATAAAGCTAGAGCATTGGAGGTGGTTAAATTGCCTGAGAACGCTAGCGCAAATGATATATTTAATACTTTCACTCCAAGCGTTATCAAAGGTGGATTAGATAAAAATAATAATAAATCCACTGATGTTTCGGTATTAGGAAGTATTGCCGCTGGTACACCAATTGAAGCTATTCAACAAGAAGTTGATAGAGTTGCTTTACCAGAAGATCTTCAAAATAATGGTGAGCACTATGGTCTAAAAGTAAAAGGAGACTCAATGATTGAAGCAGGTATTGCTGACGGTGATACTGTTATTATAAAAAAAGTTTCTAATATAGATAATGGTCAGATTGCAGTAGTCTTGATAGACGACCAGGAAGCTACTTTAAAAAGAGTAAGAAAAAAAGGAAACACCATCGCTCTTGAAGCAGCAAATAGAAACTACGGAACTAAAATTTATGCTGCAAATAGAATTAAAATTCAAGGTAAACTTGTTTCTTTATATAGAAACTTTCATTAAAATAGTCTAATTAATATTAATGTCTTTTAATTGCAGGTTTGCTCCCTCTCCTACTGGGCCGCTTCATATTGGTGGAGTTAGAACAGCCTTATTCAATTGGCTTTTAGCAAAAAAAAACAAAGGTAAATATTTTCTAAGAATTGAAGATACTGATAAAGAGAGATCTAAAGAGGAATTCAAAAAACAAATTATTTCATCTTTAGCTTGGCTTGGTATTGAGCATGATGGAGATGAGTACATTCAATCTAAAAATATATTTAAACACGTTTCAGTTGCAGAAGAATTGCTAAAAAAAGGTTTTGCCTACAAATGTTATTGTTCTGAGGAAGAAATTAATGAACAAAAAGAAAAATGTAAAAAGCAAGGAATACCATATGTTTATAATAGAAAATGGAGAGATGCCAAAGATTTAAAAATTCCAGAGGGAGTAAAACCAGTATTAAGATTTAAAAGTAAAATATCAGGAAATACGGTTATAAAAGATTTAGTTCAAGGGGATAGAAACATTTCAAATTCTACTATTGAGGATTTTGTAATTCTAAGAAAAGATAATACTCCAACATACCAGCTATCAGCCACGGTTGATGATCATGAAATGAAAATAACTCATGTTATTAGAGGAGATGATCATATGATTAACTCTTTTAAACAGAGACAAATTTACGAAGCAATGGGTTGGGAGGTTCCAAATTTTGCTCACATTCCTTTAATTCATAGTGCAAAGGGAAAAAAATTATCGAAAAGAGATAATACTGCCACTCTCGAGGATTATATTAAAATAGGAGTTATCTCAGACGCTTTAAGAAATTATTTATTAAGATTGGGATGGTCTTACAAAGATAAAGAAATTTTTACAAAGCAGGAAAGTATAGATTTATTTGATCTAAGCGGTGTTGGAAAATCACCCTCAAAATTAGATATGAATAGGATTTATTCCATAAATGAGACATATATAAAGAATATCGATCAGAAAGATCTTTTTAATTTTTTTAAAGAATATGTTTCAAAATACAAAAAACCTTTAAATCAATCAAAAGAGAGTATTCTTTTAAAATCTATGGGTTTTTTAAAAAATAAGGCAAAAACTCTAGAGGATATTTGGAATAATGCTCAATACATTATCAAAGATAAAATTGAGATTAGCGCAGATGATAAAAAGTTAATTGATGATTTATCAAAAAAAATAATAACTGAATTTATTAATGAGTATGAAAAACTTTCCTCATTATCTAGAGAAGCTTTAGAACCTTTAATAAAGTCTTTAATTGATAAACATAAAACTAATTTTAAGGGTGTAGGACAACCTTTAAGGATAGCGTTAGTTGGCTCAAGATTTGGGCCTGGTCTTTATGATGTTATTCTCTCATTAGATAAGGCTGAAGTACTTAAAAGACTAAAACAAATTTAATGAAAGACGCTGTATCTTTCAGAACAAGAAAAACTTCTATTTACGATAAAAAATCTAATACTCCTTTTAAAATTAGTAGGTCTAAATTTTTCAACTTTATGAGCTGTAAAAGGTGCTTTTATCTAGATCGTGTAAAAGGACTAAAAGAACCTTCTATGCCTGGATGGGCTCTCAACGTTGCGGTCGATGAGTTATTAAAGAAAGAATTTGATCAGTATAGAAAAGAACAAAAACCCCATCCAATTATGGTTAAGCATAATTTAAAGTTTGTACCTTATCAGCACAAAGACTTAGATAGCTGGAGAAATTCTTTAAAGGGTGGAATTTCATATTTAGATGAAAAAACTAATCTTATAATTCACGGAGGTATTGATGATATTTGGTTTGATTTAAATGAAAAAAAATTAGTTGTTGTGGATTACAAATCCCAATCGTCTACTTATCCCGTAACAGTTTCTTCTTATCTCGATGCTGAATGGCATCTTAGTTATAAATTACAGATGGATATTTACGTTCATATCTTAAGAAAAATGAATTTTAAAGTTTCAGACCGAACTTTTTTTTATGTTTGTAATGGGGAGAAAACAAATAATAAATTTGATAATAAGATAGATTTTAAGACGACACTAATCCCATACCGAGTAAATACTGATTGGATAGAGAAAAAAATAATTGAAATGAAAGATGTTCTAAACTTAGATGAACCACCTAAAATTGAAAAAACTTGCGAAAAGTGTGCTTATCTTGAAGGTGGAAAGAAATTTTAATTTATCTGTTATTATTTTCATCATCATTATTAGATGATTGATCTGTGTTAGATGATTGGTCTGTATTTTCTGATTGAGGTTCTTCTTGAGTAGTTTCTGTTGGTGTTTCCTCTTGAACTGGCTGTTCAGGTTCTGGCTGCGGTTCAGGTGTTGGTTCCTGTGATTGAGCTCTTGCAATATCTGCTGCACTTTGTGGAGATGGCTCTCTTCTCATAAAGAAGTATATTCCAGCAGCAATAACTGCAATAGCACCTAGAATGTACAACATGATATTTACAATACTTAATCCCTCTTTTTCTTCATCAATTGGTGTTTCTTCTGTAACTGGTTTCACTTCCTCTTCTTCAGGTTTAGCGTCTTGTTCTTGGTTAGCTTTAGCGTTAATTTGTTCTTTTGGCTCTTCAGTTTGAGGAGCTGGCTCAGGTTCTGGTTCTGGTTCTGGTTCTTTAGCTGGTTCTGGCTCAGGTTCTGGTTCTGGTTTTGGCTCAGGTTCTGGTTCTGGCTCCGGTTCCTTTTTAGGCTCAGGAGCAGGCGTTGAAACTTCAGTTTTAGGTGCTTGAGCTACGTCTTCTTTATTTTTAATTAGAGGATCTAATGCCCCTGTTACCACAAGAATTATACCAGCAGCTATAACTATAATTGGATCCATGAGTCGGATTCTAAACTTTTGGTTTATTAAATCACCTTTATATGTGAACGATTTGGGTGCTGTGTGAATAAAAAAATACCAAAATATTGAGATTTTAATGATAAAATTTACTCAAAATTTGATAATATCAAATAATGAATTCAATTTTTCTATTTTTTTTGACGGTATATATTATTTATTATCTTTTTAGACCTGTAACAAAAAAAGAAATAGAGAAATTTGAAAATCCTGATAACTGGTCAAATATGGGACTCTAAACCCTTTAGATGCTCAATTATACTTTCAGATAAAGCTTGTAAATCATAACCGCCTTCCAGAAAAGAAATTACTCTTCCTTTTGAATGAATATTAGCAATCTCAATAATTTTTTTTGTTATCGTAAAAAAATCACTAGATTCTAAGTTTATATTTGCTAGAGGGTCTCTTTTATGGGCATCAAAACCAGCAGAAATTAAAATAACTTCTGGCTTAAACTTTTCTACAGGAGTTAAAACTTTTTTTTCAAAAATATCATGAAATTCCTCACTTTTTGTGCCAGCTTTTAAAGTGGCGTTATAAATATTACCTACACCAGTTTCATTTTCAGCTCCAGTGCCTGGAAATAATGGAAATTCATGAGAAGATCCATACGCAACAGACTTATCTTTATAAAATATTTCTTGGGTTCCATTGCCATGGTGAACATCAAAGTCAATAATGGCTACTTTTCCTATATTATATTTTTTTTGTAAATATCTTGCTGCAACTGCTACATTATTTATGAAACAAAAGCCGTTAGCACGAACAGTTTCTGCATGATGTCCTGGAGGTCTTACTGCACAAAACACTCGCTCATTATTCTTAATTAGATCATCACAAGCTGCAATACCTGAACCACAAGATCTTAAAATTGCATTTTCACTATCGGGACATAAAATTGTATCTGCATATGGCTCTTTCTCAACACCGATAATTCCCTCTTTTGGAATATTAGCAAATATCTCTTCAATATGTTTCTTAGGATGCACTAATGAAACTGTCTCTAAATCCACCTTAGGAGCCTCTTTAAACTCTATTTTTAAATCGGATGATTTAATAGATTTTATAATACTATCTAATCTTTCTTTTCTCTCTGGATGACCTTCTCCATTAAATTTTAGTAAACAATCTGGATGACTGTATACAATCATCTTAAATTTTTAATTTTTCCACCGTCTATTGAAAAGTTTTTAAAATTTGAATTTTTATCTTTAATCAATTTATAAACTAAATTTGCAACTTCTTCAGGTTTTGTAGGTCTTTTTATTTTCTCAATTTTGCACCTTTGTTTTAAGATTTGTTTAGCACTTCTTTTAAATATTTTTGCGTCTGTTTGTAGAAGTTTTTCTAGTCTGCTTGTTAAAGTCATACCTGGATGAACTATCGATACAGAAACTTTATCAATTTTACCTTGCATAGCTAAAGCTCTCGAAAAATTATTTAAGGCTGAATTAACAGCGCCGCCTATCATAAATGTATTTGAAGGATTTCTAGCGGCCCCTCCTCCAATATTAATAACTTTTCCTTTGCTTCTTTTGAGGGCAGGCCAAAAAGCTCTGCTTAATCTTACTGCAGCTTTAAATTTTAAATTAAATCCATCTTCCCAGATATTGTCATTCAGATTTAAAAATTTTCCTCCCTTTGTTGCCCCTGCTACATTTATGAGGTAATCCAATTTTTTAATTTTTTTAGCAATTGAATTGCATGCAGATAATGACCTCAAGTCTTTAGAAATGATTAAAGAATTTTTTGGAAATTTTAAATTCTTTTGAAAACTTTTTAATTTACTTTTTGATCTTGAAACTAAAATAACTTTAATTTTTTTATCATTAAGTTTATCAGCTACTGCTGCTCCAATGCCTTGACTAGCTCCTGTGATTAATGCTGTTTTCATAAGATCTTAATATTAATATCTCTTAAATTTTCGTAAGTCACAATAATTTTATCTTTCATATTAATTTTGTATGGTTGAGTTAAAGAACCGCAAAGTAGATAATCTCCTTTTTTAAAGCTTATATTTTTATCTTTAAACTCATCAACAAAAGCTTTTAATGAGTCTCTAGGATCTATTCTCTTTGTACCAGTGAAGTAGGGTTCAGTAACTTTGTCGTTGATTTTTAATCTAATTTTAATTTTATTAATATCTGTAGTTTGCCAATTCCTTATCTCTTCTCCTATAATAATCTTACCTCCATTTCCATGGTCAGAAATTCCAAGATACATTTGAACTAGTTTATCAAATTTATTTTTTGAACTTTGTACATATCTAGAAGATGTAATATCAATAGCTGTATATAATTTAAAATTATCTATCTTGTTTAGTAATTCGTCATCAATTTTTACATCTTGATCAATTTCAAATGCATATTCACATTCCAAGTTGGAGTAAGGGATTTCTGAATATTTAATCGAGCAATTAGAAGGTAAGATAGTTTCTTTAAAAATTTTACCTGGAACAGGCCCATCAAAGCCTTCCTCTTTTTGAACTTCTTTTGCGACTGCCCCTATTTTCCAACCTACTGTTTTTTTATCCAATTCTTCATAAAATAAATTTAAAGCTTTGTATGCTTCATCTCGATTTTTTGGAATTTCATTTTCGCTGAACCCATTTAGATCAACTAAAGTTTTTTTCATCCATGCATTAGCTAGTTCTGTGCCCAACTTGTTCATAATAAAAATTATATTTAATTGATAAACTTCTTTAAATGATATTAATAGATTATGGAATTAACAATCGAAAAAGCTAATTTTCATCAAATTTCCTTAAAACAAGTAAGCGAAGCTTTAAAAAAAGGTTTATCTAAAAACTATGTTGAAGTTGATGTTTCGATTGTTGAATGCCCTGATCTAAGAAAATGGGATTGCCCTGCTGAAGGTATAAGTGGAAACCAAAGAATTGTTGATGTTGGAGGCGAACCATACATGCACGATAAAAGGTTCATAGGTACAGAATTTGATTATGAAGAAATAGCAAAAAGAATAGGCTCTGAAAAATCATATGCTTTAGGTGCAGGTTCAGGAGCTATGTCGTGTTTAGAGGGTCACTGTGGAGAACTTATCATTAATGAGAATTTAATTACTAACGAGTCAAAATCTATAATTGCTCAAGTAGATAAAAATAATAAATGTAAATCAACTCCTTACAATCACCGAAAACATGGCGGACTAGGAAATATCTATTACTCTGAGGGGAAAAAAGGAGATGTTATAAAGATTAAAATTAAAGGAAGGTCAGGTGAGCAAGGCTCTTTACCTCAATCTATGAGAACTGCACTAATTGAAAATTTACAAACAAACTTTAGTGTTGCGCTGGGTGGTGTGTTTAGGATCTTAAATGGTAAGATTAAATCGCATGTCCAACCAGACTATGCAGATATAAATCACGAATATTATGATCCAAAACAAATGAAATGTGTTAGGGATTTTTTACAATTTTACGATCCTATAGGGCCACATTTTCAATGCTATTCAGTTTTATGGACTAATGATCCCTCTGGAGGAAAATTAGATTTAAGAGAATCAGGAGAACACACTCATTTTCATTCTTATAAAGGTGCTCAGGATGCAGGTCATTATCATTTCGATGTAACCCCCAATGAAATTGAATATGAATGCTATTTCAATACCGCCGAAGAAGTCCATAGAGTAAACAATATTTACAAGGAATTGAAAAATACTAATTAGTTTGATTAAATATAAATATGAAAAATATTTATACTTGGGCGGCTAATCCTGCAAAAAGAACTATCACTGTAGGTGATATTATTGAAGCTAAAGGAAAAAAAATTCTTACACAAGTAACTGCAAATAATTCATTAGAGTCAAAAGCAGCTGAAGAAGCAGGTTTTGACATGATCATAGGAAGTGCTTCAAATGTTAAGAAGGTTCGTGAAGGATCCAAGTCTCTTTTTTATACGGCAGCACTCGAACTACATAATTATCCTACAGCCGAGGATGTGTTACGTGGAGCCTTTAAAGCTTTAGAGAATGGTGCTGATGCGGTTATGACTGCCAGAAGTATGGATGTTGTTTCTATGCTTGCAAAAGAAGATGTTCCAGTTATGGGTCATTTAGGTTTGGTTCCTAGAAAATCTACATGGATTGGTGGCTTAAGAGCTGTAGGTAAAACTGCTGATGAAGCATACGAACTATTTAAAAAATTTAAACGTTTAGAGGATGCTGGGGCTTTTTCAGCCGAATGTGAAGTTATTCCTGAAAATATTATGGGGGAAATATCAAAAAGGACGAGTATTGTAACTGTATCTCTAGGATCTGGAAAAAAAGCTGATGTTATGTATCTATTCATGAACGATATCTGTGGAGAGCAAGAAAAGTCCCCTAGACATGCAAAAGCTTATACAAATTTAAAAAAGATGAAAGATGAAATTGAAATCGAAAGAGTTAAAGCCTTAAAAGCATTTATCAAAGATAGTTTAGAGGGGAAATTTCCTGGGCCTGAAAATTCAGTAAATGTTAGTGAAGAAATTCTAGAAAATTTTAAAAAGAAACTTTAATCTTTTTTAATAGGAATAGTTGGGTGTCTTGCTGTTGAAGTAACAATGTTTTTCTTTAATTTTACTTCTCTCAAAACGATATATACACCTGCTGCAATTATTATTAAGTTTCCTATATAATTATTAATTGTAGGTATCTCATTAAAAACAACATAACCCAAAAATACACCTGCAAAAATTTGAGTATATAAAATTGATCCAAAAATTGCTCCAGGCAGGTGTCTAGCAGCATTGATAACAAATATCATGGCTGTTCCTCTAGAAATTCCAGAAATAGCGTTCAACACTAAATCATTAAAAGTCATCTCTTTGAAAACAAAGAATACAAATATACCAGAAAACAATATCATAAAAATTTTTCCGAAAATTAAAAATGAGAACAAGCTCTCCTCATAACCATATTTTCTTACTATTAAATAACTTGCAGACGCAAAAATTGGGCACAACAAAGCTATAAGTACGTAACTATTAATTTCGGCACCAAAAGGATTTATAGAAATAAGTGTTCCAATAAAACCAATTACTATAGCAGTAAATCTTTTCCATCTAACGACTTCACCTAAAAATAAAACCGATCCAATAGTAATTAGTAATGGAATTAAAAATACAATACTGTACATAGTAACCATTGGTAATAGATAGAATCCTGTGTAGGCAAAAAAAACGGCCAATACCATCGTTAAAGTTCTAAAAAAATGGATTTTTAAATTTGCACCCTTTAATTCCTTCCAACCATTAAGGGTTTGGGTGTACAAAATAATAGGTATCAGAGCAAACAAGGAGTTGACGAAAATTATCTGGATTATGTCGTAATCTTCAGCAATATATTTTACTATTGCATCTTGAGTTACAAATAAAAAATACCCGAGGCAAGCTAGAAAAAATTCGGGAAGATAATTCTTCTCCGATAATTTTGAATTCATTAAATAATATTTGCTAAATCTCTTTTAGTTCCTTTGAAAGTAGGAAGAGGATATTTATAAGACCATTTTCTTGGAATGCATTTTACTTTAGCTTTTTCCCATAAAGCTATCCATTGTTTGTAATTTTGTACTTTAATTTTATTTTTGTTTTTGCTTTTGACAATAAAATTAGGTAATGGGTCTCTTCCAGAGGGTTGGCCTGCTTTATTATATCTCAAGTCCATACTTATTCTAAAATTTTTTGATTTATTTGGTAGTGAACAATGAAGTAGATATCTATTTAACAATATTATATCGCCGACATCAGCTTCAAGAGGCACGGTTGATAATTTATCGATTATTTCTTTGCCTCTAACTTCTACTTGTCCCTTACTTCCAAAATCGTGGTTAACAAGTCCAAATTTATGACTTTCTTTTACAGCAAGCATACAACCATTTTCTATTCTTGTTTTAGTAAAAGGTATCCAACAAGTTACTAATTCAGTACCCTTCTGTCCTTTTTTATTCATAACGCCAGCATCTTGATGCCAAGGTGTTCTTCCAACTAAGCCGTCATTTAAATTCTTTTTTGCAACACCTTTTTCAGGTTGTTTAATTCTTGAATTTTGACAAGGATTAGAAGCTATCTCGGGACCTAGAATTTTTTCAATCTTATCTAAAATCTTTTTATTTTTAATTAAATTCCATATTGATTGACTCGCAAAAAAATCACTATTAGCGTTTATGTTTTTTTCAGGAAGTCTTATGTTAAAATATTGATCAAGTTCAGGAATATCTAAAGAAACCAAATATGAATATTTTTTCTTAAACTCATAATTTAGTACTTTTACTTTATCACTTTTAGGAACAAATCTATGAATAAGCCTATCCATGATAAAAGCCATATCATTTAAAATTGGTTCTAAATCTTCTTTATAATCTAAAACACCCTTTAATCTTATGAAACCTTGTTTCTCAAAAATTTTTTTTATGTTTTGAACCATTGAATCGATTTAAGTGTTAAAATATTACCAAATTCATTTTAGACTGCAAGGGCTTTTCTCATCTCTTCATCGTCCATTTTTTTACCTAAATACGCCTCGATTACAGCATTGTCATCTTTTACTTGAGCTGGAGTACCCTCTGCAATTTTCTGACCATGGTCAAAAACAGTTACTGAATTACAAGTATCCATTACGACTTTTAAAATATGCTCTATAATAATAAGAGTAAGGCCATATTTTTCTTTCAGCTGCATTATAATTTTCATTAAATTGTCTACATTGACTGGAGATAAACCTGCGGCTGGTTCGTCTAACATTAATAATTTTGGTTTCATAGCGATTGCTCTTGCTAAAACTAATAATCTTCTCTGACCTCCAGAAAGCTCACTAGCGTTTAGCTCTGCATAGTCTGCTAATCCCACAAAAGAAAGAAGTTCCATCATTTCTTCTTTGATAGCTCTTTCTTGATCCCAGATTTTTTTTCTTCCTATTACTGCATCGAAAAACTTGTAAGGCACTCTAGTATGATATCCCGACATAACATTATCTATAACTGTCATATCTTGGTAAAGTCTTAGTAATTGGAACGTTCTTGATAAACCATAGCTAGCAATCTCATGTGGAGGTGCAAAAGTAATATCATGACCATCAAACTCAATATAGCTTCCAGGATCGCTATCATAGATTCCTGAAACTAAATTAAAAAATGTACTTTTGCCTGAGCCATTGGGTCCAATTATTCCTCTAATTTCATTTTTTGGAAGTTCAAAATCAACTTTATTTATAGCTTTCAAGCCACCAAATGATTTAGATAATTGTTTAGTTTTTAAAATCATGTTGTTTTTTCTGTTCCAGTTTTCTTTTTAAATCTCTTTTCTAAGAAATATCTGTCAATAAAACCGCCTAAACCCTTAGGCATAAATAAAATAGTTAATACAATTGTTAAACCAAATATTAAAAGTTGATATTTATATAATGGTCTAGTTAAGTCATAAACAATTGTAATTACTATAGCTCCAATAATTCCACCCCAAATATGGCCGAGACCTCCTAGGACAACCATAGCTAAGAAAGTTACCATTTCTATAACTGTGTAATTATTAGGATGTATGTATCCTGGAGGCATGTGAGCATAAACTGCACCTGCCGCACCAGCGAACATAGCGCTCAAAATAAAAGCTAAGATTTTATATTTTTTTACATTAATTCCAGCGGCTGCAGCACAAATTGGATCCTCTCTGATAGACATAAATGCTCTTCCAACTCCAGATCTTAAAATACTGAATGAGAAGTAAACCGCTATAATCATTATTGTCATTGAGATGAAATAATATCTATCCGGAGAGTCGAAGTTGTAACCCATTAAAGAAGGTGTTGGAATATCAGAAATACCAAATGTAGATCTAAAAAAATTTCCGTTTTCAATAAATAATCTTATTGCCTCACCTCCTCCCAGTGTCGCTAAGGCTAAATAAGGACCTTCCAATCTAAAAGATGGAATTCCCATTGCTACTCCAAAAAACGCAGTAACTATTATGGCTATGGGTAAAGTTGCCCAAAAACCAAGTCCTAAATATAAAAACAATGTTCCAGCGGTATAAGAACCAACTGCAAATAAGCCAACGTGTCCAACTGTAACTTGACCGCAATAACCCTTAACAATGTTTAGTCCTGCGGCAACCACAATATTCACAAATATTAAAGTAGCTAAATGTGACTGATAAACATCCGTGAAAACTACTGACGGTACAAAAGCTAAGATGATGAAAGCTATAATAAAAGCAATAAAAGGATAATCTCTGATAATCGATTTAAATTTTTCCATTATCCAACTTCTCTCATTAAATAATCTGAGTCATGTGAAGATGTGAGCATTCTTTTGTTTGTTTTCTTAATTTTGGGTAAATAGCTAACATTTTTATATCTCCATACAACAGGTTTACTTAAAGCATAACTTCCATAAATGAAAAATCTTTTTTTACCTTTGATTTCTCTAAATAAAGATACACCATGGTAAGAGTTAGGTGTAGATTGGAAAAAAATTACACTCCCTTTTGACGGAGTAAATTCTTTAACTTTTGCTAGTTCAGAAATACCAGGAAATCTTTTAAAACTTTTTCTATATTTCATATCAGTTTTCTTTTTAAAAATTGATAAAGCTCCGCCATTTTTTTTTGGTATATCGTTTAAATAAATAAGAAAATTATAAAGTCGTGTTACATCATCTCTGTGCGGCCTTAACCTATATCCGCCCCTTGAAACAGAAAAATCTATGTCTAAATTTACATTCGGGTTTTTATAAGTTTTACCTAACATTTTCATTAATTCTTTTGAATTCATCAATTTTTTATTTGTAAATTTTTCCCTCAAAAATTTGCTAGGCAAGTATGCATTTGACCATCCGTAATCCTTAAAAGTTTTTTTGAATCTATTTTCAACTTTTTTGTAAAAAGATTGGCTGTTAAATTGTTTATATAATTTGTTTGATAATTTTGATTTTTTTAAATAATTTTTAAAATTACTTGACCCTTTGTTAATTCTATTTCTACCACCTTGTATTAAATCATCGAATGATTTTGCATTTCGAATTTCGTCTATAAGTTTTTCACAATCTTTTTTTGAAATAGCACCCTTACCAACCATTACAGGAAAGTTGCTTTTTACTTTCTTCAATTTATTAACGTTTATCATTTTTGTGGTTTCCTTGAAAAAATGAGCGGTAGTTTTACCTACCGCTCACAATTTTTTTAATTATTATAAACCAGCGCTAGCATTAAATGTTACAGTGCCAGCAACTTTTGTTTTAAAGTTTTTTCCACCTTTAGTGTACTCAATCATAACAGGAGTTCTGTTACCATCTCTACACTCAGGCGTTCCTGATTTACAGAAATTGATTGGACCAGAAGCTAGACCTCTAAAGTCAGTTGTTGCAGCAATTGCGTCTCTAACTTTATTTCTGTCAGCTGCTAGATCTCCAGTGAATTTAACTTTTTTAAGAGCTATCTCTAGAATATCTAGTAAGTCCATCATTTGTGAAAAGTCGTGACCAGGTACAACACCATATTTGTCTTTTACCATTTTCACAAATTTCTTAGCTACAGGTCTAGTGTCAGATGCAGCGAATGCAGCTGAGAAAGTTACACCTTTTGCAGCAGAACCAGCATTTATTGGTATCTCTACTTTAGAACCAATAGAAGCTGTTACTCTGTGAACAGATTTTGGTATTCCAACTTCATACGATTGTACAAGTCCTCTAACTGTTTCATCCAATAGAGCTGAAATTACAAGAACTTCTGGATTAGTAGCTTTAGCTTTAGTTAAGTAACTTCTAAAGTCAGTTTCTTTTTCTCCAGATTGAACCATATAAGTTGGCTCAACGTTGTAGTTCTCTCTCATGTAATCAGCTAAAGATAATGCAAAATCTTTACCAGCAGCATCTGGACCATAGATATAAGCTATCTTAGTACCTTGATTTTCTGCAGTAAATTTACCTTGTACGATTTTGTAAAATCTTGATGATACAGGTACTCTAAAAATGTATTCACTACCTTTTTTAGTAATGTCAGCATTTGTTGAGTGAGGTATGATTTGTGGAACTTTAGCTTTAGCTGAAACAGGTACCATAGGTAATGTTACAGAACTACAGCTAGATCCAATTATAACGTGAACTTTATCTTGGTAAGCAAGTTTTGTTGCGTTTGCTACACCTTTTTCAGATTTACACTCATCGTTATAAAGTGTTAAGTCGATTTTTTGACCGTTGATAGTGCCTTCTTTATTCCACTTTGCAACAGTATCAGTAATTAACTCTCCGTGTTTATAACCAACATCTGATAGCATTCTAAAAGAAACACCAATTTTGATTGTTTCTGCTTGAGCTAAAGTCGTGATTACTAAACCTGCGGAAAAGACAATTGCTGAAAAAACAAATTTAAGTTTATTCATTATTTCCCCCATTTGTTATTTAATTGTTGCTAAGGCTATAAAATAATAGTTATAATGTCTATGACTAATAGTTACATTTTTGGTAAATCAGAAAAAAAAATTGGAGGATGATTGCTTAAGATAGATCAACTTATTTCTGGATATGGCTCTGTACAAATTTTAAATGGAGCTAATATGAAAGTTGAAAAACAATCTATAGTTGCATTGCTTGGTGGTAATGGGACAGGCAAATCAACTATTCTTAGAGCTGCATCTGGATTGATTAGATCATGGAAAGGTACGATCGAATTTAATGGTGAGCAAATTCAAAACTTGCCTGCTCACGAAATAGTTGGAAAAGGATTAGTGCAAGTAACTCAAGGAAAGGATGTGTTCCCTGCAATGTCTGTTACCGAAAATTTAAAATTAGGTGGATTTATTTTAAAAAGTAAACAACAACTGTCAGATAATTTAGAAAAGGTTTATAACTATTTTCCAAGATTAAATGAAAGAAAAGATCAATTGGCCGCAACTTTATCAGGTGGAGAGTTGCAAATGTTATGTATTGGAAGAGGGTTAATGTCTAATCCTAAAATGATAATGCTAGACGAACCCAGTGCTGCTCTAGCGCCTCAAATAGTTTTAGATATCTTTAAAAATATTAATAGAATTAGGCAAGATGGATTAACAGTTCTAGTTGTTGAACAAAATGTTAGGATGGCATTATTGCTTGCTGATTACGGGTATGTAATTAAAGACGGTGTGATCAATGTTGAAGGCGATAGTAAGAAATTAATGTACGATGAAAGTGTAAAAGAGTCATATCTTGGAGGGACTAAAGCCAATGTTTAATAAACTGAGAATTGGAAAAAAAGGTGAAAATATCATATTCGGAACATTTGTGCTTCTTTATATCGGTTGGTGTGTGAATAGCCCCGATATGAATATTGAATCGCTCAAATCAGTTTTAACAATTGGTCTTTCTGTTGGTATTATTTACGGCTTAGTAGCACTTGGAATTTCCTTAATCTACACAGGTCTAGATGTAGTTAATTTTTCTCACGGCGAATTTTTCATGATAGGTGCTTTTGCCGGTCTTACGATGTTTAATCTTTTGGGTAATCAAGATTGGATTTTTAATATATTTCCTGATGCTTATGGTTGGATAATTTATGTCGTTTGTTTATTTACAGCCTTTGTTTCAATGGGTTTATTTGGAGTTTTTATTGAAAGAGTTTTCTTAAGGCCTCTAACAAAAAAAGGTGGTGGTTACACTGTAGCTGGAATGGGAATAATCATATGTGGATTTGGTCTTTCAGTAGTTTTAATAAACGTTGCTTATTTAATTTGGAATCCAGTAGCAAAACCTTTCCCTGCTGAATTAGGTTTGCCAATGGAAATTGGAGGACTATTTTTACCGATTACTTATATTTGGATGATTGTAGTTGGTTTATCTGTAGCTGCAGGTCTTTGGTTCTTTTTAAATAAAACAAAAATGGGATTAGGTATCAGAGCTGTAGCTTACTCCAAAGATGTTTCAAATCTGGTTGGAATAAATGTACCACTATACATATCAATTATTTTTGGTATTGCTTGCGCCATAGCAGGTATAGGAGGAACTTTAGTTGGTCCAACTTATCAAGTTGTTGTATTCATGGGTTATATTATTCTTATGAAAGCTTTCGCTGCTGCGGTCGTAGGTGGTTTTGGTAATCTGCCTGGTGCAATAGTTGGAGGTTTTACAGTTGGAATATTTGAAACAGCTTCTTCTTTTTATATTTCTGGAAGTCACAAAGATTTATACGCCTTTTTATTAATGATAGTTGTTTTAATGATCAAGCCAACAGGCTTCTTTGGTGTTCAAGTTAAAATGAAAGCTTAATGATAAAGAAAGATACAAAAGTTGCAGTATTGGGTGCTGGTGCTATGGGCTGTCTTTTCGGCGGGTTGTTAGCTGAAAAAGGTTTAGAGGTTCATCTTATTGATGTTTGGAAAGAACATGTAGATGAAATTAATAGCAAGGGTTTAAAAATGATGGGTCATGGCGGAGATAGAATTGTAAGGATCCATGCTACGACTGATCCAAAAACTTTAAAACCAGTAGATGCAATAATTATTATGTGTAAAGCCACTGCATTAGAGCAAGCTTTATCTAATTCAAAAAACATTATAGGAGATAATACAATGCTGATGTCATTTCAAAATGGTATTGGGCATGAAGAAATCATGCAAAAAATAGCTGGTAAAGAAAAAGTTTTAGGTGGATCAACAACACAAGCTTCTAGTATTCAAGGTCCTGGAATAATCCAAAACCACGCAAGTTTGCCATCATGGATTGGTGAATACGAGGGTGGTTCTAGCGAAAGAGTAAAGGATTTAGCTGAAACTTTTACTGCACATGGCTTAGAAACTATTGCAGAAGAAAATATCAAAAGAAGAAAATGGATGAAATTATTTGCTTTAACAGCAATTGGTCCGTTATCTGCAATATTTGATTTACATCATACAGATTTATACATTTCTAATAAAAATCAGACTATGTCTAGAAAATTAGGTAAGGAAATAATCCTTGAAACTAGAGAGGTTGCTAAAGCCGATGGAGTTGATGTAAGTGAAAGCGATTGTTTAGAAATGTTCAATAGAATAGTAGACTCAAGACAAACAAATAAATCATCTATGGCATTCGATGTTGTAAAGCATAGAAAAACAGAAATTGATTTCATAAGTGGAGCTGTTTCTAAAATTGGAAAAAAACATGGGATCAAAACACCTTTAAATGACCTCATGTATAATATTATTAAGATTAAAGAGGGTATGTACGTATAAGGCCTGTGTCTAAAGAAATTATTTGGCAACCATCAAAAGAGCAAATTGAAAATTCAAAACTAACTAAGTTTATAAATCATTGTAAATTAAATAATTACGATGAGCTTGAGAAAAAAAGTTTTTCTGATCCTGGATGGTTGTGGGACAATGTAATAAAATTTTCAGATTTAAAATTTTATAAACCCTATTCAAAAATATCAGATGAATCAAAAGGAATTCCGTGGACTAGATGGTGTGTTGGAGGAAAAACTAATATAGTTTTAAATTGTATAGATCGACATAAAGATAAAGAATTTTTCAAAAACCCTTTTATTTTTGCCGAAAGAGAGGATGGGAAAAAAAGCTCAATTACTTATGAGGAATTTGATAAGCAAATCTCAAAAGTTGGGAACACTTTAAAAGTAAATGGCTTTAAAAAAGGTGATGTAATCGCACTTTACATGCCTCAATTTATAGAAACTTACATTGCTTACTTTGCTATATTAAAAATTGGGTGTGTAGTGCTCCCTTTATTCTCTGGATATGGATCAAAGGCAGTTATTGAAAGACTCAACATAGCAAAAGCTAAAGGTATTTTTACTGTTGAAAAAACATTTAGAAAAGCAAAAGAAATAAGAATGTTTGATCAAATTAAAAATGAATTAGATCAAGTCATTTCTTTAGAAAAAATTTTTTTATTGGGAAAAGAGAAAGGAAAGAAAATCTTTAATTGGGAAAATTTTCAAAATGTTTCTGATAATTTAAAGACAGAGGAAACTGATGCTGAAGATCCTGCTATTATCCACTTTACATCAGGTACAACTGGAAAACCGAAAGGATGTGTTTATACTCATATTGGTTTAGTTGCTAAGATGTCGTTTGATGAAGGAGTTTTAGCAGACTTTAAACAAAATGATATTCATTTGTGTATGGCTGATATGGGATGGATGGTGGGCTCTAAGTCTGCAACAATAGCTTCTGCACATGGAGCACAAATGGTAATCGCTGAGGGTGTTCCTGATTTTCCTGATGAGGTTCGTTTTTGGAAACTTATTGAAAAATACAAGGTTTCCTGGACAGAGCTTTCCCCTGCTCTCATCAGAACGCAAATGATTAAAGATGAAAAACTTTTTAAAGATTTAGATTTAAGCTCATTAAGAATGATTTGTACTGGTGGAGAACCTTGGACAGAAAAACCTTGGAAATGGTTATTTCAAGTCATTGGTAAATCTAAAGTTCCTATTATGAATTCAGCTGGGGGTACTGAGGTTTCTGGTTCTATTTTGCATTGTTGTTTACATCGTCCTTTTAAGGTCGGATCTTTTAATGCTCCCATTCCCGGAATGAGCGCAGACATCTTAAATTTAGATGGAAAAAAAGTTTCTTCAAATGAAATGGGTGAATTGGTAATGAGAAAATCATCAATCGGATTAACAAAAAGTTTATGGAATGACGATAAGCGTTACATCGATAATTATTGGAGTGTAATTAAAGATCATTGGGTGCATGGTGATCTTGCAAGTAGAGACGCTGATGGCCATTGGTACTTACATGGAAGATCTGATGATACCATAAAAGTATCAGGCAAAAGAATTGGTCCATCGGAACTCGAGAGCATAATAGTAAAAAGTGGAAAAGCAAAAGAGGTCGCTGCTGTTGGAATACCTGACGCAAATAAAGGGTCAAAAATTATTTTATCTATCGTTCCTACAGAAAATAATGATCAAAAAGAAAGTTTTTTTGAAGATTTAGTTATAAAAGATTTAGGGAAATCATTTAAGCCTGATAAGGTAATCTTTGTAAAAGATTTACCTAAAACAAGAAATATGAAAATTATGAGAAGAGTTATAAAATCATGTTTAGCAAACCAAGATCCGGGTGATTTATCAACGCTATTAAATCCAGAATCTGTAGAGGAGATTAGATCACATGCAATTTAAAGATATATTATATGAAGTCAAAGGTGACTACGCTCATGTCACTATAAATAGACCTAAAGTGTTAAATGCTTTTACACCAGTAACTCTTCAAGAACTTAAGACAGCTCTTGATGCTGCAGAAAAAGATAAAGAAGTTGGAGTAATAGTTTTATCAGGTGCTGGAGATAGAGCCTTTTGCTCTGGTGGCGATATGAATTGGGAAAGTTCTAAAGAATTTCAAGATCATGAATACGAATTTCACATTCACTTAACAAAATGTAGTAAACCAATTATAGCTAAAGTTGATGGGTACGCGATTGGTGGTGGAAATCATATGGCTTACTTTTGTGATTTAACTATAGCAAGTGAGAATTCTATATTTGGACAAAATGGTCCCCGAGTTGGTTCTCCAGCCGGAGGAGCTATCGTTGCTCATTCTGCGAATATTTTAGGACATAAACGAGCAAGAGAAATGTGGATGACTTGTAAAAGATACTCAGCAAAAGAGATGATGAATTGGGGTTTGGTAAATTCAGTAGTGAAAAAAGATAAATTAGATGAGGAAGTTAAAAAGTATGGCGATGAAATTTTAAAAGCTGCACCAACTTGTTTAAAAATATTAAAGGCCAGTTTTAGAAAACAATTTGAAGAAATTTTAAAAATTACACAAAAAGGTATGGTTGAAGAAGTTGCTCCTGGTTATTTTAAAACTGGAGAACAGGCAGAAGGCGCTAAGGCCTTTCTAGAAAAAAGAAATTCAAATTTCAAAAAATTTAGATAATGAAAATTAAATCAATCAAAGCAATCACTTTGAGTATGCCGTTTAGCCATGGAGGAAAAAAGGTAATTTTTCATGGAAAAGAATGGAAAAGTTTAGAATTTAACCTAGTTAAAATTGAAACGGATAAAGGTATCACTGGTTGGGGTGAAGCCTTTGGTTATACAAGTTGGAAAGCAGTAAAAATTGCAATCGAAGAAATGGTGGCTCCTTTACTCGTTGGAAAAGATATAAGTAATATACCGGAACTTCTTTTAACTCTTCAAAAATCTTTGCACTTATTTGGTAGATACGGGATAACAATGTTTGCAATATCTGGTGTTGAAATTGCATTATGGGATGCTTTAGGCAAAGAAAAAAATAAGCCAATTCATGAATTGTTAGGAAAAAAAAATAAAGATCTATTTAAAGCCTATTCAAGTCTTTTTAGATATGGAGATCCAAAAATTATAGAGCAAAAATGTAAGCAATCATTAGATGATGGTTACCAGGCTATAAAACTTCATGAAATAGAAAATGATTGCATTGAAGCTGGAAGAAAAGGAACAGGTAATCTTCCTTTAATGTTAGATACTAATTGTCCTTGGACTTATGAAGAAACATTATCCAAAAAAGATTTTTTAAAAAGTATGAAACTAACTTGGTTGGAAGAACCTATTTACCCGCCGGAAGATTATGAAACTCTTACAAAATTGAATAAAGAACTTGGAATACCCTTAGCCTGTGGGGAAAATGCGTGTACAGAATTTGAGTTTAAATCAATGATCAAACAAAAAGCAGTTACTTTTGTTCAACCATCAGTAATTAAAGTTGGCGGTATTTATGAAATGTTCAAAATTATTCAGCACGCAGAAAAAAATAATGTCTCTGTAATGCCTCACACTGCTTATTTTGGACCAGGTTTTTTAGCTACTCTTCAATTAGCTGCGTTGATGGAAAAAGATACATATATTGAGAGATTCTATTTAGATATTGATCAAGAATTCTACCCAAATTTTAAAAGAGCATTAAATGGGAAATATAAATTACCTTCAGGACCTGGTCTTGGTATTGACTTAGATTATAATAAATTAAGTAAATATGAAGTATAGATCTGTTTTATTCGTTCCAGGACATGAAGAAAAAAAAATTAAAAAATCTTATAAATTAAATGCAGATTTAATTGTTCTTGACTTAGAGTCAACTGTTCCTGATGATCAGAAAGAACAGGCAAAAAAGATAATAAAAGAATGCAATGTTAATAAAGATCAAACATATATAAGAATAAATAATAATTCAGATTTAGAATTTGTAACATCAGAAAAATTCCCTGGAATATTTCTTCCATTTACAGAAACAAAAAAACAATTAGTTGAGATAGATGTATTATTAAAAAAAACTGAGAAATCGAAAACTGATATAATCCCAATTTTGGAAAGTATAAACGGTCTAGCTAATCTTGAGGAGATTTGTTCTTTTTCAGAAAGAATTCAAATTATATCTTTTGGATCTCATGATTTAGCTAAATCTATAAATCTTGAGATTTCAGAAGATGAAAAAGAAATATTAGAATTTAGAAAAAATATAGTAAATAAATCTAAAAACATTAAGAGCCCAATTGATACCTCTTATTTAGATTTTAAAGATTTAAATGGATTTGAAAAATCATGTAATATCGTTAAAAAATTAGGTTTTGGTGGTAAAGCCTGTATACATCCGGACCAAGTTCAAATCTCAAACAAAATTTTTTAATGATAAATACTAAGAAACTTTTGTACTTTGCTTATGGTACAAATCTCAATAAAAAAAATTTTTTAAAAAAATATAAAAATTCAAAATATCAAAGCAAGCATATATTAAAAGGATTTGAATTAGTTTTTAGATCAAAATATAGAGTACCAGATATACAAAGAAAAAAGGGTTCAAGTGTAAAAGGCATAATTTATGAAATAGATAAAGTAACCGAGAAAAAATTAGATAGATACGAAGACTTTCCTAAGCTATATATAAAAAAATTTTTTTTTAGAAATAGAAAAAAAGTAATGTATTATTTTATGAAACAAAAAACCCCTATCTTAAAACCCGCAAAGTATTATCTTAAAGTTATGAAAAGCGGTTATCGACAAAATAACTATAAATTTAATCTTAAATATTAAAGTGAAAAACAAAATAAAGATTGCAGTTGTTGGAATTGGTTTGATGGGTAGTCAACATTTAAAAGCTTTAAGTGTTTCAAAAAAAGCAAAACTCCATTCGATTGTTGATGTAAATAAAAATTCAATTATTCACGCTAAAAAATTTAAAGTTCCATTCTATAGATCATCAACTGAATTACTTAGTAATAATAAACCAGATGCTGTAATTGTAGCTACACCCAATCAGTTTCACGAAAAGCATACGATAAGCTTTTTAAATGCAAAAATACCTGTTTTATTAGAAAAACCAATTTCCGATAACATCTCAAAAGCAAAAAAAATTATTCAGAGCTCAAAAAAAAATAAAACTCATCTACTTATTGGTTATCATAGAAGGCACAACAGTATCGTAACTAAAGTAAAGAAACAAATCGATAGCGGAAATCTTGGAAAAATTGTTGCTGCTAATGTTATGTGCTGGTTATACAAAAATAAAGATTGGTACAAAGAAAAATGGCGTATTAAAAAAGGAGGAGGTCCTCTAGGTATTAATCTAGTACATGATATTGATCTTATTTGTTACTTGCTAGGTCCCATAACACATGTTCAAGCAACAACCTCAAATAAAATTAGAAAATATGAAGTTGAAGATACCGCAATTGTAAATTTTACTTTTAGATCAGGTACTTTATGTACATTAAGTGTTTCTGATACAATTGTAGCTCCTTACAGTTATGAGCTTACAGCTGGAGAAAACCCTGCATACCCTATAACAAATCAATCAGCATATTTTATTGGGGGGACAAAAGGCTCGATACAATTTCCTAATTTAAAACATTGGTACAATAGAGGTGATAGAAGTTGGTGGAAACCAATCTATCATAAGGATTTTAATATTCGTTTGAGTAGATTTACTTTAATAAATCAAATTGATCACTTATGCGATGTTGTGTCTGGAAAAGCTAAACCGAAAGTAAGTGGAAATGATGGCTTGCAATCGCTTAAAATATTTGATGCGATACTAAGAAGTACTAAAACTGGAAAAAAAATAAGAGTAAACTAATGAAAAGACTTAAACTTGGTATCATTGGTGGTGGCCCTGGATCTTGGATTGGTCATGTACATAGAATAGCGTCAAGATTCGATGATAAATATGAAATTGTAGCTGGAGTTTTTTCAAGAAATTATAAAATCAATCAATCTTTTGGGACAAGTATAGGAATAAAAAAAAATAGGTGTTATAAAAATTATAAAGATCTTTGCTATTCTGAAAAAAAAATTAATAATGGTATCGATGTAGTAGCGATTATGACACCCCCTGGGAGTCATCAAGAAATAGCGGAATTATTCATTAAAAATAACATTCATGTAATATCTGATAAACCATTTGCAGGTTCTCTACCTCAAGCTAAAAAACTTTATAAAACAATTAAAAGCAATAAAAAGATTGTTTACGGACTCACACATAATTATTCAGCCTACCCAATGGTAAGACATGCTAAAAAATTAGTAGAAGATAAGAAGCTTGGAAATATTGAATATATTAACGTCGAATATGTTCAGGATTGGTCTAACGGTAAAAAAGTTACCCCGGGTTCTGCAAAAAAAATATTTAAATGGAAATTAGATAAAAAAATAGCTGGAGTTTCTACTGTGCTTAATGAAATAGGATCTCATGCATATCATTTATGTAATTATATTACTGGTCTTAAAGGAAAAAGCTTATTTGCAGATATCAAGCAATACTCAAAAAAAATTAAATTTGATACAAACGCTCAAGTTTTCATAAATTACGAGAATGGAGCAAAGGGTTTATTTTGGGCATCAACTACTGCTAAAGGGGGTGTTTATGGATTACGAATAAGAATATTTGGTACATTAGGAAGTTTAGAGTGGGTGCAGAATGATCCCAACTATTTAAAATATAATGCTGCTAATGGGGCTACAAAAGTTTTAGAAAGAGGTTTCAATGAAAGTGGTTTCTCAAAAAACTTTTCGAGAATAAAATACGGTCATCCTGAGGGATATTTGAGTGCTTTTTCTAATTTGTATAAAGAAATTGCAATAAAAATTAATTCAAAAAATAGCAAGAAAAGGTTTTATTTTCCAACTGCATATGAGGGTTTGCTTACAGCAAGATTTATAGACGGATGTGTAAAGTCATCTTCCAAGAAAAAGTGGGTAGCTTTTTAAATGATAAAATCCTGTGTGATAGGGTTATCAAAAGTAGGTATAATTCATTGTGAAAGTTTAAAGAAAATAAAAAATACTTCATTAAATTATATTTTTGATAAAAATTACAATCTTAGCAAAAGGCTATCTAAAAAATTTAAATGTAAGACTTCTAGAGATTTCAATAATATATTGAAAAAAAAAGATATAGAACTATTTGTAATTGCATCACCTACAACCACTCATGATTTTTATATAAATAAATTGATAAAATTTAAGAAAATGATCTATTGTGAAAAACCAATTACAAATAATAATAATAAACTTGATACACTCAAAAACTTAATAAAGAAACATAAAATTAAATTTTGTGCTGGTTTAAATCGTAGATTTGCCAAGGAGTATGTTGCATTAAAAAAGAAAGTTAACAAAAAAAGAATTAATTATATCCAAATAATATCTAGATCGGCTAACCATAATGTTGATTTATCAATTAGGAATGGAGGCCTTTTTTTTGATAAAGGATTTCATTTTTTTGATTTAGCTTGTTGGTTGAGTAATTCGAAACCAGAAAAAATGGTGGTAATTTCAAAATCAATTAGTACTGAGGATTTCTTGAATAAAGGAGATTTCTCAGATGCATTAGTTAATCTAAAACTCAAGAATGGAATAGTCGTTGAAATAATATTTAGTAGAAAATGTAGATTTGGAAATTTTGAAAAAATTAAAGTGCATGGTGAAAAATTTTCACTAGACTCTGACGATTTTTCTAACAAAGAGACATTATATAATGACTTTTCTGTACGACACAGAAATTCATACTTAGAATGTTTAAAAAAATTTATTGAAAACAAAAATAATCTCTTGATGAACGAAGCAATATTAACCCAAAAAATATGTGCTGAGGCGTTGAAAAAAGCAAAGTACCAGTAATTTATAAATATTTAATTAAAGCTCTACTAGCAAGTGTTGAGGAGGAAATATCAGTTTTAAATGTATTTAGGATTAATTGAGTCTTTTCAACCTGCTCCTTAATCTTATTTGGGTCATCAATAAAAGAACTTACAGATTTAAATAAATCTTTTGGATTACACTTAGATTGAAGTAATTCGGGTATTACCTCTTTACCTGCAGCAATATTAATAATATTGGCAAATTTAACTTTTACTAAAGTCCTTACAATCAAATAATTTAAAAAATTCATTTTATATAGAATGATCGAAGGAACTTTAGATTTGCAAATTTCAAGTGAGACTGTTCCAGATTTAGCAACTGCAAATACAGACTTCTTAAGAGTGTGAGACTTTATTTTATCATCACTAATAATTTCACAATTACTTATATTTTGAGATTTTACATAAGATTGAATTAAATCATAATGTTGTTTTGTCGAATGAAATATATAAATAAAATCTTGGTAATTTTTATTCATTAATTTTATAAAATCTAAAAGGATGGGCATTAAGACATCAATTTCAGATATTCTACTTCCTGGAAAAATTGATATTAAAGCTTTATTTTTTTCAAATATTTGATTGATGTCAATTTTACCTTCAGAAGACTCATCTAATAAGGGATGGCCCACAAATTCATTGCTCATATTCTCTTTATCAAAATACGGTTTTTCAAAATTAAACAATAATAATATATGATCAATAAACTTCTTAATTTTCTTAACCCTTCCTTCTCTCCAAACCCAAACTTGGGGTGCAACATAATGAACAGTTTTTATCTTTGGATCTTGTTTTTTTAAACGCTCAGCGACTCTTAAAGTGAAATCGGGGCTGTCAACTGTGAACAATATATCTGGCTTAAAATCTTTGATAGCCTTTACTGTATCATTAATTTTTCTATTAATTTTGAAAATATTTTTTAAAACATTTGTAAAACCTAAGTAGGTAATCTCCTTTAAATCATAAATTGATTTTATACCTAAAGCTTTTAAATTTTCACCTCCGACACTTAAATATTCAATTTCTGAATTATCTTTTTTTAGTTCTTGAATTACTTTTGATGCTAGTTTGTCTCCTGATGGTTCACCCGTAAGAATAAATATCTTTTTCACTTATACATTCTCCAAAGTTCGCCCTTGTCAGATAGCAAATAAAGATCCCCGCTCTCATGTATTTTGATATCTCTTATTCTTCCTATATTACCTTTGAATATAATTTCTTCTTTTATAAATTTTGATTTATTAAATTTTATTTTTCTTAAAGATTGGTCTTTAAGAGAAGTAATCAAAGCTTCACCGTTCCATTCTTTAAATGTTTCACCTTTATAAATTGTCATAGCACTCACAGCTATTGATGGTACCCAATACTTTATTGCTTTTGTAAAACCAGGCTTCCACTTAGGACCGATTTTAGTTCCAGAGTAGTTAGTTCCTCCCCAACCTAAAATCTTCCAACCGTAGTTTTCTCCAAAATTTGCTGTTCCAAACCAATCGCCGCCTCTTGCGCCATGATTAGTTAAATATATCTTATTATCAAAAGGTGAAAGGGACATTCCTTGAGGATTTCTAACACCAATTTGGTAAATTTCAGGTAGCCAATCTTTTTTATTAATAAATTTTGGATTATCTTTTGGTATCGATCCATCCAAATTTATTCTTATAATGCTTCCAGGATGTTTAGTAAAATCTTGGGCGATCATCCCCTGGCCTCTTTCTCCAGCGGTCACATACAAATGTTTATTTTTTATTACTAGTCTAGATCCAAAATGATATCCAGAATTTATAGGAGGCTGGGCTTGAAAGATATTTTTAAAAGTAAGTTTCTCAGTATTAAGTTTTGCTCTTGCTACAGAAGTGCTGGACATTCCATTTGATCTATTTTCAGAGTATGACACAAATACGGTGCTGTCTTTGTGAAGTATATCTAACAATCCTCCCTGACCATCTTCTAGGATTTTTAGATTATGACTTATATCTTTTATTATTTTTTCTTTTAAATTTACAAATTTTATATTTCCAGGTTTTTCTGTAATCAATAAATTTTGATAATCTATAAATGATAAACTCCAAGGTTTATCAAACCCTTCAATAATTTTCTCTAGTTTAAAGTCATCAGCATTTAAATTTGTGAAAAATAAAAGAAAAATTATAAGTAGTTTTTTCATTTGATAAGAATAAACATTTTATTTCTATTTGCGTATTTGACACTTTGCCTTTTATTTAAAAAAATATTTAATTTATGTTTAAGAACTATTCCTTTAAGTCCGGCCGTTTTACACTGTTTCAAAGTTTCTAATCCTACGGTTGGAAGATCGACTCTTAAATCTTGTCTTTTTTTTGGGAATTTTATCAAAACTCCATTAGGGAATTTACTTATCTTTTTCACTTTTTTAATCATTTTTTGTGTTCCGCCACTTTCCTCAATTGCTAAGATTTTATTATTTCTACAAATAGCACCCTGGGTAAATGAGAAATTACCAGACTTTTTAAGAGCTTTTTGCCCACAAAGAATATCTTTTGTATCTGAAGCATTTGGTTTAGCTGTTGTGTAATTTCCTTTAGGCAAACTTATTTCAGGAGTAAATTTGTTTGAACTCACAGTTTGAATTTTTTCTTTTTTTAAAATATTTATAATTTGTTTTAAGATTGCTGCATCCCCTAATTTCGAACTTTTTATAATTTTTGGCATATAATAAATCCCTTTAAAATCTAATTTTATAGATTTGAAACTCGGTTTTGTAACTTTTCCTGCAAATAAAACTTTTTTACAATTTTTAGATTTAAGTATAGAAATTATTTTGCCGAATTGACCAATAGATACAGCATGGGAATTTCTATCTTTTTTAAAAATCTTTTTTTTTGTTAAGTCTATAATTAAATATTTACTTTTTCTTTTAACTTTTTTTAATATATATTTTGGAAATTCTGTTTCTCCAAAAATTAACCCAATCATAAATATTTTAACTAAGTGGTGAACAAATTGGTCTTTTTTTGTCTTTTTCTATAAATTTAATAACTTCACTTACTAATTCATTATCTTTATATTCACCATTAATTTTGCTTAAATTTTCATGAAGATTTTTAGAGGCGAATATATCTTTAAAAGCTTTATCTAATCCCATAATTTTTTGATTGTCGTATTTTTGTCTTCGTAAACCAATTAAATTTAGACCTTGTAAATAATTTCTATTACCTATTGATAAACCAAACGGAATTACGTCCTTGAGCACGCCAGTCATTCCACCGATCATGGCTAGTCTACCGATTCTTGTAAATTGTTGGACTGCGGAGTTTCCACCTATAACAACCGAGTCTTCAATTGTAACGTGTCCTCCTAGAGGTACATTGTTTGCTATAATCACATTGTTTCCAATCATACAATCATGAGCAATATGTGATGAAATCATAAATAAACAATTATCACCGATTATTGTTTTTGAGCCTCCACCTGCAGTTCCAGGATTAATAGTTACGTATTCTCGAATTAAATTATTTTTTCCAATTTCTAGAAAAGTTTTCTCCCCTTTAAATTTTAGATCTTGAGGTTGTGTTCCTATACTTGCAAATGGAAATATTTTTGTATTAGATCCGACTGATGTACTTCCCTCAATGTGAACATTTGATACTAATTCTACATTCTCTGCTAATTCTACATTCGGTCCTATAAAACAAAACGGTCCGATTTTTACGTTCTTCGAAATTTTAGCCTTTTTATCTATTACACTTGAATTATGTATCATTGTTTTTATCAACTATTGTGGCTGACCACTCTGCATCTGCCATTCTTTTTCCGTCAACTTTTGCAGTGCCCTTGTACTTCCAAACTCTACCGTGAGATCTTACAGCTTCTATCTCTAAGTGTAATTCACAATTAGGTATAACAGGATTTCTAAATCTTGCTTTGTCAACACTCATCAAAAAAACGAGTTTATTTTCATATTCTTTTGGATTAATACCATGTGCTGTCAAAGCAGCAGCGGCTTGGCCGAAAGCTTCTACAATTAATACTCCTGGCATAACTGGTTGCCCAGGAAAATGACCTTGTACATAAAAACTATCTTTTTTTACTTGCATAACAGCAGTTGCTGATTTTAAAGGAACAATGTTAATTAATTTATCAATTAATAACATGGGCTCTCGATGCGGCAACAAGCTCTCAATTTTTTTTTTATCTATTTCGTTTTCACTCATTTTTTTTTCAAAAATTCTTTTAGAGGAACAGCTGGGTATCCCATTACCATTTGATTATCTTCAATATCTTTTACAACTCCGCTCCCGCCTCCAATTTTAACATTATTTCCAATTCTGAGATGACCAGATATTCCTGCCTGTCCACCTATTGAAACTTTATTCCCTATTTTAGAACTTCCTGCAAATCCCACTTGACCAGCTATCATACAGTTAGATCCTATTTTGACATTATGAGCTATGTGTACTTGATTATCAATGTAGGTATTAGACCCAATTGATGTATTGTCAACTGATCCTCTATCAATAGTGCATCCGGAGGCTATTTCTACATGGTCGTCTATTAAAACTTTACCTATATGTGGAAACTTAAAATTAGATTTAGCCAAAGGAATAAACCCAAAACCTTTTTGACCTATTTTACAATTATCCTGTATCACAACGTTGTTACCAATTATCGTATTTTTAATAATACAGTTAGATCCAAAGACACAGTTTTTTCCGATGATTACGCTTTTTTCAATTATTGTGTTGGATCCAACTATGCTATTTTTACCAATTTTTACATTTTTGCCAATTAAAACATTATTACCGAATTTAACAGACTTGAAATTATTAAATACTGGTTTTTTCAAACTAAGATCAGGAAAATCAATATCAGCATTTGGATAAATTTGTTTTAAAGCTTTTGCTAACTCGTAAAGCACATTTTTTACAACGATTTTCTCAGTAGTGTTTGGCAAAAATTCTTTTAATTTTTCTGTTGTGATACACGCAGATGCCTTGGTTTGAACTGCTAAATCTTTATATTTAATTGAATCGAAAAAGGTTAAATCATTTTTTTTTGAATTATGTAAAGGTTTGACTTCATTAATAATAAAATCTTTTTTTTTATTAATATTATTAAAAATTTTACTTATCTTTATATTTTTTTTCGTGAAAAAAATATTTGAATTCATCAAATTAATTTAAACTAATAGATTTAAGCTTTTTATTAAGCAGATTTATAATATCATTTGTAATATCTAATTTTTCGTCAGCTAATAAGAGACTTTTTTTATCAACCACCATCCTAATCTTTTTTTCATTCATGTAATCCTTGATAATTGGATTTAAATTTTTTAATAACTCTTGTCTGGCTTTATTTTTTTGTTTTGAAACACTTTCAATAAGTGAATTTCTTTCTTTTTGCAATTGGGAAACTTTTTTTCTAAGTTCGCCGACTTTTTTTTTATATTCCTCAGAAGAAATAACTTTTTTTTGTTGAATTATCTTTTTTTCTTCATCTTGTAATTTTTTTTCTTTGGCCTTCTGTTCTTTTATTCCTTTTTCTAATTTATTTTTAAGAAATTTTTGAGCTTTTTTACCTGCATCGCTTTCATTAAGAATATATTTAAAATCTAAAAAGTAGGGTATTTCTGCTAATGCATTGACTTGTAAAGACAAAAGAATAATTAATACTAAATTTAATTTTTTTATCGAATTATACACTAAAACGTAGTTCCTATATTAAAAGTAAAACTCTCGGTCTTATCAGTATCTGCTTTAGATAAATTTTGAGAAAGAATAAAGCTCACAGGTCCTATTGGAGATAAAAAATTAGCTACAACCCCAGTTGAAGACCTTAGCTTATTGCTTTCGTTTAGCGATTTATCGTAATCAACTCCCCAAACACTACCAAAATCAAGAAAGAAACTGATATCAGTGTTAAAATCATCTGGCAATAGATTAGGTAAATTACTCTCCAAATTAACTGCAGCTGCATAATTTCCTCCAATATGATCTGCCCCGTCTACTGGACCAATTTTATTTCTTTCAAAGCCCCTAAGTCTTTTGCCAGACAATGATTTTCTTTTACTCAATCTAACATCATCTGATCCTAGACCATTTACAGCTGATAGATAAATTTTACCAGCTCCAACAATATTATCGTTTAAACTTTTATACTTGCTTGCTGTAAATGTACTTGAAACTGAAGATTTATCTGCATAAATAGGGATTGATTGACCAAACGATACTATTGATCCGCTTGTTGGCATAAATGCTCTGTTTCTTTGATCGTAACTAAATCCATAATTACCAGAAAATTCGTTAAATGTTCCTTCTTGTTTTTTTAAAGAAGAAGATGCACTGCTATTAGTACGTAAATCATCATAGCTTAAATCTAATCCTAATGAGGCAACTACATCTTTGTACTGTTCAAAAGCAGTACCTACACCCGCAGATACAACAGAATTTTCGTATCCTTGATCAGGTTTATCATTTTTCTCACTTTTTAATCTGTAGCTTAAGGAATTGCCTAAAAAATCGTAATTTGGATCAGTGTAATTAAGCAAGCCTCTTATTGACTCTTCGTCTACTTCTAAATTAAATGCGACTGACTTTCCTTCTCCTAGCCAATTATTTTCTTTTACACCAATTATAAAATTTCCTCCGCTGGTACCAACTCCCGCACCCGCACTCACTTCCCCTGTGGGTTGCTCTTCAACAATTATATCTATAATTTTAAGATTTTCCTCGCTTCCATCAGAAATTTTTGAGTTTACACTTCTAAAAATATTTCTTGCTTTTATTTCAGCTACAGATTTATCAAGGTTAAGCTTAGTAAAAGGATCACCTTCATCCACAATTAGTTCACCTCTTATTACATCTTCATTAGTAATCGTATTCCCTAAAACGTTTATCCTTTCTACTAATATTTTTTTACCCTCAAATATATTGAAAATAATATTTATACTGTTTCCTTCAATTATCTCTTGAACATTATGTTCAACAAACTGTAAATTATTATCATCTATTAATTTATCCAAATCTTCTAAAATATTTTTAACTTTAAACGGAGAGTAATATTCACCTATATATTTTTGATACGTTTGTTTTAGGGGAAAGAATAATTGTTTATCAAATACTTTATCAACATTAGTTGAAATTTTATTTATAGTGTAACGACTCCCTTCATCAATAGAGTAAGTTAAATCTGCTTTGCCTGTTTTAGTTAGTTGGGCAAGATTGGAGTTAATTTTCACGTCGTAGAATCCAAGAGATTTATAATAATTTCTTAGTAATCGTATATCTAGGTTAATTAAATTTTCACTAAAATTAGTATTTTTAGACAAAAATTTCCAAAATTTATCTTCTTCACTCGCAATAATATCTTTTAATCTGCTGCTTCTTATATTTTCATTTCCGATGAAATTTATATTAGATATTTTTGTCTGATCTCCTCTTTTAATAGTAATTAATAAATCAAAATTATCATCATCAATTT
>CACJPW010000007.1 GCA_902595375.1 uncultured Pelagibacteraceae bacterium | reverse complement strand
ATATTATTGCAGATTATTTTTCAGGAACTATACTTTTAAACGAGAGCAAATATGACAAGTCTTATAGATATTTAAAAAAACTGGAAGGTTTAGAGAATAGTCATTTTCCTTACACATCTAAATATCTCTACTCTTTAATTAATTCAGCTAATTTTAATCAAGCGTTAAATTTTTCAAAAAAACTTGAAAAGGAAATGAAAAGTAGTTTTGAAAGCGATATAATTATTGGGATTAACCATTTTAAAAATTCTAAATTTAACCTTTCTAGTGAATATTTTTTAAAAGCAGAAAAAAGAAGAAATAGGTCTTTTTTAGATAATTATGTAGCGAAGTCATTGTACATTTGGTCAAATTTAAATAAAGAATTTGAAAAATCATCTTCTATGATAAATAAACTAGATGCTAGATTTGATAATTTAAAAAAAATACAAAATGTACTTTTAAATTGTTATTTTGATACTGAAGCAACTGCATTCCATTTTGATAAATTAACGTCAAATACAGATATAGATTTTTCAAGATATAATTATTTTTATGCTAAATATTTATCAAGTATTGGTGAAATTAAAAAGGCAAAAAAAATAATTAACAATTCTTTAAAATTAAATCCAAATAATTTATTAATAAGCCAATACAAAATTGATCTAGATAAATCTAAAAACTATTTTGATTTTGATTGTAAGAAAAGAGAGCATGTTATAGCTGAAATACTTTATATCACTGCCAATGCTCTTTCTTCACAATCTATTTATCCATTATCTAATTTTTATTTAAATTTATCTAAGTATTTGAATAATCAATTTTATTCCTACGACAGTTTACTTGCTGAAAATTTTTATAAGATTAATGATTTTGAAAAGGCAAGAAAAATTTATCAGGAACTTGCTAATCATGGTGATGCTTTTAATTGGTACTCAAACAAACAAATTTCAAAAATCCTGATACAAGAAAAAAAAGATGAAGAGTCTTTAAATTTATTAGAGAAGTCCTTTAAAGCACTTAAAATAAAGGGAGTATATCAAATGTTCGATTATGCAGAATTTTTAAAAAATAATGAAAAATTTGAAGACTCAATTTTATATTATACAAAAATTTTATCTAAGATTGACAACCAACATCCACTTTATCCAGAAGTTAGAGACAGTAGGGGAGTAGCATACGAGAGATTGGGTGAGTGGGATAAAGCAGAAAAAGATCTTTTAGAATCTCTAAATGTTAGTCCAGATCAAGCTTATGTTATTAATTATCTTGCTTATAGTTGGATAGAGCAAGGTGTTAAAATTGAAAAATCTTTGGAAATGTTAAAAAAAGCTAATACTTTAAAATCTAACGATCCTTATATAATAGACTCACTTGGTTGGGCTTTATATAAATTGAAAAGATTCAAAGAAGCCAAAGATTATCTTCAGTCAGCAGTTAAACTTTTGCCAGCCGATCCGATAGTTAATGATCACTATGGAGACGTCCTATGGAAAAATGGTGAAGAAATTCAAGCTAGGTATTATTGGAAATATGTTCTTAATCTTGAAAAAGCAGATAAAAATTTAAAGAGTAAGGTCGAAGACAAATTAATAAAAGGCCTTTAAAAAGTGATCATAAAATCTTACGCTAAAATAAATTTATCATTGTTAGTTAAAACTAAATTAAAAAATGAGCTACATGATATCCAATCTCTTTATTGTCAAGTAAATTTAAAGGACACTATCTCGATTAGAAAAATTAAAAGTAAAAAAGATCAAATATTTATCTTTGGTAATTATTCTAAGTATGTAGATAATTATGAAAATTCTATTAGTAAAGTTTTAGATTTTTTAAGAAATAAAAATTTAATTTCAGGAAACTATCTCGTAAAAATTAATAAAAAAATTCCAGTTTTTTCTGGATTAGGGGGAGGAACAAGTAACGCTGCATCTATTTTAAATTTTTTTATCAAAAAAAAAATTAAAAAAGAAATTTATAAACAGCTATCAAATCATATTGGCACTGATTTAAAATTATTTCTTTTTAAGCAAGGATTTTTAAAAAATCTTTCAACTGTTACTGAATTAAAAAGTAAATATAAGATGTATTTTTTATTAATTTATCCTAATATAAGATGTTCTACAAAAGATATTTATTCAAAAGTAAAAAGGTATTCTAGAAAAAAGATTCAAAAGCCAAAAGTATTTGAGTCTCGTGAAGATTTTTTTTCTTTTTTGAAAAACTCTAATAATGATTTACAAGAAATAGTAGAGAGAAAATATCCATTAATTAAAAAATTACTACATAGTATAAAAAATTCTACAGGTTGCCATATTTCAAGAATGACCGGTTCAGGATCGTGTTGTTATGGATTATTCCACAAAAAAATTCAGACTAAAAGAGCATTAAGATTATTAAAAAAAATTTATCCTAAAATGTCTTTCTTTTTGGTTGAATCTATTTAAGTATTTTTGCTTTAGCTTTTTCAAATTCCTCTTTGGTGATAACTCCTGAAGTATAAAGATTATTTAATTTAATTATTTCGCTAGATATACTATCATTAACCTTAATATTTGATTTCGTTGACCTTGGAATAATATTATCTAACTCAAGTTTTTGATAATCTTTAACTTTTAAAAAATCCTCAAAATCCTTTTGTATTTTTGCACTTTTTTTTACCCAATCTTTCATAATCTTTTTTGCTTTAGGGTAATTATTAATATTTGCAGGGTGAAACTCAGTTGAGTCTCTCGATGTAAATTTTGGTTTATAGTTTGCAAATTTTTCTGGTGTTTCTCCGTAACTAATTACATACCAAGCAGGTAAAACTGTCATTGCGTGAAAAGAAGCAGAATATTCAAGGTAAATTTCAGGTAATTTCACTTTTTCATCTCTTATCCATTTTCTAAGAGCAGCGGTGTAATTGGTTGTAATTTCATAATCATCTAACTCTCTTTTTACGTCTGTTATTGTTACATACATGCAGTTATGTGCCATTCCTTTTTTATAGAATTTTAAAAAATTATAATGATTCTTCATTCTACAAACTGCATTCTTAGAATTAAAAGTTTCTGCTTGTATATAAGTAGATATATAAGCAATCCATTTCCCTAGATTATCAATTTTACCTATAAAAAAATATCGAACAGGTATGTTATTTTCGAATTGCAATAATAGTCTCTCTTCTGAAAAAATATCGCCGTAAATGTCCTCTTTTATCTTTGCAACTACTCTCCATTCACCAGCTTCAAGTGGAAAAGACATTTTTTTGTTATCCTTAAAATTGTTTGAAATTATTCCACCTCTTTTAGTTTGCCAATCATTTGTTTTCCATTCAAATGTGTATGAAATTTGAAATGTAAAAAAAATTAAAAAAAACAATAATAATAGGCGTTTTAACATATTTAATCTTATCAAAATTGAATAATATTTCATATTTAATTTTCAAATCTTTGTGTTAAGTATAAAGTTATAATTATTGGGGCATAGCCAAGCGGTAAGGCAGCGGTTTTTGATACCGCCATCCTAGGTTCGAATCCTAGTGCCCCAGCCATAGATTTATGCTTAATCTAAGTTTTAACTTTTTAAAAAATATCAAGAGTTTTATTTTTCCATTTTACAGAAACAAAGATTTAAAATTTATTTTCAAAAAATTACATGAGGGTATCGCTGGAGATAAAATAGCCGCTAGGTTTGTAGGTGGGTGTGTAAGAAAACATCTCTTAAATGAAAAAATAGATGATATTGATATTGCAACAATTCTAACAACTGATCAGATAAAAGAAAAATTTAAAAAAACTAATCTAAAAGTAATAGATACAGGAGTTAAACATGGAACTGTAACCATTAAATCAGAAAACCATAAAGTTGAATTAACAACTTTAAGAAAAGACATCAAAACAGATGGAAGACATGCAGAGATAGAATACACTGATAATTGGCAACAAGACTCTGAGAGAAGAGATTTTACAATTAATGCAATTTATATGGATATTAATGGAAAACTTTATGATCCACAAATGGGCACAATTGATCTTAAAAATAAAAATATCAAGTTTATTGGAGATCCACAAAAAAGAATAGAGGAGGATTATTTAAGAATTGTCAGATTTATAAGATTTAAAGTTATGTACGATATTGTTGTTGAACCAACAACTAATGATGCGATTAAACAAAATCTAGACGGTATTCAAAAAATCTCCAAAGAGAGAATTTTGATTGAATTACTCAAAATTTTAAGTCTAAAAAACTTTTTAACAATTAATCAAAGTACAAATTTGAGGGAAATATTTTTAATGATATTTCCTGAATTCTTATATTTGAACAGATTAGAAAGACTTAAAAAGATATACAAATACTCAAAAGTAAACGTAGATATTTTGTTAGCTGTGTTGCTAATTGATGACAAAGAAAATCATGAATATTTTATTCACAAGTATAACGCATCTAATAAGACCAAAGATACCCTAGAACAATTTTATAAAAATTTAATAAAACTTAAAAATGATAAAGAATTTTTTGAAAAAAATTTAATTAAAAATATTTATTTGAATGGAAAAAATCATTTAATAGCATTAAATTTGATAAATTTTTCAATAAATTCAAAAGTGAAAATGAATGATTTTACCAAAACTCTTAATAAAATTTTAAAAATTAAAGTTCCTATATTTCCAATAGATGGTGAGACCCTTAAGCAAAAAGGGATGCAGGAGGGACAGAGGTTAGGAAATGTTTTAAAAACCGTAGAGAAAGAGTGGATAAATAATAATTTTAAAATTTCAAATGAAAGGATTGAAGAGATAATAAAAGTAAATTCAAATTAAATGTATTCAACATCAAGAATTTCAAAGTTTCTCTCCCCAGATGGTGTTGTTACACTTATCATTTCACCCTTATTTTTACCTATGAGAGCTTTCCCTATTGGACTTTTAAAAAAAATTAAATTTTTTTTTATATCTGCTTCATCCTGGCCTACCAATCTATAAGAAATCTTTTTATCTGTTTCTAAATCTTGAACTTTTACGGTTGAACCAAAAATAACTTTTCCATCATTTTCTATTTTAGTGACATCAATGACATTCGCTCTCGCAATAATATCATTAATTGCAATTACTCGGCTTTCAATTAATGCTTGTTGCTCTTTTGCTGCATGATATTCTGCATTCTCTTTTAAATCTCCATGAGATCTTGCTTCAGCTATTGCATCTACAATTTTGGGCCTCTGAACATTTTTTAAATCTTCTAATTCTTCTTTTAAATTTTGAAGACCGCTTACTGTAATTGGTTCTTTTTCCATAACTATTTCCACTTTGCTTCAGGAGGTAGTGACATTAATATTGAGTCAATATTTCCCCCTGAGTTTAATCCAAACTTTGTGCCTCTATCATACAAAAGATTAAACTCTACATACCTTCCGCGTTTGAAGAGTTGTTTTTCCTTGTCTTTGTTTATCCATTTAAATTTTTCTTTTCTCTTTATAATCTTTTTTGAAATATCTATAAAAGTTAGACCGAGTTCTCTAACAAATTTAAAATTTTTAATCCAATCTTTAGTTTCATAGTCAAAAAAAATACCACCAATGCCTCTAGCTTCTTTTCTGTGTGGTAAATAAAAATATTCGTCACACCATTTTTTGTATTTTTTATAATTTTTTTTATTTTGGACACATACTTTTTTTAATTCATGATGTATCATTTTTTTTTCTTTTAGATCTTCATAACTTGGTGTTGCATCCATTCCACCGCCAAACCACTCTTTAGAGGTTACTATAAATCTAGTGTTGAAATGCACCGCTGGCATTTTGGGGTTTCTCATATGAGCAACCACAGAAACTCCTGAAGCCCAATATTTACCATTCTTTTCAGCTCCTAATATTTTTGATCTAAATTGTTTAGGAAAAATTCCAGAAACGGTAGATTTATTGACTCCAACTTTATCAAATATTTTCCCATTTGATAAAAGAAATGAAGTTCCTCCACCTTCATTTCTCTTATTTTTACTCCAATCTCTTTTTGAGAATCTTACTTTATTCTTTTCAAGATATTCAAATTCTTTACAAATTTGAATTTGTAAATACGAAAACCAGCTATCAGCCATTTTTTTTCTAAAGTCAGTTGTAATCATTTGAGTAAATTATTTTGCCTCAATGCTTCAGTAGCTACTATCGCAACACTCATCGCAACATTTAGAGATCTAGTATTTTTGTTAATAGGAATCTTTATCTTATTTTTTAGCATTTTATGAATTTCTTCCGGAACTCCAGCACTTTCTCTTCCAAATAAAAGCATATCATTTTTTTTAAATTTAAACTTATGATATAATTTTTTTGCCTTAGTTGTCATTAAAACTAATCTTGATTTCTTATATTTTTTTTTAAAATCCTCAAAGCTATTGTGCTTAACAATCTTACTTAAGCTAGCATAATCCATAACGACTCTTTTAAATCTACTATCGTTTAAATTAAAACCGCATGGTTCTATTAGGTGAATATTCAAACTCAGGCAGGCTCCAAGTCTGATTATTGCTGCAGTATTTTGAGGGATTTCAGGTTTGTAAAGTACTATGTGCATTATTTAAGCTTAATTTATGTGTCATTCTGACCCTAGAAATCTTTAAAATATGGTTTTATTTAATAATTATATTATAAGCACTTACATAAATGAGCAAAGAAGAAAAAAAAGTTAACAGAAGAGATTTTTTGTTTACAGCTAGTTATACAGTAGGAGCAGTGGGGGTTGGAGCAGTTATTTGGCCAATGATTGACCAAATGAATCCTGATAAAGCCCAACAAGCTTTAGCAACTACAGAAGTTGACATTAGTAGCATAGAACCTGGTAAGTCTATTACTGTTTTATGGAGAGGTAAGCCAATATTTATAAAAAAAAGAACTTCAGAGGAAATAGCTGAGGCCAGGGCGGTGAAATTGGACGATTTGCCTGATCCACAAAAAGATGAAGATAGAGTAAAAGATGGTAAAGATGAATGGTTAGTCATGTTAGGAGTTTGTACACATCTTGGATGTGTCCCTTTAAAAGATAAAGGAGACTTTAATGGTTGGTTTTGTCCTTGTCACGGTTCACATTACGATGTATCAGGCAGGATAAGAAAAGGACCAGCTCCAACAAATATGGAAATACCAAAGTTTGAATTTGTAGACAGTAATACAATTAAGATAGGTTGAAAAAATTATGAGTGAGCACGAATATACACCGAAATCTAAAGCAGGAAAATGGTTTAACGATCGTTTGCCATTACTTACTCTTGGAGCACACCTTACAGATTATCCAACACCTAAAAATCTAAATTATTGGTGGACCTTTGGTGGAATTTTAACTTTTTGTTTAATCACTCAAATAGTTACAGGAATTGTTTTAGCAATGCATTACGTCGCTCATGCAGATTTAGCTTTTGCGAGTGTAGAACACATAATGAGAAATGTAAATTATGGTTGGCTAATAAGATATATTCATAGCAATGGTGCATCTATGTTTTTCCTAGCAGTTTATATTCACATTTTTAGGTCTTTATTTTATGGATCATATAAATCACCAAGAGAAGTAATTTGGATAATTGGTCTGATGATTTATTTATTAATGATGGCAGCAGCTTTCATGGGCTATGTTTTGCCTTGGGGTCAAATGAGTTTCTGGGGCGCTACGGTAATAACTAATTTATTTAGTGCGATCCCATTAGTTGGAGATAGTATAACTACTTGGTTATGGGGAGCATATTCTGTAGATAATCCAACACTAAACAGATTCTTTAGTTTACATTATTTAATTCCGTTTTTAATTTTGGGATTAGTAGTTTTACACATTTGGGCTTTACATGTTCCAGGAAATAATAACCCTGTAGGTATTGATATAAAGAAACCGTCTAAAGATACAGTTCCATTTCATCCTTATATAACAATTAAAGACGCTTTTGCGCTTTTAGTTTTTATGATCATATTTGCTGGATTTGTATTTTTTACTCCAAATGTCTTAGGACATTCCGACAATTATATTCCTGCAAACCCTTTGGTAACACCAGCTCACATAGTTCCAGAGTGGTATCTTTTACCTTTTTATGCGATTTTAAGATCAGTGCCGGATAAATTAGGTGGTGTAATCTTAATGTTTAGTGCGATATTTATTTTATTCGTTTTACCCTGGTTAGATACTTCTAAAGTTAGATCAGCAGTTTATAGACCAATATACAGACAGTTCTTTTGGATATTAGTCATTGACGTCCTTGTTCTTGGTTATGTTGGAGCAATGCCTGCTGAAGGGATATACTTAGTATTAGCAAGGGTAGGAACTATTTATTACTTCCTGCATTTTATAGTGGTTATGCCAGTAGTCGGGTTTTTAGAAAAAACAGATCCAATACCAATGAGTATTTCGGAGCCAGTTTTATCTGGAGGTGCAGAGCCTTCTGTTGCTAGGAAAGTGAATGAAAAGATCTAACTTAAGATTAGTTTATTTAATAATTCTTTTCATTATATCATTGAGACCAATACAAAGCGCGGAAATGGTTGATCCAATTAAAGTTGATTGGAGTTTCAAAGGTTTAACAGGTACGTTTGATAGAGCATCTTTACAAAGGGGATTTCAAGTTTACAAAGAGGTTTGTTCATCTTGTCACTCAATGCAGTATTTAAGTTATAGAAATTTGGGAGAGAAAGGTGGACCAGAATTTTCTGAGGAGGAAGTTAAAGCAATTGCAGCTAGTTTTGAAATACAAGATGGCCCAGACTCCCAAGGAGAAATGTTTGAAAGACCAGGAAGACCCTCAGATAAATTCAAAAACCCATATCCTAATGTGCAAGCTGCAATAGCCGCTAATGGTGGAGCATATCCACCAGATATGTCGGTTTTAGTTAAAGCCAGAAAGGGTGGCGCAAATTATATTTATTCTGTCCTAGTCGGTTATGAAGATCCTCCCTCTGGAGTTACTTTAGATGACGGTGTTTATTACAATAAATATATGATTGGAAACAAAATTAAGATGCCAAACAATTTGAGTGATGGGTTAGTTGAGTACGCTGATGGCACAGCATCTACTGTAAACCAAATGGCAAAGGACGTAACAACATTTTTAGCTTGGGCAGCAGAGCCGGAGTTAGAGGAAAGACACAAAACCGGAGTTAAGGTTATAATTTATCTAGTGCTTTTAACAATTCTAGTTTATTTAAGTATGAAAAAAATTTGGTCAAGGATTGACACGGAAGTGTAAGACATCTCCATCTTTAACAATATATTCTTTACCTTCAATCCTTAGTTTACCATTTTCTTTGCACTTTTCAGCACTTCCAAATTTTATAAAGTCATCACAAGATACTGCTTCAGCCCTTATAAAGTTTTTTTCAAAGTCTGTGTGAATTACGCCTGCAGCCTTTGGTGCCGAAGTATTTTTTTTTATAGTCCATGCTCTGCTTTCCTCAGGCCCAGAGGTGAAAAAAGTATCTAAGTTCAAAAGATCATAACCACTTTTTATTAATCTTTTAAGGCCAGTTTTATCAAGTCCGATCTCTTTCATAAAATTCTCTTTTTCATTTTTATCGAGACCAGATAATTGATCTTCTATATCAGCACAAATATAAATAATTTTCTCATTAGGATATTCACTTTTTATAAGATCTGTATAATTATTACCTTTAGATAAATTTTGTTCGTCAACATTACAGACAATTATTTTTGGCTTTATACTTAACAACCCTATATTATTTAAGAACTTTGCCTCTTCTATATCATTAATCTCTAGCTCTTTACCACTGCTAAGTAATTTTGACTTCTCATTTAAAATATTATTCTCTTTATCGCTTAACAGTTTTTTTTTACTTTTGTCTAATTTCTTTTGAATTAATTCAAGATCAGATAAAATTATCTCAGTTTTTATTGTCTCTAGATCGTCTGCAGGATTAACTTTTGAATTAACGTGAGTTATCTGGTCGGAATCAAAGCATCTAACTAAGTGTATTATAGCGTCAACCTCTCTGATATGTGATAGAAATTTATTACCCAAACCTTCACCTTTAGAGGCACCTTTTACTAAACCAGCAATATCAACAAAAGTAATATTTGCGTAAATTTTTTTTTTTGATTTTGAAAGATCTGCAAGTTGATCTAATCTATGATCAATAACGTCTACTACTCCAATATTTGGATCAATTGTACAAAAAGGGAAGTTTGCAGCTTCAGCGTTTTTCGAAGCAGTTAAAGCATTGAATAAAGTAGACTTGCCAACATTAGGCAAACCAACAATCCCACATTTAAATCCCATTTAAATTTTGATTAACTTTACTTGAGAACAAATCAATTTTTTTATCAATCAATGTTGGAATTTGTTTTACTATATTTTGTGTAATTTCTTTTATTTTCTCTTCCTCGTCATCTTTAAAATCTTCTAATACATGATCATTAACTCTTTTTTTTTGTTTAGGATGTCCAATGCCAATCCTAACCCTTGAATAATCTTTACCTATAAATTTATCTATCGATTCTATTCCATTATGACCTGCACTACTTCCACCAAATTTGGCTTTAACCTTTCCAAAATCTATATCCATGTCGTCATGAAACACAATCACGTTCTTTGCATCGATCTTGAAGTAGTCTATAAGTTCTTTAATTGCAGTGCCTGAGTTATTCATAAATGTTAAAGGTTTTATTGCGTAGATTTTTTTTTCATCAATATTTCCAGTCGTTAATAATCCTTTAAATTTTGGTTTCTGTTTTGAAAGTTTAAAATGAGCGTTTATCGCGTCAATGATTTTAAAACCTATATTGTGTCTAGTATTATCGTATGTTGAGCCTGGATTTCCTAATCCAACAAGTAAAAGCATATTAATTATTTCTTTTCAGGCGGTTTTTTTTCAGCAGGCTTTTTATCGTCGGGCTTTTTCTCTGCACCACTTTCTTTGGCCTTATCGTCTTTTTTAGCTGGATCTGCATCCTTAGTAGATGCCTCAGCTCCTTCTGTTGGGGCCGCTCCTTCTGCTCCTTCTGCTACTGTCTCTTCTGCTGGTTTTTCAGGTTCTTTAATTACTGTCGGTGCTGCAACTGTAGCTATTACAAAGTCTCTATCTGTAATCGTAGGAGTTACATTTTCGCTTAATTTTACTGACGAGATTTTTATACTTGTGCCGATATCTGATCCAGTTAAATCAACTGTGATATCATTTGGAATATTTTCTGCTGGACATTGCAGTTCAACTTTTCTTCTTACTATATTTAATACTCCTCCTCTTTTAAGTCCCGGAGAATCGTTTTGATTTATAAATTTTACTGGGATTTCTAAATTAATTTTTTTTCCAGTAATGATTCTCATAAAATCTATGTGAACTGGTTCCTCGGAGACTACATGGAATGACACATCACGCGGAATAACTTTTTCCTTTTTTCCCTCAATTTCTAACTCCAAAACTTTTGATAAGAAGGTATCGGATTTAACGATATTTTTTACGTCTTTTTTTTCAACAGAAATGTTTTGGTTTGGATTTTTACCTCCATAAAGTATTGCTGGAATCAAACCCTCTTCACGAAGTTTATTATTTGATCTTGAGCTACCTTTATTTCTTTTAACTGCTTTTAAATTCATAACTTTTAAATGAAGACGGTGTATAACTCAAGTTTTAAATTAAAACAAGTATTAATTAAATAAATCGGACACAGAATTTGAATTTGCTATTCTTTTAATCGCTTCTGACATTAGTGAGGCAATAGATAACACCTCAATTTTATTATTATTTTTAATTTTCTTAGAGTTATCGATTGTATCTGTAATTATTAATTTTTTTATTTTTGAATTTTTAATTTTCTTTACAGCGTCACCACTTAGCACTCCGTGGGTTATAAAAACATAGACTTCATTTGCCCCACTTTTTTTTAGAGCATCAACTGCGTTCACTATTGTGCCGCCACTATCAATTATGTCATCAACAATTATACAAGTTTTGTTCCTTACATCTCCAAGAATATTCATAACTTCAGATTTTCCTGGTGCAGGTCTTCTTTTATCAATAATTGCAAGGTCTGCTTTAATCCTTGTTGCTAAAGCTCTAGTTCTCGCTACTCCACCAACATCAGGTGAAACACAAATTAATTTTTTGGAACTAAATTTTTTTTTGATATATTTTGCAAACAATGGAGCGGTGTATAAATTATCCACTGGCATATCAAAAAAACCTTGAATTTGTCCTGCATGTAAGTCAACCGTGACTACTCTTGTAGCGCCTGCATTTGAAATTAAGTTTGCAACAACTTTCGCAGATATTGATGTACGTGGCGCAACTTTTCTATCTTGCCTAGCGTAGCCGAAATAAGGTATTACAGCTGTAATTGTCTTCGCTGATGATCTTTTTAATGCATCAATTACTAGTAGTAGTTCCATAATGTTATCGTTAGCTGGATTACAAGTTGATTGAATTACAAATACGCTGTTTCCTCTTATATTCTCGTTTACTTCAATATAAATTTCACCATCAGCAAATCTTTTTATATTAGTATTTATAAGTTTTAGCTTAAGGTTTTTTGAGATATCTTTGCTGAGCTTTAAATTGCTAGTTCCAGATAAAATTTTCATGAAAGATATTTACTTATACAATTATTTAACTAAGTTTTCAAATTTATTCTATATCATTCTTATTACTGAAATACACCTTCCATAATCACTATGTTTAAGTTTTGAAGACCTCCTGTAGCTAAAAAAATTATTCTCATCAGTAAAAGTATTACGATTAACTTGGTCAACTTTAACTCCTTCATTGCGAAGTTTATCGGTTACAAACTTCCTTAAGTTGAATAATCTTTTATACTTATTTTTAATTGTAAAATATTTTTTATTACTTCTTGAATTTATTAAAAATCTCCTAAAAAACTTTAAGTCAACTTCATAACTTTGTTTGCCAATACATGGACCAACACTAGCATAAATTTGATTATCTGAACTAAATTTTTTTATTTTATTAATAGTGTTAAAAATTATTCCAGATAAAGAACCTTTCCAACCTGCATGAATACATCCAATCGTATTATTAGTTTTATCATAAAGTAAGACCGGCACACAGTCTGCCGTAACAACACCCAAAGCTATATTTTTTAAATTTGTTATTATTGCATCAGAAAAAATTTTTTTTCCTAAATTATTTTCTTTAATCTCAATAACTTTATTGCTATGCGTTTGATGCATTAGAATTAAATTTTTTTTTTTAACACTAATTTTCTTTGATATGTATACTAGGTTTTTTACGACATGTTTTTTGTTGTCTTTAGAACCTCTTCCACAGTTTAAACTTTCATAAAGTCCTTTTGAATATCCTCCCCTGCGAGAAAAAAAACAGTGCCGAATATTACTAAATTTTTTAAGTTTTTTAGAATAAAACATTAATTAAATCCAAAATAATCGTCATTTTTAAAATTATATGCCAGAATTACTTTAAATAAATTTCCCATCAATTTTGAACTCAATAATCTTCTTAGTCTCAAGTAAAGGTTAGTTTTATCACTAAATTTCATTTTTTTCGATATAATTTCAGCTCTATCCAGAATCCCCATTTTTTCTAAAAATTCTTTTTGAGTAACTATTTTTTTTACTTTTAGTTTATTTTTTAAAAAAAATTCTTTAAGCAAAGTAAAATTTACATGTGATGTAACGTCAGCTTTTCCTAAATTATTTAACAAATTATTTTTTTTGTGTTTAATGACAGACTGTAAAGTATTCTTATTTTTAGGCTCTAAATATCCATAATCAATTAAAAGTAAACAACCTTGATTTAATGAAATTATTTTTATAATTTTTTTTAATTCTTTTAAGCCAAATTTAGGAAATTCAATAAATTTCAAGTTTCTAGTGCTACTGAAAGAATTTATAAATTTTTCATCTTCACGAGATGCCTTCCTAAAATCTTCTTTAATGTTATAGTCTTTCTTTAAGGTAAAATATTTTTCTAATAATAATTTATCTTCACGCTTGAATTGTTTTATTGGTATTGCATCGAAAAATTCATTTCCAAAAAAAATGATTGGACCTTTTTTAATATTTCTAAAATTAGAAATCCATTTAGTTTTTTTATTCTTTAATTTCTTTTTTTGTATTTTTTTCATTAAAGCACTTTTTTCATATAAATAAAGACTCTTGCATGAGTCAAATTTAGGAAATTTCTTAAATATTTGTAAAAGAACTTTTGTTAAACTACCATCTCCTGGACCCAGCTCAACAATGTTAATATTTTTAGGTTTATTAAATATTTCCCAAGTTGAAACTATCCAGACTGCAATCATTTCAGAAAATAAATTTGAAATATTTGGTGCAGTAATAAAATCACCATTTTTACCGAATGGAAATTTTGAGTTATAATAACCATCCTTCTTATCATAAAGCACGATTTGAAAAAAATCATCAACAGCCAAAGATTTATTATTTTTAAAAAATTTTAGATTAGATTTCATTTTTATGTTTAATTGTATTTAGAATTATAAGTCCTGCAATAATCATAAAAAAACTTAGTATTGTTCCCATGCTCAATAGATCAAAAAAATATCCTAATTGGATATCAGGCTCTCTGAAATATTCAGAGAATATTCTTAAAATACCATAACTAATTAAAAAAGAAGAGGAGCAAACACCAATTCTATATTTTTTCGAAATTAAAAATTGCATAATAAAAAATAGCAACAATCCTTCTAACAAAGCTTCATATAACTGAGAGGGATGTCTTGGAATTTTATCGTAATTAGGAAATATAACAGCCCATTTAATTGTGGTAACTTTACCAATTAGCTCACCATTAATAAAATTGGCGATACGTCCCAAAAATATTCCTATCGGAGCTACACAAGCTATTACATCAAGTAAAACAAAAAGTTGTAAATTCTTTTTTATTGAAAATAAATAAGTACCTATAATAATACCAATTAATGCCCCGTGGAAAGACATTCCACCTTGCCATAATTTAAAAATATCGATTGGATTTAAAATATAGTAACTGAAATTATAAAAAATTACGTATCCTAATCTTCCTCCAACTATTAAAGATATTATTATATATGTTATTAAATCATCAAACTCTTTTAATTCTAATTTTCTTGCTATTGCAGTATTAATTCTTTTTTGGATTATAAGTCTCCCATACCACCAACCAAAAAAAATTCCAAAAATATAAGACAAAGAGTACCATCTAATGGAGATAAAACCTAAATCTAACAAAATTGGGTCTAAGTTATGAGTAAACATATTTTATTATATCACATTTGAAATTAACATTTCTATCAAATAAGATGAGTTATGAAAAATTCTGAAAAAATTTTAAAAACCATTTCTAATTTAATCGAAAATGGGATTTTAACTTCAAAAGATATACAAAATGAGCTATCAACAAATTTCAAGTTTAAAAAAGATATTATCTTAAATAAACTTGAGTTAGTTTCTAGAGAAGAGTTTGAAGTTTTAAAAAAGATAGTTCAAAAACAAGATTTAATTATAAAAAAATTACAAAAAAGAGAAAAAACTAAAAAGGTAAAGAAATCTTAACTTGCAATCCACCAAATTTACTTTTTCCTAGTTGAATATTTCCTCCGTGCGAATTGATCACATCACTTACGATTGCTAGACCTAAGCCAACGCCAGATTTATTTAAACTCCTACTTTTATCTAATCTAAAAAAAGGTTTGAAAACATTTTTATGTTGATCACTTGGTATTCCAGGACCATCGTCTTCAATTATAACTATTAATCTGTTATTACTTTTAACAACATTAACGTAAACATTTTTACCATAAGTAAAACCATTTTGTATTATATTTTCAAAAGATCTTTTGATAGCTAGAGGTCTCCCTTTAAAATTAATATCTTTATCACAATTAATATTAAAATTATCAAATTGATTGTCTTTTTTTAACTCCTCAAAAATATTTTTAAAATTAATTAAGGAAGTTTTTTCCAATAATTGAGTTTTAGCAAATTGAAGATAATCATTTAGCATTTTTTCCATCTCATCTATATCTCTAGACATTTGCTCAGATAAATCTTTTTGCTTTATCATTGCTAGCTGTAGTTTTAATCTAGTCAAAGGAGTTCTTAAATCATGGCTTATTCCTGACAACATTTCTGATCTTTGATTTAAATGTCTATTTATCCTTTTTGCCATTCTATCAAATTCGTAAGCAGCTTTTCTTATTTCTTGAGCACCAGATGGTCTAAAATCATTTACATAGTCACCTTTACCAAATCTCTCAGCAGCTTTAGCTAATTTAACCAAAGGTCGCGTTTGATTTTTTAAAAAAATTAAAGCAATTACTATTAGCAATACAGATGGAAGTGTGGTCCATAAAACAAACAATCGGACTGATGAAGTTGAAACCATCTCTTTAGGAACTAAAAATTCCAAAATATCGTTTTCAGATTTAATCTTTATCTGTACTGCGTTTTTAAATTTTGAGGTTGAAAACCAGTAATTATTATTCCCAAAGGAAGATTTTAATTCCCTTCGCAAAGATCTATCCATTGGACTAAATTTTCTCTCGCCAGAAGCATCTTCGAATTTGTCAGAATTTATTCTAATTTCAAAATTAAAATTATTTTTGTAGCTATCAGTAAGAAAATCTAAATTTTTTTTATCATTTTTGTAAATCTCTTCTATGGTCTTTAATTGAGCTACCAAAGATCTAGTAGTATTCTTATTCGCTTTAATCCAAATACTATCGTAGAAAACAATTGTTATAATTATTTGTAAAATTATAGTTGGAGCTGCAACTATTATTAAAGCTCTATAAAATAATCTTTTTGGTAAAATAATTTTTAAAAATCTATTCAATCCAGAGAACATAGCCTGAACCTCTTATAGTTTGTAAATATTTAGGATTTTTAGGATTCATCTCAATTTTTTGCCTAAGTCTAGTAATCATTACATCTATTGATCTTTCTTGCTCAATTCCTGAAATTTTTCCAATTTGCTCTCGTGAGAAAGTAACGCCAGGGTTTGATAGCATTTCTATAAGAACCTTTTTTTCTGAATTATTAATTTTTTTGTTTTGGTTATTTAGATTTATAATCATTTTATTTAGATCTATCTGGGCTGAACCCACAGAATATTTCAAATTTGTATCAATTTTAATACTATTTTTTATTATATTCTTTAATCTCAGCAAAAGCTCTTTTGGTTCAAATGGTTTACTTAAATAATCATCAGCTCCTAGTTCTAAACCTTTTATTCTATTTTCAGGCTCTCCTTTAGCAGTAAGTAAAATTATAGGGACTTTAATTTTTTTTTTGATTTTTTTTGTAAGTTCATATCCATTTTGTCCTGGCATCATTACGTCTAAAATAATTACGTCAAATTTTATATAATCTAACTTTGTTTCAGCTTGTTCAGCATTTTCAGCTGTAGAAACAATATAATTGTTTTCAGATAAATAATCTTTTAATAGAATTCTTATTCTATCGTCATCATCAACAACTAGAATATGTAATTTATCATTTTCCATCAATTATTTTTTTTAAAACGTTTTTAAATCTTATAACAGAATCAGAGTCAGAATTCTTTAAAGCGTTAAAAATTCTCTTTTTTTGGCTATTATAAACCGCCTCAAAAAAAATTTTGCCTTCTTTATCTAAAAATAAATTTTTTTTTCTTGTATCTCTATCATCTTGAATTTGTTTTATCATTTTTGATTTAATTAGGTCTCGTAAAACTCTATTCAAACTTTGCTTTGTTACCTTTAGCATAAAAATTAACTCACCTAAATTTATTCCAGGATTTCTTTCAATTAGGTGTAAAGCTCTAAGATGTGCTGGTCCAAAAAACTTTTTATTTAATATTTCCTTTGGATCAGAAAATGTTTCTCTATAAGCATAATATAAAAGTTGAATAAACTCTTTAATTTGGTCATCTCTCAAATAGAGCAAATCTTTCATATTGGTAAGTTATATTGACTTATTCCTATTTGGAATATACTTTTTTAATTAAAAAAAATCTATATATTTACAATTTATGGAAAGCATACCTTACGATAAAAGATCGGGAAAAATATGGTTCAATGGTAAAACCGTTGATTGGAAAGATGCCAATATTCATATTTTGAACCATGGTCTTCATTACGCAAGCTGTGTTTTTGAGGGCGAGAGAGTTTACGACGGTGAAATATTTAAACTTGAAGAACACACAGATAGATTATTTTATTCAGCAAAAAGAATGGGAATTAAAGTTCCCTATACTCAAAAAGAACTTAATGAAGCATGTAAAAAAATTGTAAATATTCAAAAAGTTAAAAATGGTTATGTCAGACCATTAATTTGGAGAGGTAGCGAGATGATGGCAATATCTGCACAAAAAAATAAAATACATGTTGCTATAGCAACGTGGGAGTGGGGATCTTATTTTGATCCGAAACTTAAATTAAATGGAATTAAACTAGACATATCTAAGTGGAGAAGACCGGCACCAAATACAATACCTTGGGATACAAAAGCTGCAGGACTTTATATGATTTGTACATTATCAAAACATGAAGCAGAAGAAAAAGGTTTCACAGATTCCCTAATGTTAGATCATGAAGGCAATATTGCTGAGGCAACTGGAGCAAATGTTTTTTTTAAAAATAATTCCGGAGAACTTCATACACCGACTCCTGACTCTTTTTTGGATGGTATTACAAGGCGAGAAGTAATTAAAATTGCTAATTCAAAAGGTATAAAAGTTATTGAAAGAAAAATAAGACCTGAAGAGATGAGTAATTTTGTTGGTTGCTTTTTGACAGGCACTGCTGCAGAAGTTACACCAGTTTCACAAATTAATGATTATAAATTTAAAGTTTGCAAATTAATCTCTGAATTAAACGACGCATACCAAGTCCTTGTAAGAAAAGACTCTGCAGCTTAATCCTTGCTATCTTCATTAATTGCATGGTCTATTCCTTTTCTTAAATAATCATATCCAGTATACAGTGTTAAAAAAGCCGATAGCCATAACAAAATAATACCAATAGTTTGTGCATTATAATCTTGGAAATTTATTATCTTATTCCCTATATCACCAGTTAATAAAATTGCGATCGAGGTCATTTGTATAAAAGTTTTTAATTTTGACAAACTCGTAGCCTGCATTGTTACTTTGCCTTTTGCTAAAAATTCTCTAAGACCTGAAACAAGTATTTCTCTTGTTAAAATGATAACAGCAGCTATTACCTCATAATTTTTTATTGTTTGGTTCATTACTAGAAGGATAAGGGCAGCAGCAACTAATATTTTATCTGCTATCGGATCTAATAGTTCACCTAATTTCGACTCTTCTTTAAAAAATCTAGCTAATAAGCCGTCTAAATAATCAGTGAAACTAGCAAGAACAAACAAAAAAAAAGGAATTAAATCTCCAAAAAATCCTGGAATAAAAAAAGTTATAACAAATATTGGAACTATTATAATTCGCCCTATAGTTAAAATATTTGGTATTTTTAATTTCATTTATTCGTGAAAATAATCATATATTTTTTTTGCAATGTTGTCCTCTATTCCCTCCACTGATTTTAAATCATCAAAACTCGCTGACTCGACTGAACGCGCAGATCCAAAGTGATTTAATAAAGCTCTTTTTCTTTGTTTTCCGATACCTTGGATTTGATCTAGCAAAGATTTGCTAAGATTTTTCTTTCTTTTGGCTCTATGAGTGCTTATAGCAAATCTATGAGCTTCATCTCGAAGTCTTTGTATAAAAAATAATAATGGATCATTCCTTTCTAAAATATATTCTTTACTTTTGTAATAGATTTTTTCCTCCCCAGCATTTCTTCTTTTACCCTTAGCTACGGCTAAAATTGGTAAGTCATGTAATCCTAATTCATTAAGAACTTCTCTAGACACAGAATATTGTCCTTTTCCGCCGTCTATCATTATTAAATCTGGCAATGACAGAGAACCAGATTTTTCCTTAATAGCTTTTGAAAATCTTCTAAATAAAACTTCTTTCATCATCCCATAGTCATCATTTTTTACTTTCTCATCTTTAATATTGAATTTCCTGTATCTTTTCTTAACAAAACCTTCATTACTGAAACAAATTAATGATCCAACAGAGTCAGTACCCTGAATGTGGCTATTATCGTAAACTTCAATCAACTCTATATTGTTATTAATATTGAATTTAGATGCTAATTCCTCGATAAGATTATTGTTAGTATCAGATTGAACGAGTTTTTGTTTTAAAGATTGTTTTGCATTTTTTTCTGCAAGATTAGAAATACTTATTTCATTTTTACTTTTTGCTAGCTTAATAATAATATCTTTTTTATCCTTCTCGGAGAATGTTTTTTCAATAAGTTTTTTATCTTTGACCTCACAGTTAGTTAATATTAGCCTTGGAATAGTTTTGTTTTCATAAAATTGCGATATAAAATAACTTATTATATCTTCTACACTGTCATCAGGATCGTGTTTTGGATAGAAAGCCTGATTACCCCAATTTTGTTTTGACCTAAAAAAAAATACTTGCACACATGTTTTTCCTGTCTCTTTATAAATACTGATAACATCAGCTTCTGTTAAATTAGTTTGATTTATCTTTTGAGAGGTTTGTATTTGAGTTAATGCTTTTATTCTATCTCTAGCTATAGCTGCTTTCTCATAATCTAATTCTTTACTAGATTTCTCCATTTCTTTGGACAAGTTTTTCTGAATTCTTCTAGATTTACCTGAAATAAAATCAATGGCATTTGCAACTGTAGATTTGTAATCTTTTTCATTTATGTGTCCAACACATGGAGCAGAGCATCTTTTAATTTGGTACAAGATACACGGTCTCTCTCTATTTTTGAAAACAGTGTCGTCACAGACTCTCAAAAGAAAAATTTTTTGTAAAATTTTTATTGTCCAATTAGCAGAACCGATTGATGCAAATGGACCAAAATAATATCCAGTTTTTGATTTTTTCCCTCTTAACTTTGTAAGTTGTGGCCACTTATCTTTATTACCAATGTAAATATAAGGAAAAGATTTGTCATCTCTCAAAAGTATGTTGTAACGAGGTTTATGTTTTTTTATTAAATTTGCCTCCAATAGTAGAGCTTCACTCTCATTACTTGTAGTAGTAGTTTCAAGATTATGTGTAAGTGAAAGCATTCTTTCAGTTCTAATAGGGAGATTAGACTCAGTAACATAACTTTTGAGTCTATTAGGAATATTTTTAGCTTTACCGATATATAGAATTTCTCCAGTGGAACTAATCATTTTATAAACACCAGGGTTTTTTGGTATTAGCGGTATTTTTTCTTTTATTACTTTTTTTCCTAACTCTAAACTATTAATCATATTTTTGATTTTGATACCTCGATACCAACAGATTTGGTTTTTCTTAAGATATCTAACTTCTCTATTTTAAGATCAATTTTTTTTACAAGTTTATTTTTAAAAATCATATTAAAAATATTTTCTGCCAAGTCTTCAAGTAATTCGAAATGTTTTAGATAAGTAATTTTTTCAATTTTACTAACAATTTCCTCATAATTAAGTATGGAATTCAAATCTTTGTTATTCGGAGTCACATATGGATTTGTTAAAATTTCAATATTAAATTTTACCCTTTGTCTCTCTTTTTTTTCAAAATTGTGTATTCCTATAAAAATATTTAAAATTAAATCTTTTATAATTACTTTTCTTTTATATTTAAATTTTTCTTTTTTCTTAAATTTAATTATTTTCATTCTTTTGTATTAATAATATCTGGTGTTTGCCATGCAAGTCTTTGCCCGCTATCTATATTAATTATCTCTCCTGTTATATTTTTATTCTCAATAAGAAACTTTACTCCATTACATATATTTTCTAAATCTACTTTTTTCTTTAAGAGAGTGGATTTCCATTGCTTTTTGAAATGTATTTCAGATTGTCTTTTATTTTTTAATGTTGGTCCAGGTGAGATACCATTCACTCTTATATAAGGCGCTAATTTCATGGCTGATGTTTTAGTAAAAGTGGCCAAAGAAGACTTACTTAAAGTGTAAGAGAAAAAAAAAGGAGTTAATTTTTCTACTCTTTGATCAATAATATTAATGATACATCCCTCTTTGTTTTTAATTAATTTTTTAAAATTTTGCGTTAAGATTGCTGGTGCTTTTAAGTTAATATTTATATGTTTTGTAAAGGATTTTTCGGAAAAATTTTCAAGATTATCGTTTTCAAATATAGATGCATTGTTAATTAAACAATCTAATCCGTTAAGAGTTCTATAGGCTTTTTTTATTAAAGTTTCGGTTTGTTTTAAATTATTTAAATCAGCTTTAAATAAGTATGCTTCAGCTCCAAGTTCCTCTAATTCTTTTTTTAATTTTACAGCGCTACTTTTGGATTTGTTAAAGTGGATACCTATTTTTGTTTCAAAGCTTACTAAACTTTTAGCGATTGCAGATCCTATTCTTGTAGCTCCACCAGTGATAATTATTTTTTTGGTTTCCATTTTTTTATAGCTTTTCTTGGTTTTGTGCCAGGCATACCCATAGTCGATCTTCCTTTTGGATAAACTTTACTTTTCAAATTATATTGAGATATTTTAGGATTTAAAGTTATTTCAAGTTCACTAGCTTCTAGTTTTCTCATTTCATCTCTTAGTTTAGCAGCCTCTTCAAATTCCAAATTAGATGCAGCTTCTTTCATTTTTCTGTTTAAAGCTTTAAGATGTTTTTTTAAGTTTCCACCTACGTTTGAGCCTTCACTAATTTTAACGTAATCTTTTTCATAAACAGACTCTAAAATATCACTTATCTCTTTCTTTACTGACTCAGCAGTTATTCCATTTTTCTCGTTATATTCTAATTGTTTATTTCTCCTTCTATCTGTTTCCTTAATTGCCTTTTCAATGCTCTTCGTGACTTTATCAGCATATAAAATTACTTTACCATCAACATTTCGCGCTGCTCTTCCAATTGTTTGAATTAAAGAAGTTTCAGATCTTAAAAATCCCTCTTTATCAGCATCTAAAATTGCTACCAAAGCACATTCGGGAATATCTAATCCCTCTCTTAACAAATTAATTCCTACAAGAATATCAAACACTCCCATTCTCAAATCTCTTATGATCTCAATTCTTTCAAGAGTATCAATGTCAGAGTGCATATATCTTACTTTAAGACCATTTTCATGGAGGTACTCAGTAAGATCTTCAGCCATTTTTTTTGTCAGCGTTGTAGCAAGAACTCTATATCCTTTTTTTACAATCTCTTTCGCCTCGTGCATAAGATCATCAACTTGAGTTTTGGCTGGTCTTATTTCAACTGGTGGGTCTATTAAACCTGTTGGCCTAATTATTTGGTCAATATATTTATTGTTTGTTTGTTTTAGTTCCCAAGGTCCTGGGGTAGCAGAGACAAAAACAGTTTGTGTTCTCATTAAATCCCACTCTTCAAATTTCAAAGGTCTATTATCCATACATGAAGGGAGTCTAAATCCGTATTCAGCTAAAGTGCTTTTTCTTGTACGGTCACCTTTATACATCCCATTTAATTGAGGGACTGTTACGTGACTTTCGTCTACAAATATAATTGCATTATCTGGAAAATACTCAAATAGAGTAGGAGGAGGTTCACCAGCTTTCCTTCCTGACAAAAATCTTGAATAATTTTCTATACCTGCACAAGTTCCGGTAGCTTCAATCATTTCTAGGTCAAACTTAGTTCGTTCTCTTAATCTTTGTTCCTCTAAAAGTTTATTATTTTCTCTATGTTTTTTTAAAGTCTCAGCTAACTCTGATTTTATTTGTCTGATTGCTTGCTCGATAGTAGGTTTAGGAGTTATGTAATGACTATTAGCGTAAATTTTTATTATTGAGTAATCATTTGTCTTATCTCCAGTAAGTGGGTCAAATTCCTCAATTTTTTCCAATTTATTTAAATTAAAACTTATTCTCCAAGCTCTATCTTCTAAGTGTGATGGAAAAATCTCTAAATTTTCTCCTCTTACCCTAAAGGTCCCTCTAAAAAAATTTTGATCATTTCTTTTGTATTGTAAGTTTATAAATGCTCTAATCAAATCGTCTCGCGCGTACTCATAATTTTTTTTTAAAGTAATAGTCATTTTTGAATACGCCTCCACAGAACCTAAACCATAAATACATGATACACTCGCAACAATAATTACATCATCTCTTTCCAACAAAGATCTTGTTGCTGAGTGTCTCATACGATCAATTTGCTCATTTATTGAGGCCTCTTTTTCTATATAAGTATCAGATCTAGGAACGTATGCCTCTGGAGTGTAGTAATCATAATATGATACAAAATATTCTACAGCATTATCCGGAAAAAAACTTTTAAACTCTCCGTACAATTGAGCAGCTAAAGTTTTGTTTGGTGCTAGAATTAGAGCCGGTCTATTAGCCTTTTCGATAACCTTTGCCATTGTGAACGTTTTACCCGATCCCGTGACCCCTAAAAGTACTTGTTCTTGTTTGTTATCTTTTAAGTTTTTTAATATTTGCATTATAGCCTCTGGTTGGTCACCGCTAGGTTGAAAATCACTTTTGATTTTAAAGTTAATACCTCCCTCTAACTTTCTAATTTTTTTTGAGTTATTAACTTCTAGATCAGCTAATTTTTCTTGATAAGTATTTTGCATTTTGTGTTAATAATAAATTAATTATATTATAAATTTCAATGAGCATAGTTTCCAATAGTTTAAAACGTATAAAACCGTCGCCTACAATAGCAGTTACCTCAAAAGCAAGAGAAATGAGAGCTGCTGGAAAGGATGTTATAGGTTTAGGGGCTGGAGAGCCTGATTTTGATACCCCAGACAACATTAAAGAAGCAGCAATAGAAGCGATTAGAAAAGGGGATACAAAATATACTGCAGTGGATGGAACCCCAGCTTTAAAAAAAGCTATTCAAGCGAAATTTTCTAGAGAAAATGATTTATCATACGAGCTTGATCAAATTTCGGTTGGAACTGGTGGAAAGCAAGTTTTATATAATGCTTTTATGGCAACAATAAATAAAGGTGATGAGGTAATTATTCCAGCCCCTTATTGGGTTTCTTATCCCGACATTGTTTTGTTAGCAGGGGGAAAACCCAAAATAATAAAGTGCGATGAAAAAAATAATTTTAAATTAACACCAAAAAAATTATTAAAAGCAGTCTCAAAGAAAACAAAGTGGATAATTATAAACTCGCCATCTAACCCTACAGGCTCTGGTTATACCAAAGATGAGATAATAGCTTTATCGAAGATTTTAATAAAATATAAAAATTTATATATTTTAAGTGATGATATTTACGAACATATTACTTATGATGGTTTTAAATTTTTTACAATTGCGCAAATTGAAAAATTAAAAAGTAGAACTTTAACCATGAATGGAGTGAGTAAATCTTACTCAATGACTGGCTGGAGAATAGGGTATGCTGCAGGTCCAAAAGAAATAATTAAAGCGATGGCCAAAATTCAATCCCAATCAACAAGTAATCCTACATCCATTAGTCAAGCAGCTGCAGTTGAGGCTTTAAACGGAACACAAGACTTTATTTCAGAAAGATCGAATTCTTTTAAAGAAAGAAGAAATTTTGTTGTTGATAGTTTAAATAATATAAAAGGTATAAGCTGTTTAAGTCCTGAAGGAGCTTTTTATGTTTTTCCAAACTGTAAAAAGTTACTTAATAAGAAAACAAAACTTAAAACCGATAAAGATTTTGTAGAGAAACTGTTAGAAAAAGCTGAGGTAGCTGTGGTTCAAGGTTCTGCCTTTGGTTTAGACGGTTACTTTAGGATATCTTATGCTACTTCAATGGAAAATTTGAAAAGAGCAATGAAAAGAATTAAAACTTTTTGCGATAGCCTTAATTAGACTCAGATAGATATTTTTCAGCTTCAAGCGCTGACATACAACCCATTCCAGCAGCAGTAACAGCTTGTCTAAATATTTTATCCTTTACATCTCCTGCAGCAAAGACTCCTGGAATATTCGTTTCAGTAGAGTCAGGCTTTGTAATTAAATACCCTTCTTTGTCCATTTTAAGTTGATCTTTAAATAAAGATGTAGCTGGATCATGACCAATTGCAATAAATAAACCATCAACTTTAAGATCTTTGACTTTATTATCTTTTACATTTTTAATTTTCAATGCATTTACAGTTTTTGGCTCTTTAGTGCCAATAACATCCTCAACTACCGTATCCCAAATAATTTCAATTTTTTTATTAGATTTTAATTTTGCTTGAAGCATTTTTTCTGCCCTAAGTTCATTTCTTCTATGTATTAAATAAACCTTTGAAGCAAATTTAGTTAGAAATATTGCTTCTTCAACGGCGGCATTTCCTCCACCAACTACAGCTACTTCTTTTTCTTTAAAGAAAAATCCGTCGCAAGTCGCGCATGCCGAAACTCCAAATCCTCTAAACTCTTGTTCAGATTTTAAATTCAACCATCTTGCCTGTGCTCCTGTTGAAATTATAAAACTATCAGCAGTGTAAACCTGACCACTGTCACCTGTTGCTGTAAAAGGTTTTTTTGTTAAGTCAACTTTACTTATATGGTCTTGTATCATCTCTGTGCCTACAGCTTCTGCTTGACCTTTCATTTCGTCCATTAGCCATGGTCCCTGAATCACTTTTGAATATCCAGGGTAATTCTCAACATCTGTAGTGGTAGTGAGTTGTCCTCCGGGTTGAGAGCCATGAACAAGTATAGGTTTAAGCATGGCTCTAGCCGCATAAATAGCTGCTGTATAGCCAGCGGGACCAGATCCAAGAATTAACACTTTTGTATGTTTTGTTGATTTATTATTCATTGTGTAAAGGTATATAATAACTAATGTTAGAATTAAAAGCACTTCTTTTAACGCAAGGTATGCATGGCATGGTTAGCCAAGTAGAAGGATTAGCTAAAGCTTTAGGCCTAAGTTATAAACACCAAAAGATTGAATTAAAATCTTTTTGGAATTTAATTCCTCCTAAAATAAGCCCAATATCTGAAAATTTGATAAAAAATAAATTCGTATGTGATTGTAAGGTCATTATTTCTTGTGGAAGAAAAAGTGTAATACCATCAATAGCTTTAAAAAAAAGATTGGGTAATCAAATTTTCAATATTCACATACAAGATCCTAAAGTTTCTTTTGAACATTTTGACCTTATAATAAGTCCTAAGCACGATTGTTTAAAAGGTGAAAATATAATTAACACAACGGGCGCTATTCACTACTTAACTAAAAAAGATATTAGTGATAATTCAAAATATCTTGGAATAGAAAAAGATAAGAGTAAAGAATTAGTAGCATTTGTAATTGGAGGACCAAATAAATACTTTAGGTTTTCAGAAAAACAAATTCACGAACTTTTTAATAAAGTAAAAACATTATTTACCCCAGATAAATTTAAGATTATTGTAATTCCCTCTTATAGAACTCCTGAAAATATTTTAAAAATAGCTTATAATACCTTCAGTATTAATCATCACGTTGTGAAAAATATTGATAAAAAGGCTTATCTTTCTGCATTAGCGATCTCAAATTATATCGTTGTAACATGCGACTCCACGTCAATGATTTCAGAAGCTGCTATGACTGGAAAACCTGTTTATATTGCTATGATGAAGTCTTTTAAGCCAACTGGAAGATTTAAAAAATTTTATTCACAATTGAAAGATTTAGGTATAACAAGAGAATTAGAAGATAGGGTTGAAAGTTGGAGTTACAATAGTTTAAATGAGGTAAACAGAATTGCTCCAATGGTAAAAGCAAAAATGAAAAAACATGGAATTATTTAATTCATTAGAAAAAAGAACTAAACTATTTAGCGTTCCTTTTAAACATTTTGAAATCAATCAGCCGCTGACTCAAAATGCTATTGATGAGATCTGCAGTGCAGACATAGCTGATCCTAGAAAACAAAATTTAAATTATGATGGAACAAGAGCTCTTGATGGAGGAGAGGGAGCCTTTCGAGCTGGAATTAAAGATGGCGGAAAAGCTAAAAAACTAAGATGTTATGTTACCAAAGAAAACTCTAATCAATTTCCAAACTTAACAAAATTTATTGAAGAATTAAGATCCCCTGAAGTATATAAAAAAATTGGATCATTAATTGGAAAAGATTTGAGTAATTCTTACGTGAGATTAGAAGTAATTTGTGATAGAGAAGGTTTTTGGTTAAAGCCTCATTGTGACATTGAGGAAAAATTAATGTCATCAATAGTTTTTGTTAATTTACACAACGAGTCGGAGAATTTAGGAACTGATTTTTATGATGCAAAATTAAACAAAGTTAAAACAGTTCCTTATAAACATAATTATGGATACTTCTTTACTAGCGGACCAAATACTTGGCATGGAATGGAAAAAAAAGAGATTAAAAAAGAGAGAAGATGTATTCAAATAAATTATGTTACATTCGAAACTGATTGGAAAGTTAAAAGTTAAAGATCTTGTAAAGAAGTTACGCTGATATCTTTCAATTTTAGAGATTTAATACCTTCCAAACAAACCTTGGCTGTTGACATATTAGTGCAATATGGAACTTTGTTAGCTAAAGTTGCCCTTCTTAAAGCTACTGCATCGCTTAACTGAGCTTCACTATTTCCGCCACCTGTATTAATAACTAATGCTATTTTTTTAGTATTTAGAATGTCGACAATATGAGGAGATCCCTGATTTACTTTATTAATTTTTTTACACTTAATCCCATGTTTGCTAATATAATCAGCAGTACCTCCAGTCCCACAAAGTTTAAAATTTAACTTTACTAATTGTTTTGCTAGTTGAACACCTTCTTCTTTATGACTATTTTTTAAAGAAATAAAAGCTAAGCCCTTTTTAGGAAGAGAGTTTGAGGCTGCAATTTGACTCTTAGCAAAAGCCATTCCAAAATTTTTATCAAAACCCATAACCTCACCAGTAGATTTCATTTCTGGTCCAAGCAAAAGATCGCTATTTGGAAATTTGTTAAATGGAAAGACCGCCTCTTTTACTGCAAACATATCTTTTGTTTTACTTTTTAAATTGAAATTTGATAATTTTTCTCCCGCCATCACTCTTGAGGCTATTTTAGCAAGAGGTAAATTTTTCGCTTTTGAAACAAATGGAACGGTTCTACTAGCTCTTGGATTGACTTCTATCACATAAATTTGATCTTTTTTAATTGCATATTGAACATTCATGAAACCTTTAACTTTAAGAGCTAAGGCTAATTTTTTTGTTTGATTTTCAATTTCTTTAATTAAAAAGGGTTTTATTGATACCGGAGGCAAACTACATGCTGAGTCACCTGAGTGTATTCCTGCCTCCTCTATGTGTTGCATGATACCGGCAACGAAAACATTTTTACCATCCGATATTGCGTCAACATCAACCTCCATTGCATTATCAATAAACTTATCAATTAAAATTGGATTTTTTTCAGCGACTTTAAATGCCTCTTTCACGAAGTCTTTGAGTTGCTTTTTTTCATGAACAATCTCCATTGCTCTTCCGCCTAAGACGTAAGATGGCCTTACCATTAGAGGCAAACCAATTTTATCCGCAATTTTTATTGCTTGAGGAAAAGTTTTAGCGATACCACTTTTAGCTTGTTTTAAATTAAGTTTATTTAAAAGACTCCTAAATCTATTTCTGTCTTCAGCAAGATCAATTGATGAATATTGAGTTCCTAAAATTGGAAGCTTATTTTCGTATAAAAATTTTGCAAGTTTAATTGGAGTTTGTCCTCCAAATTGAGCAATGACACCTTTTACATTACCTTTTGATTTTTCTCTCTTTATTATATTGAAAACATATTCATCTATTAAAGGTTCAAAATAAAGTCTGTCACTTGTATCGTAATCTGTTGACACGGTTTCAGGATTACAATTGACCATGATTGTTTCATATTTAGCTTCTTTAAGAGCAAAACTAGCTTGGCAACAGCAATAATCAAATTCTATTCCTTGACCTATTCTATTAGGGCCCCCTCCAAGTATTATAATTTTATTTTTACTAGACGGGTCGGCTTCACATTCTGAATTATATGAGAAATTTCTTTGATAAGTAGAATACATATACGGAGTGAAAGACTTAAATTCTGCAGCACAAGTATCGACTTTTTTATAAACTGGTAAAACTTTTAAAGCAGTTCTTTTCTTTCTAATAAAAGATTCCGAAGTATTCGTAAGCTCAGATAATTTTTTGTCAGAAAACCCTATTGACTTAATATAATTAAATTCATTGAAATTTTTAGGAAGACCTTTTTTCTTTATTTTAATCTCGCTATCTATAATCTCTTTTATCTGATTTAAAAACCAAGGATCAATTTTTGAAAGTTTATTTATATCTTTTAAATTTATTTTTTTTCTTATAGCCTCTCCAACAAGTAAAATCTTATTTGGAATATTTTCTTTAAGTTTTTTTCTAATTTGTTTTGTATTTAAATTAAATATTTGATCTAATCCTGAGAAACCTGTCTCTAAAGATACCAAAGCTTTTTGAAGAGACTCTTTAAAATTTCTACCAATAGCCATAGCCTCTCCCACCGATTTCATTGATGTACCTAAAACTGCAGCTGAGGAGGAAAATTTTTCAAAAGTAAATCTTGGGATTTTAGTGACAACATAGTCTATTGTGGGCTCAAAAGATGCGGGTGTAACTTTGGTAATTTCATTTTTTAATTCGTCTAATGTGTAACCAACAGCTAACTTTGCTGCAACTTTTGCTATTGGAAAACCTGTGGCTTTTGAAGCAAGCGCTGATGATCTTGAAACCCTAGGGTTCATCTCAATGATTACCATTCTTCCATTTTTCGGATTTATTGCAAACTGAACATTTGATCCCCCAGTTTCTACACCAATTTTTCTTAAGCAGGCTATAGAGGCGTTCCTCATTACTTGATACTCTTTGTCGGTTAAAGTAAGTGCTGGAGCGATAGTAACAGAGTCCCCAGTGTGAATTCCCATGGGATCTAAATTTTCTATTGAGCAAATAATAATACAATTGTCATTTTTATCCCTAACAACTTCCATCTCAAATTCTTTCCAACCCTCTAAACACTCCTCAACTAAGACTTGATTGACAGGTGACTCGTGAAGCCCATATTTAATTATCTTATAAAAATCTTTTTTATTCTTTGCTATACCACCCCCTAAACCACCTAAAGTAAAAGCCGGTCTTATAATAGCTGGCAATCCGATTTGTTTTAATATCTTTGAAGATTGTTTAAAATTATTTACTATTTTTGATTTGGGAAGATCTAAACCAATCTCTATCATATTTTTTCTAAACTTTTTTCTATCTTCAGCATTGGATATAGCTTTAGAGTTTGCACCTATGAGTTCAATTTTGTATTTTTTTAAAATTCCCTTTTTTTCTGCCTCCATTGCTAAATTTAATGCAGTTTGACCACCCATAGTTGGCAAAATCGCATCAGGTTTTTCTTTGATAAGAATTTTTTCAAGAACTTCAATTGTTATAGGTTCAATATAAGTTTTATCAGCAACATTTGGATCTGTCATAATCGTTGCAGGGTTTGAATTTATAAGAATTACTTTGAACCCCTCATCTTTCAAAGCTTTACAAGCTTGAGTGCCCGAATAATCAAACTCGCAAGCTTGCCCAATAATTATTGGCCCTGCACCAACAACTAAAATTTTTTTAATATCTTTTCTTTTCGGCATTTTTTTTCATACTCTTCACAAATTTATCGAATAAATAAACGCTATCCTGAGGACCAGGATTGGACTCCGGATGATATTGAACTGAGAAAACGGGTTTATTTTTCAACTCGATACCCTCAATGCTGTTGTCAAATAAAGACTGGTGAGTAATTCTTATATTTTTAGGCATACCTTTTTTAACTACTTCAAATCCATGATTCTGACTTGTGATTTCAACATTACCCTCAATCAAATTTTTAACAGGATGGTTAGCTCCTCTATGCCCTAATCTCATTTTTTCTGTCTTAGCACCAAGTGCCAAAGCTAAGATCTGATGGCCCAAACAGATTCCAAATAGTGGTAACTTTTTTTTGATTAATTTTCGAATTATCGGTATTGCATATTTCCCTGTCGCCGCAGGATCTCCAGGCCCATTTGATAAAAATATTCCATTAGGCTTGAGTTTAAGAATATCTTTTACACCTGTTTCGCATGGTACGATTGTAACTTTACAATTAAAATCTGAAAAATATCTTAAAATATTTTTCTTTATTCCGTAATCTATAGCTACCACATGTAATGTTTTCTTTTTATTTTTTAAATATCCATTTTGCTTTTTCCATGTTTTATAATCTCGCCATAAATAATTTTTTTTAGTAGTAACCATTTTTGCCAAATCTAAGTTTTTAAGACCGCTCCATTCATTAGTGATTTTAATTAGTTTTTTTATGTTTAATTTATTTTTGTTGTAAAAAGATATCGTCCCCTTAGGAGCACCTTTATCTCTAATTAAATTTGTTAAATTTCTAGTATCAATTCCAGTTATACCAACAATCTTATTTTTTTTTAACCATTGATCTAAATGTTTTAAAGATCTGTAATTTGATGGTTGTGTTATCTCCGTATTTATTATCACTCCTTTAGTCCAAATCTTATCTGACTCGTGATCTTCTTTATTAGTTCCAACATTTCCAACGTGCGGAAAAGTAAAATTTATAATCTGATCAGCATAGGAAGGGTCGGATATAATTTCCTGGTAACCAGTAATTGAGGTGTTAAAACATACTTCACCAGTTGCGGTGCCTTTGTAGCCCAAGCCAACACCTTTAAAAATTTTACCGTTTTGTAAAACTAAAATAGCATTAGAATCGATCTTCTTAAGATTTTGAGGAGAGTTTATATTTTGACCAATCTTCTTCAAATACAACTCATAAGTTAAACTAAAAAACTTATAAACATGATTTTGCGCAACATATGAAATAGAGGCAAAATCGTCAAGAAAGTTCTTTTTATTTTGTAATAGAATTGTGATTAAAATGTAATTTTAATTATGCCTTTAAAAAAACAAATTGAGGAAAAGCTCAATGAATCTTTAAAAGCTAAAGATAAAAATACATACCCCACATTAAGACTTATTGTTTCAGCTATCAAAGATAGTGAGATAGCAGGTCGATCCAAAGGCCAGCAAGAGATAAAAGATAGTGACATTATTTCTCTTCTAAAAAAAATGATAAAACAGAGGAATGAGTCGTGCGCAATGTATGAAAAAGCTGGTCGAAAAGAACTTTTAGAAAACGAGAAAAAAGAGATAGCAGTAATAAGTAATTTTTTGCCAAAACAGCTAACAGAAGAGGAAACTAAAAATATTTGTCAGGAAACCATAAAGTCCATTGGAGCATCCTCAATTAAAGATATGGGTAAAATAATGGGTGCTTTAAAATCTAAACACGCCAATACTTTAGATTTTTCAAAAGTTAGTTCAATAATTAAAGAATTATTAAAATGAGCATGAAATACCCTAAAGAATATTTGAATGAGATAAAGTTAAGATTGAAAGTCTCACAGGTCGTTGGAAAATCAGTTCAATTAAAAAAAAGAGGAAAAGAATTTATTGGCCTTTCACCATTTAAAAATGAGAAAACTCCATCTTTCACAGTAAATGATGACAAAGAATTCTATCATTGTTTCAGCACTGGTGAACACGGAAATATTTTTGATTTTTTAATGAAAACAAAATCTATGGGATTTGGCGAGGCTGTTAAAACTTTAGCAGCTGAGGCAGGTATGCAACCATATAGATTTTCAAATTTCGATAAAAAAAAAGATTTACGATTTCAAACATATAAAAATATTTTTAGAGACTATTCTAACTACTTCAATGAACATATTTTTAATAATAATAACAAAGAAGCATTTAATTATCTTCTTAATAGAGGATTAAAAAAAAATATTATTGAAGAGTTTAAGCTAGGTTTTGTTCCATGGAATAATAATTTTTATGAAACTTTACTTAAGAAATATTCTGAGGAGGAAATTAATTTGACAGGTCTTTATTATAAAAATGAAAAAACTCAAAAAAATATAGACAGGTTTAACTCAAGAATAATTTTTCCTATTAACAATATAGTCGGTGATACAATAGCTTTTGGAGGCAGAGTTATTCGTGAAAGTAAGTTTGCAAAATATATTAATTCACCAGAAACAGAATTTTATAAAAAAGGCTACACATTATTCAATCTTGATAAAGCTAAAGACTTAAGATCAGAAACTAGCGACGTTTTAATTGTAGAAGGTTACATGGATGTGGTAAGTGTTTATGGTTCGGGCGTAAAAAACGTGATTTCTAACTCTGGAACAGCTTTGACTGATAGCCAAATGTCTCTAATTTGGAAATTTTTTTCAAGTCCAATTATCTGTCTAGACGGAGATGAAAGCGGTCAACAGGCTGCCGTTAGGATTGCGGAGAAGTTTTTTCCTTTGATAAACGAAAAAAATAAAATTTATTTTTCAGTAATGCCAAAAGGCAAAGATCCAG
>CACJPW010000006.1 GCA_902595375.1 uncultured Pelagibacteraceae bacterium | reverse complement strand
ACTTATCTTCGAAAGAGGTGGAAAAGCATTATTTATCATTTATTTATTAACAATTATATGAACGAAAAATACAATGTATATCTTGTGTCTGACTCCACCGGAGAAACATTAGATAGAATTTTTTTATCTTTGAAATCTCAATTCGCGAATTTTGATTATGAAAAAAAAGAGTTTGCGTTTGTAAGAACAGAACAACAAATTGACAAAATTATTCAAGAATGTAATAAGCTAGAAAATTCATTAATTCTATATACCATTGTAGAAACAAAACTTGCAAAATATATTTCAAAGAAAAGTGAACAAAATAATGTTCCTTGTTTTGGTATTTTAGGAAATTTAATTTTGAGCTTCTCAAAGCTATTAAACCAAAAGGCCATTCACAAGCCAAGTGCACAGCATGTGCTAGATGATGATTATTACAAAAGGATCGAAGCCATACAATTCACTATGTCTCATGATGATGGAAAGAGAGTTGATGATATAAACGAAGCAGATGTAGTTTTACTAGGTGTTAGCAGAACTAGTAAGACTCCGACCTCAATTTATTTAGCTAACAGAGGTTATAAAACTATTAACATACCTTTAGTTCTAAACCAGCAGCTGCCAAGAGACCTAAAATTAAATCAAAAAGTATGTATCATAGGACTTGTAGCTGATCCAGAAAGGCTTGCAGATATAAGAAGAAATAGGGTTGCCATTATGAAAGATCACAATTTAAAAGATTATACTAATTTGGATTATATCAAGAAAGAATTAATAGATTCAAAGAATTTATTTAAAAAAAATAATTGGCCGATTATTGATGTTACAAGGAGATCCGTTGAAGAAACGGCTGCATCAATACTTAAAATAATAGAGATTAAAAGAAATACATGAAAATAGTTTTAGCTTCTAAAAGTGGTGTTAGAAAAAAAATTTTGGAAGATCACAACATAGAATTTGACGTTATACCCTCGTATGTTGACGAAGACGAGGTAAAGATATCTCTGATCGCTGAAGGTGCTAACCCTCTTTTGATATCAAAAAATCTAGCAGAAATAAAATCAATCAAAGTCAGTTCCAAAAACCCAGATAGGCTTGTTTTAGGTGCTGATAGTGTTATTTCATTTAATAATGAGTTAATTAATAAACCAAGAACTAGAGAAGAAGCATTAGCAATTTTAAAAAAACTCAATAATTCTAAACATTATTTAATTAGTTCTGTTTGTTTCTCTAAAAATGGAGCTATGATATGGCATCACTCTGAAAGTTCTGAGTTGAAAATGAAAAATTTTACAGAGAATCAACTCTTGAATTACTTAAATAAAATAAATACTGAAACTTTACTAGCATATGGTGTGTATCAAGTAGAATCTGACGGTTTAAAACTTTTTGAGTATATCAAAGGAGACATGAACTCAATTATGGGTTTGCCTATTAAAGACATTATCAATTATATTAAACTTTATAATAAATGAAAAAAAAATATGGAATAATTGGTAACCCAATAAATCATTCGCTGTCACCTGTGCTTCACAATTATTGGTTCAAAAAATATGAAATTGATGCGACTTACTCAATAATAGAAACTAGTGAAAACGAACTAAAAGATGTATTAAAAAAAATTAAAGAAAAAGATATAATTGGTATTAATATTACTTTGCCATACAAACAAAAAATTATACCTCATTTAGATAGTATTATAAACGATGCAAAAAAAACTAACTCAGTTAATACGCTTTATCTCGATAATAATAAATTGATTGGTGAAAATACAGACGTTTTTGGTTTACAAGCAGCATATTTAAAGGAAATAGATAATTCGTTAAAAAAGAAGGCGCTAGTTATAGGTGCAGGCGGAGTTTCTCCTTCAGTGATAGTTTCTTTACAAAAATCAGGAGTGCAGGACATTTCTATAATTAATAGAACATTAGAGAAATGCATTTTTTTAAAAAAAAAATTTAAGAATCTAAATATTATTGAATGGAAAAATTTGAAAGAACAGATCAAGGAATTTGATATTATAGTAAATGCTACAAGTTTAGGCATGAAAGATGGAGAAGATTTTGATTTTAACTTTGAACTAGTTAAAAAAGATTTGATCTACATTGATACGGTCTATAACCCTTTAGAAACAAAGACTTTTAAATATTTAAAAGACAAAGATATTAAAGTATTTAATGGACTTGATATGCTTATTTATCAAGGGCAAAAAGCTTTTTATCTTTGGAATAAAATTAATCCTGAAATAGATCAAAATTTAGTTGAAATATTATTATCAAAACTAAAATGAAAAAAATTGGCATAACAGGTTCTATAGCCTCAGGAAAAACTACGGCGAGTAAAATTTTATCTGGAAGAAAAGGATCCCTTTTTAGTGCTGATTTAGTAGTAAAAAATCTTTATAGGAATCAAATTTTTAAAAAAAAATTAGCAAAAAAATTAAATATAGATAATACAAAAAACTTAAAAAATATTTTAAAAGAAAAACTTGTAAGAAATGGGCACCTTGTAAACAAACTTGAGAAGATAATCCATCCACTAGTTAGAAAAGAAATGTCTAAATTTTCAAAAAAAAATAAAAAAAGAAAGATGATTTTCTTTGAAATACCTCTTTTAGTAGAAAGTAATTTAATGAAAAATTTTGACGTAATTATTTTTATTAAAGCAAAAAAAAGTATCCGACTTAAAAGATTTAAATCAAAAGGTGGTGATAAAAAGCTTTTCAAAATACTTGATAAAAAACAACTAAGTGCACATAAAAAAATTAATTTTTGTGATCATATAGTTGTTAATGAAAAAAATATTAAGATTTTAAAAAAAAAATTATTATATATATTAAAAAAGTATGAATGAGATATTTTTAGATACCGAAACAACTGGTTTATCATTTAAAGACGGTCATAAAATTGTAGAAATAGCCTGCATTGAAACTAAAGATTTAATACCAACAGGTAATATTTTTCATAAATTAATTAATCCAAAAAGAAGCATGCCAGACGACGCATTTAAAGTTCATGGTTTTTCTGAGAAATTTTTAAGTGATAAAGAGATATTTGAAAATGTTGCCGATGATTTTCTAAATTTTATTAAAAATAAAAAATTGATAATTCACAACGCTCTCTTTGATTTAAGTTTTTTAAACGGAGAGTTAGGTCTCATCAATAGGGATTTAATAGACAAAAAAAATGTAATCGATTCACTCGAAGTAGCAAGAAATAAGTTCCCTGGAACTTCAAATTCTCTAGATGCTCTTTGTAAAAAATTTAACATTGATTTATCGAAAAGAATTAAGCACAATGCATTACTTGATTGTGATCTTCTTCGTGAGGTTTATATCAATCTTCTTGATGTTAAAGAGCCTAAATTTAATTTATCTAACGATAGTAATCAAAACAATATAGAAACGAGTCAGAGCTATAATAAGCAAGTTCTAAGTATTTCGGAAACGGAAATTAAATTACATAAAGAATTTTTAAAAAAAGAGATGAAAAAAAATTTTTATTGAAATTTTCTCATTTTATATAGTTTTTGAAAGTCTACCTTCTCACTAATTTTAATATCCTTGAATCCAGAGTTTTCAAATAAATTGATAAATATTTTTCTTAATTCGCTGTAAATTTCCGTTGGTACCTTTATTAAAACGATTTCTTCGATTTCTTCTTTGTTCATGTTGCTTTTAGTTAATTCAATAATAGTAGCGAAATCAATTTTAGTATTTATCTTTTCAAAATTATTCATTGTTGGTGTTAGATTAAGAGAGACCAATATCTCTAAAATATTCTGTTTAACCTGATTACTTGTAATATTAATATTAATTTTATAATTTTCTATATTTTTAGAAAGTAAAAAAAATGTTTTAGGATTGGGTATGCTAAAGCTTAGATCCTTAATGTATTTACCGATAATCTTATAAGTCATCTTTTTTTTTATCAATTATTTCCCCATCAATTGTATTATTTTTTTTGTTGGGTTGCTTGTTTAGATTATTAATATTTTTGTTTTTAAAAATTATTCTGAAAAATAAATTTCTTGTAATAGGAATTAAAAGCAAAAAACCAATTAAATCTGAAAAAAAACCAGGTATGATTAGCAATAAGGCTGCAAAAGCTATTGATGCTCCAGATAAAAGTTCATAAATAGGCATCTTATTAGCATACATATTAACTATTCCTGATTTTAAGGTTTGGATCCCTTGAATTCTTGCAAAATAAATGCCTACGATAGCTGTGAAGAATATAAGAATTATTGTATTAAGCGCGCCAATTTTTCCTCCAATTTTTATCATTAAAAATATCTCTAAGGCTGGTAAACCAATAAAAACTAGGAAAAATGTGTTCATTTGTCTGATACAAAATTATATTATTCATGTATATTTATCAAATTATGAGTAACAGTTTCGGCTATTTAGACATAATTTTACTGGGAATGATTGCAGGATTTATAATCCTTAGATTAAGAAGTATTCTTGGAAGAAAAACAGGACATGAATCTAAAATTTATCCTAATTTTGCAGAAAATAAATTCAGTATGCCCAATCAAGATGTCAAACCAAAAGAACAAAATTTTGATGTCCTGGAAGGAAATGAGAAAAAGGAATTTTTAAAAGGTGCAGAAATAGCTTACGAAAGCATTCTAACTTCTTTTTCAAGTGGCGATCTGATAAAATTAAAAGCTTTGCTAGCCCCAAATATGTTTTCAAATTTTTCTGATGCTATTAAAGCTAGAAATAAGGAAAACATAAAATCAGAATTTACTTTAATTGGGGTTAAAGAAGCATCTGTTGAAAAATATGAAAAAATTAAAGATAATCTTTTTGCTACTGTTAAATTTGTAGCTGAGGTAATTTCAGTTAAGAGAGACAAAGACAATAAAGTATTAGAAGGTAATCCTGATAAAATTAAATTTGTAAGTGATAGCTGGAAATTTACAAAAAATATTAAGCAAAAAAGTCCTAATTGGTATTTATCTGAAATAATTAGTAAGTGATAAAGAAAAAAGATCTTTCCCAGGAAGATAAGAGAATCTGGGAAGAGTTTATAAAAGATCCATCAAACATATTTGATAAAGATAGAATAAGCGTTGATGATGCTCAACATAAGTCACGTTTTAAATTCGATCTACATGGATACACTCTTGAAAATGCGAATGAAAAAGTAAGTGAAATAATATTTTCATGTATTAAAAAAAAATATAAAGAAGTATTATTGATAACAGGCAAAGGTTTACACTCAAAAAATGACAAAGATGTCTTTGTTTCTAAAGATTTCAGTAAATTAAAATATTCTGTGCCTGAGTTTATAAAATCAAACAAAGAAATTGGTAAATTTATTAAATCAATTGAGGAAGCCGAGATTAATGATGGCGGAGACGGCGCTTTGCTTATAAAGTTGAAATCACAGAATAAACTTAGATAAATCTGTATCTTTCACAAGGTTTCCTAAATTATCTTGCACAAATTTTTTGTTGACAGTAATCGTTTCACCAGCTTTATCTGTTGCGTTGAAGCTTATGTCATCTAAGACTTTTTCAATTATAGTATGAAGCCTTCTAGCTCCAATATTTTCAACTGAAGAATTTACTTCAGCAGAAATTTTAGCAAGCATATCAATTCCGTCATCTGAAAATTCAAGATTAACATCTTCCGTTTTTAATAATGCTTTGTATTGCTTAATTAAGCTATTATCTGGTTCCTTCAAAATTCTTTTAAAATCATCTTCATTAAGAGCATTTAATTCTACTCTTATTGGAAGTCTTCCTTGTAATTCTGGCAGCAAATCAGATGGTTTTGCAAGTTGAAAAGCTCCCGATGCAATAAATAAAATATGGTCAGTTTTGATCGGACCGTGTTTAGTGCTGACTGTAGTTCCCTCAATTAAAGGTAATAAATCTCTTTGCACACCCTCTCTTGATACGTCACCGCCTACCCTGTCACTTCTAGCTGAAACTTTATCTATTTCATCAAGAAATACAATTCCATTTTCCTCTGTTGCTTTTTTAGCTTCTTTAATGATTTTATCTTCTTCAATCATCTTATCAGATTCTTGTGCTACTAAAATGCTATGAGATTCCTTAACAGACATCTTTTTTTTCTTTCCTTTTTTATTTCCCATAGATTTTCCTAAAATATCACCCAAGTTAACCATACCTACATTACCACCTGGCATACCTGGTATTTCAAAGCTTTGAAAACCTGAAGAACTATCCTGAACCTCTATTTCGATCTCGTTAGAGTCTAAGTCACCATTTCTAAGTCTTTTTCTAAAGCTTTCCCTAGTGGCTACGCTAGCTTTGTTTCCAACTAAAGCGTCCAATACTTTTTCTTCAGCTTTCAACTCAGCTTTAGCTTTCACTTCTTTTCGCTTTCTTTCTCTCTCCATTGCTATAGCGATCTCAATTAGATCTCTAACAATTTGTTCTACATCTCTACCAACATAGCCTACTTCAGTAAATCTTGTCGCTTCGACTTTAATGAAAGGCGCTTCCGCTAATTTTGACAACCTTCTTGAAATTTCAGTTTTACCTACTCCAGTTGGTCCTATCATAAGAATATTTTTAGGCAGCACTTCATCTCTCATCTCATCTGAAAGAGCTTGTCTTCTCCACCTATTTCTTAAAGCTACTGCCACAGCTTTTTTTGCATCTTTTTGTCCTATGACATATCTATCTAACTCAGATACTATTTCTCTTGGAGATAAAGCGCTAACTTTTGAAGAATCTTCTTTAGATCCTTTTACAAGTTTTAAATTTGTTTCTTTTTTAGATTTTGACATTTAAATTTTTTCCATAGTTACATTATTATTGGTAAACACACATATATCCGCAGCAACTTTTAGAGCCTTTTTAGCAATTTCTTCTGCTTTCATATCAGTCTCAATTAATACTTTAGCTGCTGCTAACGCGTAGTTACCTCCTGAACCTATACCAATAATTCCATCTTCAGGTTCTAATACGTCACCAGTTCCAGATATGATAAAGCTATGATTTTTATCTGCCACAGCCATCAACGCTTCTAATCTTCTTAAAAATTTGTCGCTTCTCCAATCTTTTGCTAATTCAACAGCTGCCCTTTGCAAATTCCCAGCGTGCTTTTCTAATTTTGCCTCAAGTCTTTCAAATAAAGTTAAAGCATCTGCAGTTGAACCGGCAAATCCTGCGATCACTCCTCTGCTTTCAATTTTTCTAACTTTTTTTGCCTTGCTTTTTAAAACTGTATTACCAAGACTCACTTGACCGTCACCTGCTACAATGGTTTCACCACCCTTTCTAAGAAGGACAATTGTAGTACCGTGCCATTTTTCAGCTGTATTCATGGAGTTATATGTGGAGATTAATTTGAGATCTTCAATAGTGATTTATTGATAAAATGACGATTTAAATATATATCAAAGGTAAATCGGGCATAGTTTATGAGTAGAAAAGCAAAAATTACGAGAAAAACAAAAGAGACAAGTATTTCTGTCGCGGTCAATTTAGATGGAAAGGGTAAGTATAAAGTAAAAACTGGAATAGGTTTTTTAGATCACATGTTGGAACAATTATCAAAGCACTCTCTAATAGATTTAGAAGTTAAAGCTGAAGGTGACACACATATAGATTTACACCATACTACTGAGGATACTGGCATAGCAATTGGAGAAGCTATTAAAAAGGCAGCAGGTAATCGAAAAGGAATTACACGATACGCATCAACAATGATTCCTATGGATGAAACTTTAAGCCGAGTTTCAATAGATGTATCGAATAGGCCTTATTTAATCTGGAAAGTAAATCTGCCGGTTGAAAAACTTGGTGAGATGGATACTGAATTATTTAAAGAGTGGTTCCAAGCTTTTTCACAATCAGCTGGAGTTACTTTACACATAGAAAATATTTACGGTGAAAATAGTCACCACAAAATTGAGTCATGTTATAAAGGTTTAGCTAGATCATTAAAAGATGCTTTAGCGATTGATAAAAGAATTAAAAATTCAATACCTTCGACAAAAGGCTCTATTTAAAATTGATGAACGTCACAATTGTTGACTACCAATCGGGCAATATAAGCTCTGTCATAAATTCATTTACAGAGGTAGCTAAAGGAAAAGTTTATCTAGAAGTAACCTCTGATATTAAAAAAATTAAATCTAGTGATAAAATTGTTTTACCTGGCCAAGGTTCATTTAAAAGCTGTATTGACTCTCTAAATAGTATCTCTGGATTAGTAGACACGCTTAAAGAATTTGCAATTATAAATAAGAAACCTTTATTAGGAATTTGTGTAGGCTTACAAATGTTCGCAGACATCGGGTATGAGGAAGCAGAAACAAAGGGATTAGGTTGGATCTCTGGTAAAGTATCTAAAATTGATAATCAAAAAGGAAAATTTAAACTTCCACACATAGGTTGGAACGAAATTGAAATTCAAAAAGAAAGTAAAATATTTAAAGAAATAAAAAATAAATCTCATATGTACTTTGTTCATAGTTATGAATTTATTCCTGAAGATAAATCAGTCATTTCAGCGACAACAAATTACTCGTCAAATATTGTCTGTTCTATTGAAAGAGATAATTTATTTGGCACACAGTTTCACCCTGAAAAGAGTGATAAAATAGGATTAAAAGTAATTGATAACTTTTTAAAATTATAATGAAAATATTTCCTGCAATAGATATAAAAGATAAGAAATGCGTAAGATTAATCAAAGGTAACTTCGAAAATAAAACTGAATATGAAACTTCACCCATTGAGCAAGCAGCAAAATTTAAAGATCATGGCTTTAAAAACTTACACATAGTTGATCTAGATGGAGCTTTAACGGGCAAAACAGTCAATTTAGATATAATAGAAGAAATAGTAAGTAAATATGATTTGAAGATTGAAATAGGTGGCGGTGTTAGATCTCTCGATAGTATTAAACAATACGTCGATACCGGTGTTGAGAAAGTAATTTTAGGAAGTGGTGCTATTAAAAATAAAGAATTTTTAAAAGAGTCTTGTGTGAAATTTAAAGGTCAAATTGCTTTGGGATTAGACGAAAAAGATGGAAATCTCTCAGTATCAGGCTGGAAAGAAAATCTAGAAATTAAAACCACAGATTTCTTAAAAGAAATAAATGATTTTGGCGTAAGCAGAATTATTTTTACAGACATAAATAGAGATGGAATGAAAACTAGCCCGAACTTAGATGAGAGTGTGAAAATTGCAGGGCTTTCTAATTGTCCAGTTGTGATTTCAGGAGGTGTTTCTTCAATAAACGATATTAAGAAAGCTAGAGAGTTAAACAATAATAAAATTGAAGGTATCATTGTTGGTAAAGCTATTTATGATGGTGATATTAAACTTGATGAGCTAGCAAAGGAGATTGATGCTAAAAAATAGAATTATACCTTGTCTTGATGTTAAGAATGGAAGAGTTGTTAAAGGTATAAACTTTGTTGAACTAAAAGATGCTGGAGATCCAGTAGAACAAGCTAAAATTTATAGTGACGGTGGTGCTGATGAGATTTGTTTTCTTGATATTACCGCTTCAAATGAAAATAGAGAAACGATTGTTGATATTGTTAGAAAAACTGCGAAAGAATGTTTCGTTCCTTTAACTGTTGGAGGTGGAGTTAGAAGTATTCAAAATATTACCGATTTATTATTAGCTGGTGCAGATAAAGTCTCTATTAATACTGCCGCCGTAAAGAATGTCGACTTTGTTAAGGAAGCTTCAAAAAAATTTGGATCTCAATGCATTGTTGTTGCGATTGATGCAAAACAAGTTTCAGAAAATAAATGGGAAGTGTTTACACACGGTGGTAGAAATAAAACTGGTATCGATGCAGTGGATTTTGCTAAAAAAGTAGAAGAAAATGGAGCTGGAGAAATTTTATTAACTTCGATGGATAAAGATGGAACTAAATCTGGATACGATGTTGATTTATTAAAAACAATTACAAATAGTACTAATATTCCAGTGATAGCTTCCGGTGGAGTTGGAACTCTAGATCACTTATATGATGGCATAGTTAAAGGTGGAGCAAGTGCAGTCCTAGCGGCTTCTATTTTTCATTATGGCGAATATAAAATCAAAGATGCTAAAGAATATTTGAATTCTAAAAATGTATCGGTAAGGTTATAAAATGTTTGAAAACTTAGAACAATTAATTAAAACAATCAGAGAGAGAAAAAATTCTTCTCCAGATAAGTCTTATACTAATAAACTTTTGAATGATAAAAACCTAAGTGTTTCAAAAGTAAAAGAGGAAATAGGCGAATTAATAGAATCTGTGGAAAAAAATTCAAATAAGATACACGAAGCTGCTGATGTGGTTTATCATTTGATGGTTTACTTAGAGGCTAACAACATAAAAATTGAAGATGTGATGAGTGAACTTAAGAAAAGACAAAAATGAGTTACGACAAAAATAATATATTTGCTAAAATTCTAAGAGGTGAAATCCCTTGTAAAAAAGTTTATGAAAATGATCATGTTTTAGCTTTTCATGATATCAATCCTCAAAAGAAAATTCATGTTTTAGTTATTCCCAAAGGTGAATACGTAGATCTTAATGATTTCAACAGTAAAGCTTCTGACAAAGAAATTGTAGAGTTAAACAAAGCCGTGACGCATGTCGCAAACTTAATAGGCGCAGAAGACAAAGGTTACAGAGCTTTAACTAATATTGGCAGTGATGGTGGTCAGGAAGTTCCTCATTTACACTATCATATATTTGCAGGTGAAAAGATTGGAAAGATGGTAAGCTGATGGTTTCAAGAGTGAAAAGATATTTCTTAGAAATAAAAGATTTTTCAAAAACAGTTGATTTAAATCTTCCAGAAAATTTCCAAATTATTTTGGACTATAAAGATAATTTTCATTTAAATAGATTTTTTTATAAACAAATAGGCGTAGATCATTACTGGAGAGATAGATTACTTTGGTCTGATAGCGAATGGGTAAAGTATGTCACAAATAAAAACCTAGAAACACATGTTCTAAAAAAAGGTGAAGATTTAGTAGGATATTATGAACAGGAATATCATCCTGGATCAAATGAAGTTGAGCTTATCAATTTAGGGGTACTAAAAGAATTCAGAGGTTTGAAGCTTGGGTCAACACTTGTAAATCATGCTATTGCAAGCGCATCTAGAAAAAATCCTAGTAGAATGTGGGTTCATACTTGTAGTTTAGACCACAAACACGCATTACAAAATTATAAATCCAAAGGTTTTGAAATTTTTAAAGAAGAAGAAATTGATTTTGTAGCATAATTTGTTTAAGAGGCATGCAATATTCCCCACTAGCCTAGCGGATTATTTATAATTCATAAAAAAACCAGATAAACCATGTCAAAACGCCCTTTAATAATAATTAAAAATAATACTATAATAGTTGTTAATGAGTAAATCTAATAAAAATTTTAATTCTAGAACGTCTGATGCCTCCGATATAAGCAAACCGTGGGACAAGGATAATCAGGCCTGGTGGGATTGGTACGTTAGTCTTGCAGATAATGATGTTAAAGATAATGAAATCATTAATGTCGACCCCTTACCAGAAATTCAAATACCCAGTGATGATGAGGTCATCTCAGAATTAGCAAAGCCCTACAGATTATCTAATGACCAAATCGATTTTTTTAGAAAAAATGGTTTTATAAAACTTAGGAGGGTTTTCTCACCCGGAGCTGTGCTAAAACTTCGTGTTGAGTTAATTAATCTACTAAAAAAAAAGTTCAAGGTTGATCCAGATAAAGAAGCACATGATCGTTTCCTTAGTCTTGAAATGATTTGGACTGACAACGCACTCCTTCGTGCTTATGTATTATCACCACGTCTAGGACAAATTTCAGCGGATCTTCTTGAAGTACAGTCTGTTAGACTTTACCATGATAATGTATTAGCAAAACAAGCTGGTTGTGGTCGTACCCCATGGCACTTCGACGACCATCATTTTCCGCTAGATACTAATGATGTAGTTACTGCTTGGGTGCCAGCACAACCGACACCTCTTGAGATGGGACCGCTTTCTTTTGCCTATCCACTTAGTGTTCACGAGTTAGTTAACGCTGTTAAGTTTGAGAAGACTGGTACTGGATATGACCGTGGGGTCTCAGATGTTTTTTTAAAAAATAATGTAAGTGTGAATGAAACTCCATTTGAACTGGGTGAGGTTAGCTTCCATCATAATTTAAATTTTCATACTGCTTCACGTAATCGTACTAATCGCAGCCGGGTGGTTCTAGCCAATACTTACTACCGAGATGGAGCAAGAGTAGTTAATGCCCCGACGATGGTTTCTGGTGATTGGCAAAAATTTATGCCCAATGTTAAACCAGGAGACGTAGCCGCTAGTCCACTAAATCCAATTTGTTGGCCAATTAAAGATTAGTCATGAAAGACATAAATAATCAGAATGGACTGAATTCGCCCTGGACTGACAGTCTCAACCGCAATCTACATCCTGATAGCAACGCTCTAGTTGATCATTTAAGAATTGTACATCAAAAACATACTGGATTTACTGAAACGTGCGCGAGTTCGTGTCGCGATAAAGCTGGACGCAATAGTTATGAATGGCTAGCTGAAATTGTCCCTAATAATAAAGAATTACGTGTATTAGATCTTGCCTGCGGGTCAGGGACATTATTAAAAATCTTATTCGATCGAAACCAAAATTTAAATTTAAAAGGGATAGACATGTGTCCTGAAGAATTAAAATTAGCAAAGAATCTTCTGAAAAACAGTGGAGTTAATCTAATTGAGTCAAAAGCACAAAATTTGACAGCAATCAATGACAACTCTATCGACATAGTATTATGTCATTGGGCTTTAACATTAATGGATCCAATAACTCCTGTGTTAAATGAGGTCAGAAGGGTTTTAACTTCTGAGGGGCGGTTCGCAGCATTAGTTGATGGACCAATTAATACAGTTCCAAGCTATAAAGAGGTATACGATTTAATTTATAGTTATGTACAAGAAGGAATACCTAATTATGGGGAAATTGATTTAGGTGATCCAAGGATAAGGGGAACCGAAAGCCTAAGCAATCTTGCACATAAAACATTTCCAGAGGCAAATGTGACTATTGAGACTAATGTTGTATCTATAAAAGGACCTGTCATTGAAGTGGCTGAAACTGCAGCAGGGTTTTTTTATGCTGCATTTGTTTTAAAGCCAGATAAGAGGAAATCAATGATTAAAAGTCTATCTAAAATACTAGCAATATCCAAAGAAAGTACTGATGCTGAAAAACAAGGACAATTTTCAATGCCAATTAACCGTCTTATAGTTGAGCCCTACATAACATGAAATCATTTTTACAAGAAGTAAGTTTAGGATTAAGTAAAAAAAATAAGAAGTTAAATTCTAAATGGTTTTATGATTTTCATGGATCAAAACTCTTTGAACAAATTACTGAATTGGAGGAATATTATCCAACAAGAACAGAAATAAAAATTTTAAAAGATAATAAAATTGAAATTGCTAATAAAATAGGTAAGAGCGCTACTTTAATTGAACCAGGTGCTGGCGATATCAAAAAAATAGCTATTTTTCTTGATAGTTTGGATAAACCAAAAAAATACATACCTTTAGATATCTCTGAAGATTATATGACTAAAATATCTAAAGGTTTTAAAAGAAAATTTCCTAAAGTAGCTATTACGCCAAAAGCATACGATTTTTCGAGAAATAGTAAACTACCTTTTAAAGTTAACTCATCAGAAAATATAGTTATTTTTTTTCCAGGATCAACACTAGGCAATTTTGAAAAAAAAGATGCTATTAAATTTTTAAAAATGCTTAAATCAAAATTTAAAGCAAAAATGATTATTATTGGAGTTGACTTAATTAAAGATATTCCAACTTTAATTTCCGCTTACGATGATAAAAAAGGCGTCACTGCAAAATTCAACAAAAATATTTTACGTAGAATAAATACTGAATTGGGAGGAAATATAGACTTAAATTCCTATAAACATTTAGCTATATACAATAAATCAAAAAAAAGAATTGAGATGAGATTAAAATGTAAAAAAAACAGCAATATTAAAGTTAATGGTTCAAAGTATTTAATAAAAAAAAACGAAGAAATCCATACTGAAAATTCTCATAAATACTCGATTAAATCTTTCAAAAACTTAGCTAATAAAGCTGGATGGAAAATTAAAAAAACTTGGGTTGATAAAAAAAAACTTTTTAGTGTTCATTGTCTAGATCCGAGGTAAATCAGGTTAGACAAAGATAAAATAAGAAATAGGTTAATGTGAATAAAAAAAATGCAAGTATACTGTATAAAATGATACAAGAAGCTAGCGATTAATTACATCTCTGGTATTTTAAAAGTCCCTTTTTGATAAATATCGTTCTTAGAAACAATATTTAGAGAAAAATTGATATTATTATTATATTGATCAATAATCTTCCAACCTCTTAGGTCTAAAGTTTTTCTATCAAATAAAACATTGATTTCATTTTCATCTAAGTAAGTTAGTTTTAAAATTTGACTTTCTTTTTTTATTTCACCAGCTTTAACGATCTCTAAAAGTTTTTCCTTATACAAGATATTTAAAAAAGGTGATTTAGATATAGGATAATAGTAAGTTTTATTATATCTCTTTTGTGTGATAGCTAATCTTTTCTTATTTATAACAAGCTCTTTCTTTTTCTCATCAAAGTATTCACATTTTAGTTTTCCAGGAAATTCTAAAAGACAACTACCCTTTTCAGTTTTGTCATTGATAACTTGGCTAAATGTAAATTCTAATGAATTTAAACTTTTTAACTGATTTACAATTTTAGTTTTCTCATCTGCGCTAAGGTTAAATGAAAAAAGTAGAAATAAAATTGCTAAAAAAATTTTATAGAACTTCACGTTTACCAACATGATTTGCTTTACTAACTATACCTTTCTCTTCCATCATATCAATAATTCTAGCAGCTCTATTGTATCCGATTTGTAACTTTCTCTGTAAAAAGCTTGTAGAAGCTTTTCCTTCAGCCTTTATGATTTCTACAGCCTGATTGAATAATTCATCCTCATCACCTTCATTTCCAGGCGTTAATGAGTTTTCGGTTGTTTCTTGAGAAGTAATTTCTTCCATATAATCTGGCTCTCCCTGTGCTCTTAACGAATTTGTAATTTTCTCAATTTCTTGTTCAGATACGTAAGGGCCATGAATTCTAACTATTCTGTTTGCTGATGACATGAATAACATGTCTCCTTTTCCAAGTAATTGTTCAGCACCTTGCTCCCCTAAAATGGTTCTACTATCAATTTTGGAACTTACTTGAAAAGATATCCTTGTTGGAAAATTCGCTTTTATCGTACCTGTTATTACATCAACACTTGGTCTTTGCGTTGCCATAATAATATGTATACCTGCTGCTCTTGCCATTTGAGATAATTTCTGAATATAATTTTCTATTTCTTTTCCTGCTACCAACATTAAGTCTGACATCTCGTCGACGACTACGACAATGTAAGGCATTTTAAGTTTGTGTTTAGCATTATAACCATCAATATTTCTTACACCTACTTTACTCATTAGTTTGTATCTACTATTCATTTCTTTGACTGTCCATGATAACGCTGATGTAGCTTTTTTAGCATCAGTAATAACTGGAGTTAATAAATGAGGTATTCCCTCGTAAGTAGATAGCTCTAACATTTTTGGATCGATTAAAATAAATTTACAAAGATCAGGACTTAGTTTGTAAAGAAGAGAAACAATTATTGTATTAATACAAACTGACTTTCCTGAACCAGTGGTACCCGCAATTAAAAGATGAGGCATAGACGTTAAATCACCAACAATTGGCATTCCAGAAATACTTTTACCTAGTGCTATCGGAAGTCTTACATCTTTCTTTTGAAATTTATCATAAGAAATAATTTCTCTCAGTGATACGCCCTCCCTTTCCTCGTTCGGGATTTCAATTCCAACAGTGTTTTTTCCAGGAATGACCGAAACTCTTGTAGAAGTTGAACTAGTATTTCTTGCTAAATCCTCAGATAAATTAATTATTTTTGAAACTTTTACACCAGGAGCTGGTTCAAATTCATAAAGGCTTACTACAGGACCATTATTAATTGTTTTAATTTTCCCATCTATACCAAAGTCTAACAATATTTTTTCCATAAACTCAGCACCAGGACGATTTTTATTTCCATCAGAACTAAGTTTAGATAAAATTTTTTCTAAATAATTTATATCCGGTAATTTATATTTAGTTTTTGTAGTAACTTGCTCTGTTTTAGAACTTGTGTCAGTGTCAAATGAAAAAGATTGCTGTGGTTTTTCTAAAGTCTGTGGCTGATCACCAATATTAATTCTACTAAAATCTGGCTCAATATTCTCCACAGGTTTTCTCCTAAAAAGTGAAATAATTATTGAGAATATCTTTTTATAATTTATATCGGCTGAGAATGAAAAAAAAATTATAGTTAATAAAAGTAGTACATAAATCGAATATGTATTATCAATCCACGGAGCCCAAGTATTAATAAAGTTATATGTTATTTTTCCAACAAAACCAGAATTACCATTATCAATTAACCAAAAAGAATTATCGAATGTTAGATAGATAAAAACTGTTCCAACAGTTAAATAGGCTACAACTAAAAATATTTTTAAAATTATTCTTCTTAATTCTTTCTTTATTATTAAATCTAATCCCCAAAATAAAAAATTAAGTAATAATAAAAAAGAAACCAAACCAAAACTTTGTAATAAAAAATCTGCAACGCTACTTCCATAAATCCCAAAAAAATTCTGGATCTCAAAGTTCTTATCTCCATAAACAAATGAAGGATCTTCAGGAGAATATGTTGTAAAGGCAATAGCAAGTGCGACACTTAATAAAACTAAGATTAAACCTAGCAATTCAAAGGTTCGCTTTTTCAAAAAATTTGTTAAACTATCTAAAAAGTTTGTATTCATTACGAATCGATTACGTACTTTTTACCATTTTTATGAAAGTGTTAAAAATTGTTATATGATAAAACAGAGAATATGCATTGTCGGAGACGGTCTTTCAGGCTTAATGACAGCTGGTGTTTTATCTAAAGTATCGGGTATAGAGGTAACTCTAATAGCTAAAAAAGGTATAAATATCGCCGATAAAAGGACTACTGCTATTTCAGATACAAATTATAAGTTCATTAATCAAAACATTACAACTTTTAGACAAAAGTTGTTCTGGCCATCAAAAAAAATTGAGCTTTTTTACGAAACATCCAAAGAAAAAATTAATTTTTTAAACCTTAATGAAACAAATTCTAACCTTATGTATGTTTTTGAAAATGATAAAGTTAAAAGTAAATTATTGAAAGAAATTTCAAAAAGTAAAATTAAATTAATCAGAAAAGATTTAAAAAACTTAGGTGAATTAAAAAATTATGACTTAATTATTCTTTGTATCGGTGGGCAATCTAAAATTTACAATAACATAACAAAAATCAGACCTATTAGTAAAGATTATAAAGAAATAGCTATTACAGGATATGTAAAACACAATTACAAAACCCTAAACACAAGCCAGTTCTTTTTGAAAGAAGGACCATTAGCCATACTCCCTTTTTCAAAAAACTACTTTTCATTTGTTTGGAGTGTAAAAAAACATTTTTTCGAGAATAATTCAAAAAAAATAACAAATTTACTTAAAAACAGAATAACAGAATTAATAAAGAGTAAACAAAATATAACTGTCAGCAATATTCAGTCCTACCCGATCACATTATCTTTAAGAAGACAGTATCATCTAAAAAATATATTAATTCTTGGAGAGGGTTTGCACACTATTCATCCAGTAGCTGGACAGGGTTTTAACCTTGTTCTGAGGGATATTAAAAAACTAAAAGAAATTATCAAATATTATGTGAGCTTAGGCATTTCTCTAAAAAATAGCTATGCTTTAGATGATTTTTACAATAGCAGAAAACCTGAAAATACTATTATGAGTTTAGGTGTTGATTTTACACATAACTTTTTTAAACAAAATAAATATTTGGATCCATTCAAAGAAATAATTGTTAAAAATATCAAGAACAACGAGACATTAAAAAAATTTAGTAAAATAATCTCTAATCGAGGTTTATCATTATAATTCAATGAACATTTATGCTTTATCTTCGGGTAGAGGACCCTCTGGAATAGCTATTGTTAGAATATCAGGAAGTGAAACACTTAAGATTTGTCAAATTTTGACTAAGTCCAAAGATATAAAGTCAAACGAAGTTAATTTTTGTAAGTTCTATGACCCTAATAACGGCAATGTAATAGATCCGGAGGCCCTATTATTGTGGTTTCCTGGGCCAAATAGCTATACTGGAGAAGATCTTGCAGAATTACAGATCCATGGAAGTAATGCGGTAATAAACGCTTTATTGAGAGTTTTGTCAGAGCAAAAAAACTGCAGATTAGCTGATCCAGGTGAGTTCACTAAAATTGCTTTTCAAAATGACAAAATCGACTTGTTAAAAGCAGAAAGTATAGGAGATCTAATCCATTCCGAGACGGAACTTCAAAGACAACAAGCAGTTAAATTAGTTCAGGGCAACGCTTCGAATTATTATAATGATCTGAGGGAAAAAATAATAAAATCACTCGCTTTTATAGAAGCTAAAATTGATTTTGCAGAAGAAGATCTTCCAGAAAAAGTATTAAAAGACGCCCACAAATCAATTAAAGAAATTCATTCAGAAATTACAAAAATTATTGAAGATAACAAAGTTGGAGAAAAAATTAGAGATGGTTTCAGAGTTTCAATTACAGGAGAAGTTAATGCAGGTAAATCATCCTTATTAAATTTACTTTCAAAAAGAGAAGTAGCAATTGTTTCAGATGAAGCCGGCACAACAAGAGATGTTATAGAAACCTATTTAAATTTAGATGGATATCCTGTTCTTCTAGCTGACACTGCTGGCATAAGAGAAGCTAAAAACGAAGTTGAAAAAAAAGGTATTTCTTTAGCTTTAGGCAAATCAAAAGAAGCAGATTTAAATATAGTAGTCATCGATAATTCATCAAAAAAAATTAATAAAGAAATACAGAGTATGATTAATAAAGATACTATAATTCTCTTAAATAAATCAGATGTTTCTGATAAGCAAAATCATAAATTTAATGTTGATACTGTTTTAGCTTCAGTAAAAAATAATGAAAATATCGATAAATTAATAAATTTAGTTAAAACTAAGTTGAGTAACAAATTTTCATCAAATAATAGCGCTTTAATTACTAGAGAGAGGCATAGAGTTAAGCTCAATGATTGCTTAAAAGAAATTGATAAGTTTCTTAAAAAGGATCAAAATAAAGACCTTGAATTAGCAGCAGAGGACCTAAGAATGGCCACACGACATCTTGGTAGCATCGTCGGTAAGGTAGATGTGGAAGAAATACTTGGATCTATATTCAAAGACTTCTGTATCGGTAAATAAAATATTACTTGTATTCTTAATCTAGACGTTTACATTCACAACATGACAAAACAAAACTATGATGTGGTAGTTATAGGTGGAGGACATGCCGGATGTGAGGCAGCAGCAGCTTCCGCTAGAATGGGCGTAAATACTGCTCTTTTTACCCATAAAATCGAGACTATTGGTGAAATGTCGTGTAATCCCGCTATAGGAGGACTTGGAAAAGGGCATCTTGTGAGAGAAATCGATGCTTTGGATGGTGTTATGGGTGTTGTAGCTGATAAATCAGGTATTCAATTTAGATTATTAAATAGAAGTCGTGGCCCAGCAGTGCAAGGACCAAGGACTCAGTCAGATAGAGCTCTTTACAAAGGGCATATGCAAAAGATTTTATTAAACTATGAAAATTTAGAAGTCGTAGCCGATCCAGTAGTAAAATTCTTATTTGATAACAGAAAAGTAATAGGGTTCGTTTGTCAGAGTGGTAAAGAAATAAGAACTAAAGAACTAATACTTACTACGGGAACTTTTTTGAATGGTTTAATACATATAGGTGAAACACAGATACCAGCTGGTCGGTATGATGAAAAACCATCTACCGGTTTAAGTGAACAATTAGCAAAATTTAAAATGCAAATTGGAAGATTAAAAACTGGAACGCCTCCTAGACTAGATGGTGATACAATTAATTATGATGACTTAGAAATGCAGCCTGCTGATGATGATCATTATTATTTCTCTTTCTTGACGAACAAGATCAACAATAAACAGATTAAATGTGGGATGACTTACACAAACAATGATGTTCATAAAATTATTAGTGAAAACATTTCAAGAAGCGCTATGTATTCAGGAAATATAAAAGGAGTAGGACCTAGGTATTGCCCATCTATAGAGGATAAAATCGTTAAGTTTAAGGAAAAAGAAAAGCATCAAATTTACCTAGAACCAGAGGGACTAAAGGACAATACTATTTACCCAAATGGTATATCAACTTCACTTCCAGAGGAGATACAGCTTAAAATATTAAGTAAAATCAAGGGTTTAGAGCATGTTAAGATGATGAGGGCTGGGTACGCGATTGAGTATGATTACGTGGATCCAAGGGAATTAAAAGCAACCTTAGAAACCAAAAAAATTAATTCTTTATTCCTCGCTGGCCAAATTAATGGAACTACAGGGTATGAAGAAGCTGCAGCTCAAGGTTTAATAGCTGGAGTCAATGCAGCCTTAAAAATACAAAAACAAGAAGAGTTTATTTTAGATAGATCAACTTCTTATATTGGAGTTATGATTGATGATCTAATTACAAAAGGAGTTACAGAACCATATAGAATGTTTACATCCAGAGCTGAATATAGATTAACTTTAAGAGCTGATAACGCTGATCAAAGACTAACTGATTTTGGTATCAATTTAAATCTAGTTGGATCCAATAGAAAAAAAATATTTAACGATAAGAAAAAAAATATTTTGGCGCTTAATAAAATTTTAAAAAATAATTATTTAACACCTAACCAAGCTAAGCAATATGATATTAAAATTGCCATGGATGGTGTTAAAAGATCTTGTTTAGAAATAATGGGGCAACGTAAAGTAAATATGGCAAAAATAAGGCAAGTATTTAGTGATATCCCCTCTTTTGCAGATTCTGTAGAAAACCAAGTTGTAACGGACGCTCATTATATGGGTTACCTGGAAAGGCAAGATAGAGACATTGAGTCTTTTAAGAAAGATGAGTCTGTTATTATACCTGAGGGAATAAATTATGAAAAAATAAGTGGCTTGTCCAACGAGATCAAGAGTAAATTACTGCAAGTCAAGCCTAAAACACTCGGTCAAGCAATTCGTATAGATGGTGTAACCCCTGCTGCAATAATTATTCTTCTTTCACATATTAAAAAACTCAGATATAAAGCTACTGCTTAATGCAGCAGTTGAAAGTTATAAATACTCTCAAAAAGAATCTCAATTTTACTGATAGATCAATAGAAAAGCTCAAAATATTCTGTAAAATGGTTCTCAAAGAGAATAAAATTCATAATTTAATTTCAAAAAATACTGAAAGCGCCATTTGGGACAGACATATATTAGACTCCGCTCAATTGGTTAAATTCATCAATTTTAAGTCTAATTCTTTAGCTGATTTAGGATCAGGAGCAGGATTTCCTGGATTAGTTTTAGAAATATTCAATAAAAACAAGGATTTTCACGTGAAATTGTATGAAAAGTCACCAGTCAAAAGGCAGTTTCTGAGTAAAGTAATTGATCAATTAGATTTAAATGCAAGGGTTTTCGGAAGTGTAAAAGATGAAATTTTGGATACGGATATAATTGTTTGTAGGGCATTCAAAAAATTGGATAAAGTAATACAAGTTTCACGTGAAATTGCTAAAAAGCCCCATAAATTAATAATTTTAAAGGGTCAAAATGCACAGGTAGAGCTAAAAAAATCTTTAAAAAGAAAAAAATACCCTTATAAATTAGAAAATAGTATGACAGATAAATTTTCTAAAATAATTCTAATGGAGATTAACTCTTAAATGTCAGAGCCAAATACATTAGCGATAATAAATCAAAAAGGTGGAGTGGGGAAAACTACTACAGTGATTAATCTAGCAGCTTCACTGTCCATAATGGGTCAAAATAATTTAATAATCGATCTAGATCCACAAGGTAACGCAACGACTGGATTGGGTAAGAACAATAATGATGAAAATAAAAATGTTTACAATCTTTTGATAAAAAAAATTAGTCTTGAGAATATAATACAAAAAACTGATGTTCAAAACTTAGATTTGATAAGTTCACATGTTAACCTTTCAGGTCTTGAAGTCGAAACAGCTAATGACTCAAATAGAGCATTTGTATTAAAAGAAATTTTAAATTTAAAAAAAAAAGATACGTTAAAAAAATATGATAATATTTTTATAGATTGTCCACCCTCATTAAGTTTACTTACTATAATGGCATTAGTTGCTTCAGATGAATTATTAGTGCCACTGCAAACAGAGTTTTTCGCATTAGAAGGTATTACTCAACTTGTGAAAACAATTGATAGAATTAAAGAAAATCTAAATCCGAATCTTAAAATCAGAGGTATTCTGTTAACTATGTTTGACAAGCGAAATAAACTTTCAAGTGAAGTAGATAAAGAGGCAAGAAATTATTTCAAAGATAAAGTTTATCAAACTGTAATTCAAAGAAACGTTCGTCTATCTGAAGCACCATCTCACGGATTACCATGTGTAATATATGATAAGAATTGTGTTGGGAGCAAATCATATTTCAAGCTTGCTGAAGAATTTTTAAAAAAAAATCAAATTGAGAGTGCTGCGTGAATGCTGGAAAAAAAAAGGGTTTAGGAAGAGGTTTATCTGCACTTTTTGGAGATACCTCACCTAAAGAGAAAACTCAGGCAAAAAACGAAAATAACATCGTAGCTATTGCAGATTTATCGAGGAACCCTTACCAACCTAGACAAAATTTTAAAGAGGATAAATTGGAAGAATTAGCTAATTCTATAAGGAAAAATGGTATCATCCAGCCTATTGCTGTTAGACCAAGTAAATCAGGTTCTGGAAAATACGAGATTATTGCAGGGGAGAGAAGGTGGCTTGCCGCGCAGAGAGCAGGCTTGCACCAAATACCAGTAACCATTCTTGATTTGAGTGACGTCGAGTCTCTTGAAGTTGCTATAGTTGAAAATATTCAAAGAGACGACTTAAATCCTATAGAAGAGGCCAAAGGTTATAAAAGATTAAATGAAGAATTTAATTATGACCACGAGAGTATTTCAAAACTTATGTCAAAAAGCAGAAGTCATATTAGTAATACCTTGAGACTTCTCTCTCTACCCTCAGACGTTATTTCTATGCTTGAGGAGGGTTCTTTAACTTCAGGACAAGCAAGACCACTAATTGGGATTTCAAATGCATCATCTATTGCAGAGGAAATAGTTACTAAAAATTATAGTGCAAGAAAAGTTGAATATTTGATTAAAAGTAAAAAACAATCTTCAAAAGGAGAAAAAGTAGTCGATCCTGATATAATAAAAATTCAAGAGCGTATTGAAAAAATTCTAGGCTTAAAAGTAAATATTTTGAATAAAAAAAACAACAAAGGCAGAGTTGTTATTGAGTATAAGAATTTAGATCAATTTGAATTAATTTCAGATTTATTAACTAAGAATTAGCCACGTGACACAAATCTACTATTAATTTTTTCATTAACACATTTTTGTCTATATCGTTGTTTGATTTCAACGTAATCTCTATTTGATAGGTTTTTTCCAATGTGTTTTTAATCTTTTTAAAATCCCATTTTTGAGCTTGACGAAGAAAACAAGGCTTGTCTTTCCAAAATATAGGTGGCTTTATATTTTCTAAAGCCTGCTCCAAACTACTGTTTTTTGACTTTTCTCTTACATCTTTTAATTTATTGAGTCTTTGATTTATTGAATTAATGTAAAAAACGTTTTTATCTTTTTCAATAATTGTGTCACTTAAAAGTAAATTTGTTTTTGTCTTATTACCTAAAAGAGCGTTGTCTCTTAGCTCACTAAAATTATCAATTATTTTAGCATCCAAAAGAATTTCTAGTTTTTCTGTTTCGATCCTTTTGTTATAAAAATAGCCTTTAATTTTGTTAATTTCATTATCTAATTTTACTCGATCCAGGTTACAATTATCTGCAATTAAATTTATGTTATGCGGTGTTAATCCATCAAACTCTTTTAAAGTTTCTGAAATAATTTTTTTTATTGATATTTCATTATCAGCATAACACGGTATTACACCACATACTTTTTCAGTTTCAAATAATTTTCTTAACTTAGATCTTTTGTCTAATGCTTCACTGAATAAAAAAACTTTGTTGTTCAAAATGATTTTTTTTATTTCATCAATTAAATTTACGATTTTGTCTGTTGCATGATCTATAAAAATTACCTTTTTATTTTCAAATAATGATAAATTACTTAGTTCGTTGTAAATTAAGTTCGGATTTGCAAGAACTTCATCTTGATTTAAACTTAGTGTCTCAGATCCTCTAAATTTTAATTTTAATAGTTTTTTAAAGTGAATTCTTAATCCAAGATTTTCACCATAAAATAATGCTAAATCTTGTTTTAAATTATCAATGTCTTTTTCAATTAAATAGCTTTTATAAATCATTAAATTTACTAATAATCTCAGTTAAGATTTCATTAGCAATTCCATTTGCTAATAAATCAATTAATTTTTTTTCGTTAGTCAAAGTTTGAGAATATTGATTATTAACGTCAAAATCTCCAGTTCTGTTTACACTAAATTCTTTATATGAATTACCAGAAATTTCCTTAAATTTGACATTAGTATCAATGGCAATTTTGTATTTAGTAATTTCATTTTTAATATTTTTTTCTTTAACTGTTTTTTTCTTTTTTGTGTCTATTTCTATAATTATTGATCTAGCTTCATCCTTTTTAGAACTAAATGACAATTTGTTTTTTAATAAATAATTAATTCTTTCATCACCTGATGTGGAGATTTCTTTTATTTCAAAATTTATTAAATCTGAATAGTTTACAACTTTGAAACCACAACTAGATAGAATAATTAATATCACTGCGCTTATAAGAAAACTACTTTTTATCATATTATAAAGTTTATAATCTTGTTTTTAACAAATATCGTTTTTTTAATTTTATTTTTATTTAAATATCTATTTGCCTTTGAGGTTCCTGATATTTTTTCATGAATTTCTTTTTCTTTTAAATTTTTTTTAACATCAATAATATCACGCGTTTTACCATTTACTTGAATAGCAAATTTGATGATTTCATCAGTATTATCTCTGTTTATTTTTGGCCAATTATTCACTTCTTCACATTTTAATAAATCCAAACACTCATAAGCCAAATGAGGAGTAAAAGGAATCATCATTTTCATAACATTTATTATATTTTCTTTTAAAATATTATTTCTAACATTATTTATTCCTGTGCTTTTAAAAAAATTATAAATTTCATAGAAATTAGCAATTGCTACATTAAATCTAAAATTTTTAATAGCTTCATCAATTTTTCCAGAGAAGATGTTAATTTTAGAAACAAACTGCTTTTCAAATTCTTTATTGAACGAAACTTCTTTTCTTTCTGAGATTGTAAAGACTAGATTATAAACCTTCTGTAAAAATTTATTGGCTGAAGAAACACCAACATCTGACCATTGTATATCTTTTTCTGGCGGACTATCTGATAAAATAAACCATCGAACAGCATCAGCTCCGTATTGAATTATCATTTCCTCTGGATCAACTGTATTTTTTTTTGATTTTGACATTGACTCAGGGGGACCTACCTTAACATTACTTTTGTCAGATCTTTTTATAAATGTCTTACTATCAACTTTTTCTACTTCTTCGGGATAAAGCCAATTTCCATCCTTATCTTTGTAGGACTCATGGCAAACCATACCTTGCGTAAACAAATTTTCGAAAGGCTCTGAAAATTTAATATTATGATTATATTTTTTTATTCCTTTTGTAAAAAATCTAGAGTAAAGCAAATGCAAGATAGCATGTTCGACACCACCAATATATTGATCTACTGGCATCCATTTATTAACTTCATTTTCGTCAAAAGGTGAGAGATTATGTTTAGGGGAACAAAATCTCATAAAATACCAAGATGAATCAACAAAAGTGTCCAGTGTATCAGTTTCTCTTGTAGCTTCTTGGCCAGATGCTTTGTGAAAAGTACTTTTCCAATTGGGATGGTTGTCAAGGGGATTTCCTTTAGTATTTAAATTTACATCTTCAGGAAGTTCTACAGGTAGCTCACTTTTTTCAACAGGAACAACAGATCCATCTTTTAAATAAATCATAGGTATAGGGCATCCCCAATATCTTTGTCTTGAAATTCCCCAGTCCTTTAGCCTGTATAAAGTTTTTTTCTCACCAATTTCTTCTTTTTCAATTATACTTATTATTTTTTTCTTCGCAGAATCTACGTCTAAATCATTTAAGAAATCTGAATTAACTAATTTTCCTAAACCAGTATAGGCTTCATGGATATCTGCACTGTTTGATTTATCTGAGACTACTCTAATAATTTCTAAATTATATTTTTTTGCAAAGTCAAAGTCTCTTTGATCATGAGCTGGACAACCAAAAATAGCACCACTGCCGTAATCCATTAAAACAAAATTAGCAAAATAAACAGGCAACTTTTTGTTTTTTATGAAAGGGTGTTTGACGAATAAATCAGTTTTAAATCCTATCTTTTCCGCACTAGCAATCGCTTCTTCAGTGGTGCCTGTTTTGTTACAATTTAGCTTGAATGCCTCGAAATCTTTTTTTCCTTTGAACAAATCACTAATTTTATGGTCTACCGATAAAGCAATAAATGTGGCACCAAAAATTGTATCAGGTCTTGTTGTAAAAACTTTTATTTTTTCGTTATTTTTTTCTAATTCAAAGTTGATAATGCATCCCAAAGATTTTCCTATCCAATTTTTCTGCATCAATTTGACTTTTTCAGGCCAACCACTTAAATTTTCAAGTTCATTTAAAAGCTCGTCAGAAAATTTTGTAATATTAAAAAACCATTGAGATAATTTTTTCCTTTCAACTAAAGCATTTGATCTCCAACCCCTTCCATTAATTACTTGTTCGTTAGCTAAAACTGAATTTTCAACTGGATCCCAATTTACATAAGTTTCTTTTCTAGAAACAAGGCCTTGATTATAAAAGTCTATAAATAATTCTTGCTGATGTTTATAATAATCTTTATCACAAGTCGAAATTTCTCTATTCCAATCAATTGACAAACCAAGCAATTTGAGTTGTTTTTTCATAGTTTTTATATTTTGTTCTGTCCATTTTTTTGGGTGTAATTTATTTTGTTTTGAGGCATTTTCAGCAGGAAGACCAAAAGCGTCCCAACCCATTGGGTGCAAAACATTAAAACCATTTAAAAATTTATAGCGGGCTATTACATCTCCAATTGCGTAATTTCTGACATGACCCATGTGAATTTTTCCCGACGGATATGGGAACATTTCTAAACAATAATATTTTTTTTGAGAATTAGAATTTTTTACAGATATTGATATATCTTTATCACGCCATTTCTTTTCAATTTGTAGAAAGTTGTATCTTTCCATTGATTCAAATTCTATTTTTTTGTTTCGCGTTCAAACTTAACTGCTTTTGCTAAAATAGACTTTTGAAGTTCAAATTTTATACTGGAGTCAATTTCATTTATTTTACAGCTTTCACTAGTTTTACACTTTTTGTTGTGTACTATAATTTTTAAGCTTTCAGATCTAATTTCATTTGATAAAAATCTTACTGTGATTTTTATTGACTCGTTAGTGTTAGGAGAATCGGTGTACCAATCTGTAATTATAATTCCTCCTGAATAATCAACCGTGGCTAAAGGCATAAAATCGATAATTTCAAGTGAAGCCCTCCACAAAGGATTGGATGTGCTAAATTCATAATTAGTAGATTTTCTTCCGCCCATCGCACCCTTAAGACTAATTCCTCTGCCCTTTTCAATGTTCTGCCTTGCTCTTTCATCAGCATTAACAGGTATACTAGGGTCAACTTTTTTTGGTTTAAGTGCATTGGGGACTGAGCAAGCTGAAAAAGTAATTATAACAGTTAAGATAATAAAAATTTCCAAAGTTCTTTTAATGAAAGAGTGAAAATACAACTTGTTTTGGAATTTTTTACACATAATTAGCGTTATATATTAAATTATCGAGATTCTACACTATCTTTTCCATGTTGTAAAAATACCACACTGTATAAAAATTAGATTATTTTTTGTGAGTTTTCAACTATTTCACAGTGGTTTGGTTTAAAAACATTATATTAATTTATTAATAAATTAAATAACAAAGGAAAAATATGAAAATAACTAAAATACTAGTTGCTTTATCTTTCTTGTTCGCAGTTTCAACAGCTAACGCTGGCGAAATGTCAGTAACAGGTAGTATGCAAGCAACTTACCAGTCTGAAGTTGACAGAACGACAGGTAACCCATTAGGTATGGACAGAGAAATAACTTTCGAAGGTTCTACTGAGTTAGATAATGGTATTGCAATGTCAGTTATGCAAGACTTCGGTGACGATGGTTCTTTTGGTGATGCCAAAATTACTTTCGGAAATGTAGCTGGACTAGTAGACATTTATCTTGGAACTGATGGTTCTGAAGTAGATGCTATTGATGATATTACGCCTTCAGCATTTGAAGAAGCTAATGGATCAGGTTCAGGAACATACCAAGACGTTGGTGGATTAGCTGCTGAAATGGGTGTTGGTTTCAAAGCTTCATTACCAATCATAGGATCAGTATCAGGACAATACGTACCAAAAGCTGATGGATCTGAAAGCGGTGATAAAACTGCATCAGGTAACACAAGCGGTAGTGTTGGATCAGGTATGGAACTAGTAACAAAAACGTCATTGGGTGATGTACCATTCGTAGGTGATGTTTTAGGTGGTGCTACTCTTACTTTAGGTTATGCTGAAGAAGAAGTTAACACAGCTACAGACACAACAGACAGATTTGAATACACTGTTGCATTAACTGGTTCTGTTGGAAATCTTAAATATGGTTACCAAAAAGAATTAATTGATACAGGTCAAACACCTGCAATAATGACAAGCGCACCAGACTCATCAGACTTTTATAAGATTGATACACTTGGTTTAGCTTACGCAGTGAATGACAATCTATCTATTTCTTACAATATGATGGAGCAAAGCCAGCACAATAAAGATGCTGATTCTAGCTTCAAGCAAGAAACAGATGCGATTAACATTGGTTACACAGTTGGTGGATTAACTCTTGGTTTCCAAGATGCTTCTACTGACCACGCTAACATGGTTAAAGATGCAAAAGATGATACTAGAACAATCAGTATCAAAGCTGCATTCTAATCATTTAGTAATTTAAATTTAAAAAAGCCGGCTGAATATTTTAGCCGGCTTTTTTTTTACTTCTGATAATAAAGCAAAACCATTACTAGAAACATTATTTAATCGATTTAAGTTATAATTATTAATTCCACCCAAAGGGATTAATTTGTTAGAAATTCTTGTAAAATTATTAAATTTTATTACACCCAGGTAAGAGGAATTTTTATCATAATCAACTTTGAATAATCTAGAAAATAAAATCATATGACATCCTTGTTTAACTTTGTTTGAAATTTCCTTAAAATTATGGGCAGATCCTATGATATCAAAATTTTTTTTCTTTAAATTTAAAAAATTTAAACTTTTATTGAAAGATGGAAGATATATTCCGTCTGATTTAATTGAAATTGCTAATTTTGTATTATTTGCTACATACAATTTAAGTCCTTTTGATTTACATTCCATCCTAAACTTCATTAAATTACTTAATTTATCAATTTTTCTATAATTTCTATAGATTATGAAAAATTTATTACGTTTTTTTATGTTTTTTAAATCAATATCTTTTATATTTTCAATTATTAAAAAATATTTATTTTTAATGATAAACATATGAGCACAATAGTTGATAGATTTGAAAAAATAAAATCTAAAATCGCTTCCTTAAAGCCTATTAAACCAGTTAATATTATAGCTGTAAGTAAAACATTTACGTTAGATTACATACAGCCTTTAATAGATCATGGTCATATCCATTTCGGAGAGAATAAAGTTCAAGAGGCTTTATCTAAGTGGTCCGAAGAAAAAAGAAATAACTCAAATATAAAGCTTCATATGATAGGTAAATTACAAAGAAATAAAGTAAAAGATGCAGTAAGAATATTTGATTATGTACATTCAGTAGATAACCAAAAACTAGCTGACACAATTGCTAAGTATCAAATTAATCTTAATAGAAATTTAGAATACTTCATACAAGTAAATATTGGTAATGAAATCCAAAAATCAGGAATACCTGTGAGTGAGCTTGAAGGATTTTATAATTATTGTGTTAATGAAATTAATCTCAAAATTATAGGTTTAATGATTATTCCACCAATCGGCCATGATGCTAAAAAGTATTTTAAAAATTTAAATGAAATTAACAAATCAATTGGTCTTAAAAATATGAGTATGGGTATGTCTGCAGATTATTTAGATGCAATCAAGCACGAGTCCACATTTGTTAGAATAGGAAGTTCTATTTTTGGCTCTCGATCTTAACATTTGAATTAATTTTTAACTCTTTTAATATTTTTAAAAGATGAACCTTTTTGATAGCAACACATCCCTTAGTTTTTTCGTAATTATTTTTTGCAATATGAATAAAAATTGCGCTTCCTCTATTTTTAATTACCGGATTCATATTATAATTTAAAACCAATATAATATCGTAGATATTCTCTTTTCTGTAAAGTTTTTCAAATTTGTATTTAAAAGGTAATTTAACAAGCTTATTATACTGTTTAGATTCGGGATCATCACACCAGCCCATGTTCTTTTTAATAACAATTTTTTTAATCTTAGATTGGATTTTTTTTATTCTATCTTTTCTGAACAAAATATATTTAATTTTATATTTACCTTTTGGGGTTATTAAATCACCTTCTTTCTTTTTACAATCAATTCCCCTTTTACCTATGGCACATTTTACTTTATAGTTATTATAAATTAAGTGTTTTTTACTAATTAAAATATGCATAAATTAAATGTAAAAGTTTTAGGTCCTTCTTCATTTATTTCAACTTTAAATGAATTAAAGGTTTTTTTAAAGTTTAATCCCTTATCAGAGAGTTTAAATGAAAATTCAAATATTATCCTATTTCACACAGATGCTTTGTTAGACAAAAAACAAAAGGGCTATATTAATAGTACAAATTCTTTAAAAATATGTGCAGGAAGAAAAAAAGATCTCACTGATAATTTCGATGCTACTTTAGTATTACCAACCACCATCAAAGAAATAAATTCTATTGTAGAGAATACAGCAGCAAAGAAGAAATTTAGTATCAATTCGTCACTGAAGATAAAGGGCTATATGTTAGATAAAAACGAAAAGAGATTATCTAAATTAGATGATTATATCATACTAACAGAAAAAGAAGTTCAGCTCTTGGAATTATTTCTTGATAGCGAGAAACCAATTTCAAAAGATATTATTTTGTCAACTGTTTGGAATTATTCTTCTGATGCAGATACTCATACTGTTGAAACACATATATATAGATTAAGAAAAAAAATTACAGAAAAGTTCATGGATGGAAAATTTATTCTTAATAATAAAGATGGTTATTACCTGTGAAAAAAAGAAATAAAATTGCTATAGATCTTCATACATCCAAATATAGAAAAAGAGTAGTTAAACCAAAAAAAGGGAAAGGGAGTTTTAAAAGAAAAAAAACTAATTTAAATTATCTTTAAAAAAATAGTTATATATTTAATTAATTTAGTCTAGCTCCAATTATTTGAATGACTTTTGAGGACATTTCTGTTCCTGTCACTAAACTTTCCTTAGTTGATTTATTATTGATTAACCCATGAAGAAAACCACCTGCAAATAAATCTCCTGCACCTGTTAAATCTTTAATCTTAAGGTTATTCTTTGCAGGGCATTCTACGATTTCATTTCTATTTATTGCAACTGCCCCTTTGTCTCCACGAGTAACAACAATTAATTTATTAATCTCCTTAGCAAAATTAATTACTTCATCAAATTTTTTTACATCAATTAAAGACATTATTTCTTGTTCGTTTGCAAACGTGATATCTAATTTGTTTTTAACTAAGTCCAAAAATTGAGACTTATGTCGCTCCACACAAAATAAGTCTGATAATGACATTGCAACTTTATTTGCATTAATAATGGCCTTTTCGAAAGCTTTTTTCGGCTCACCTTCATCCCAAAGATATCCCTCAAGAAATAAAATTTCACTACTCTTCACTGCGTTTGAATCAATATCGTCTTCATTAATTTTTCCTGCTATTCCAAGAAAAGTTACCATGGTTCTCTCTGAGTCAGGAGTGATCAATATTAGACAAGTTCCAGTCGGTATTATTTCTTTTTTTTTGGAATAAAAGTAATTTACATTTTCTTTTAATAATCCTTCCTCATACTTATTACCTAAATCATCGTCACTTATTTTACCTATGAAGCCAACTTGATTTCTAAGTTGCGATAGACCAACAATTGAGTTTGCTACTGATCCACCTGATACAGTTTCCTCAATTTTAAGAGTGGATAATAGTTTTTTAAACTCAGCTTCGTCTACAAGTTTCATTGTGCTTTTAGTTAAATTATTCTGTTTGATAAATTTTTCATCAACCTTACAAATTACATCAACGATAGCGTTACCAATTCCTAAGATTTTCATTTAAGCTTTTTTTGTTTTAACAGGTTTTTTTCTATTGGGATAACAGCTTTTACAAATTTTACAAGCAATTCCATAACAATCTCGAGCTTTACAATATTCTCGACCGTACCAAATAATCTGAAGATGAAGTCTGTTCCAGTATTTTTTTGGAAATGCATTCTTTAAATCCTTTTCTGTTTGAACAACATTTTTACCATTAGTAAGACCCCACCTTTGAGCTAGTCTATGAATATGAGTATCTACTGGAAAGGCAGGAAAGCCAAATCCTTGAGACATAACAACACTTGCTGTTTTATGTCCAACTCCCGGCAGTTGTTCAAGTTCTTCATAAGTTTTAGGAACCTTTCCTTTATGTCTCTCAATTAATTTTTTTGATAAATAAAAAATGCTTTTAGCTTTCACTCTAAATATTCCAATTTTTTTTATTAAATTTTCAATTCTTTTTCTTCCCAATTTTACAAAATGTTCAGGCTTATTATACTTAGGGTAAATTTTTTTGGTTACATTATTTACATTTACATCAGTACATTGTGCTGAAAGGAGAACAGAAATTAAAAGAGTGAAAGTATTTTTATAATTAAGCGGGATAGGTATCTTAGGATATATTTTGTTTAAGATATTAATTATAATCTTAGATTTTTCTTTGGTATTCACTAAAAGTTCAAAAGATCTCTCATTGAATAAAGACCTGGTTTTTTATTTAATAACCATTTAGCAGCTGTAAGAGCTCCTTCAGAGTAAAGAGCTCTATCGAAAGACTCATGGTTTAGTGTAACTATTTCTTTTCCGCTAGAAAAAGTTACCTCGTGCTCCCCTATCACTCCACCTTTTCTGATTGAATTAAAATTAATTTTTTTCCCGAAAGGAAATGATTTCTTATTGAGATATTTTTTACCAATCATGTTATAAAACTCTTTATTTTTTCCTATTGCGATTCCTTTTCCTAGCATTAATGCTGTACCTGATGGATAATCTTTTTTATCCTTATGGTGTACTTCAAAAACTTTACTTAAAAATTTTTTTCCTAAAGATTTTGACGTAATTTCAGTAAGATACATTAACAAGTTTACACCTAAACTCATGTTCCCAGCTTTCAATATAGGAATTTTTTTTGAAAACTTTTTAATTAAATTTTCTTGTTTTTTTGTAAAACCAGTCGTACCAATTACAACTCTTTTTTTTTGTTTTGATGCAAATTTAAGAATTTCTAAAGTACATCTGGGAACTGTAAAGTCAATAATTATATTTGCCTTTTTAAATGCATCTAACGAATTGGGTTGAGGTTTTATTCCTGAAATTTTTTTCATTATCTTTCTATTTTCAGTTAAAGATACTAATTTAAACTGTTTACTTTTGCTTGCTGATTTAATGAGTTGTTGACCCATCCTACCCATACATCCTGTTATTGCTAAGCTAATTTTTTTCATCATCTAATCAAATAAATAAATACAATAATTACTAGTAAAATTATAGTCCAGATAGATAAATTATTTAAAAATTGTTTTAATTTTTTATTAGTGGATAAAAAACTGGGTAAGATTAAAGCTAGCACTGCAATAAGAAATATTGCAGACATTATTTGATCAGTTTCCATTCGTATTAAGTTTTTTTCCAGAATTTTTTAGCTTTTTCAAAAAAGCTTTTAATCACTGGATCTGGTTTGTTGCTCTCAATCTGATTGAATTCTTCTAATATTTCTTTCTGTCTCTTTGAAAGTGAGGTAGGCACTTGAGTTACAACTCTGATATAAAGATCTCCATACAAACTTCTTCTTAATACAGGCATGCCTTTACCTCTCAGCCTTAATTGTTTTCCATGTTGTGTACCTGGAGGTATCTTTATTTTAGATTTTCCTCCATCTATTGAAGGAACTTCAACTGAAGTGCCTAAGGCAGCATCAGAAAACGAAATTGGCAATTCATAATATAAATTTTCGTCAGACCTCTTAAAAATATTATGATTGTCTATCGATATAAACAAATACAAATCTCCACTACTTCCACCTTTTGAACCTGCTTCACCTTTACCAGATAATCTTATCCTAGTGCCGTCATCTACTCCTTTTGGAATTTTTACGGTAACATTTTCATTCGATTGAACTTTACCGTTACCATTGCAACTATTACAAGGCGTACCTATCATTTCACCGTAACCACTGCATTGAGGACAAGTTTGCTGAACAGTGAAGAAACCTTGATTTGTCCTTACCTTTCCTCTTCCAGAACAATAATCACATTTTATTGGTTTCGAACCTTTTGCAGCACCACTTCCTGAACAAGATTTACATGATTTGTAAGTTGTATATCTGACATTCTTTTCGATACCTTCGTATGCATCTTCCAAACTGATACTAACGTCGTACCTTAAGTCGTTTCCTCTATTGCTAGTTCTTCTTGTGGAGCTGCCACCAAAATCACTGAAAAAATCCTCAAAGATATCGGAGAAAGATGAACTATCAAATCCACCAAAGCCTTGAAAACCACCACCACCACCTTCAAAAGCTGCATGACCAAACTGGTCGTAGTTAGCTTTTCTCTTATCATCAGAAAGGATATGATAAGCTTCGCTAGCCTCCTTAAACTTTTCTTCTGAATTTTTGTCGCCTTTGTTTTTGTCTGGATGATATTTTAATGCTAATTTTCTATAAGCTTTCTTAATTTCGTCTTTAGAAGCTCCTTTTGGGATACCTAAGACATCATAACAATCTCTTTTAGCCACAGGACGTCTCCTTTTTTATCTTAGGCGCTTTTTTCTTTATCCTCTTTTACGTCTTCAAAATCTGCATCGACAACATTATCTTTTTCATCAGGTTTAGTATCTTTGGGTCCGCCACTCGCACCTTTATCTTTGTCGTTAGGTTTCTGTTGGCTTTTATAAACTGCTTCTCCTAGTTTCATTGAAACTTGAATTAAACTTTGTGTTTTTTTCTTTATATCTTCAACATCTGTTCCTTCTAAAGATTTTTTAAGACCTGCAATTCCATCTTCTATAGCTTTTTTTTCTTCCGGGGTAACTTTATCTCCGTGCTCTTTTAAACTTTTTTCTGTTGAAAATACTAAACTATCAGCTTGATTTCTAGCATCAACACCCTCTCTCTTCTTTTTATCAGCTTCTTTGTTAGCTTCTGCATCTTTAACCATTTTTTGAATTTCTTCATCAGAAAGACCTCCTGAAGCCTGGATTTGAATTTTTTGTTCTTTACCAGTGCCCTTATCTTTTGCAGAAACACTTACAATTCCATTTGCATCTATATCGAATGTAACTTCAATTTGTGGCGTTCCCCTTGGAGCTGGTGGTATGCCTACGAGTTCAAAATTACCTAAGATCTTATTGTCTGCAGCCATTTCTCTTTCGCCTTGTAAAACTCTAATAGAAACGGCAGGCTGATTGTCTTCTGCAGTTGAGAACACCTGACTCTTTTTAGTTGGTATTGTAGTATTTTTTTCAATAAGTTTTGTTGAGACACCCCCAAGTGTCTCAATTCCTAAAGATAGAGGCGTAACGTCAAGAAGCAACACATCTTTTACGTCTCCTTGTAAAACACCACCCTGTATAGCTGCACCCATTGCAACAACTTCGTCAGGGTTAACACTCTTATTTGGTTCTTTTCCAAAGAAATTTTTTACCGTTTCTATGATTTTTGGCATTCTTGTCATTCCACCTACTAGGACTACTTCGTTAATTTCTGCAGCAGAAAAACCCGAGTCTTTTAAAGCGGTTTTACACGGTTCTAAAGTTCTATCAACTAAGTTTTGAACTAAGGCCTCTAGTTTAGCTCTTGTAAATTTTAAATTTAAATGTTTTGGTCCAGATTTGTCGGCAGTTATAAATGGTAAATTAATTTCAGTTTGCGCAGCAGATGAAAGCTCTATTTTTGCTTTTTCTGCAGCTTCTTTTAGTCTTTGAAGAGCCAGTTTATCAGTTTTTAAGTCAATTCCATTATCCTTTTTAAATTCAGATGCAAGGTATTCCACTATAGCATCGTCAAAATCTTCACCTCCAAGGAATGTATCTCCGTTAGTTGATTTAACTTCAAATACTCCATCCCCGATTTCTAATATTGAAATATCAAAAGTACCTCCGCCTAAGTCATAAACAGCAATTTTTTTTCCGCCTTTTTTATCTAACCCGTAAGCAAGAGAGGCAGCAGTTGGTTCGTTAATAATTCTTAATACCTCTAAGCCTGCAATTTTTCCTGCGTCTTTAGTAGCTTGCCTTTGAGAGTCGTTAAAATAAGCCGGAACAGTTATAACTGCTTTAGTAACAGCTTGTCCTAAATATTTTTCGGCAGTTTCTTTCATTTTTTGTAAAACAAAAGCTGAGATTTGCGCAGGTGAATATTTTTTTCCTTTACCTTCTACCCATGCATCACCATTGTCTGATTTAACAATTTTGTATGGGACTTTTGAAATATCTTTTTGAACTGAAGGCCCATCAAATTTTCTACCAATTAATCTTTTTACTGCAAATATTGTATCGCCAGCATTTGTTACAGCTTGCCTTTTAGCAGGCTGACCAACTAATTTTTCTTCATTTTCTAAAAATGCTACTACTGAGGGTGTTGTTCTCGCTCCCTCAACGTTCTCTAAAACTTTCGCTTGTGTGCCATCCATAATAGCCACACATGAATTTGTAGTTCCTAAGTCTATTCCTATTACTTTACTCATTATATGTTCCTTTGTAACGTTTATATGGGTGTTTTTTTTTCTTCTACAAGGTTAATTTTTCCCTTTTTTGTCATTAATTTCCTCGTTTTTTGAGCTTTTCTTTTTCGTCACTCCTACTAATGCTGGTCTTAACAGTCTGTCTCCAAACATGTAGCCAGATTGTATTTCTTGGATGATTGTTCCTATTTCTGACTTATTGTCCTCAATTTCTACCATTGCTTGATGAAAATTTGGGTCAAATTTTTTACCCTTTGACTCAATTTTTATAATTCTATTTTTTTCAAATATTGAAATTAAATCTTTTTCAATTATCGAGATATTATCTAAAAATTTGTCTAGATCTTTGTTTAATTTTAAAATTTCATCATTTTTTATCGCATTTTTAGCACGCTCTAAGTTATCTAATATTGCCAGACTTTCTTTTGCAAAATTAAAAGATCCAAATTCGAAAGCATCTTTAATTTCTTTCTCAAACCTCCTTCTTTGATTTTCAATTTCAGCTAAGGACCTCAGAAGTTTATCTTCTGTTTCTTTGAGCTTTTCCTCCACGTTTAACTCTTTAGATTTTTTCTCAGGAGTATCTAAATTTTGTTCTTTTTCGCTTTTATCATTTTTTTCAGACATCTGTTTGCTATATAGTAAATAATAATTAAATTACTAGACGAAAATGAAAAAAATATTAATTGGGACACATAATATGGGAAAATTTAGAGAAATTTCCTATTTAATATCTAAAAAATACAAAAAAATTTCGCCTTTTTCGCTAAAGATACCTAGCCCTGAGGAGACGCGTAAATCATTCACCGGTAATGCAAATTTGAAAGTTAATTTTTTTTCTAAATTTGTAAATTATCCAGTAATCTCTGATGACTCGGGCCTATGTATAAAATCTCTAAACAACGAACCTGGAATTTATTCAGCCAGACTGGCAAAAACTAAAGGAAATTTTCTTAAGGCAATGAAATATATATTAAAAAGAATGCAAAATAAAAAAAATAGAAAAGCAACATTTATTTGTAGTTTATCTTTTAAACATCCTAATAAAAAAGTAATTAACGTAGTGGGAAAGTTGAGCGGCACTATTTCAAAAAAAATATCAGGCAGTAAAGGATTTGGTTATGATCCTATATTCATACCCAATGGCCAAGTTAAAACTTTTGGTGAGATTTCTAAAAACAAAAAAATAAAA
>CACJPW010000005.1 GCA_902595375.1 uncultured Pelagibacteraceae bacterium | reverse complement strand
ATTAAACAAAAAACCTAAAATAGAAAAAATGAAAGTTAAATTCAAGAGATTTAGAATAGCATTTTTTTTTTTTAAATTTTTAATAGTAAAAATTATCAATGGGATAAATAAAATATGTATAAATTTGAAATCACCAAATAATCTTTTTAAGTTAAGTTGGTCAATTAAACTTACATAAGCCACTTCACTACTTGCAACTCTGCCTTCTCCTATTGATAATGGAAACAAAATATACTGATATACAAAATTTATTAATTCAGTTTTTGTTATAAATAAAAAGAGAAAAAAAATAATTGAAGTCGATAAACAACCAAATATAAAAAAGTTAAAATTTTTAATTTTTTTTTTATAATAAAAATTAGTTGCTAATGCAAAAAAAAGGATCAACAAAATAAAAGCTGAGGGAGTTTGCATTGAGAAGAAAGCTAGAAAAGCTATAAAAGGTAAAGCGAACCAAGTAGTTTTTTTACCGTTTTTTAAAGCTAGTATAAAAAACATTATAGCAATGAGAGAAAAAATATATGAGTGTAAGTACGCGAATGGTGTACCAGAAACAGGGTAGCATAGAGTTGCGAAAGAAAGACAATAAATTATTAGATATTTTTTTTCTAATTCGAATTCTTTAAAAAAAATATAAAAAATGTATGTAGCTAAAATATTCATAAATGATGAATGAATTAAATGGCTATTCCAATTATTTCCAAAAATATAAATAAAGCCTGCTTCCATGTAATCAACAACTAGACCAGTAAATATCCAAAAATCTCTTATTGGTAATTTTCCATTTAAAATGCTGTAGCCAGTGTCTAAAAAACCGAAAGAGTCAATCGGTATAACTCCAATATTACCACTTATCCAATTTACATAAAAAGCGTAAATAGAAATTCCTATAATAATTAGAACTTCTTTGGTTGTGTTTTTTTTTAAAAACATGTTTTGAAAAGATTGACAGTATTATAAACTCATATCAGTTTTTTTTAAATTTATATAATTGAAAAGATGATCAAATTTTTTAAAAAAATTCAGTTTTCTAATGATGAGAATCGAATGAAATCTATCGCTAACACGAAAATAGCAAGAGAATTGTATTATTCCTCAAACTCAAAAAATGTTCAATTTCTATTAAATAAAAGATTTTCTTGGATGAATAATTTTATTGAAGAAAATGATGTTGGAATTGAGGTGGGATCTGGAGCTGGGTTTTCTAGGGAATTTATTTTAAATAAAAACTTTAAATTATCAGATTTAGGAGAAGATGATCATCTAGATTTTAAAAATATTGACGCTCAGAGCACAGGATTTGGCAATGACAGCTTCGATTATGTAATCGCATCTAATATGGTACATCACATTCCATTTCCTATAAAATTTTTCAAAGAGATGAATCGTATTTTAAAAAAGAAAGGTAAGTTAATTATTTTTGAGTCTTACTGTTCTCTAGTTTTTCAGCTAGCTACAATTTTAATGAAGCATGAGGGTTTCGATTTTACTCTTAATGTTTGGGATGAAAGAGAACCAAAAAGCGATGAAACAAATGCGTGGCACGGGAATATTGCTGTTCCCCACTTAATATTTGATGATCGAAAAAAATTTGAAGAAAATTTAGGAAAATATTTTAAAATAGAACACGAAAAGTTTACCGAATGTTTAATCTTTTTAAATTCAGGGGGGGTAACTTCTAAAACGAAATGTATTCCTATGAATAATTTTTTTTTAAATATTCTTCATCGTATAGATAAAATTTTGGTAAGATTTTTTCCAAGTATATTTTGTATGGGTAGGCAGTTGGTTCTTACAAAAAATTAATTATAAACTTGGATCAATTTTCTTAGCTGACTCAAAAAGTTCTTTAACTGCAGATATAGATTTTTTAAAATTTATTTTTTCTTGATCTGATAATCTTAGCTCTACAACTTTTTCAACACCTTTAGAGCCAATTATAACAGGAACACCTGCATAAAGATTTTTTGTTTCATACTCACCATTTAAAAATGCTGCACATGGTAATTGTTTTTTTAAATCTTTTAAATAGCTTTCGGCCATTTCTACACCAGACGCAGCTGGTGCATAAAACGCAGAACCATTTTTTAGATATTTAACTATTTCGGCTCCACCTTTTTTAGTTCTCTCAACTATATCATCCAATTTCTCTTGTTTAAGTTTTCCCTCTTTTACTAAATCCGTAAGTTTTTTTCCGTCAACTTCGGTAGAATCTAGCATTGCTACCATGGTATCCCCATGCCCACCTAAAACAAAAGATTTTATCTTTTGAACAGGTAAATCAAGTTCTTTAGAGAGAAAATAAATGAATCTCGAAGAATCTAAAATTCCAGCCATTCCGACAACTTTATTTTTTGGTAATCCAGAATATTTTTGAAGTGCCATTACAATTACATCCAGAGGATTTGTTATGCAAATTACAAAAGCATTTGGAGATGTATTTTTTATTCCATCTGCAACCTGCTTTATAATCTTTAAATTTATACTTAGTAAATCATCTCTTGTCATACCAGGTTTTCTTGGAACTCCAGCTGTAACAATTATGACGTCTGAGTTTTTGGTATCTTCATAATTATCTGTTCCAAATAAATTTATGTTAAACCCATTAACTGGAGAAGATTGTGCTATATCTAATGCTTTACCTTTCGCTATACCTGATGCTACATCAAATAAAACGACATCACCCAACTCTTTTAAAGCTATTAAATGAGCAAGTGTTCCGCCTATTTGTCCAGCGCCGATTAAAGTAATCTTTTTTCTCATTTTTAATTTATTTCATAGTTGGCATTACAAATTCAGGATCAGATCTTAATCCTGAAGGCCATCTGGAGGTAATTGTTTTTAATTTAGTAAAAAATCTTACTCCCTCTGGGCCGTGCATATGTTGATCACCAAATAAGGATCTTTTCCAGCCCCCAAAACTATGGAATGCCATAGGAACCGGAATTGGGATATTTACGCCTACCATTCCAATTTTAGCTTTATTGGAAAAAGTTCTCCCAGAGTCACCGTCTCTAGTAAATATACTAACCCCATTTCCAAATTCATGATCATTTACTAATTGAAGTGCTTCATCGAAATCTTTAGCTCTTACTACCGATAAAACAGGACCAAAAATTTCTTCTTTATAAATTCTCATATCTTTAGTGACATGGTCAAATAAACAACCTCCAATATAGAAACCATTTTCATATCCTTGTATTTTAAAATTTCTTCCATCAACAATTAATTTTGCTCCTTCTTTTTCGCCAATATCAACGTAACTTTTAACTTTCTCGAGGTGTTCTTTTGTGACTAGTGGCCCCATTTCAGATTGTTTATCCATACCTGGTCCAACTTTTAATACCTCCACTTTTTTTGCTAATAATTTAACTAAACTATCTCCAATTTCTCCAACAGCTACAGCTACTGACTGAGCCATGCATCTTTCTCCAGCTGATCCATAAGCCGCTCCCATCAAACCATTAACTGCTTGATCTAAATCACAATCTGGCATAACTACGCAATGGTTTTTAGCGCCTCCAAGAGCTTGAACTCTTTTTTCATTTTTTGCACAATTCTCATAAATATATTTTGCAATAGGTGTTGATCCTACAAAACTCATAGCAACCACATCTTTATTATTTATCAAAGCATCGACTGCTTCTTTATCTCCATTCACAACATTTAAGACTCCGTCTGGTAGACCAGCATCTTTTAATAGTTCAGCTAAACGTATTGAACATGATGGATCTTTTTCTGATGGTTTTAAAATAAAAGAATTCCCACAAGCAATAGCCATTGGAAACATCCACATTGGTACCATAGCAGGAAAATTAAACGGAGTTATACCTGCACAAACTCCAAGAGGTTGTCTAAGGGACCAACTATCTACTCCTGAGCCAACGTTTTCTGTAAACTCACCTTTCAATAACTGTGGTATTCCGCAAGCGAACTCAACAACTTCTAAACCTCTTTTCAATGATCCCATAGCATCTTCAAAAACTTTTCCATGCTCAGAGACAATTATTTCTGTTAGTTCATTAGAGTTTTTTTCAATTAGATCTTTAAACTTAAACATTACTCTTGCTCTCTGAAGAGGTGGGACATTAGACCAAGACTCAAAGGCCTTTTTTGAATTAGAAACAGCATTATCAACATCTTTGGTTGTAGCTAACTTCACCTCAGCAGTTTGCTCTCCAGTTGCTGGATTATATATTTTTCCTAATTTTTTAGATTCCCCTAAAAAATTTTTTCCACCAACAAAATGCTGAATGAGTTTCATGATGTAATTGAATAAATAAGGTTTTAGCTTGTTGCAAGCATTTTTTTTATCGATCCTATAGCTTTAGCTGGATTAAGGCCTTTAGGACAAGAATTTGTACAATTCATAATAGTATGACACCTGTAGAGTTTAAGCTCATCCGCAACTTTTTTTAATCTTTCTTGTTTTTCACCATCTCTACTATCGTTTATCCACCTGTAGGCCTGAAGTAAGACTGCGGGACCCAAATACTTGTCACCGTTCCACCAATAACTAGGACAAGAAGTTGAGCAGCACGCACATAAGATGCACTCATAATAACCGTCTAATTTTTCTCTATCTTTTTGAGATTGCTTTAATTCTGTTTTTTCTTGTCCAGTTTGATTAATCTTTAACCAAGGTTGAATTGACTCATACTGTTTATAAAGTGTGGTCAAATCGCCAATCAAATCCTTAACAACTTTTAAATGAGGTAAAGGGTAAATATTCAGATCACCATTAATGTCCATATGTGATTTTATACATGCTAGTGTATTAACACCGTCGATATTCATTGCACAAGAACCACAAACTCCATGTGCGCAAGATCTTCTAAATGTTAAAGAAGGGTCGATTTCATTTTTAATTTTAAAAAGTATGTCGAGCACCTTGGGGCCACAATTATCTAAATCAACTTCAAAAGTATCTACTCTTGGATTTTCGTTATTAGAGGGATCCCATCTGTATATATGTATCTTCTTTATATTTTTAGAATTAGTTTGATCTTTGTAATACTTACCTACCTCGATTTTTGAATTTTGTGGTAGGTTAAATTTAACCATATCTTAATAAACTCTCTCTTTTGGTGGAAAATATTGAACATCGTTAGTTAGAGTTCTTGAGTGCACATCTCTATACTTTATTTTCACTTCTTTGCCTTCTTGCCAAGCTAAGGTATGTTTCATAAAGTTTTTATCATCCCTTTTTGTATAATCTTCTCTTGCATGTGCTCCTCTACTTTCTTTTCTGTTATAAGCGGAGTCCATTGTTGTAAGTGCTTGACTAATCAAATTATCAAATTCCAAAGTTTCAACTAAATCTGTATTGAATAATAAGGACTTATCTTTGACAGAAACGTCGTTCATACCTTCATATGGTTTTCTAATTTGATCAACACCCTCTTGTAATGTTTTTTCAGTTCTAAATACTGCGCACTTTGTTTGCATAGTTTTTTGCATTTTCAATCTTAGTTCTGACGTCAAAGTAGAACCACTTGAATTTCTTATTTTATCAAATCTGTTTAAACATTTGTCTGTCTCAACATCTGCAACTTCTTCATGAGGAGATCCTGGTTTGACTAACTCTGCTGCTCTTTTTGCTGCAGCTCTTCCGAATACTACTAAATCAATTAATGAATTAGAGCCTAAACGGTTAGCTCCATGAACTGACACACATGCTGCTTCACCTATAGCCATTAACCCTGGCACTGTTTTTTCTGAGCCATTTAGAGTAAGAACCTCAGCTTTATAATTAGTTGGTATACCTCCCATATTATAATGTACAGTGGGCACTACTGGAATTGGTTCTTTACTTACATCAACATTCGCAAAAGTTTTTGCAGCCTCCGAAATTCCTGGTAATCTTTCCTCTATGACTTTTTTATCTAAGTGATCTAAATGTAAATTAATATGATCTTTGTTTTTTCCAACACCTCTTCCTTCATTAATCTCCATTTCCATTGATCTACTTACAACATCTCTTGAGGCCAAGTCTTTAGCATTTGGTGCGTACCTTTCCATAAATCTCTCACCTTTGTCATTAACAAGAAATCCGCCTTCACCTCTAACTCCCTCTGTAATCAAACATCCTACACCATAAATTCCGGTTGGATGAAATTGAACAAATTCCATATCTTGCAAGGGTAAGCCTGCTCTTAAAACCATAGCATTTCCATCACCAGTGCATGTGTGAGCTGAAGTAGCAGAATAATAAACTTTTCCGTATCCACCTGTTGCTATAATTGTAATGTGTGACCTAAATCTATGAATAGTTCCGTCAGTTAAATTCCAAGCTATTACACCTTTGCATTCCCCATTTTTCATAATTAAATCTAAAGCAAAATATTCAATAAAAAATTCTGTGTTTTGTTTTAAGGCTTGGCCATATAATGTGTGTAAAATTGCATGACCTGTTCTATCAGCAGCTGCGCAAGTTCTTTGAGCAGTTCCATTTCCGTAATTTTTTGTCATTCCCCCAAAAGGCCTTTGATAAATTTTACCATCCTCAGTTCTACTGAATGGAACTCCATATCTTTCTAACTCAACAACAGCCCTAGGAGCTTCTTTACATAAGTATTCAATTGCATCTTGGTCTCCAAGCCAATCTGAACCTTTAACCGTATCATACATGTGCCATCTCCAATCATCTTCACCCATGTTTCCTAATGCAGCGGATATCCCGCCCTGTGCTGCAGAGGTATGACTTCTTGTTGGAAAAACTTTTGATATACAAGCTGTTTTTAATCCAGCCTCTGATAATCCCACAGCAGCTCTTAGTCCAGATCCACCTGCACCAAGCACTACAACGTCGTATTTATGATCTATAATTTTATAAGCTTTCATAAATTATATATACCTATTATTGTCATTAATGAAATAGTTATAGCAAATAAATTCAGGAATTTATTTGCGACATTTTTGAATTTTTCATTGCTAATATAGTCCTCAAAAATCTCACTAATTGTCAATGCGAAGAAAAAGAACCCATTAACAATAAAAAATGAGAATAGAATTTTTGAGGGTTGCGTTGAAAAAAATAACAACACTTTTGAATAACTTTGGTCGTAAATTGAAACAAAATTAATTATAAACCAGATCATAAAGGGAATTAAAATTAATGAACTAATTTTAGTAAATATCCATTTTTTTGTTGATGTGTGCATAATCAAATAAAGTTTTTACCTATAAAATAAAATATTATTGTAAGTACAAATGATCCAAAAAAAACTAAAACACCGGTAATTTTTGATATTTTTAAGTCAAATCCAAGACCAAAATCCCAAGCTAAATGTCTTATCTCATTTAAAATTTGAAAGCTAAAAGTCCAACAGAAAGCAAGAGACAGAAATTTTCCAAAAAAAGAATTAAGAAAAATATTTAAGACTTTGTAAGAGTTTTCTCCGAGAAGTAAATATAAAACCCATAAACAAATAAAAGAAATAATAATTGCGTTTATAACGCCCACTATACGGTGAGTAATAGATAGCAACGAAGATATTTGCCATCTATAAATTTGCAGATGAGGACTAAGTGGATTATTTTTATTATGCATATAAGACTTATAAACGAACTTTAAGAATTTTTCATCAGAGTCTCGACAATTTGCACAGTATTTAAGGCCGCGCCTTTAAGCAAATTATCAGATACAACCCATAAATTAATAGCATTTATATTAGAATTGTCTTTTCTTAATCTTGAAATAAAGGTTGTATACTCTCCCTCTGCTTCTAACGGTGTAATATATCCTCCGTCTTTTTGTTCATCTATTAACTTACAGCCAGGAGCATCTTTTAAAATCTTAATGATATTATCAAAATTAAATGAATTCTCAAATTCAATATTTATAGACTCTGAGTGTCCAGTTTTAATTGGAACCCTAACACAAGTTGCAGTAACATTAATTTTTTCATCAAGTATTTTCTTTGTTTCGTTAGTCATTTTCAATTCTTCTTTTGTGTAACCACCTTTATCAAAATTATCGATATGCGGAATTAAATTAAACGCAATTTGTTTTGTAAAATTTTTTGATATTATTTTTTTCCCATCTAAATATTGTTTAGTCTGTTCTAAAAGCTCATCCATCGAGGATTTACCTGCACCCGACACAGCTTGGTAAGTCGATACTATAACTCGTTTGATCCTATATTCATCGTGTAATGGTTTTAATGCTAAAACCATTTGAATAGTGGAACAATTAGGATTAGCAATAATATTATTATGTTTTCTTAAAGCCTCACCATTAACCTCTGGCACTACTAAAGGCACATCTTTTTGCATTCTGAAAAAACTAGAGTTATCAATAACTAAAGTTTTTTTTGCTGCTTTGGGAACCCAATCTTTTGCAATTAGACTTCCTGCAGCGAATATAGTAATTTTAGCTTTTGAAAAATCAAAGGTCTCTAATTTTTCAATTTTAATATCTTCATTTCTAAATTTGATGATCTTCCCAGCGCTTTTGGAAGAAGCTACTAGATATAGTTTTTTAATCGGCAGTTTTGATTTCTCCAAAATCTCTAGTGTTTTTCTGCCTACATTTCCAGATGCTCCAATAATTGCTAAATTCATAGTTGCTTATATTATTTCAATTTAGAAATAATTGCATCACCCATGTCTGATGTTGAAACCTCTTTCATGTTTTTTGACATTATATCTTTTGTTCTTAGCCCGTCATCAAGAACATTTTGAACTGCTTTATCAAGCTGATTTGCCTCTTTATCAAGATCTAATGAATATCTTAAAGCCATTGATAGACTTAAAATAGTAGCTATTGGATTAGCTAAATTTTTGCCAGCAATATCTGGTGCTGAACCATGCACAGGTTCGTACATTGATCTGACCTTTCCATTTTTATCTTTTGCACCTAATGAAGCTGATGGCAAAAGACCTAAAGAACCTGTAAGCATTGCAGCCTCATCTGAAAGTATATCTCCAAACAAATTATCAGTGACAATCACATCGAATTGCTTTGGATTTCTTAATAGTTGCATTGCACAGTTATCTGCTAACATATGTTCAAGTTCTAAATTTTTATATTCTTTATCCTTTAAAGATTGAACTTCCTCTCTCCACAACACACCTGCCTCCATAACATTAGATTTTTCACATGACGTAACTTTATTTTTTCTTTTTTTTGCTAAATCAAAAGCTACTCTAGCTACTCTTTGTATTTCATGTGTTGTATAAGTATGAGTATTTAATCCTTTTCTCTCATTATTCTCAATAGGTTCGATTCCTCTAGGTTCACCAAAATAAATTCCCCCAGTAAGTTCTCTTACTATCATGATGTCTAATCCAGAAATAATTTCTGGTTTTAAAGATGATGCATCAACTAACTGTTTAAAACATATTGCAGGTCGTAAATTTGCAAAAAGTTTTAATTCTTTTCTTAATTTTAATAATGCTCTCTCAGGACGCTTTGAGAATTCAAGATTGTCATACCTTGGTCCACCAACAGCGCCTAAAATAACTGCCTCACTTTCTAATGCTTTATAAAAAACCTCGTCAGTTATTGGACTTTTGTGTTTATCGTATGATGCACCGCCTACTAAATCTTCCTCAATTTTAAAATCTAATGATTTATTTTTGTTGAACCATTCAATTATTTTTCTTACTTCCCTTACTACTTCTGGTCCAATACCATCTCCTGGCAAGAGTAAAAGTTTTCTATCTTTTACCTTAATCATTTTTCAATAGCCAAGGCCTATCTTGTTTTATTTTTTTTTCAAAATTGTCAATTAAATTTATTTTTTTCATTGATAGAGCTATATCGTCTAATCCTTCCATCAAGCACTTTTTTTTAAATGCATCAACCTCAAATTTTTTAACTTTATTACCAAAGATAATTTCTTGATTTTCTAAATTTATTTCAATTTCTTCTTTTCTAGATGAGTACGCAGAAAGTTCTTGTACTGTTTCTTCCTCAATTTTTATAGGTAAGATTCCATTCTTAAAACAATTATTATAAAATATATCAGCAAAACTGGAACTAATTACACAACTTATTCCGAAATCTAATAAAGCCCAAGGAGCGTGTTCTCTAGAAGAACCACAACCAAAATTTTTTCCTGCGATTAGTATCTTAGATTTATTGTAAGGATCTTTGTTTAATATAAAATCTTTTATTATATTCCCATTTTCATCGTAACGCATTTCATAAAACAAACCTTTGCCAAGACCTGTTCTTTTAATAGTTTTTAAAAACTGCTTCGGAACTATCATATCGGTATCGATATTTTGTAAAGATATATATGAAGGTATTGATTTCACATTTAAAAACTTTTTCATTATTGTATTTCTCTCACATCGGTTAAATGTCCTTTTATAGCAGCTGCTACGGCCATACCCGGACTCACTAAATGAGTTCTACCTCCTCTTCCTTGTCTACCCTCGAAGTTTCTATTAGATGTTGAGGCACATCTTTCTTTTGGTTTTAACTGATCAGGATTCATTCCAAGGCACATTGAACAACCTGGCTCTCTCCACTCGAAACCTGCATTTTTAAAGATTACATCCAATCCCTCTTTTTCAGCTTGCTGCTTTACTAAACCAGATCCTGGAACTACCATTGCGCTTACATGATCAGCAATTTTTTTTCCTTTTAAAAGTTCTGCAGCTAATCTAAGATCTTCTATTCTACCATTAGTACAACTACCTATGAAAATTTTATCTACCTTAATATCAGATATTTTAGTGTTGGGTTTTAAACCCATATAATCTAAGGATCTTCTTATTGCCATTTTTCTATCTTGATTTGTCTCTTTATCAGGATCGGGTATTAGGCCACTAACAGGCGATACATCATGTGGTGAAGTTCCCCAGGTAACAAGAGGTTCAATATCCTGACCATTTATATTTATCTCTTTGTCAAAGGTACATTCTTTATCCGAATATAATGTTTCCCAGTATTTGATGGCTTTGTTCCAATTATCACCTGAGGGAGACATTTTTTTTCCTTCAAGATATTTGAAAGTTTTTTCATCAGGAGCTATTAATCCTGCTCTAGCGCCCGCCTCAATAGTCATATTACAAACTGTCATTCTTTCTTCCATACTGAAACTTTTTATAACTTCCCCTGCGTACTCAATAACATAGCCAGTTCCTCCGGCAGTAGAAATAGTCCCAATAATTTTTAAAATAACATCTTTCGCTGTTACACCTTTTGGTAGTTTCCCATTAATATTTATTCTTAGATTTTTCGATTTTTTTTGCATTAATGTTTGAGTTGCAAGCACATGTTCGACCTCCGAAGTCCCTATTCCAAATGCTAAAGCTCCAAATGCTCCATGGGTAGCGGTATGGCTATCTCCACAAACTATTACTGAACCTGGTTGAGTGAAACCTTGCTCTGGACCTATTATGTGTACTATTCCTTGTCTTTTGTCATTTACATCAAACAGTTCTACACCAAAATATTTACAATTTTTTCTTAAGGTTTCAATTTGAACTTTTGCTTCTTTATCATCTATACCTTTTGATCTATCTGTAGTAGGAATATTATGGTCTGGAACAGCCAAAGTAAGGTCAGGTCTTCTCACTTTTCTATTTTGTAATCTTAAGCCTTCAAAGGCTTGAGGGCTAGTAACTTCATGAACTAAATGTCGATCAACATAAATTAAACATGTTCCGTCATCCTGTTTATCAACTAAATTTTTTTCCCAAAGCTTGTCGTATAAAGTTTTCGGCATTAAATTATTTTTTTTCAGCTTTCGTTATTTTATCTTCTGTATCTTTTTTTGTGGATTTTTTTGACACTTCATCTTTTGCTAAATTTTCTGTTTTAGGTTCTATTAATTTTTCCTTTGACTCTTCAGTTTTAACAGATACATCAATACCAATTTTTTTCTTAATTTTTTCTGCAATTCTAGCTGATTTTCCTTTACGATCTCTTAAATAATAAAGTTTAGCTCTTCGAACTTTACCAGTTCTAATAACTTTAACTGAGGCAACATTAGGACTGTAAAGTGCAAAAGTTCTCTCTACTCCTTCTCCAAAAGAGATTTTTCTCACAGTAAAAGAAGAGTTTATATCTCTATTTTTTTTTGCTATGCATACTCCCTCGAAATATTGTATTCTCTCTCTTTTACCTTCAATTATTTTAACTCCCACTTTAATGGTATCTCCTGGTGAAAAATCAGTGATCTTTTTATTCTCGATAATTTTTCTTATAGATGCTTTATTTATATCTTCAATATTTTTCATTTTTTTTTTCTAAATATTTTTTCCAAAGATCAGGCCTCTGGCGACGTGTTATAGCCTCAGATTGAGATAAACGCCACCCCTTAATTTTAGCATGATCTCCTGAAAATAAGACGTCTGGTGGGCTTTTGCCTTCCCATTCTCTTGGTTTAGTATATTGAGGATATTCTAGAAGGTGATTTTCAAAACTTTCTTCTTTGACAGAATCTTTATTTCCAAGCACTCCAGGTAATAATCGAACTAAAGCGTCAATTAATACAAAACAAGCTGGTTCTCCGCCTGATAGAACAAAGTCACCCAAACTATATTCTTCAATATTTCTTGTTTCTAAAAGTCTTTGATCAACACCCTCAAAATGACCACAGATAAGGTTTATATTTTTTTCTTTACTTAAAGATCTAGCTACATTTTGATCAAATTTTTTACCTCTAGGAGATAGGTAGATAGTTTTTTCACCTTTTTTTATATTCTTATCTAGTGCTGATGCTAATATATCAGGACGTAAAAGCATTCCACTTCCTCCTCCAAAAGGAGTGTCGTCTACTGTACCATGATTATTTTTTGAATAATCTCTAATATTAATTACTTTTAAATTCCATATTTTGTTTTTTTTTGCCTTTTTAAATATCCCTATATCTAATGGACCAGGGAATATATCGGGATATAAAGTAAAAATTTTTATCTCTAACATCTATAATCACCTTTTTTTAAGCTTTTTTCTCTTCCTTCTTTGGCTCTTCTTTTTTAGTTTCTGCTTTAGGTTGTTCCTTTTTAGGTTCTTCCTTCTTCGGCTCTTCTTTTTTAGTTTCTGCTTTAGGTTGTTCCTTTTTAGGTTCTTCTTTTTTTGCATCGACTTTTTGATCTGGCTTTTTACTATCAACTGATGGGGCGTCCTTCTTAGTTTCCTCTTTTTTATCTCCTTCAGCTTTTTTTCTATCTTTTTTAGGAATCGCCTTTTGAGGGTTGTTTCTAGGTTTTGGCATTGGCATTAACTGCACCTCTCCTAATAATCTAGAGACTCTCATTGTTGGCTGAGCTCCTTTGCTCATCCAATATTTTACTCTTTCAGCTTCTACTTTAAGTCTTTCCTTTTTATCTTTTGGAAGTAATGGATTATAATAACCAATTTTTTCAATAAATTTTCCATCTCTTGGATATCTACTGTCAGCAATTACAATTTTATAAATGGGTCTTTTTTTTACGCCTCCCATAGATAGTCTTATTCTTAACATTTTATACCTTTCATTTAAGTTGATTTAACATTTCATCTGGAATCATCCCAGATGGAATTTTTTTTCCTTGAGACATTTTTTTCATCATATCTGACATCATTTTAAATTGTTTTAATAGTTTATTAATTTTTGACACATCTACACCAGCTCCTTTAGAAATTCTTTTACGTCTTGATCCGCTAACAATTTTTGGGTTTTCTCTCTCACTTTTAGTCATTGATAAAATAATTGCTTCATTCTCCACTAACATTTTTTCATCTATATTTGCTTGGTCCATTTTTGTTTTCATTTTATTCACTCCTGGTAACATAGACATAACCCCTTCCATTCCGCCCATTTTTTTCATTTGCCTTAACTGCGACAGATATGAGTCCATAGTAAAAATTCCTTTTTTTAATTCATCCTCTGTTTCTTTAATTTTTTCCTCACTTAAATCTTGTTGAGCTTTCTCTACTAAAGTTACTACGTCACCCATTCCCAAGATTCTATTGGCTAATCGGTCAGGATGGAAAAGTTCAAGATCAGTAATTTTTTCTCCAACACCAATATATTTAATTGGTTTACCTGTTACATGCTTCATACTTAATGCTGCACCACCTCGTGCATCACCATCAACTCTTGTAAGAATGATTCCAGAAAGATTAACAACGGTGTCAAATTCTTTTGCAACATTCACAGCTATTTGTCCTGTTAACGAGTCGGCTACTAAAATTGTTTCAGCTGGTTTTGTAATATCTTTTATTTGCTTAATCTCAGTCATCATTGGTAAATCTATTTGAGTTCTTCCAGCTGTATCAAATATAACAACATCTGAACCATTAAGGTTGGCCGCGTTTAGTGCTCTTTTAGAAATGTCTATCGGTTGTTGCTTTTCAACAATAGGCAAACATTGAATTCCATTTGCTTCAGCAAGTAATTTAAGTTGTTCTTGAGCAGCTGGCCTATAAACATCTAAACTGACTACCATCACTTTTTTTTTGTAATTCTTCTCTATATTTTTTGCTAACTTTGCTGCAGACGTAGTTTTACCTGAACCCTGTAATCCAACTAATAAAAGTGAAACTGGTGGAACAGCTTTGAAGTTTAGCTCTTCATTTTTAGAGCCTAAAATATTGACTAGTTCATCATAAACAATTTTAATTATCATCTGGCCAGCAGATGTTGATTTTATAATTTCTTTACCAATAGCTTTTGGTTTTACATTGGCTATAAACTCTTTAGTGACAGGAAGAGCTACATCAGCCTCTAATAAAGCTAATCTTATCTCTTTTAAGCCAGAGTCAACTTGCTCCTGAGTCAATGAGGGAGCGCTTTTAAGCTTAGAAAAAATACTTTCTAATTTATTTGTTAAATTTTCAAACATTTTTATAACTTCCAACACCTATCGCACTAGTGGGCGAACCTTCGCTGACTAGTGTCGACACTCTTGATTTCAAGAGCACCGCAAAAACAAGTGTATTTGCGGAAAGTTTGTGGAAACTACAATTTGGGGTTTTAAAAGTCAATGAATAATTATACTAATCAATTATGGCAACGATTAACGCATATAAAATGGATGGATTGGGTAATGATTTCATTATAATTGATAGAAGATTAAGTACTATCAACTTGACCAAAGATAAAATTATTGAGTTGGGAAAAAGGAATAATATTGGTTTTGATCAAATAATTTTTATCGAAAAAGAAATAGAGAATTCTTTTCCGATAACAATTTTTAATTCTGACGGTGGTGAAGTAAGTGCCTGTGGCAACGGTTCGAGATGTGTTGCCTATCTTTTGAGTAAAGATTTAAATGTGAAACAAATTAAATTAAAAACAAGTAATCGGGTTCTTAATGCCAAAATTGTTGATAATTTAATGGTAGAACTTGAAATGGGAAAACCTTTATTTGATTTTGAGGATATTCCGTTATCAAAAATAGAAAATCCTGCTGATGTCTCATTAGATATAAAAGACAAAAAGTTTACTGGTGGATTTTGTCTAAATGTAGGAAACCCCCACATAGTTTTTTTTGTAGATGATTGTTTTAAATATGATTTGAAAGTAATAGGACCTTTAATTGAAAATCATAAATTATTTCCTGAAAAAACTAATGTAACATTTGCTCAAATTTTAGATAAAAAAAATATTTTAATAAATGTTTGGGAAAGAGGTGCTGGGCTTACTAAAGCATGCGGAACAGCAGCTTGCGCGACCGCTGTTGCTGGACACAAAAATAAATTAGTAGAAAACAAAGTTGCTATTAAATTTGAAAAGGGAGTCCTAAATATAGTTTTAGATGAAAAAAATAATATATTTATGACTGGGCCAGTGTCAGAAATAAAGAACATAGAAATAGAAATATAAAATGGGAATTTTTGATAAGTTTAAATCAGGACTTGAAAAAAGTTCATCAAATCTTACAGACGGCCTTAAAAATATTTTTTCAAAAAAAAAGATTGATTCAACTATTCTTGAAGAATTCGAAGAATTACTCATTTCATCTGATGCTGGTGTTGATGTAGCAAAAGAGCTTAGAAAAGATTTCGAAAGCTTAAAGGTTGATAAAAAATTAGATGATCACAAAGAGATTTTGAAACTCTTAGCAGATAAGTTAGCAATAAATCTGCAAAAATACGAAAAAGATTTAAGTCTGATGGGGAATGCAAAATCTGCTGTAATTGTTGTATCTGGTGTGAACGGTGTCGGAAAAACGACAAGTATTGGCAAACTTGGAAAATATTTTAAAGATAATAATAGATCTGTTGTCTTTGGAGCTGCAGATACTTTTAGAGCAGCAGCCATAGATCAGCTACAAGTTTGGGCTGCAAAAGTAAAAGTAGATATAATCAAGTCAGAAATAAATAGTGACCCGGCTTCTGTTGCTTTTAAAACTGCTGAATTTGCTAAAAAAAATGAAATTGATGTCGCTTTGATTGATACAGCAGGAAGACTGCAAAATAAAAAAAATCTAATGGAAGAATACAAAAAAATTATAAATGTCCTGAAAAAAATTGATGAGTCTTTTCCAAACGAAGTAATTCTAGTTCTTGATGCAACTACTGGCCAAAATGCATTAAATCAAGTTGAAGAGTTTAGTAAAATACATAATCTAACGGGGCTTATAATTACAAAACTTGATAGCACTGCAAAAGGTGGGGTAGTACTTGCTATTTGTAAGAAATATAATTTACCTATTGTTGCAATCGGAATGGGAGAAAAAGAAGATGACTTACAACCTTTCAGTGCTGAATATTTTTCAAAAGCTCTTTTAGGTATTGAAGCCTAAAAACTTTCTCAAAGCATTCATTAGTTGATCATTAAATTCCATCATATGATCATCGTTATCAGAAAAATAACTGAATTTTGGTTTATTAGCCTTCTCAAATAGGTCTACACCCATCTTAAAAGGAACAACATCGTCTTTCTTACCGTGCATAATCAAAATAGGAATATTTATATTCTTAATCTTTTTTAAAGAATCGTATCTGTCTTTAATCAATAAATCGATAGGTAAATAAGGATAATAAATTTTTGCTGCATTAGCGATTGAGGTAAAAGGTGACTCTAAAACAATTCCAGCAAATAAATTGTCTTGGCCTAACTCTGTAGCTACACCTGTACCCAATGACTCGCCATATAAGATTATATTTTTATTTTCAATTCCAGTACTATTAAGCCATTCAACTGATTTTCTAGCGTCATTATACAAATTTTTCTCTGTTGGTTTGCCTGGATTTCCGCTGAACCCTCTCCATGAAATAATGAGAATATTTACATTTAATTTATTTAATTCATTAAGCTTATGAACTCTATTAGTTAGATCACCTGCATTGCCATGAAAGTATAAAATTGTTTTATTTTTTTTTACGTTTTTTTCTAAAAACCATGATTTAAGTTTTATATCTTTATCTACCTCAATAAAAACTTCTTTATACTCAAATTGAATTTCGTCTCCCGTATAATTATTTTCACTTGGGTGATAAAGTAATTTTCTTTGATACAAATAAGTGAAAAGTACAATTATTATATATGCTAATAAAATAGATGATAATACTAAATAAAGATACTTCATGCTTTTTTTCTAGCGAAATAAACTCCTGTAAAAACCAATAAGCCACCTAAATAATGAAAACCAAGAAGTGGTTCTTCAAAAATAATAATTCCAAAAATTGACCCATAAACTGCGAATAAATATAAAGTGAACCCGGCAAAGGATGCACCTACATATTTTTGTAAACGTGTATATAATGAGAAAGCAATAATACTAGGAGAAATAGCTGCAAATATAATCCAGAACAAAAATGTCTGATTATAGTTTGTCTTAGCAAAGTAAATATTTTCTAAAATAAAAAATGGGAAAAGCGATATAAATCCAAACATTGCAATTAAGGTAAATCGGGCCATTAAGCTAAATTTTGATTTCCAGTTCAATAAATATATTGAGTATAGAGCCCAGCCTAAAGCTGCCCCCAGGACCCATAAATCACCTATTGTAAAATTTAAGTTAATTAAAAAATCTAAATTACCTTTAGATATAATTGTAAAAACACCTACAATACAAATTAATAAACCCGATACTCTAAAAAGGTTAATTTTTTCTTTAAAGAATAAAATTGATAAAAAGATTATAATTACTGGTGAAGATGTATAGATGATACCAATATTTGCCATAGTTGTTGTCATACCTGCAAGATTTGGAAAAGCCCCACATATACCACAACCCATTGAGCCTAAGAAAAAGAGTTTAAAAAACTCTTTATTAAACTCCCTTTTATTTTTAAAAATTTCATCAAAATAAAATGGAAAAAGTATAATGAATACCGTAAACCATCTCCAGAAAGCTAATGAAATTGGAGGCACTGACTCAACACCTCCTCTTGCAACAATTGTGTTGGTAGCCATAAAAATAGGCTGAATAAATAGTAGTATGTATGGAAAATAATTACTTTTTGTTATCGAAGAAGGCTTCATAAAACATCATCGCAATTACTATACCCATTAATATATAAACAGGAAGCACATCAAAAAAACCAATCATCATGGATCTTGTCAAAGTTGTTGCAAGTCCTAATAAAAAGGCTGTGCAAATAGCGACGCCTACTATAATTGTTAGTTTATCCTTCATCTTTACAATTTTTTTCCAACCAATTAGCAGTTCCCAGAAATCGAAGGTCATCTAGTTTATTGCCTACCAATTGAACACCTAATGGTAAGTCATTTTCCCCAGTAAGTAAAGGCAATGAAATTGCTGGAAGACCCATATAAGTCCAATTCTTTTGAAAGTCTGAACTTCCAGTTGATTTAAGACCTTTGTCAGCAACACCGCTGGATGACGGAGTAATTACTCCGTGATAATCTTCAAATACTTCGCTATATGAATCATAACTTTGTTGCATGAAATCTGATGCATCAGCATATTCTTTAGCAGAGTATTTCATGCCTCTGCTAATTGCTTCTCTCATTTCTTTAGAAAGTTTAGTCTTGTCTTTTTTGTAATAAACTTGAAAATTATTAGCCATATCAGTCTCGTGAATTATTTGTAAATACCTTGGGATATCTTTGAAATAAGAAGGGGTATCAAATACTTCAATATTTTTTTTAAAATTTTTTATCAAAAACTCAAAAGCTTGTTGAGATTTTTTGTTTATGTCTTTCCATTTATCAGTTTTGTAAAAAATGAATTTTGGCTCGAATACTGGTCCTTTATCACATACTTCCAAAATATCATCCGCTGAAAAATATACAGTAGCAGGATCATGTAAGTCTTTTTTAATTAAGCATTTTGCTAATAATGCAACATCCTTTACTGTTTTACCAAATAATCCAATTGTATCTAATTTGTCTGAGACTTTTAAAACTCCGGACCTAGATATTAATCCATAAGATGGTTTGTAACCAACAACGCCACAATATGATGCTGGTCTAATTGTTGAACCTGCAGTCTGAGAACCTATAGAAAGGTGAGCCATATGAGAAGCAATCACTGCTGCAGATCCACTTGATGAACCTCCAGGTGTTCTTGTGTAGTCGTGAGGATTTGTAGTTTTGCAAGGATGTATATAAGCTAGTTCAGTTGTCGCGGTCTTACCCATAATAATTGCACCAGAATTTTTTAAAAGATTTACAATTTCAGAGTCTTGAGAACTTGACATTTTTTTTCTAAAAACAGTTCCACATTCAGTAGGCATATCATAAGTACCAATTATATCTTTGATTGCAACGGGCATACCGTGGAGAGGTCCTAGTGGTTTTCCTGACTTTCTATAATTGTCTGCTTCTTCTGCTTTTTCTAAAAGAAGTTTTTTATCTAAATGCGCCCAAGCCTTAACTTCTGGCTCAAATTTTTTTATCCTTTCAAGATATTTATTACAAAGATCAACAGATGATAATTCGCCAGATTTTAATTTGGTTGCTAACTCGTTAGCTGTTAAATTAGATACATCAATCATTTTAGTTTTTAATTTGCGAATAAGAGGTCAGGTAACCATAATGCAATACCTGGAAACATGTACATTAAAAACATTGCTAGAATTACTATAGCTAGGAAAGGCATTATACCTCTAAAAATTTCCATTAATTCAACATTTTTAGTCTGTACTCCTTTTAGATAATAGGCTGACATCGCCATGGGGGGTGTTAAAAATGAAGTTTGTAAATTTAATGCGATAAGCATTGCAAAAAAATAAGGATTGACTTCAAAGAAAGCTACCAAAGGTAAAAAAATTGGTACGAATATAATTAATATCTCTGTCCACTCTAATGGCCAACCTAATAAGAAAATGATTATTTGAGTGATAACTAAGAATTGCCATGGTTGCAAATTCATAGATTTAAAGAAATGCTCAAAAACCTCATGTCCACCTAGATATGAAAAAACAGATGCAAATGTCCAAGATCCAATAAACAACCACATAATCATTGCTGTAGTTTTGGCTGTTAGGAAAACTGATTCCTTAAAGTTTTTCCATTTAAGTGTTTTGTAAAAATATGACAGAACTAATGCCCCTGCTGCTCCAACTGCTGCAGCTTCAGCTGGTGTTGCCAGTCCGCCTAATATTGTTCCTAAAACTAATATTATTAAAGAGAAAAGTGGAAGGAAGGATACTAGAACCTCTCTAATAATTACAGATCTAGGTGGTATCTCCTCTTTAGGAGGTTTAGGTGCAATTGATGGATTAAAATAAGCCAGTGTAATTGCATATCCAATATATAAACCAGCTAATAATAATCCGGGAAATATTGCAGCTGCAAATAATCTAAGTGGTGAAAGTTGAGCTATAACCGAGTAAACAATTAACATTATACTTGGCGGTATAAGTATACCTAAGCAACCTCCTGAACAAATAACACCTGATGCAAATTTTTTGTCATATCCAGCTTTAACCATAGCCGGCCAAGCCAATAAGCCCATTAAAGTTACAACAGCTCCTATTATTCCTGTTGCTGTTGAAAATAATGCACATGTAATCAGTGCAGCAACAGCCATTGATGCTGGTAAACCATGAGAAGCTAATCTTATGGCAAAAAATAATCTAGAAACTATTCCTGCTCTTTCAACTAAGTAACCCATGAATAAAAAGAGTGGGACGGCGGTCAAAACTGTGTTGTCCATCACTGTATATGTGTTCTGAACAAATAATTGGAAAATCCTGTTGTCTAGGAGATGTTCCATTCTTGAAGGATCAAAGTAAGCGTAATAACCAAATCCAACACCCATTGCCATTAGTGTGAAAGCTATTGGAAAACCAAGTAGCACTGCAAATAGAAATATACCCATCATTAAAATTGCAATTTCAGGATTTGTTAAACTAAATAACATCTTTTTGATCCTCGTCTTGAGAAGTTCTCATTAATATTTTTTCTGTTTCCTCTGCTACCACCATTCTTGCTGGCCAGTGACCAGTTTGAATACAAATAATAGATCTAAATACTTCGCTTATACCTTGAATGACTAATAAAATTCCTGCTGCAGGTATTAAAGATTTGGCCATATAAATTTGGATTTGAGCTGGACTGTTCCAACTTGTTTCTTTTATCTTCCAAGCAAGTGAGGCATATTCATATCCGTAAAAAGCTAAAGCAAGTACACCTGGAAAGAAGAATATAAAATATAAAACTAAATCGATATAACCTTGTGTTCTTGGTTTGAAAAGTCTATAAATTACATCACCTCTGACGTGAGCCTCTGTAGATAAAGTGTAAGCACCTGCCATCATAAAAATCGCACCGTACATCTGTAAACTAAAATCGAAATTCCATAAAGTTGGAGCATTAAAAGCGTAAGCCATTACAACTTCATAACACGTTCCGCCCATTAAAATAACAATAAGCCATGAAAAAGCTTTTCCAACCGAAGTTGATAGCTGATCAGCAAAATGAATAAATCCCCTCATGAAGTTTTAAAGTATTCTAATTTTTTTATAATTTCCATAAAAAAAGGGGGCGTTTTTACGCCCCCTTTTATGTTTAAAATATAATTAAATTTTAACTTTTCCTATTGAACCGAACTCATTCTCGTAAGCCAACTTATAATTAGGTTGGTTCATGAGTAAGTATTTCATAACTCTCTTTGCATAAGCTTTTTGCGAGTCTACAATCTTTTTAAAGAATGGATCTTTCTTATTGAAATCACCGATTACTTTATCCCAACCTTTTAATTGTTGAGCTAAGATCGCATCTGACGTTTGATACACATTTACTTTGTGCTGGTTCATCAATTTAGATAAGTCAGCTGAGTATCTTACTAATGCTTTAAAGTAGTTATCACTGTTCGCAGCATAAGCAGCATTTTTTAAGATAGCCTGATGTTTAGGCGATAATCCATTAAATGTCTTCTTATTTACTGGGATTTCAAACATCTCTTGTGATTGGTGGAAGCTTCCTAAGTGATAATGCTTAGAAACATCTTGCATACCAAATTGAGAGTCTGATGTTGGGTTGTTAAACTCAGCAGCTTCAATCAAACCTGTCTTCATTGCAGGTTGAATTTCACCGCCTGGTAATTGTCTTACAACCATTCCCATTGCAGTCAATACGTTTGTAGCTAGTCCTACTGTTCTGTACTTCATACCTTTTACATCAGATACTTTTGTTACGTTCTTTTTGAACCATCCAAAAGGCTGTGCAGGCATTGGCATATGGAAGAAACCAATATAGTCGAAACCAACTTTCGCAAGTGTTTCATCATAAAGTTTTCTACCTCCACCATACTCAATCCATCCCATAATTTCTTGGGATGACATTCCGTATGACGGACCAGTACCGAATAGTGATGCTGCTGGATTTTTTCCATACCAGTAAGCTGTTACCCAGTGCCCCATATCTAGTACACCTGAGCTTACTGCTTGTCCAATCTCCGAAGTCTTAACTACAGCTCCAACTGGCTGAAGATCAATTTTTAATTCACCTCCAGACATGTCGCCTACCATTTTTGCGTAGTCGCCAGCCATTTCAAAGAAAATGTTAGCGCCTGACGGCCAAGCCGCTTGCATCTTTAAAGTTTGCGGAGCACCAAATGCAACGTTAGGCATTGCAACTGTTGCTGCTGCTGCAGCACCCGTAGCTGCTGCTGCTTTAAAGAACTTACGTCTTGATGGAGTTTTTACTCCTTTTTTTATTTTTGACATATGTCCTCCTCGTTAGTTAACTTCAAAGATTTAAGCATAAACTGAATTCAGAGTCTCGATTTATTTAGAATTATTTTAAACTCTAGATACAATCTGGAGGTGTATTAATTAACCTGATCTTGTGGTTTTCTACCAGAAAAAAAGTCTTCCAAATTTTTTGTGGCCCTAAATGCCATATCCCACCTGGTTCTTTTTGTTGCACTACCTAAATGTGGAAGTAAAAAAATATTTTTTAATTTCAAATATTCAGGATGAATTTTAGGCTCGCCATTATAAACATCTAAACCGTAAGCAAATACTTTTCCACTTTTTAATGCTTCTATCATAGCATCATCATCTACTATATCTCCTCTAGCGGCGTTACCTACCACAGTATTTTCTTTTAAATAACTGAGTGTTTCTTGATTTACAAGCTTTGTTGTCTCAGGGGAAGCAGGACAATTAATTGATAAAAATTCACTTTGCTCAAAAAGGCTTTTCAAGTCTTTATGATAGATTGCACCGTCTTCAAGATCTGGTGAAAGCTTAGATCTATTGTGATAATGAATTTCCATATTAAATGCTTTGGCTCTTTTTGCGACTGCTCTTCCTATTCTGCCCATTCCTAGTATTCCTAATCTTTTATTAGACATTTGTTTTCCCAATAAAAAATCCCAAGACCATTTCCAGTTTTGGGTTTCAGCTGCTATTCGTCCTTCATATGCTTTTCTTGAGGCACCCAGTAAAAGTAAAATCTGAATATCTGCTGTGGCGTCTGTAAGTACATTTGGTGTATTTGTTATAGTAATTCCTTTTTCTTTTGCAGCTTTAATGTTTATATTTCCAAAACCAACTGCACCATTAGCAATAATTTTTATGGAGCTTGAAAGTTTAGAAATAGTATCGGCATTAATTAGATCAGAAACAGAGCTTAGTATTCCATCATGATTTTTAGAACCATCTATTATTTCCTGAGGATTATAAATCTTATCATCTTCATTTAAAGTAACTTCAAATAATTCTTTAAGTTTCTCCTCATTTTCTTTGAGCAGTCTTCTAGTAACAAAAACTTTTTTTTTCATTTTAGAAATGATTTAATTTATATGGCTTAGGACCTCCGGTAAACCAATCAAGTAATTCTACAGTATGAATAATTGGTATTCGAGTGCCAGCTGAAATTTGAGTCATACACCCAATATTGCCTGTTGAAATAAAATCAGGTGAAATTTTTTCTATATTATTTACTTTATTCTTTAAAAGTGATTTTGCCATTTTTTGGTGTAAAATATTGTAAGTCCCTGCGGAACCACAACACAAATGTCCCTCAGGAATATCTAATACTTCATTTCCAGTTTTTGCAATTAAATCTTTTGGTTGATCGTGAACTTTCTGCCCATGCTGCATTGAGCATGCAGAATGATAGGCTATTTTATATTTTTTTTCAGAGTTTAAATTTACATTTAGCTTTAAGTTTTCATCAAGATACTCAGTAATATCTTTGGTTAATTCCGAGATTTTCTTGGCTTTCTTTTTTAGGTCTTTATCGTTTTTAAAAATATGCCCATAGTCTTTTAATGTTGTGCCGCATCCAGATGTATTACTTATTATCGCATCCAATCCATTTTTAAGATATTCTTCATGCCAACTCTCAATATTATTCTTAAATGACTCGTGTGCTAATTTTTGTTTACCCAAATGATGATTTAAAGATCCACAACAATTGATGTCTGGCATTACTACAACTTCAACATTATGCCTATTTAAAAGTCTTATAGTAGCTTCATTTATTTCTGGAGAAATAACTCTTTGAACACAACCAGTCAATAAAGCGACTCTTGAAACCTTCTTACCTTTATTAACTTCGTAAACTTTTTGTTCTTTAAGTTGTTTTCCTGGAATTTTATCTGGCATTAAATTTAATGCATTTCTTATAAATTTTGGAAATAAAAAACTAAATGGTTTTATTAATTTAGAGGATAAAGCCATTAACAAAAATACTTTTGGTCGTGGTAAAACAAACGAAAGTATGTTTCTAAACGCTCTATCCAAAAAAGGTCTTTTGTAAGTTTCTTCAACATAGTTTCTACCATGATCAATTAAATGCATGTAGTTCACCCCAGAAGGGCAAGTCGTCATACATGAGTAACAGGATAAACAACTATCTATGTGTTTTGCGATTTCTTTCGTGGCTGGTTTCTTATTTTCTAACATATCTTTTATAAGATATATTCTTCCTCTTGGTCCCTCTAGTTCCTCACCATTTATTTGATAAGTAGGGCAAGTAGCATTACACATTCCACAGTGAACACATTTCCTGATTATTGTTTCACTGGTTTTATTGTCTTTATCTTGAAGTTGTTTTTCAGTAAACGATGTCTGCATTTAAATTCCTGTATACATTTTTCCTGGATTAAAAATCCTTTTTGGATCAAAACTCCTTTTAATTTTTTCACTTATTTTATACTTAATTGGATCTATTGTAAAAATATCAGCTGATGCCTTTAAATCATCCTCAATTTTTATTAAAGTAGTATAACCGTGGTGTTTTTTTACTATATCCCTAATTTCACTGAGTATTTTAATGTTTAGATGATCAAAAGAGGCCCAAATTAGACTCCCTCCCCAATCAATAAAATATTTGATCTCATAATTTTTAAGTTTTTGGATAACCTGCAAAGTTTCACTTACCGGTAGGACTATTCTTAATAAATTACTTTTTAAACTTTTGAAAACCTCCAAATTTTTTGTTCTATTCCAAAAAATATTACTTTGCTCATTGTCCAAGATTGAAAACTCTTGGTCTAGGAGACTTAATTCTTTAGATAATCTACCTACTCTTTGACCAACAGAATTAGTTGGACCTTCAATTCTAACAGCAGTTAAACCTCCATCGTATGTGAGATCGTTCAAAACAAAATTTTTTCCAAAATAATCTGGATAAAATACTCCACCGGATGGATCAGTTGAAGATGATAGTGCTTTTCCTAAATAGTCTAAAGATTTTTTTAGGTGAGGATTTTTTATCACCAAAGTTTTACTTGTCTCTGGTTTTGGTAATACTTTTATTGATAGCTCGGTTAATATTGTAAGTGTTCCAAAAGATCCTGATATTAATTTACTCAAATCATAACCAGTAACATTTTTGACGACTGTTCCCCCAGATTTAATAGTTTCACCTTTGCCGTTAATTCCTTGAAATCCAAGTATGTGATCTCGCACACTACCAACTTTAAATCTTCGTGACCCAGCAAAATTACAAGAGACAACTCCGCCAATGGAACCACTATTACTTTCTCCAGAAAAGAGATAACCAAAATCATTTGGTTCAAAAGCTAATTGTTGATTATTTTTATCTAGTTCTTCTATTATTTCTCTTAACGGTGTGCCTGCTTTGACTTTTATATAAAGCTCTTCTGGCTTGTAATCAATTATACCCTTATAATCTGATAAATTTAAAGTTTTTTCAGATTGAAAATTTCTTCCAATTTTATTTTTTGATTTTAGTCCATTGATTTCTAGAGGTATATTTTTTTTGTAACAATTTTTAACTATTTCGACTATTTCTTCTCTAGAAGTAGGCTTATAAATATTTTGATTAAAATCTAGGGATGTCTGGGAATTTTGTTTTTCCTCCATGGACATGAACTCTTCCTTCCTCAGCACATTTTCTAAGTATTGGATAAACTTTGCCTGGATTTAATAAAGAATTTGGATCTAATGCTACTTTAATAGTTAATTGCTGTTGGATGTCTTTATCATTGAAAGCTTCGCACATTAACTCTCTTTTCTCTATACCAACTCCGTGTTCACCTGTTAACGCGCCGCCGACTTTTACACAATATTTTAAGATATCAGCTCCAAACTCTTCACATTTTCTTAAAGACTCTTTATCATTAGCATCAAACATAATTAAAGGATGAAGGTTACCATCTCCAGCATGAAATGCATTAGCTACTGGTAAATTATATTTTTTAGACAGTCTTGATATTTCATTTAAAACCTCAGCAAGTTTTCCTCTAGGAATTGAACCATCCATACACATATAATCAGGAGCTAGAACTCCACAAGCTGGGAAAGCTGCTTTTCTGCCAGCCCAAAATTTCAATCTCTCCTCATTTGATTTGCTTATTTTCAAGCTTGATGAATTATTTTTTTCAGCAATTTCTTTTGTCTTTTGAATATAAGCCTCAACTTCATGCTCTGTTCCATCAAATTCTACAATCATCATTGCTTCAGCATCAGTTGGATATCCTGCTTTTGAATAATCGTTAGTTGCTTTCGTTAAAGCTTTATCCATTATTTCCATTCCAGCTGGTATACATCCCTCTGCAATTATTTGAGCAACACAGTTTCCCGCGTCTTCAATTGAAGGAAAGCCTACTAAAGCTGCTTTAACAACTTCAGGTGACTTTAAAATTTTTACAGTTACCTCTGTGATAACACCAAGCAAACCTTCCGAGCCAGTCATTAAGCCTAAGAAATCATATCCCTCGGAGTCCATAGCTTTGCCCCCAAATTTAGTTATAGTTCCATCCATTAAAACTACTTCAATCCCCAAAAGGTTATTGGTAGTAGCACCGTATTTAAGAGAGTGAACTCCGCCGGAATTTTCAGCTACGTTCCCACCTATGGAGCATGCAATTTGACTTGATGGATCTGGGGCATAATAAAAACCTTTATCTTGAACAGCATGGGTAATTGCCAAATTTGTTACACATGGTTGGGTAACTACACATCTGTTTTCATAATCAATTTCAATAATCTTGTTAAATTTTCCCATTGCCATTAAAACGCAATCTTCTAAGGGCATCGAACCACCAGATAAACCTGTTCCAGCTCCTCTTGGAACAACTTTAACTTTATTTTCATTACAATATTTTAAAATTTGACTAACTTCTTCAACACTCTCAGGCATGACTACTATAAGAGGCATTTGTCTATAAGCCGTCAAGCCGTCAGTTTCAAATGGTCTTAATTCATCAGGGTTCGAAAGAACATTTTTAGAATTTATAATCCTACGAAGATCTGAAGCAATTTTGTCTTTTTTAGACATAATTGCGTTATCAACTTTTGGCATTTGTAAAGAACTCATAATCAATCCTACTTAAGCATTTTTGAAATTTTTTCTAGTGCTTTTTGAATGTTATCCCTCGATGCGGCAAAGCTAAAACGGACATAATCTGTTGATGTTTTACCAAAAGCTGTTCCAGGTACAATTGCCACACCAGCTTCATGCATACATTTCTTCGAAAATTCAGCTCCATTCATACCAGTTCCCTTTACATTTGGAAAAGCATAAAACGCACCGCCTGGCATACTGCATTCTACACCAGGTAAATCATTTAATCCTTTGTGAATTAACTTTCTTCTTTGATCAAATTTTTCCATCATGTGGTGGATAGAGTCATCGGGTCCATCTAATGCTGCTATTCCAGCAAACTGAGATGGTGCATTTACACAAGAGAAGCTATTAATTGCTAATTTGGTTACGTGAGGAATTAATTTTTCTGGCCACACACTCCAACCCATTCTCCACCCAGTCATGGAATATGCTTTACTCCATCCGTCTAAAACTATTAACCTTTCCTGTAAGTCAGGATAATTAAAAAAAGTTGGCATTTCTTTTCCATCAAAAATTTGTCTACTATAAATTTCATCGCTTAGTATTGTAACATGCGGATGTTTCTTTAAACCCTCAGCTAAATAGTCGATCGCTGGTTTTTCAACAAAACTTCCTGTAGGATTATTAGGATTGATTAAAATAACAAGACGAGTCTTATCTGTTATTAAAGATAAAATTTTTTCAGGATCAAACTTTAATTCTTTCTCTTTTGTTAAATCGTATGGAACTGCTTTAGCACCTGTATAATTTATCATGGATTCATAAATTGGAAAACCAGGTGTTGGATGAACTATTTCCGCTCCAGGCTCGCCGATCATTTGAATTGCAAAATACATTGTGGGTTTGCCACCTGGCATAATCATAATCCGATCAGGACTTACATCTTTTTTGTATAAACTTTTAATTTTTCTTGATACAGCTTGCCTGCATTCCGCAATCCCGTTTGCTAAAACATATCCATGATGTCCATCGTCAATAGCTTTTTTTGCAGCGTCCATGATATGTTTTGGTGTCATAAAATCTGGCTGACCTAAACCTAAGTGAATCATTTCTTTACCCTGAGCTTCAAGTTTTTTTGCTTCAGCTAGGACACTAAAAGCTGTTTCTGTTCCAAGTCTATCCAAGTTTTTTGCTAATTTCATTTTTTTAACCTAATATTTATTGTTACATTTGAAAACTAGTTTTTTTGCATCACCTATAGGCAATTTTTGTTTTATTTAGCTCTTTTATGCTTTTACACCCTAATAAAATCATATCTCTTCTAATTTCATCTCTCATTCTTGTTAAAATTTGCTCCACACCTTTTTGACCTCCTGCCCCTAATGCAAATAAAAAACCTTTACCAAAACTGCATGCAGTAGCTCCAAGAGACAATGCTTTAAGAACATGAGTCCCTCTTCGAATTCCACCATCTAAAATAATTTCTATTTTACCTCCTACAGCATCTGCAATTGCTGGTAACTGATCAAAAGGCGATCTAGATCCATCAAGCTGTCTGCCTCCATGATTTGAAAGCATTATCGCAGAAGCACCAACTTGTACTGCTCTCTTAGCATCTTCAACTGACATCACACCTTTTAGAGCAAATGGTCCTCCCCATTTTTTTATAACGTATTCTGCATCCTTCCAGCTCATTGCTGGATCATATTGTTCATTTATGTAATCCATTACCCCTTTAGCTATACTTGATCCCTTTTTAGTCCAATGAGAAACATTAGCTAATTGAAACTTTTCATGAGTTAAGTAATTATAAGCCCATTTAGGGTGAGTAGCGAAACTTAAAAGACTTTTTAAAGTTAATTTTGGCGGAGTTGTGAAACCCCATCTATGATCCCTTTCTCTGTTACCTGCTACAACTGTATCTACAGTTAGGCACATAGCTTTAAATCCTGAACTTTTGCATCGGTCGATTAGATTATCAGTTAATCCTTGGTCCTTATGAATATACAATTGAAATAATTTTGGTCCTCCAGAAATATTTGCAATTTCCTCAATAGATGAAGTTGCCATTGTTGACATGCTATAAAAAGTTCCGAATTTTTCTGCTGCTCTAGCTGAAGCTTTGTCTCCATCATGATGATAAAGTCTTTGCATTGCTGTTGGGGACAAAAAAATTGGCATATCTATATTTTGTCCAAAAACATTTGTGGACAAATCTGGTTCTCCAACACTAGCCAATATATTTGGAACTAAATCACATTTTAAAAAAGACTCGGTGTTTCTTTTTAATGTTGTTTCATCATCTGCGCCTCCATCTATATAATGAAATATGGGAGCTGGTAGTTTTTTTTTTGCTAATTTTCTAAAATCATCAAAATTATAACAATCATTTAAAGTCATTGTTATTAAAAGTTTCTTGAGAAAGTAATTTGTTGATTATCTGTTCCAGGGTTGCTGTCGCCCCAATCATTGTTAGATATATGGCTGTAGCTATAACTTAATTTTGAATTATCAAAAACATCTAGCCCAAATTTAATTTCACTTTTGAATTCAAATACACTACCTAAATCCTTTCCATCTCCTTTTTCATAGTAGCCGGGAGAAAAACTTGGCAAGATTTTTAGAGGTCCAAGTCCATACTGGCCTTCAATACCAGTGTAAAGATAAATTGAACTATCTCCTGTAATAAATCCTCCAGTTATCGGCTTGAATTTTCCCAAAAAAGTGTCTCTAAATAAATCAGGATTTTTATGCTCAACTCCAAATAAACTCGTTTGGTCATCACCCTCTTTATCTATAACATCAAAAGTTCCAGTGTAAAAAGATACTTCACTGTTACTCTCATCTGCAAATAAACTTAATACAGGTAAAAATATTAAAATTAAATATATTAAAAAAAATTTTCTCATATTTAAAAAATACAATTAAATACTTAATATGTACAGGTTACTTTTACGTTTTTTGCGTTTTTTTTTTCAATAGACGGAAAATAATAAACCCTCCGAATGATAAAATGAAGTAAGGCAAAAACCAAAGTAAAAAGTTTTCTTTATTGAGTTGAGGTTTGTAAACGATCCAATCTCCGTATTTTTCCGCCATGAATGAGTAAATCTCCTCCTCTGATTTACCCTGTTCAATCAAATCTTTCACAACTAACTTTACTGTCTGAGCAAAATCTGAATTTGAGTCGGAAATCGATTGTCCTTGGCAAACTAGACACCTAAGGTTTTTGTGAATATGATTTGGCTCCACAATATTTTCTGCAGATTTCAAAATGGATAATTTAAATATAAAAATAATTATTAAAATTTTTAATTTCATACTTTATTAATTTTCTTTAATATATCATCTAAATCTTGATTATCTAAAGGACCGATAAATTTTTGTAAAATAGTTAACTGTTCGTCAACAAGTATGCTTTCAGGAATTCCATATACACCAAAATTAATTGATAATTTCCCTACTTCATCTTTTCCAATAAAATAATATGGATTACCTAATTCTTTTAAAAAAATTTTTGCATTGCTTTTTTTATCCTTAAAATTAATTCCAATTAATTTTAGTTTTTTCTCAGATTTTAATTTCATCAACATAGGATGTTCACTTCTACAAGGACCGCACCAAGAAGCCCAAAAATTTATCAATACAAAATTTTTACCTTTAAGTTCTTTAATGTACAAATATTTATCTTCATCGATGCTCTCAATTTTGTCGAAATTTAATTTTTTTCCGATCTGACTTTCAGTATTGTAGTTATTATCTTTGTTTAAACTTAAATAAAAAACAAATATTATTGCAGTAGATATTGATATTGTTATAATTTTAATTATTTTTTGCATTTTTAAAAATTCTTAAAAATCCACCAAAAGTCAAAGCAAAAACTGATATCCATATCCATAACATTAATGGTTTTTTTTGAAACTTGATATTATAGTATTCTGATCTATCAATATTGCTCATGGTCAAATAGTAGTCTTTAATTAAGTTTGTTTTAATTGCTGCCTCATAAGTCAAAGTTTTAGGACTGTCGTAAATTCTTATTTCAGGATTTAATGTTCTTTCTTCACCAAATTTATTATCACTAATCTTCAGATCTCCTACAATCGATTTATAATTTTTAAAATTTTTAAGTTCTAACTTTTTAAATTCTATTTTATAGTTATCAAAGTTCTTCGTTTCACCAACTTTCATATTGAAATCTTTTTCGATAGAAAAGTTATGGTTTAAACCAATAAAAAAAATTAGGAAGCCAAAGGATAAATGAGAAACAATTCTTGCGAAATCTATTCTATCTTCGGTTATAGATTTTATTAAATCAAAAGTTGAAGAAATTATTAAAAATAATGAAGATATAATTATTAGATTAGTAAGTATAGTTAAACTTTTAAAAAAATATCCTATCAAAAAGTTTATGATCAAAGCGGAAATAAAAATTAAGATATATTTTTTTATATCAACGAACCTATTCTTGATCCACTTTGTGTTTGGCCCAACAGCCATAAAAATTAAAAATACAATTACTACCGGTATTATGACTGCATTATAAAATGGGGGGCCAACTGAAATTTTATTATTAGTAATTGCATCTGTAAATATTGGATAAAGTGTACCTATTAAAACAGTCAGTAGATAAAACATCATAAACCAATTATTAATTAGAACGAATGTTTCTTTGCTATTGGAATTGATAATATAATCTTTGTTATAGTATTTTTTAAACAGCAAAAAGATTGAACTGAAAATCATAATACTTAAAAAAGCTAAAATATAAAGCCCTCTGCTAGGGTCGCTCGCAAAAGTATGAACTGAATTTAATATACCAGATCTAACCAAAAAAGTTCCGGTAACACTTAAGGTAAAAGTTATTAAACAAAGAATAATTACCCAAAAATATAACAAATTTCTTTTTTCTAAAACTACTACTGAGTGAAATAGAGCGGTCATAGCAAACCAAGGTAATAAAGATGCATTTTCAACCGGGTCCCAAAACCAAAATCCTCCCCATCCTAACTCGTAATATGCCCATATAGATCCGACAGTAATTCCCAAAGTTTGAAAAATCCAAGAAACTAAAATCCAGTTTTTTATTGATTTTGCAAATGCTCTTTCAGAATAATTTGTAAGTAAAGATGCAATAGCAGCAGAAAAATAAATTGAGGATCCAACAAATCCTAAATAAAGTAATGGCGGGTGAATTGCTAATGCCGGGTCTTGCAGAATTGGATTTAAACCAAGTCCCTCTTTGGGAACTGGTGAAATAGATAAAAATGGATTTGAGTTGATTAATATAAAAAATAAAAATCCTAAAATCAAAATATTTTGTACAATCAACGTATATAGTCTGTAATTTTTTGAATGATTTTTATTAATTATTAAAAACAGAAATGAAAATATTGTTAAAATAATTACCCATAATAGTAGGCTCCCCTCGTGGTTACCCCAAGTCCCAGAGATTTTATAAAAGGTTGGCTTTGTAGAGTGTGAGTTTTGATAAACATTAATTAGTGAAAAGTCAGAAGTAATATAAGCAGCAATTAAAGTAAAAAAACAAACTAGAACTATCGTGCTTTGGGCCAAACTGATGTTGTAAATTTTTCTAAAAATTATTTTCTCCGCTGATTTTAAACTCGCTAATGAAAAATAAATTACAGTGAAACTTAAAAGAATATTTAAAAATAATAAGAAATTTCCTAGATTACTTAACATCTTTTTTAATTATTTCTTTCAGTTCTGGTGGCATATAATTTTCATCATGCTTTGCCAAAATTCTATCAGCAACAAAAAATTTTTTATCCTGTAGTCTTCCCTCAGCAACTACACCTTTTTCTTCAGAAAATAAATTGGGAACAGTGCCGCTATAACTAACTTTTAATTCGTTGTCAAAATCGGTTATTATGAATTTTATCTCTTTGTCGTTAATTGTAATAGAATTTTTTTTAACCATTCCCCCGACTCTCATTTTTTTATTAAAATTTATATCATTATTATTTTTTATATCAGTGGGCGACTGAAAATATAAAATGTTGCTTGTTAAAGACCTAAGAATTAAAAAAATCGAAATTACAGATAGAATAAGAACTAAGGATAAAAGAGAAACTCTTTTTTTGACTTTTTTAGTTAGCATTAAATGCTTTAGATTGATTTATTATAGGAAGATAAAACCTGGGAAGCAATTTTTGAATTTTCTAAAATTACCTTCTTTTGCTCTACTGAGAGATCTTCTATTTCTTTAGCGAACTCTTTTTCGTATTTTTTTAGTGTCTTACGAGTTCTGATATAAAATATTGCGCAAACTAAAAGAGTGGTAAAAAATGACGACCAAACGAAAAATCCATAATTGCCCATTGAAAATAAATTTGAAATCATAATCTTTTTAAATTTTTTTTCTTTATTCTAATGATTTCTGTCTTATATTTCATTAGAAAAATTAACGCACAATACAGTATCAACACAAAAAACATTAGAAATAAAGGCACTAACATTGATGAATGTATTGAACTTGCGCCGAGAATTTTAATACTTGCAGGTTGATGAAGGGTATTCCACCAATCAACTGAGTACTTAATAATTGGTAAATTAATTGATCCAATTATGGCTACAAAACTAGAAATTTTATCAGCTTTTTTTTGATCAGAAATTAACTTATAGCTTAATATGAAAATTATATAAAATATAGCAAGTATTAACATGGATGTAATCCTTGCATCCCAAACCCAAAATGTTCCCCAAGTTGGTTGTCCCCATAAGGAACCTGTAATAATTGCAAGACAGGTAAACACCAAACCAATCGGTGCTATACTTTTAGAAATCAAATTAAAATTTTTAATTTTAAATATAAAATTTACTAAGGATAGCAAAGCAATACAAAAAAAAGATGCTAGACCTATCCACGCAGCCGGTACATGCACATACATAATTCTAACACTGTCACCCTGCAAGTAATCTGGGGGAGATAAGATTAATGCAAAACTTATTGCAACTAAAAGGACTATAAAAAATATTGAATTGATAAAATTTGTTAATTTTTCAATCCAAAAAAATATATTGCTATTAGAAAAAAATTTAATCATAGGTTTTTATCTACTATAATAATATTTTTTTGTGAAGTTCCATTTTGAGCCCAACTAAGAAAGGGAGGGAGTAAATAAGAATTTTTTCCTAATTGGGCTATAACTTTAAAATATTAGGTTATCTGTATGTCACAGATTTGAGGAAAAAATGTTAAATTTTGGGCGACCAGTGATTAATTGGATATTTTTAGGTAACTTGACCCTTTTTTTCCAGAAAAAATCTCCTCGATAAGAGGATGTTTAAGAGGTTCATTTGAATTATCTAATAGAAGGTTTTGCTCAGAAACGTATGCCTCGTAAGTTACCTCATTGCTTTCAGCTAACAAATGATAAAATGGTTGATCTTTTCTCGGTCTTACTTCTTTAGGAATTGATTGATACCATTCCTCGGAATTATTAAATTCAAAATCAACATCGTAAATAACGCCTCTGAAGTCAAAATGTCTATGTTTCACAACCTCACCGATTGAGAACTTTGCTTTATTGCTTATTGCCATGACTCATAGTTAGTAATTTTTACGTTAAAATCAATATCTAATTTGTTTAAAGTTTATTATATGTTAATCTATTATTTGTGAATAAGTCACTTTTGAAATTTATTACTGACTTTGGACCTCTACTAATTTTTTTCATAATATATAATAAAAGTGGAGAAAATCTAATCATAGCTATTCCTCCATTGATTGTTGCCACTATAATAGCTGTTATAGTTATGTATTTCGTTGAGAAGAAAATTCCCTATATTCCACTTTTAGGAGGAGTCATCATTACAATATTTGGTGGTTTAACTTTATACTTTAATAATCCAATATTTATTTATATGAAACCGACAATAGTAAATATAATTTTTGCATTAATATTAATTATTAGTAAAATTTTTTTTCAAAAAAATTTTCTTAAATTTTTTTTACAAAGTGCTTTTCAGTTAAGTGAAATTGGTTGGGATAAATTAAACTTTAGGTGGGCTTATTTTTTCATTTTTTTAGCTTTGTTAAATGAAATAGTATGGAGAACACAACCAGAGGCCACTTGGGTTAATTTTAAAGTGTGGGGTATTTTGCCAATTACATTTATATATACTGCACTACAAGTTCCTTTAATTAAAAGTCATAAAATATGAAAAAAATGAGACTAATAATAAATAATAATTATATAAATAATTATAAAGATGTTTTTTTTATAAAAAAAGAGCTTCAGTGCATCTTAAATTTGTACGCAAAAATGGTATCTAATGGATCTTGGAAAGATTACTCCTTGTCATCTTGCACCAAAGAAGTTTCTTTTGATGTTTACCAGAGAGCTTCTGACAAACCAGTTTTAAGAATAACAAAAAGTTTAAAGCCCCAATATTTTAATGAAAAGTATTTTCTAAAGGATAAAAACGGAATGGTCTTAAACAAGTCTGAAAATCTTAGCTCATTGATTAATAAAACGAGCTGGAATAAATTAAAATTAATTAAATAATTATCTTCTTTGACCAAAAAGCCTTAAAAGCATTATAAATAGATTTATAAAGTCTAAGTATAGCGTTAATGCGCCCATCACAGCCTTTTTTCCAATTAGTTCACCGCTATCGCTTACTAAATACATGTTTTTAATCTTCTGAGTATCATAAGCAGTTAAACCAACAAAAACTAATACACCTATAATTGATATTACAAAATACATCATTGTTGATTTCATGAAAATATTAACTAATGATGCAATAATTATTCCGAAAAGTCCCATCATTAAAAATGAACCTAACTTTGTTAAATCCTTTTTCGTTGTGTAACCGTATATACTCATAGCCCCGAATGTACCAGCTGTGATAAAAAATACTCTGGTAATACTTGCTCCGGTATAAATAAGAAAAATTGAAGAAAGCGATGCTCCCATTAAAGCTGCGAATATCCAAAAAGTTGTTTGAGCTTTAGTTGCAGACATTTTTGCAATTCCAAAACTCATATAAAATACAATCGCAAGTGGGGCTAGCATTATTACCCATTTTAATCCTGAAGCATAAATCGTATTTCCGAAGTTTGTTAATCCTATAATCTGACCTTCAGCAGAGGTAACTACCGACATCTTAAAAAATAGCAAAGCCACAAAACCGGTTAGTAATACACCTGAAGCCATATAGTTATAGACTTTAAGCATATATGACCTCAATCCCTGATCTATAATAGCGTCAGAAGCAGATGATCTTACGGTAGAAGTTTGTTTATTTAATTCCATAACCAAATATATAAGTTTTTTTAAACACTTTTCAATAGGCAAAAATTGACCTAAAAAACTATTATAAATATTGCATTTTATGAAATTTAAAAAATTAGGTACAACTGACATAGACGTAAGTTTGATATGCCTCGGAACTATGACATGGGGGACTCAAAATACAGAGAAAGATGCTTTTGAGCAGATGGACTACTCTCTTTCTAAAGGGATAAATTTTTTTGATACTGCAGAATTGTATTCGGTTCCTCCAAACTCAGACTCCTACGGAAAAACTGAAGTAATGATTGGTAATTGGTTTGAAAAAAGAAAAAATAGAGAAAAGATAATTTTAGCCTCAAAAGTTGCGGGCCCTGGTTGTAATTGGATAAGAGGAGGTGGAAATAATTTTGATGAAAAAAAAATCGGGGAAGCAATTGATGGAAGCCTTAAAAGGCTTAAAACCGATTATATTGATTTATACCAGTTGCATTGGCCTGAAAGATCAACAAATTTTTTTGGTAAGAGAGATTATACTGTTGATAATCAGGAAGGTGACTGGAACAGCTTTGAAAGTGTATTGGAGGCTTTAAAAAAATTTATCAAAAATGGAAAGATAAGATATGTAGGTCTGTCTAATGAAACTCCTTATGGTTTATCAAGATATATAGAACTTTCAAAAAATAAACATTTACCCAGAATGATGTCCGTTCAAAATCCTTACAACTTGGTGAACAGGACTTATGAGATAGGAATGTCTGAAATTTCAATTAGAGAAAAGTGTGGTCTATTAGTTTACTATCCCTTAGCAACAGGAGCTTTATCAGGAAAATATAGAAATGGTAAAATGCCGAAAAATTCAAGACAGGCTTTGTTCAAGGGTTGGGAAAGACATTTGAATCCATTAGCAATGAAAGCTTATGACGAATATTTTAATTTAGCAAAAGAATACAACATGACTATGGCTCAACTAGCTCAGGCATTTGTGAATACAAGGCCATTTGTTACTAGTAATATTATTGGAGCAACAACTATGGAACAATTAAAAGAAAATATAGGTAGTGTAAATATTGAATTGTCAGATGAAATTTTAAAGAGAATTGATGATATTCATAATAATAATCCGAATCCATCTCCTTAATTCAAAGCATTGAAATAGATATTTTTTAGTATAAAAATAAATTATGTTTATGAAAAAAATTTTTATAATGTTTATTTTGATTATGTATTCTTTTAACGCTTTAGCTGTTACTCCAAGATCTACTGGAAAATATAAAAATTGGGAAAGCTTCGTTGCTGAGACGAATAAAGGAAAAATTTGTTTTGCTCAAACGGTTCCAATTAAGAGAGCACCAGCAGCAGTAAAGAGAGATGTATCAAAATTATTTGTAACGTTCAGACCTACAGAAGAAATCAAAGATGAAGTTAGTTTAACGAGTGGCCACGATTACAAAACTTCAAGTGTAACTGCCACTTCAGGTAAAAGAAGATACTCTTTCTTCTCTCAGAAAAATTTTGCTTGGCTTTTGGATGATCAAGAGGAAAAAAAATTTATCAAGCTTATGAAAAGAGCAACTAGTATAATCGTAAAAGCTAGAACTATGAAAGGTGCAGAAACAACTGATCATTATTCCATGATGGGATTTACTAAAGCGTATAATACTGCAAAAAAAACCTGCAGCTAGATGAAAAAAATTGTACTAGCCTATTCTGGCGGATTAGATACTTCAATAATTTTAAGATGGTTACAAGAAAATTATAAAGCTGAAGTAATAGCTTATACATCAGATATTGGCCAGATATTGGATAAAAAGAAAATTATTAGAAACGCTAAAAAGTTGGGCGTAAAAAATATAATTATCGAAGATCTAAGAAATGTTTTTATTAAAGAATATATTTTTCCTATGGTCAGAGCCCATGCAGTCTACGAGGGTGTATATTTGCTTGGTACATCTATAGCGAGACCTTTGATAGCTAAAAGACAAATCGCAATAGCTAAAAAATACAAAGCATTTGCAGTTTCTCATGGAGCGACAGGAAAAGGAAATGATCAAGTAAGATTCGAACTTGGATACTCCTTTTTTGGTGGAAAAAAAATTAAAGTAATTGCGCCTTGGAGAGAATGGAAATTAGAGTCGAGAGCAGATCTAATTAAATACGCAAAAAAAAATAAAATTAGTATCCCAAAAGATAGAAAAGGTGCGCCTCCATTTTCTGTAGATGATAATGTTTTTCACACCTCCACTGAAGGTAAAATTTTAGAAGACCCAAAAAATTCTGCACCAGAATTTATTTTTCAAAGAACTAAATCGCCAAAAAAAGCGCCAGATAAAATATCTAGAGTCAAAATAACTTTCAAAAATAGTGACCCGGTATCCATTAATGGAAAAAAATTAAGTCCTGAGAAAATTTTACAAAAATTAAATTCTCTGGCTGGTAAAAACGGTATTGGTAGAGTTGATCTGGTTGAAAACAGATTTATTGGAATAAAATCTAGGGGTGTTTATGAAACTCCAGGTGGAACATTGCTATATGCTGCTCATAGAGCAATGGAATCTGTTACACTTGACAAAAAAACTGCTCATGAAAAAGAGAGGATAATGCCAAAATATGCGGAGCTTGTTTATAACGGATATTGGTTTTCTAAAAAGAGATTAAAATTACAAAAAATAATTGATAAGAATAAAAGCAAAGTTTCAGGTGATATAATTTTAGGTTTATATAAGGGAAATATTACTATTTTATCCAGAAGGACAAAAAACAAAGCTTATTCTATGAAAAAAGTATCATTTGAAGAAAATAAAACATTTAATAAAAAAAAAGTAGAGGATTTTATAAAATATCACTCTAAACAGTTAAACAAAGGTTAAATTTTTGATAGATTATAATTAAATGAATAGTTCGATTCGAAACATTCAACTTGTGGCAGTGATAGTTGTTCTTGTGTCAACCATAATTGCTTTCTTTCTTGAAATGAGAGAGATGTACGAAAATAGAGATATTACTTTAGCAGATTTGCTTTTGATGTTTATTTATATTGAGGTTATTGGATTAGTGCGCTCTTATTGGGAAACTCAGTCTGTTAGAATAACTTACCCTCTAATAATAGCTATAACAGCGCTAGCGCGATTTATCATTTTACAGGATAAAGAAAGCGACCCTGCTAATCTCATATACATATCTTTGGCTATTTTAATTGTAGCTGTAGCAACAGTCATTATTAGATTTAGAAACAGTAAATACTTGAAAATTGAAAGGTCTAGGTCAAATGAGCTTTAAAACACTTTAAAGTGTTTTTTAACAAACAAGCTATTGTCATCGGACCCACACCACCAGGAACAGGCGTAATTGCTTTTGCTTTATCTTTTAATTCATCAAAATTTACGTCTCCAATAATTTTTTCTCCTACTTTATTGATACCAACATCAATAACAATTACGTCTTTTTTTATCCAATCTTTCTTAACTAAATTAGGAACTCCAGCGGCTGCAACAAGAATATCTGCTTTAAGACATTCACTTTGTAAATTATTTGTTTTCGAATGAACAATTGTTACTGTGCAGTTTTCTTTTAATAATAATTGCGCCATAGGTTTGCCGTTTAAATTAGATCTTCCAATAATAACAGCATGCTTTCCTGATAGATTTGGCTCAATCTTTTTAATTAATAATAAACATCCTAATGGGGTGCAAGGAATAATTGATTCGTAACCTGAAGAGAGATTTCCAACATTAACGGGATGGAATCCATCAACATCTTTTGATGGATGTATAGCATTTATAATTTTTTCTTTACTTATTTGATTGGGTAATGGGAGCTGAACCAATATACCAGACATATTTATATTTTTGTTTAATTCTTCAATTTTATTCAAAACTTCTTTTTCACTCACAGTTTTTGGATATTTAATAATTTGGGAATTTATCCCAACTTCTTTAGCATTTTTTTCTTTATTTTTAACATATATTTGGCTTGGAACATAATCCCCTATCAAAATTACTGCTAAACTAGGTATCTTATTATTTTTCATTTTTAAAACTGAAATTTCCTTTTTAATCTCATTTCGAATAATTTCTGCCTCTTTTTTACCATCAATAATCATCTTAAAAATAATCCTGGTGCAAGCATTTCAAAAACTAAATTTCTGAAAAACATTAAACCTAAAATTAGAATAACTGGCGAAATATCAATAGAGCCTAAATTAGGTAGAAATTTTCTGATGAAATTTAAAGGAGGTGATGTAAGTTTGTAAGAAATATCTAAAACAGAATAGACAAATCTATTGCCTGTATTTAAAACATTAAAAGCAACTAACCAGCTAAATATTACATGAATTATTAATATCCATATGTAAAGGCTCACCACATTGTCAAATAAAATTAAAACTGATTTCATTAATTTTTCTCCACATAAACTGATGTGCTTGGGAAAGCAAAAGAAGCATTATTTTTTTCTACTATATTTTTTATCTCTACTGCCAAAAGGTCTTTTACTTTCATCCACTCTAAGTATTTTGTTGTTTTAGTAAAACATATTAATTTAATATCTATTGAGCTTGCAGCAAATTGATCGATCTTCACTGATAGCATAGTATTTTCTGATTTTGAAAATAATTCACTACTTTTTATAAAATCCTCTATTTGTTGTTTAATATCTGTTAACTGTTTGCTTGTTGTTCTATACTCTAAACCTATAATCCAATTAATCCTTCTATTAGTTATTAGTGAGTTATTTATTACTGCTTTTTCTGCAAACTGAAAGTTAGGAATAGTAGCTAAAGATTTATCAAACCTCCTGACAACTGTAGATCTAAAACCTATTGACTCAACTGTGCCTTCAATTACATCTTCTACATATATCCAGTCTCCAACTTTAAATCTTTTTTCAACAAGAACTAATATGCCTGAGATTAAATTTTTAAATAAATCTTGTGCTCCTAGAGCGACGGCAACACCAAATAATCCTAAACC
>CACJPW010000004.1 GCA_902595375.1 uncultured Pelagibacteraceae bacterium | reverse complement strand
TTATAGTTAAAAATAATCTTTTAATAACTCTTTTTCCTTTATTGGTGTTCGCCTTTACATCTTTGTGATAATACATTTTTTTTCTCAAAAAACTTTTAATTTTTTTATCAAATATTTTCATTTTTTTGGAGAAAGTTACTATTGGATATCTGCAATTATAGACATCTGTTAAATTTTTAATTTTATATTTTATAATATTTTTTTTTGTTGTATTGATAATATCAATGACCATTTCATTGATTATTTCTCTAATTATTTGCCTTATAATTAAATCAATAGAATACTTTTTCTCCTTTCGTTTGTGTTTTTGAATTATTTTTCTAAGTATTGGTATGTCTTCTAGATTTTTGATATTAAATAGATTTGATTTTAAGCCATCCTCAAGATCGTGACTATTATAAGCAACATCATCTGATATTGAAGCAATCTGTGCTTCTAAAGATGGGCTTAATGAATAATTAATTTTATTTCTAAAATAGTTAAATCCTAAAATATTTTTATATTTTCTAATATTTTTGATTGGGCCATTATGCTTTAATAACCCATCCAATGTTTCTAACGTTAAATTTAATCCTTTAAATTCATAGTATCTATTTTCTAAAAATAAAATTGTTCTTAATGTTTGAATGTTGTGATCAAAACCGCCAAATATTTTCATGCAATTATTTAATTCTTCTTCTCCAGCGTGACCAAATGGGGTGTGACCCAAATCGTGAGCTAAACTTATAGTTTCACATAAGTCCTCATTTAAATTAAATGATTTTGACAAAGTTCGAGCTATTTGTGCAACTTCTAGAGAATGGGTAATTCTAGTTCTAAAATGATCACTTGAGGTATTTACAAAAACTTGCGTTTTATGTTTTAGTCTTCGAAAAGCAGTTGAATGAATTATCCTATCTCTATCTCTTTGAAAATCTGATCTCAATTTTGCTTTTTTTTCTTTAAAAATCCTCCCTTTTGATTTCAATGGCACTGCTAATTTTGATAATGATTCGATTGAATTTTTTTGCATGCTAATTATATAGTTATATACTAGATAATTATGGAAAAAAAATTAGAATTTACACATAAAGCAAAAATCCAGATAGAAAAAATCACTAAAAGTGAAGAAAAAAAATATTTTAGAATTGAAGTAAAAGGTGGAGGTTGTTCAGGATACAAATATAATTTTAGCTTTGATGACAAAATTGACAAGGATGATATTTTATTTAGTAAAACAATTATCGACAAAAACTCTCTTGATATAATAGCTGGCTCTACAGTAGATTTTAAGAAAGAACTAATTGGAGAGTCTTTTGTTATAAATAATCCTAAAGCCTCTGCCTCATGCGGTTGTGGCCTTTCTTTTTCTGTTTAATGAAAATTATATCTTGGAACGTCAACTCTGTAAGAGCAAGAATAGAAAATATTAAACATTATATTAAAGACTCTGAGCCTGATGTTCTCATGCTACAAGAGATTAAAACTCAAAACGAAAATTTCCCAAATGATGAATTTAAAAATTTAGGATACATATCATATGTATTCGGTCAAAAAAGTTATAATGGTGTTGCTATTATTTCTAAATATGAATTAGATAATGCTAATAATAACTTTATTAAAGATGATTTAAATCAATCACGAATTATTACTGCAGAGTTAAAATTAAAAAAAAAGGTGATACAACTAATAAACATTTATGTTCCTAATGGAAATCCTGTAGATACAGAAAAATACGAATATAAGAAAAGATGGTTAAAAAATTTTATATCAAATGTTAAAAAAAAAATTCAGAAAAATTCAAATATTATTATTGCTGGCGATTTTAATATTATTCCTGAAGAAATAGATGTGCATGACTTTAAAAGATATGAGGATGATGCTTTAGGTAGATTAGAAATAAGAAAAAAATATAGAGAACTTATTAATTTAGGTTTTAAAGATGTGTATCGATTTAAAAATAAAACTAAACAAGAATACACTTTTTGGGACTACTTTGCTGGATCGTGGCAAAAAAATTATGGTATGAGAATAGATCATTTTTTAATTTCAAATAGTCTGGTTGAAAATATTAAATCAATTCATATAAATAAAAAACCAAGATCTAAAGAAAAACCATCTGATCACACACCAATTGAAATAGAAATTATTTAATTCTACCATAAATATCTTGGTATCTTACTATATCAGTTTCTTTTAAAATCGAACCTAATTGAGCTTCGATAATTTTTACTGGTTTTTTATAGGGATTTTCAATTCTATGTACAGATTTTACAGGTATATAAATAGTTTCATTAGGTCTTAGAATAAATTTCTTTTTATTTAGTGTAATTTTTGGAGTTCCTTGAGTTATGACCCAATGTTCAGAACGATGAAAATGTTTTTGAAGACTTAAAACCCCTTTAGGTTTTACATAAAGTTCTTTAATTAAAAAATTTTTACCACTATACAGGTTTGTATATCTGCCCCAAGGTCTATAAAAAATATTTTTCTTTTTTTGATATTTTGTTTTTAATTTATCATAGACTTTACAAATTTCTTTCCAGCTACCTAGGTCAGACCAAGGTATATTTAAGTTTATAGCATTTATATCTTTTGATTTCTCCAAAATTGCGTAATCAAAAGAAATTGTCTTACATTTTAAAAAGTCTTTTTTATTAAGATGATAAATATTATTTTTAAATTTTGATTTATTTACAGAATTTAAACAATGATTAAAATTTTTTTTTTGGTGCTTTTTGAAGTTATTAATTATTGATTTTTTTGTTAGAAAAAACATTCCTGAATTCCAATAAGCATTTCTTTTGATGATTTTTTTTGCTTTTGCTAAACTTGGTTTTTCAATAAATTTGATAACCTTATAATTATTTCTCATTCGTTTTGATAAAAAATAGCCGAACTCAGATGAAGGATTAGAGGGTTTAATGCCAAATATAAAGATATTTTTATCTGTCAAGTATTTTTGGTATTGTTTAATAGATTTGTTAAACAGTTTTGTTTTCTCAATTAAATGATCTGATGTTAAAAAAATTAAGGGCTGGTTCTCAGGTATTTCTTTTATCAATGCTGAACTGAGTATGGCAGGAGCAGTATTTCTTTTAGCTGGTTCAAGAATAATTTTATACTTCTTAAAACTTTTTAACCTTAAATGTTTTTTAATTTCAATTATGTATTTTTTATTAGTGCTTATTATTGGATAATCAAATATTGAATTTTTTATCCTCTCCAAAGTTTTTCCGAATAATGTCCAGTTTCCAAAATCAATAAACTGCTTTGGTTGATGATGTTTTTTATCAGACCATAGTCTTGTACCAGACCCGCCACATAAAATTACTGGACGTATTTTCATTAAATTTTTGAATATTCTTTAACTTCTTTTTTCTTACCTGGGTGTGTTGGAGCCCCGAGATAGGCAGGTCCTACTGTTTGAGCATATTTCCAAATTGTTCCCGATCCAAAACTTGATTTTTTTTCTTTCCATTTTTTTCTTCTTGCTTTTAATTGTGCGCTAGTAAGTCTAACATTAATTGAACCTTTTTTTGCGTCTATATCTATAACATCTCCATTTTTAAGGAGTGCAATTGGCCCCCCCATTGCAGCCTCTGGACCAACGTGACCAACACAGAAACCTCTAGTAGCTCCTGAAAACCTTCCATCAGTTATAAGTGCAACTTTTTCACCCTTACCTTGTCCGTAAATAGCTCCAGTTGTTGAGAGCATTTCCCTCATTCCTGGTCCGCCTTTTGGACCTTCGTATCTGATTATTATTACGTCACCGTCCTTATATTTTTTTGTCTGTACTGCTTTCATTGCATCTTCTTCATTATCAAAACATCTTGCCTTACCAGTAAATTGTAATTTTTTTAATCCTGCAATTTTTACGATTGCTCCGTCTGGAGCTAAATTACCTTTTAATCCAACAACTCCACCATCTGGAGAAAGGGGGTTATTAAATTCTCTTAAAACTTTTTGATTAGTATTAAACTTAATATTGGCTAAATTTTCTTTCATGGTTTTACCTGTAACTGTCATACATTCGCCATGAATATATCCTCCGTCATATAGAGTTTTTAATAACATGGGAACGCCGCCAGCTTCCCACATGTCTTTTGCAACGTATTTTCCTCCAGGTTTTAAATCAGCAAGATAAGGAGTTTTTTTAAATATTTTTGCAACGTCCATTAAATCAAATTTTACTCCTATCTCATTAGCTAGTGCAGGTAAATGAAGGGCTGCATTAGTAGAGCCTCCAGTTGCAGCCACAATTGTTGCTGCATTTTCTAAAGATTTTTTAGTAACTATTTCTCTTGGTTTAATTTTTTTTTCTAATAAATTCATTACAGCTTGACCACTTTCATAAGCATATTTATCTCTTTCCTCATAAGGGGCTGGTGTACCAGCTGAATAAGGTAAAGCCAATCCTATTGCCTCCGATACACACGCCATTGTGTTGGCTGTAAATTGACCTCCGCAAGCCCCAGCACTTGGACAAGCTACTAATTCTAATTCTCTTAATTCTTCAGAGGACATTTTACCTGAGGAATGTTTGCCTACTGCTTCAAACACATCTACAACGGTAACGTCTTTTCCTTTAAATTTTCCTGGCAAAATTGATCCACCATAAATGAACACACTAGGAACATTCAATCTCAACATAGACATCATCAAGCCTGGAAGAGATTTATCACATCCAGCAATACCAACTAATGCATCATAACAATGTCCTCTAACTGTCAGTTCAGCTGAATCAGCTATGACTTCTCTTGAAATTAAAGATGATTTCATTCCCTCATGACCCATGGCAATACCATCTGTTACGGTTATCGTACAAAATTCTCTTGGAGTTCCACCAGATTGTTTTACTCCTTTTTTTACAGACTGTGCCTGTCGCATTAAAGCTGTATTGCAAGGTGCAGCTTCGTTCCAAGTGGATACTACTCCTACAAACGGCTTCGCCACATCCTGTTCAGTTTCTCCCATTGCATAGTAAAAAGATCTATGAGGAGCTCTATCTGGGCCTAATGAAGTATGACGACTTGGTAGTTTTTTTTTATCAATTTTAGACATTTAATTAATACTAGATACAATACTTCTTAATTTTTCATCTTCAATAGTTAATTCTTTAACTAAATTTTTATCATTTTGTACTATTTCTTTAGGTGCATTTGTCACATAAGCCTTATTTTTAAGCTTATTATTTAAACTAGTTATTTGTTTATTAATTGTCTCAATTTTTTGTAAAATTCTCTCTTTTTGAGATCCTAAATTTACATCTTCATTAAATTTTAATGAAAGTTTTTCCTTAAGAACTAAGATATCTATTGAATTTTTATCTCTTATCTTTGTTGTAAGGACATTATTTACTCTACCAACCTGTTTCATCAAATTTATATTTCTATTTATTAGTTTCTTTAATTTCCCTGATTTATAATCAAAAAATATGTCACAATATAATTTTGGCGTAATTTTTAACTCTGCTTTAGTAGATCTAATGTTAGAAATTATTTCAATTAAATCATTTATATTATTTTGATTTTTGCTAAATTTATTAATTATCTTAAAATCTGGCCAACTAGAACTGATTAAATGATTTTTGAAAATTTTTTTATAAGCATTTAAAGACCACAAGTTCTCAGTGAAAAAAGGGATAAAAGGATGAAGAATTCTAAGTATATTTGCCATCATAAATGATGAGAAAGCTTTAGCTTCTTTAATTTCGTTTTTATTTTTTGAATTAAAAATAGGTTTTAAGAACTCTAAATACCAATCGCAATAAGAATGCCAAACAAATTGATATGCATACCTAGCAGCCTCATCGAACCTAAATATTTCAATGTTTTTTGTGATTAAATTTTGTGTTTTTATAAATTCGTTGTAAATCCAATGGTTTATTGGAAGTTTAATTGAGGTCAAATTTATCTTTTTATCTAATTTACAATTATTAAGTTTTAAAAAATTATTAGCGCTCCAAATTTTTGTTATAAAGTTTCTATTTCCAGTAACCCTATCTTTTGATAATTTTACATCTCGTCCTGGAGAGGCCATCGAAATTAAAGTAAACCTTAAACTATCTGCTCCATATTCATTTATTAAATCTAATGGATCGATTACATTACCTTTTGACTTTGACATTTTCTGCCCCTTTTCATCTCTTACCAAGGCATGAACATATACTTTATGAAAAGGTGTATTTTTTCTAAAATAATTGCCCATCATCAACATCCTTGCTACCCAAAAGAAAATTATATCAAAACCAGTAACAAGAACTGAAGTTGGATAAAATTTATTAAGTTCTTCAGTTTTCTTTGGCCATCCAAGAGTCGCAAAAGGCCATAGAGCTGATGAAAACCAAGTATCTAAAACATCTGTTTCCTGTCTTAATTTAAATTGTTTATTTTTATTTTTTTTCTTTGCTAGTTTTACTGCATCTTTTTCACTTTCAGCTACAAAAATATTTCCATTTTCATCATACCAAGCAGGTATTCTATGACCCCACCAAATTTGTCGAGATATACACCAAGGCTCAATATCATTCATCCACTGAAAAAATGTTTTTGACCAGTTGCTCGGAAAAAAAGTAGTTTTACCCTCTTTAACTATCTTAATTGGTTTTTTGGATAATTTTTTTGCATCAACAAACCATTGCTCTGTTAGGAGGGGTTCGATTATAGTGTTTGATCTATCTCCATATGGAACTTTATTTTTAATATTTTCAATTTTTACAAGAGAACCTTTGTCCTTTAATTTTTTAATTATAAGTTTTCTTGCTTCAAATCTGTCTAAACCATGAAAATCTTTAATCCCATTTTTATTTATATTACCATTCTTTTCAAAAATATTTATTATTTCTAATTTATTTCTCTTGCCTACCTCATAGTCATTAAAATCATGGGCTGGTGTAATTTTTACTGCTCCCGAACCTTGTTCAGGATCAGCGTAATTGTCAGAAATAATTTTGACAGTCCTATTAACTATTGGAATAAGAACATTTTTTCCGACTAAATCAATATATCTTTCATCCTTTGGGTTTACAGCAACCGCTGTATCTCCCATCATTGTTTCTGGTCTGGTGGTGGCAATAGTGATTTTTTTATCTGAGTTTTCTATCTTATAATCAATGTAGTACAATTGAGATTGAACATCTTTTTGGTTTACTTCTAAGTCAGAAATAGCAGTTTGAAGTTTGGTATCCCAGTTGACTAATTTTTTGTCCTTATAAATTAGCTTATTTTTATAGAGATCAACAAAAACTTTAATTACGGCTTTAGAAAGATCCTTATCCATGGTGAACCTCGTTCTTGACCAATCACACGAGCAACCTAATTTCTTAAGTTGATCTAAAATTATTCCACCAGACTCCTCTTTCCAATCCCATATTTTTTTAATAAATTTTTCTCTTCCTAAATCATTTTTTTTAATTCCTTCTTTTAAAAGGTTATTTTCAACAACTGCTTGAGTTGCAATTCCAGCATGGTCTGTTCCTGGTTGCCATAGAGTTTCGAGGCCCTTCATTCTATTATATCTAACTAAAACATCTTGTAGACTATTGTTTAGGGCATGCCCCATATGTAACCTACCAGTTACATTAGGTGGAGGAATTACTATAGAAAATTTTTTATTTGATTTGTTTTTTTTTGGTTTGAATAACCCTCTTTTAATCCAAAAATCTGAGATTTTTTTTTCTTCTTTGCTATGATTATATTTTTTAAATTCCATTTTTTTTGATATCTAGAGATATATATCAGATTTCAATAACTATTAAGTTTAAAATCTAGATATAAGGCAGCAGTCCAAGAAAAATTTTTAGCACCCATTCCTAAACCTGATTTACAACTGTAATATTCTCGAAATTTTTTTTTTTCGACTAAATTTAATGTCTTTTTTCTTATTGTTTCTGCGAACTTCTTATCTTTATTTTTCAGACCTTGATATATAATCCAATTACAATTAACCCACACTGGCCCTCTCCAATAACGTTTTTCCTCGAATGATTTATGTTTAGAATTTATTGAAGGAAAAAAATATTTATTATTTTTATTATATTCTTTTAAACTTTTTATTAGTGATCTATTAATTGAATTATTATTTAAATCAGCAAATAGCATAAAAAAATTAGTTATTGAAGGTATAGCTACTAAACTATTATTTCTTATATCTTTATTCTTAAATGTCATTTTTTTTGAATTGAATAATTTTACAAGCTTACTCTCACTTAAAAAAATATATTTTTTTATAGAAGAATTTCTTTTATCTATACATCTAAGTAAAAAATCCATGTCTTTTAAAGCTTTTAAAAAAAGCGAATTAAATCCAACATCTACAACATTAAATTTTGATTTGAAGTAAAGTTTTTTTGGATCATAATTCATTTCCTTTAAATGATTTTTAATAGTTACATATCTATCATAATCAATTTTCAAAGGTCTTTGGCTTTGGTTGACAATTTTATTATCCTTTCTCTTATATTTAAGATTTAATTCTGTTTTGATCTTACTCATCGGTTTGTCCCATAAGGGAGAATTATCATAACCACTTTCCCATGGGTGAAGTATGGAAATTAAACCAGTACGTTTAGGATCTCTGTATCTAATAAACCATTCTAAACATTTTTTAATCTTTAAAATTAAAGGCTGGTATTTTTTTATTTCTTTTTTTGAAAACTTTTGTCTCTCAATAATTATCCTTAGAATACTTGCTAAGATCGGTGGTTGAGTTATTCCAGATGAGGAAACTTTTTTACCACAATTCCAAGCTTTATAGTTAGGGGTATAATTTAAATCTTTTATATGGAAAAGAATGTGCGGTATCATTCCGTCATCCCATTGTCCTGAAATCAGAGTTTCAAGCTCTTTAAATGAATAGTCTAAATTGAAATTAGAATATCCTAATGCGATAAAAGCTGAGTCCCAATTCCATTGGGCTGGATAAAGTCTAGTATTAGTGGGTAAAGTGTAATTTAATCTTCTGTTATTTATTAAGGTTCTCTTTGCCTCTTTAATTGAGCTATTCATTAACCTTTAACACTCCCAGCTGTTAAACCGCTTACTAAATATTTTTCAAAATATATAAAAATTAAAAGTATTGGTAAAGTAACTACCACAGATCCAGCCATTAGATATTGCCGTGGTGTTTCGGCATCACCAGTTAAATGATTTATTGCTCTGGATAATGTAAATGTCTTTGGATTATCCAAAAACATAAGAGAAAATAAAAATTCATTCCAAGCTATCATAAATACGTATAAAGATACTGAAGCGATAGCAGGTAAACTAAGAGGAATTATTATTTTAATAATTATTCCAAACCAATTTTGTCCATCTATAAGTCCCGCCTCTTCAATTTCTCTAGGAATGCTTTTAAAGTATCCTTGAAGCATATAAATAGCTACTGGTAAAGTGGTTGCTGTGTAAACTATTAGTAGACCTTCCACAGAATTCCTCAAACCTAGTTGACTAAAAACAGTGTATAAAGGAATTACTAATACTATTGCTGGAAACATATAAATTATTAATATTGATGTTGAAAGAAAGGTCTTGCCAAAGAAATTTAATCTTGCAACAGCGTACGCTGCGGGGATAGCAAATAATAATGTTATTAAAACAGTTCCAACCGATACATACGAACTTGTAAGAATATATCTACCAAAATCATATGTTTTAAAAATAACGAAGTAAGATTTGAATACCTCAAAAATATTTTTTGAAAAATCAATACTTAGATCAATCGGGTTTATTAATAAAGCTGTTTGCGTTTTAAAGCTAGTAACAAACATTATGTAAAATGGAAATAATATAACTAATGCGAAAAATACTATTGCAAATAAAGATAAAAACTCAAACACAATTTTTTCAGATATAAAGTCCTGATTTAAATATTTTAAATCATATTTTTTCAATTTATTTGAAAAAAATAAAATTAGTAAAAAAATACCTACTGAAAACCACACCGGGGAGTTCTCGTTTAAAAATGTATATAAAATTGTGAATAATAAGGATAATATAAAAATTTTTAAGTTATGATTAAACTTTTTTCCAATAAATACACAGGTTGTAACTAATCCGAGCGATAATAATAGATTTAGATTAAAGTTAAGACTAGTAAAACTTAAACCTTGCAAAGTTGCCATAATTTTCCATATGCAAATAATAACTGCAAGAAAAATTGATGATGCAAGTAACGTTATTATTAAAGATTTAAATTTCATTTACCTTCTTTCCAATTAATCTAAAATAAATAATCATAAAAGTTATTAATAATAATACGATTACTATTGAAACTGCTGAACCCATGCCAATATTTGAAACTGCGAATCCTTGTTGGTACACACTTATTGGCAATGTCAAAGTACCTGAAGCGCCGCCAGTTAATAAAAAAATATCTTCAAATTTATTGAAGTTCCAAATAAATCTAATCATGAATAAAATTGATAAAATTGCTGTAATTTGTGGAAGGGTAATATAAAAAAATTTTCTAAATGGCCCAGCACCGTCAACATCCGCAGCCTCATAAAGATCTCTAGGAATAGCTTGTAATCTAGCTAATATAAATAAAAAAGCTAAAGGAAAATATCGCCAAATCTCAAAAAATATAACTGTGGTCAAGGCTAATCTGAGTTTCAATTCAAATCCTATAATATTAATTGTTAAATACTTTTGTCCAAGTAAATTTATAGGTTTTTCAATGATTCCGTAATTAACAAGAAGAGAATTTATTGTACCGCTATTAGGATCTAAGAGCAAAGTCCATGTATAAGCCAAAGCAACCACTGGTCCTACATAAGGAAAGAGCAATATACTTCGCATAAAAGTTCTTCCATAAAATTTTTGGTTTACAAGTTGGGCAGCAAAAATACCAAGTAAAATAGCTCCAAGTGTTCCAAAAAAAGTAAAGTAAAAAGTCGTCATTAAAAGCTCAAAAAAATTGTTATTAATGAAAACATTTTTAAAATTTTTTAGAGTAAAATCTGTTGTCAATAAGATGTTATTTGATTTTCCATTTAAATTTGGTTTACTAGATTTTACAACTTTGATATTAATAGTGTTATTATTTACGTTTTTCACAAAAATTTCAAAATTTTCACGATAGCCTGCCTCCCAATCTCCAAAAAAACATTTGACTTTTTGTGACTTGAACTCACATCTTTTATCCAAATTAACTGGATAAATATTTTTAGGTAATTTATCTGAAAATCTAACTTCTCTAATATCTTGGATTAGAGAACTATTTCTTAATTTATAGATAATTTTTAATTCAGAATTGCTATCTTGTATATTTTTTACAATTTTTTTTGCTCTAGGCTCGGGAATTCTTATATCTTTAAGTCCAACTTCTTTGAAACTAATCCAGATGTTTGCAAAAATTGGAAATAAAATTATTGCAAATACCAGGCATACAGCAGGTAAAAGAAGTGTATATGCAGTCCTTTTTTCTATTTTTGATAATTTGGAACTCATTTAAAAGCGGATAATAACCTATTATCCGCTTTTAAGAAATAAATTTGCTAGAATTTTGCTAATTCTGCATTAATTTTTTTAACCGCTTCATCAACAGTTATTTGGTCATCAATGTATTCTCTTGTAATTCTATTTAAGAATTGAGCATTGATTATTTTTGATGCTCTTGAAAGTTCACCTTCTTTTACACCCCATCTATTTGCGGTATCTAATCCTGCAACAATGTTATTTATTACATCAGGTGAATAAAGCTCGGTTAATGGTTTTTTTCTATCTACACCAACTGGTAATTTACTCCAAGCTTTTGTAAACGCAGCAGGATCTGAGGAATTTCCTCTTCTTACTGGAAATTTACCTTCAGGAGCGATTGCTAACGTGCTTGTGTAACCTTCGTCCATTGAATACTCAACAAACTTTTTAGCTTCATCAGTATCTGCATCAGCTGTAATACCAAAATATCTTACATCTGCCCATGCAGCACCTTTCTTGTTATTTGGTCCACTAAAATTTGTTATGAAACCAGTTTTAGAAGCAAGTTCAGGTGATGTTGGGTCACTATTGATTGTTGGAGGAGCTGAGTCTCTAAGTCCAGCTAATTCATCCATAATAAATGGAGACCAAATTATCATTGGAGTTTTTCCAGCAAAATATAGTTCCCTTGATTGCTTCCAGAATAATTCTCCTGGAGGACTAGCTTTAGCAATTACTTTATAAAACTCTAGAGAGTTTTTAAGAGCTTTTCCTTGCTTTTTTGTTCCCCCTTTTTTAACAAAATTTACTCCATTAGCTAAAAGAACATGCTCAAGAACTTGACTCATAAAGTTTTCATCAGTTTTAGTCGCTGCCACAAATCCAAACATATCTCCGCTTGAAAGTATTTTTACAGCTTTAGTTATATTTTCGTAACTTGTCGGTGGTTGAAGACCAGCTTGTTTGAATAAGTCTTTTCTATAAACTACCATTTGTGTCCATCCATCAACTGGCACTGCAGCAATTTTTCCACCTTTTTTTGCCATGTTCAATGCTCCTGGTGCGAAAGTATTTTTTCCTAAACTTTTGACAACATCATTATTGGCATTAACATCTAGTATCCCAGCCTCTGCCCAAGGCAAAACATATTGAAGTGTGTGATAAATTACATCTGGAAGATTTCCTGCGGCTGCGGCTGCGGTAGCTCTAGAACCTAAATCTTTTTCCTCCACAGGTATAACTTCAACTTTGATACCAGTCTTGGTCTCAAATGATTTAGCCATTTCCATTTGTTTTTCCATCCTTGCTGGTTGAACTTCTGTAGTCCAAAAAGTAATATCGGCATAACTATTTGAAGTTAGAAAAGTTAAAGCAAAAATGAAGGCTATTAATTTTCTCATTTTTCCTCCTATTAATTATTTAAATAATGATTTAAGCATACATAATAGATTTGATAAAACTAAAAATTAAAAATTTTTGAATTATGGCTTTTTTAAAATTTGAAGATATAGATAAATCTTTTGGTGAAAACAATGTAATTAGTAAATTTAACCTTGAGGTTGAAAAAGGAAAATTTATAGTTCTGTTAGGTCCCTCTGGTTGCGGGAAATCTACGCTGCTAAGAATGATAGCTGGATTAGAAAAAATAGATAACGGAAAAATACTTTTAGAAAGCAATCTTTTAAATGATTTATTACCCTCAAAAAGACAAATTGCGATGGTTTTCCAATCTTATGCTTTGTATCCCCATATGAATGTTTTTCAGAATATCTCGTTCGGTCTTAAATCTGAAAAAATTTCAAAAATTGATATTAAAGATAAAGTAAATGAGGCTGCAAAAATTCTAAAAATTGAAGAACTTTTGGATAGAAGACCAAAAGAACTTTCGGGAGGGCAAAGGCAACGGGTGGCAATTGGGAGAGCTATAACTAGAAATCCTAAATTATTTTTATTCGATGAACCTCTTTCTAATCTAGATACTGCACTAAGGTCAGAGATGAGAGTTGAAATTTCAAAATTACATAAAAAACTTAAAAGTAACATTATTTATGTAACTCATGATCAAATTGAAGCAATGACTTTAGCTGATAAAATTGTCATTATGAATAAAGGAAAGATTGAACAATTTGGTAGCCCTGAGGACATTTACAATAATCCAAATAATATTTTTGTTGCAGAATTTATTGGTAATCCTAAAATGAATATTTTCAAAATTAAAACTGAAGATATTATAAACAAAAATACATTTAAATTATTCAATAAAGAAATTAAATTTGAAAATTTAAGTTTTGGAGACACTCTTTATGTGGGTATTAGACCAGAAGATATCTCTCTAGAAAATAAAAGTGAATATGCTGCTGAGGTAAGTGTTGAATTAATTGAAAATTTAGGTTCTGAGAGAATTTTTTATACACATGTAAACGGCGTAGAAATTAGAATAAAAAGTATACAAAACGTTAAAGAAAAAAATATTACAATTTACTTACCAAAAAATAAGTTATATTTATTTGATAATAATAAAAATAGATTGAAAGCATAATGCTTTTCATGATTTTATATAAGAGGTGGCCACGTGGCGGAATGGTTACGCAGAGGATTGCAAATCCTTTTATCCCAGTTCGATTCTGGGCGTGGCCTCCAGAGATAATCGTTGATACACAACGCTTTGGAGTCAAAAACACTTCGACTCAAATTGAACATAAACTTTAAATGTACACCAAGGACTGGTCAAGGGACTGGTTTGATTACAAAATTTTCATTAAATTTTTTATTAAATCAGATTTATTTTTGATCATATTTTCATATAGGGGTAAGTTTTTATCTGGAAGGTTTGATATTGCATTTTCAAAAAAATCATTCAATAAAAGTATCTTGTTATATTCGGTATTATTTTCATTTTTTAATGCATTGGATAAATTTTGATTCTTTTTTAAATCACCAAATATTTGATTTAAATCATTTTTGGATTTTTCATCTAAATCTGTTGATCCATAAGCTTCATTTAAAGTTTTAATAATGATTGATAAAGGGGCTTTATCATCCTCTATCTTTCTTATTGTCTCAAAATCTGATGGTTTTACTAATACATCTTCATTTTCTAAAATTATTTGCCCTTCAAACTTTTTCTGTAATTTTAAATCTTCAAGATTTACATAAGATTGAATATTATCAGAATCAAAATCATTTTCGACTATCCTAATTTTTTTTACTAAATGTTTTAGAAAGATGAAAAGTTTTTCAAGCTTAACATCATAAAAATTAGCAATATTTGATAAGAAAGGGTAGCTATTCAAATATAAATTTATAAAATCAATATAATTTTTTTTATCATCATCTGAAAGATTGTCAAAGTTTTCAACACACTTGTCTAAAATAGGTTGAATCAATTCTTGTTTTTTGTTTTTACTAAAAAAAATTGTAATTAAATTATCTATATCTTCCTCGTAAAAAATTTTATATTTTTTGATATTTAATTCAGTCGTATAAAGTTGATTGGGATCAGACTGTTCACTTAAAATAATACTTTTGTAAAATGGTTGAAAAGAAGTTTTGATACTGTCAGGTGTGTTAACAAAGTCAATAACAGCTGTATCAGTCTTAGCCTTGCACGTTCTATTGAGCCTACTTAATGTCTGGACACATTGTAAACCATCCATTTTTTTATCTACGTACATTGTATGAAGCAAAGGCTCATCAAATCCTGTCTGGAATTTATTATTAACTATTAAAAATTTATAATTATCTTGTTTAAAAAATTCCTCAATTTTTTTTGAGTCAAATTCGTTTATTGACGATTCTGTGTAAATTTTTTGTGTTTCTTTATCCTCTAACGATCCACTGAAAGCTGCAATAGTTTTATATTTAAGTCCTAGTAATTTAATTTGCCTATCTATTTCATGTTTATATTTTACACAATGAAGTCTTGATCTTGTGACTACAATTGCCTTGCCTTTCCCCTCTATTTTTTTTTCAGTACAGTTTAAAAAATGATCTATAATTATTTTAGTTTTTGACTCTATTGGTTTTTTGTCTAAATCAACTTTTTTTATTAATAAAGTTTTTGTTTTTGATTTTGGAAGTAATTTATCTTCATGTATTTTTTGATTTATCGTAAAGTACCTTTCATATGTTGTATAGGTTTTAAGGACATCTAACGTAAATTTTTCTTGTATACTTTGTTTCATTGTGTACTCATGAAAAGAGGTAAATGAAATATTATTTAAAATTTTATTTTTTGTACCGAAAGTTTCTAATGTTTTTTTTGTTGGAGTACCACTAAAACCGAAATAACTAATATGATTTGAATTTTTTATTTTTCTTATTTCATCGACCACTAATTTATCAATATTTGTCAAATCTTCAGTTCCATCGTCATCTTGAGCTTGTTCCTTATTTGCTGATGACAGAGACTTAATGACATGATTTGAATATTCTCCTGATTGTGATGAGTGAACCTCATCGATAATAATTGCAAATTTTTTACCGTCAATACCTGAAATAAAATTTGAAATTCTTGGAAATTTTTGAATTGTCGAAATTATTATTGGTTTACCCCCTTCAATATAATCTTTTAGTGTTTTTGAATTTTCTTTTTCGGTAGCATGAACTAAGTTAAGCTTTTTATTGAGATCAAATAATGTTTTTGTTAAGTGTTTATCGATACTTTTTCGATCAGTTACTATTATCACAGAGTCAAAATATCTTTTATTATTATTATCAAACAACGTTAAAAATTGAAAGGCTAACCAAGAAATAGTGTATGATTTTCCGCTACCTGTAGAGTGTTGAATTAGATATTTATTTCCAGTACCATTTTTTAAAATATCTTTTTTAATTTTATTAATTGCATCTATTTGATGATATCTAGGAAATATTAAAACCTCATTAAAACTTTTATCATGTCTATTTTTATCTTTTCTTTCAAATAGGTAATTTTGTATGATATCTAAAATTTGATTTTTTTTTAATATTTCTTCCCATAAATATGAAGTTTTATGTCCTCTAGGATTTATTGGATTTATAATGTTCTTATTAAAAGGAAGAAATTCAGTTTTCTCTGAATCTAACTTACTTGTCATATAAATTTCTTCATTTCCAACTGCTAAATGTACAATACACCTTTTAAATTTAAATAAATCCTCAGTTATTGATCTATCTTTTATATATTGTTGAACTGCATCAATAGCAGTTTGTCCTGTTAAAGAATTTTTCAACTCAATTGTGATTATTGGGACTCCATTTAAAAAAATTACGGTATCAACTGATCTTTTATTCCTTGTGGAAAAATAAACTTGACGAATAAATGTGAAAATATTTTGATTGTATAATTTTGATAATTCAATATTGAGATTATTATTTGGTTCATAGTAAACTAGATCGAACCGAGCTCCATTAAATCCAAGGCCATTTTTTAATACTTCTAAGACACCTAGTGAATTTAGTTTGTCTGATATTTTTTCGCAAATAACTTTATTGGTTTGATCCTTAAAAATTTTTTCAACAATTTTATACTGTTTTAATTGTGTTTCTTTTAAAAATTCAATTAAATCTTCTTCTAACAAAGTTAACTTGGCATTGTAGCTTGAATTAATTTTTTTTTTAAAACCAATACTCTTTAATCCCTCTTCAAAGTGATTTTCAAAATCTTTTTCAGAATAAATTTTAGTCATTTATTTCTCATAATTAAATGAATTACTCATAATTGAAATAATTCTTGATTTAGTCATTTCTTGCAATTCTTTATATAATTTAAGTAATTCTTTCTCATTTCTTAATACAATATTTAAATCTTGCATAAATTTTTGTATATCTTTTTCAGGAGGATACACTAACTCAAAATCCCCCATTTTTTCTGGCTGAAGTGTCCATCTGTAATCGTAAGAAACACCTTTTCCATATGGGAGAAAAATTTTTTCTAGATAGAATCTTTGTAATTGAATAAGAAATACATCTGTATATTTTTCATAATTTTTTTTTGGTCTCAATATAAAATAGGCTGGGCTTATAATCCCCTCATAAATTGATTTATCCACCCACCCAGTTATCAAATCCATCGGATTCATTACTATATCCCCAACTCTAACTATTGCATATTTGTCAAAACTATCAGGTAACTGTCCTTCGTTTTTACTTGTATCTCTAATTTTAAGACCAGTTTGAGTGAGTGATAAAACTTTTTGATCTTTTGCCTCCCCTATTTTTTCTTTAGAAAAATGAAAAATGTTTCTTATTTTATCTGATTGCCAAGTATCAGGGATAAATTGCATCCATTGAATTCCAGTTTTTTTTAAAGATTTTTTATCAAAATTATTTAATTTTATTTTTGAATTAATATTGTTTATTTCATCTATTTTTTGACTAATAGATTTTATTTTATTATCTATTTGATCTACTTTTTCAAATTTTCTGTATTTAAAAAATATTTCCTGAAAATTTATTTCATAACCCTTTTTAAGATAATCTTTCTTAAGTTCTGAATTAGGAAAGTGAATTTTTATCTCTTTATTAATTATCTCGTCAATTTGATTAATTTTTGTTGTTTTTATTACTTTTTTAATCTTTTTCTTTACTTTTGTATTTTCCACAAAATGGATCTCATTATATCTAAAATAGTCATTATCAAATATTTTTGAAAATTCATTTTCTTTAAAATCATCGTATAATTTGAGTATTTTATCTTTATTTTCTTTTGAAATTTCTTTTCGTTTACTATTAAGTCTTTTTCTCAGTAATACGAAAAAATTTTCGGCATTAATTAATTGAATTTTGTTTTTTCTTTTTTTGTCTTTTTTATTAGTAATAATCCAAATAAAAGTATGTATAGGTGTATTAAAAAACATATCATCTGGTAAAGCTATTATTGTTTCTAGTAGATCATTTTTTATAATCCATTCTCTAATTTTTGTTTCACCTTGACCGGCCTCTCCATTATTTAATGGAGAATTATTAAAAATTACCCCGATTCTGGAATTTTTCTTCTCCATTTTGGAAATCATGTGTTGTAAAAAAAGTAAAGACCCATCTGATATTCGAGGTAATCCAGCTGGAAAACGAGAATCAACTTTTTTTGACTCATCATACACAGCGTTTTTATCCTCTTCCCAATCTTCTCCGAATGGCGGATTTGTAATCATGTATTCAAATTTTTCTCTACTAAATTGATCTTTAGAAAGAGTGCTTATAGGCCCTCTTATATTTCTGTCATCTTCACCCGTTATGAGCATATCTGCTTTACAAATTGCAAAGGCTTCTGGGAGTAATTCTTGACCGCACATAAACACTTTTGCAGTTTTATTTAAGTTTTGATTTATCCATTTTTTTCCAATAGTAAGCATTCCGCCTGTGCCACAACAGGGATCATAAATAGATGTTACCTTGTTTGATTTTAAAAAATTTTTTTTCTCTGGAGCGAATATTAACGAGACTAAAAGTTCAACTATATCTCTTGGTGTATAATGTTCTCCACTAGTCTCATTAGCAAGTTCATTGCTAAATCTTAGCACCTCTTCAAATAGTAGTCCCATTTCATGATTGCTTACAGACTTTGGAGATAGGTCCATTGCACTAAATTTACTTATTACTCCATAAAGCCTATCTGTTCTATCAAGTTTTTCTACTATCTTTGGTATTTCAAAGTTTTGAAGAATATCTTTTACATTTTCGCTAAAGCTATCAAGATATTTTGTGAAATTTCTTTTAATATTTTGATGATCTTTTTTTAAAACATCTAATGAAAAATTTGAATAATTTAAAAATTTAACTTTTGATTTATTTAAAATTATTTCCTCATAATTTTTTGATTTAGTTTTCCATTTTTTATATAAATCAATTATATTTTGTTTATCAGGCTCAAGTATAGAGTCCAATCTTTTAAGAACAGTGAATGGGATTATTACGTTTCCGTATTCATGTCTTCTGAAAGATCCCCTTAAAGTGTCATCTGCTAAATTAAAGACGTAATTAGCAATTTTTTTATAGGTTAAACTCGAAGACATATAAATAAGTATATCAGATTTATTAGTTATAGGGACTGGTTTAAGGACTGGTTTGTAGTAATTTTTAAGATAGATTTTTCAATATATATATTTAAATTGAAACTACGGATGATGAATTTTACCTATGAAATAGTGCTAGAGAGCACCAGAGAGAACAGATATTGTGAAACCAGAATATTGCAAATCCTTTTATCTCAGTTCGATTCTGGGCGTGGCCTCCAAAAAAATCAGTTGTTTTATATTAGTAAAAAAAGTATGTTCGCTTTTATTCCTCGGTAGCTCAGTTGGTAGAGCAGTTGACTGTTAATCAATTGGTCGCAGGTTCGAGTCCTGCCCGAGGAGCCAACTAGCCAACTTTTTCAAATTTAGATGTATTGCTTAAAATTTGTAAAATTTTATCTTTCTGAGTTCGTGATAAAGAAGAAAATGTTCTGCTTAAAAAAGAATAATTTAAATCATCATTTATTTCATTATTCGAGCTCATGTCTTTAAATTCTCTATAATCTTCAAAAAAATAAATTATTGGAACTTTTAAAAACTGAGATAATTGCATTAATCTATTAGAACTAACCCCATTTGTGCCCTTTTCATACTTTTGAATCTGCTGAAATGTAACATTTATAGCTTGAGCAACTTTTGTTTGGGTTAAACCTAAAGATAATCTTCGCATTCTTAACTTTTTACCTAAGTGAATGTTAAAGTTTTCTTCCATTGAACTCCCTAAATTTTTAATTATAAAACCTCAAAATGAACTCTTTGGCAATACAAATAATTTTTTTTTTTATTAAAAAAAAAGTGCAAAATACCAACTTTTACTATTGACTATCTCTTAAAAATGAAGTGTGAAATTTTATTATTTAACCGTTTTTAGCCTATATTCCCAGTATCCAGTTTTATCAAAAGCTGCTTTAACCCATAAAAAGGTTTCCTCTTCATACCAAATATCTGTGTTTAATTTCTTATCTTTTGATAAACTTGGGTCTGCTGAGCTAAAATTAAACCTAAGAGTGTTGTATGTTTTGTCTCCTATTTTGACTTTTTCTTTACCTACAAATTTTACTTTTTGCTCTATAATTCTTCCTGAAACTGCACTTATTTGAGCTTTTTTTTGAACGATTTCATGATTCCACCATGTTCCAATTATCATCTCTTTATCAGCTTTTCCTTTGTACGATGAACCATCGATAATTAAATTTTTATCTTTAGGATCAATTGAAATATTTACATATTTTTCTTTTTTATTTTGATTTGTTTCAGACGTAAAACCAATAAATTTACTATTTTTGTAAGTTTCTACTCCTGAAGCATAATATTTGTACAAATCAACCCCGAGTTTAGTAATTTTAAAGCTGACCTCATTCGTTATATTTAAATCTTTATCATCTCTACTAAATTCGTATCTGTGAAAACCTATTAATTTATTATTTCTATATAATTCGTATTCTAGGTAATTATATTTTGAATAGTGCTCAACATGTGCATTAATTTTTGTAATTAAAAACAAAATTAAACCAATTGAAAATAAAAAGTTTTTCATATATTTAATGTTATGGATACTAATACGATTATATCGCAAATTGGAAATACACCATTAGTAAGATTAAAACAAGCCTCAGAATTGACTGGATGCAATATATATGGAAAAGCTGAATATTATAATCCTGGTGAGTCTGTAAAAGATAGAGCGGCACTATTTATAGTGCAAGATGCTATTAAAAAAAAACTAATATCAAAGGGTGGTACTATCGTAGAAGGGACAGCTGGTAACACCGGTATAGGACTAGCTATAGTCTGTAAAGAATACGATTTAAAACTTAAAATAGTCATACCAAAAACCCAATCGATAGAAAAAAAAGAAACCTTAAGAAAGCTAGGCGCGGAATTAATTGAAGTTGATGCGGTTCCTTATTCCAATCCTAATAATTATATTAAACAATCAAAAAAAATTGCAGAAGATCTAAATAAAATAGATAAAAATGGAGTTTACTGGGCAAATCAATTTGACAATGTTGTAAATACAGAAGCACACATAAGAACCACAGCTGAAGAAATATGGAGCCAAACAGCAGGCTCTATTGATGGTTTTACATGTGCAGTAGGAACAGGTGGAACACTAGCTGGTGTTTCAATTGGATTAAAGAATAAGAATAAAAATATTAAGATCGCTTTATCGGATCCAATGGGATCATCGCTTTATTCCTATATTAAAACTAAAAAATTAGTAAGTTCAGGTAATTCGATAACTGAGGGGATTGGAACTGCAAGAATTACAAAGAACTTTGAAAAAGCTTTAATAGATGAAGCATTTCAAACAAACGATACAGAGGCCTTAAATATAGTTTTTGACTTGATAGAAAAACAAAAAATTGTGCTTGGGGGGTCATCAGGTATAAACATCGCTGGTGCAATTAAATTGGCAAAAATAATGGGTCCAGGAAAAAATATTGTAACAATACTTTGTGATCATGGTAAGCGTTATGCGAGTAAAATATTTAATAAAAATTTTTTAAAAGAGAAAAATTTACCTATACCTAATTGGTTATAATATTTGACTTAAAAATAATTTAGTTCTCTCAGATTTGGGATTTTCAAAAAATTCTCTTGTTTTAGCTCTCTCTACAATTTTACCTTCATCCATAAAAATCATGTAATCAGCAACTTCTTTAGCAAATCCCATTTCGTGTGTTACAACTATCATAGTCATTCCGCCTTTTGCTAAATCAACCATTACATCTAATACCTCTTTAATCATTTCAGGATCTAATGCAGATGTTGGTTCATCGAATAACATTATTTTTGGTTCCATACACAAAGCTCTTGCAATAGCAGCACGTTGTTGTTGACCTCCTGAAAGTTGTCCTGGGAATTTTAAAGCTTGATCATCAATTTGAACTCTTTTTAAATTATTCATTGCAACTTCTTCGGCTTGTTTTTTTGGGAGTTTTTTAACCCATATAGGTGCCAAAGAGCAATTATCTAAAATAGATAAGTGGGGAAATAAATTAAATTGTTGAAAAACCATTCCAACTTCAGCTCTTATTTTTTCAATATTTTTTGTGCTCTCAGAAAGCTCTGTGCCATCAACAATAATATTTCCTTCTTGGTGCTCTTCCAGTCTATTAATGCATCTTATTAACGTCGACTTTCCTGATCCAGATGGCCCACATATAACAATTTTTTCTTGTGGAGCTACTTCGAGATCAATATCCTTAAGAACTTGAAACTTATCAAACCATTTATTTACTTTTTTTAATTCAATAATTTTTGACATTGCTATCTTTCTGTACTTAATTTTTTCTCTAAATTTTGACTATATCTACTCATTGCATAACATATTATCCAGAAAACTAAACCTGCAAAAACATAACCCTCCATTGCCATTCCAAGCCATTTAGGATTAGTTTTTGCTAAACCTATCATACCTGCTAATTCCATCAACCCTACAACGAAGATTAATGGTGTATCTTTAACAAGAGCTAAAAGAGTATTAGCTATTCCAGGTATCACTAATTTAAGCGCTTGGGGCAATATGATGAGTGCATTCATTCTCCAATAGCCCATTCCTAAAGACTTAGCAGCTTCATATTGACCTTTTGGTAAAGCCTGCAATCCTCCTCTTACAACTTCCGCCATATATGCGGCTTCAAATAGTGTTATAGCTATTAGAACTCTTATTAATTTATCAATAAAAGTTCCATCAGGCAGAAACATAGGAAACATTACAGCGGACATAAATAAAACCGTAATTAGTGGAACACCTCTCCAAAGTTCTATAAAACCTATGGAAATATATTTGATCGCTGGTAAAGATGATCTTCTCCCTAATGCTAAAATTACACCAATCGGAAAACAAAAAAGTATTGCAAAAGCAGAAATAATAAAAGTTAATGAAAGACCTCCCCAGGCTGCACTTTCGACATACTCAAGTCCAAAACTTCCACCTGAAATAAGTTTAATACCTAAGAACGGGAAGACAAAAATTAGAAATAAGATAAAATATTTTTTAAGCTTTTCTGATACAAAAAATGAAGCGCCCACAACAGCAAATAAGATTAAAAAAGCTGTGTTAATTCTCCATTGTTCCGCATCAGGATATAGGCCATACATAAACCTATTGAACCAAACTTTTATAAAAACCCAACAAGCGCCATCACCTGTACAATCGTCTTTTGAATTACCTGCAAAATTAGCATCTAAAATAAACCAGTCCAACATTGGAGGAATAGATTTTATAATAATAAAAATTGTTAAAAGTGTTAATAATGCATTAAAATTATTGGAATTTATATTCTTATTCAAAATATCTAAAGAACGAACACCACTAAATTCAATTCTGATAAGGTGGAAACCAATAAAACCTAATATCAATGGTAAAAAATAGCTTAATTGAGTAGGCAAAAATTCCATTAAATTGAAATTAAAAAAAGCGTTAACAAAAACATCAAAAAAACTTAAAAAAACTAGAGATAAACCTATAGGAACATAAGTTTTAATACTCTCTTTTGAAGGTTTTACGATAAAATTCATTATTTTTCCTTTATTGCCATTTTTTTATTGTACCAATTCATAAATATTGAGATTGAAATACTTAAAGTTAAATATGTAAGCATCGTAATTGAAATAATTTCAATTGCTCTACCCGTTTGCATTAAAGCAGTTCCAGCAAAAACTAATACTATATCTGGATAAGCAATAGCAGCAGCTAATGATGAATTTTTTGTTAAATTTAAATACTGATTTGTAGTTGGTGGAATAATTATTCTCAAAGCTTGAGGCATCACTACAAGTTTTAAAATTTGATTTTTATTTAATCCTATACTTGCTGCAGCTTCTTTTTGACCCTTACCAACACCCAAAATTCCAGCTCTTACATTTTCAGCAATGAATGTTGCTGTATACATTGATAAAGCTAAAGCTAGAGCTATTAATTCTGGAATAATACTAACACCACCCTCATAAGTAAAGACTGTTGGAGAAAGTTGTTTTAAAACGGGATATTCAAATGTAAGAGATACTCCAAGGAAAAGAAATGTAATTAAAGGTATTAATATTAATGTTGCTAAAGAAATAATTATTGTTGGTATTTGTTTTCCAAATTGTTCTCTTTGTTTGGTTGCATAAGAATTAATAAAATAAATTGCTATAAAAGCTGTTATTATTGATAAAAGAAAAATATTAAAATTTGTCCATATAAATTTTGGAACATACCAACCTTTTATTGTTAAAAATGAAATATCATTAAAACTTATACCATTTTCAGGTAAAGGTAGTGCTCTTAACGCTGCAAAGTACCAGAAAAATATTTGCAAAATTAAAGGAATGTTTCGAAAGATTTCTACATACCACTCTGCTACTTTAGCAATTAAATAATTATCTGATAGTCGAGATATACCCACTACCACTCCTATAATTGTCGCAAAAAATATTCCGATTACTGAAACTAAAATTGTATTTAATAAACCTACTAAAAATGCTCTTCCATACGAATGCGAGCCATCATATTCTATCATCGAAAAAGTAATATCAAATGATGCCTCTTGATTTAAAAAACCAAAACCAAAAGATATTCCTCTATTGCCCATGTTAATTTGAGCATTAATAGCAAAATAAATTATTACAGAAAGTAAAGCTAAAACAGTTAATACTTGAGGAATTAAATCTCTAATTTTCTTATTTTCTATGTTTAGTTTTTTAAGATTCATTTAAAAATTAAGAATAAAAAAAAGGGCTGGATAAATCCAGCCCTTTTTAATTAATTAGCAATTATCTTGCTGGTGGCACGTAAAGAATTCCACCTTTGGTCCATAATTGATTAGGACCTCTGTTAGGTAAAATTCCAGTATCAGCTATGTGTTTTTTATAACTTTCACCGTAGTTACCAACTTGCTCGATAATTCTTAAGCTCCAGTCATTATCTAGACCAAAAGCAGCACCTAATTCACCTTCAGAACCAACTAATCTCTTTATAGCTGGGTTCTCAGAGTCTTTTAGGCTTGAAGCGTTAGATGAATTAACACCATATTCTTCAGCTTCGATCATAGTATTTAGAGACCATCTTACGATATCTTCCCATACTGCATCCCCTTGTCTTACAACAGGACCTAAAGGTTCTTTAGAAATCGTTTCAGGCAATACTTTGTGCTCATCTGGGTTTGACATTTTAGTTCTTTGTGCCGCTAAACCAGATTTATCAGTAGTGTAAGTATCACATCTTCCTGCATCATAAGCTTGAACAACTTCGTCAGCTTTTTCAAACGCAATCGGCTCGTAGCTTATGTTTTTAGAATTAAAGAAGTCTCTCATGTTAAGCTCAGTAGTTGTACCTGTATTTGTACAAGCGGAAATACCGTTTTTGAAATCATTCACAGAATTAATTCCAGAATTTTTTCTTACCATGAAACCTTGGCCATCGTAAAAGTTTACACCAACAAATGTTAAACCAATGTCAGCATCTCTTGATAATGTCCAAGTTGTGTTACGTGCAAGAACATCGATTTCTCCAGACGTTAAAGCTGTAAATCTTTCTTTTGCACTTAGGGGTGTATATTTAACTTTATCAGCGTCTCCTAAAACAGCAGCTGCAACAGCTCTACATACATCCACATCTATACCAGTCCAGTTTCCTGCTTCATCAGCGTTAGAAAAACCAGGTAAACCTTGTGAAACTCCACATTTTACAAAACCGGCTTTTTTTGTGTTTTCTAAAGTTTTAGATTTTTTAGAACCAGCACCACCGCCGCCTTGACCGCAAGCGACCAATAGCAAAGATGCTAATCCAACCAAAATCCAAGTCTTAAATGATTTGATCATATTTATGATTCCCTCTTTTTTTTTATTGTTAACAATATTTTTGAAATATGAATTTCAAAAGTTAAATATTATGTTTCAATTAAACTATAATTTCAACTTCATTGAATACTATATTTAGTAAATAAAATATCTTGTAACTAAATATGCCTTAATACAACCGTAAAATAGATATTTGAAAATTTTTATTACACTATAAAATTAATTTATGCCTACATATAAATTATCGTTTTCAAATGTCACTCTCAATAAAATTAAAAAAGAGAAAATTGCAAAAATAATTACAAAAGTTCATAACGAAGTTACAGGTGCTAATACTTATTTTGCTCAAGTTATTTTTAAAAAAAGTAAAAAAAATGATCATTTTATAGGAGGTAAAATTATAAAAGAGAAACAATTTTTTTTACACGGACAAATTAGAGCTGGGAGATCTAGCTCAGTGAAAAAAAAACTAATTACTACTTTGAGAGACCAAATTATCGAATTAACTAAAGTAAAAAAGGAGAATTTATGGATATATATTTTAGATTTAAAACCGGAACAAATGATTGAGTATGGTGAAATACTACCTGAAGCTGGTAGTGAAAAAAAATGGTTTAGAAAATTACCAAAATCTTTAAAAATAAAATTAAGAAAATTAGAAAATCATTAATTAACGATTTTTTTAGATGTTAACTCGTAAATTCGACTCAATGTTCTTTTAAAAGGTTTACGTAATTTTAAAGATGATCCAATTTTATTTGGATATGTTTCTAATGACAATAATAAGGGAATTTTTTTCTCGTATAAAATATCTATTAAAGTAATAAATCTATTTTGTAAGTTGGAATTTTCTTCATTAAATTTGGGGATATTTTCAATTATCATAAACTTACATTTATTAGATATCTCAATGTAATCTTCTGCTCCTACATTTTTGTCACATAACTCTTTAAAATCAAATCTTGCTATTCCATCGTAATAATTGATGATTTTAAAGTTTCTCCCTTTTATTTTTATATCTAAAGAAGCTTTAATTTTATTTTTTGTAATACTCCTAAATATTTTATTTATTTTGAATTTTGTTTTTTTATTTAATGGATATAAGGTTCTAATTAATTTTCCTAAAACTAATTTTCTGTAATCATTTTCAATAGATAATTTTTGTATTATTGAATTACTTTTCAATATTTTTATAAAGGGAAGAAATTGACTTCTTTGTAATCCATCTTTATAAAGATCATCAGGTCTCTCGTTGCTAGTTATAAATACTTTAATACCCTCATCAAATATTTTTTTAAAAAGATTTCCTAATATCATAGCGTCAACTATGTTAGTGACTTGAAATTCGTCCAAATATATCAATTTATATTTTTTTAGTTTTTTTACAAAACTGTCTATTGAAACTACTTTTTTACTTTTTTTTTTGTGGCGGTGATTATGAAAGCTAATCATAAATTCATTAAAATGAGTTCTTTGTTTTTTACATTCTAAATGGTTAAATGCAAAATCAAAGATCATTGTTTTTCCAACACCAACTCCACCAAATAAGTAAAAACATTTTTTTTTATTTGATTTTTTGAAGAAGTTCAAAAAAATTTTTTTTTTAAAAAATTCAGAAATTTTTTCTATAATTTTAATTTGATCAATATTTTCTTCAAACTTATTTTTTTTACAAAAAAGAATAAATTCTTCTCGCAGCGATTTTATTTGCATTAAAATTTAAATATTATCTATAATAGCTTTAGCACAACCAACTGTATTATTACTACCTTTAAGATCTAAAGTTCTATTCTCTTTTTTTGATAAAGTTTTTTCAATCGAGCTTACAATTGTTTGCGATGCTTCTTTTTCACCTAGATGGTCCAACATCATAGCACCAGACCATATTTGACCGACTGGGTTAGCAATCCCTTTACCAGCGATATCTGGCGCTGATCCATGTACTGGCTCAAACAAAGAAGGAAATTTTTTTTCTGGGTTTATGTTGCCGGATGGAGCAATACCTATTGTGCCTGTACATGCTGGGCCAAGATCTGATAGAATATCACCAAATAAATTTGAGGCTACAACAACATCAAATAACTCTGGATTAAGGACAAATCTTGCTGCTAAAATATCTATGTGAAATTGATCTGTCTTAATATTTGGATATTTTTTTTTAATTAAATTAAATCTCTCGTCCCAATAAGGCATGGTAATTGAAATTCCATTTGATTTTGTTGCATTAGTTACTTTTTTTCTGTTCATGCTAATAGCTAATTCAAAAGCAAATTTTTGAACTCTGTCTATACCATGTCTAGACATGATAGTTTCTTGAATAACGATTTCACGCTCTGAGTCTTTGTACATTCGTCCACCGACCGAAGAGTATTCGCCCTCTGTATTTTCTCTTATAATCAACATATCTATGTCTCCAGATTTTTTATTTGCTAAGGGACATGGAACTCCATCAAATAGTTTTACTGGTCTTAAGTTAATATATTGATCAAATTCTCTTCTAAACTGAAGTAGTGAACCCCAAAGACTTATATGGTCTGGTACTTTTTCTGGATCACCAACAGCTCCGAAAAATATTGCATCGTGATTTCCTATTTTATCCTTCCAGTCATCAGGTAACATTTTTCCCTTTTTTTGGTAATAATCACATGATGCGAAGTCGAATTCATCAAATTGTAATTTGAATTGATGTTTTTTTGCAGTTTCTCTTAAAACTTTTAAACTCTCTGGGACTACTTCTTTACCAATACCATCACCTGCTATTGTTGCTATTTTATAAGTTTTCATATTTGTTTTACTGGCGCGCCCTGAAGGATTCGAACCTACGACCCTCGGTTTAGAAAACCGATGCTCTATCCAGCTGAGCTAAGGGCGCTAATAATCATTATATTTACTTAAAAACATACTAAATGGTCAATATAAATCGGTGACTTAACGCCGAATTGTTCAGATTTCTCGTGTTGATGTATGTGATGAGAGTGGACAAATACAGGTAAATACTCACCTTTTTTAGTCTTCAATGTGTAAATGAAGTTTGTTCCTCGAAATTTTCTATCAACTACTTCCAATTTTAGTTTGCTTTGATCGTCATGTATTAGGTCTTCAGGTTGCAATAGTAATTTGACTTTAGAACCTGAAGGAAAATTATTTGATAATTTACCCCTTATTTCACCTAATTCATCATGTTTCAGTCTATGAACAGCGCATTCACTATCAATTACCTTAACATCTATAAAAATTCCCTTGTTCAAAAAATTAGCTACAGCAATAGAATTCGGTTCATGATGAACGTTATATGGAATATCATACTGCTTTAACTCTTGATCCAAGATAATTCCGCATTTATCAGCCATGGAAAAAGCTTCGTATGAGTCATGGGTAACTATTATTGTTGTCAAATTTATCCTTTTTAAAAGTTTTTTAACAGATACCTGTATTTCTTCCTTAAGACTTTGATCTATATTTGAAAATGGTTCATCTAATAATAATAAATCTGGTTTAGACATTAAAGATCTGGCTAGCGAAACACGTTGCGCCTCTCCGGCACTTATTTGATGGGGGAATTTTTTTAAAATTGGTTCAATTCTTAATAAATTGATTATTTCTTCAACATCTATACTTGAGCCACGGCCATTAGATCTTTTTTTTCCAAAATTTATATTATCGATAACTTTATAATTAGGAAAAAGAGAATTATCTTGAAAAGAAAGTGCTACATTTCTTTTTTCAGGTTCAACATGAATTTCTTCAGATGCTAAAATTTTATCTCTCAGTTTTATTTTTCCTTTGCTAAGTTTTTGTAAACCTGCAATCGTTCTTAATATAGTGGTTTTGCCTATTCCAGATGGGCCCAGCAAAGAAATAACTTCACCTTGTTTTTCTATAACTAGGTTTACATTATTTACTTTATTTTTCTCACTCGCAATAAAGTTACCGTTTTGAATCTCAAAAAAATTATTAGTCATTAATATAATTATATTAATTTTTTTTTGAAAGTATATATCTAGATGACAAAAGTATCAAAATTGTAGACCAAAATATTAAAAAAAGAGATGGTAATGCAGCAGCCTCTAGTAGATCCTGGGAGGCATAGATATAGGCCTGGGTAGCAAAGGTTTCGAAATTAAAAGGCCTTAAAATCATTGTCATTGGTAATTCTTTAATTATCTCTAAAGAAATCAATAAAAGGATTAAAATTATATTTGTGCTTAAATAAGGAATATGAATTTTTAAAAATGTAATAATCTTAGAGTAACCAAGAAGATAAGCGCTTTCATCAATGGAATTATTAATTTTTTCATAACTTGACTTTATTCCGTTAAAAGATAGAGAAAAAAATCTAATAAAATATGCCAATAATAATCCAAAAATCGATCCTATAAACAAACTCTTTGAACTTTTAAAATCGAAATTATTTGTAAAAAAATCACTTAAATTTGAAAAGAAAGTAATAAAGGCAACTGCTAGAATAACTCCTGGTATTGCATACCCAGAAATGGAAAAAGTTGTAAGGTAATTTAAAATTTTGCTTTTTGAAATTCTGCTTCCATAATTTATAAATAGAGAAACAAATACAATTAAAGCACTAGCCAATCCCACTAACATCAAAGTATTTAAGTGTATTTTGAATATATCAATGTCTTGAATATATTTCGGAAATTTCACTGTCCAATAAATCATTTGAGAAACTGGAAAAATAAAACTCAATAAAAAGATCAAAGAACAAATAGCAACTGGAAATACAGACATTCTTCCAGTTAATTTGATTTTTGAGATTGGTTTAAACCCTCTACCTGGTTGATGGTATTTTGCCTCTTTTCTTGAGTAAATTTCTATCGAAAAAAGTAAAAGAATGAAGATTAATAATATAAAAGATATCTGATTAGCTGTATTTAAGTCATCAAAAGATAACCAAGAATTATAAATCGCAGTTGTAAGTGTATTGACACTAAAAAAAGATACAGTACCGAAATCAGATAAACATTCCATTGATACTAAAGCTAAACCCGCAATAATTGCGGGTCTTGCAGAGGGTAAAACTATTCTTAAAAAGGTTTCCTTTGACGAAAGACCAAGATTTTTTCCCACCTCAATATAATTATTAGATTGATAATAAAATGATGCTCTTGTTAAAACATAAACATAAGGAAATAAAGAAAACGATATAGATATTATAGCTCCAATTAATCCATCTATTTTTGGAATCATTCGATTATAATTATTTTCACCAAATAGAAATGTTAATAATGAAAATGCAGTACCGTAATTTTCAAAAAAAGCAATTATTGAAAATGCATAAATGTAACCTGGAACTGCAAATGATAAAATTAATGCCCAACTAAAAAAGTTGGATAATGGAAAATCATAAAAAGATACGAAGTATGCTGAAAAAATTCCAATTATAAAAGTAAAAAATATTACAAATAATAAAATTGTAATTGAGTTAAAAATGTAATCAAATAAAAAAGTTTCCTTTAAAATATAAAAATAATTACTTGTCTCAGTAAAGAAGCTAAAAAAAACAGTTATAATAGGCATAGCAACTACTGAAGCTACAATCAGCGATCCAAATAACCATATATTATAATTTGTCATTTAACGGCCCTTGTTATCATATAAAGTTCGCTGGCTAAAGCTGCTTGAGTTTAGAATTAAGCTAACATTTAAGGCCAGAGAAATTTACGTCAAACTTTCAATCTTTTTTAAACATTGAAGATACAATTACTTTTACTTCTTCAATTTTTATTTCAGAAACCTCTCTATTGGATATTTTCTGCTCCATTTTTTTAGCTTCTGAAATACAAGGCGAACAACCTGTTTTTAATTTATTTAAGTTGACTTCTTTTTTTATTGATCGACTCATATTTTTTATCTACTTCCAACCTGCCGCTGTCATTACTTGTAAAGCATCCGCTTGTCTTTTACCGTAATTAACAACTTTAGTTTTTAGATCTTGTTTAAAATCTAATCCCATATTAACAACAAGTGGATGTGGAGACACACCTTTTATCATTGGATACTCAAAAGTATTATTAACAATATGATTTTGAGCTTCTTCGCTTAATAAAAACTCAACTAACTTTATTGCATTAGCTTTATTCGGTGCTCCTTTTACAAGTCCAGCCCCACTAATGTTCATATGAGTTCCTCTTCCATCTTGATTTGGAAAGAAAGGCTTTACTTTTTTAGCAGCAGCTTGCTGTTCTGGTCCTTTTTTTCCAGAGAGCATAAGTGCTAAGTAATAAGTGTTAGCTACTGCTATATCTGCTTCTCCTGCAGCAACAGCTAGTATTTGAGCTCTATCATTTCCCTTTGGAGATCTGGCCATATTTGAAACCATACCCTTTGACCATTCAGCAATTTTACCTTTTCCATTATTTTTAATTAATGAAGCTACAAGTGATTGGTTGTAAATATTATTTGAGGCTCTAATTACTAGTCTGCCTTTCCATTTTGGATCAGCTAAACTTTCATATGTTAAACCAGCTAATTCTGCGCTACTTACTCTTTCTGGAGCAAAATATACAATCCTAGCTCTCTTTGCTATACCGGTCCACTTTGATGTTCTAAAGTTACTTGGCACTGCAGATTTTATAGCTACACTTGTTAGTCCCCCTTGAAGGTTAGCCTCAAAAGCACCTAATCTTCCAGCATCTGCTGTAATGTATAGATCCGCTTTGCTATCAGCTCCCTCTTCTATTATTCTTTTCTCTAAAGCACCTGACTTTCCTGACACAACGTTTACTTTTATTCCCGTTTTAGCAGTGAACTTTTCATAAAGCTGAATGTCAGAGTCATAATGCCTAGCGCTAAATATATTCACCTCATTTGCAAACAAACTTGCAGCAAATACAACCAAAAATAGATAGCTGATTATAATTGTTTTTTTCATTAATCACCCTTATTATTGATAATGATTATCATTTACAGTATATTGATAATGATTATCATTTGCAATATTGACGCACCCAGGGGTAGTGTTTACTGTTGATAACTTAAGACAAATCGAGTTATATGAGTAATGTTACAAATTAATCCAAAAAAATTTAAACAAATAAAAAACAAAACAATCCCATCTCCTTTAAGGCCAAAATTTAGAAATAAGAATTCCTCAAATATTTATTTTTTGTCTCAAAGAAAAGTTCATAATGAAAAAAAAGCTACAAGATTAAAAAAAACAAAAATTATAGCCTCAATAGCTCTAATTGGAATTGGTGGATATTTCTTATCTAACTAATTTTAGCTCTTACGGTTCCAAGATTTTCAATATTACCTGTATAAGTTCCTTTACTAATAATTGGAACAACGCCAACTGTAGAACCCGTGAAAACATAAAAGTTAGTTTTATGATTAATCTTATCTTTTTTCAATTTTTTTAAAACAAATAAAAGAGAGTTTATGGGGTCTCCATATACAGTATTGGTGTTTCCAATTACTCTTTGCGATACAGACCTATTAGATATATATGTTTTTAAATTTTTAACATTTTGATTCTTATATTTTTTAAATTTTCCTAGAACAAATTTTATATTTCCTCCAAAGTCCGAGCTTAAATCACCAAAAGACTTTATACCCTTTTTCTTTTGCCGATAACCTGCAATTTCTATGCAAGGTCCAATATGTGTAATTATCTTATTTACATTTTTTTTTGATAATTTTTTTTTATTAGTGAAAAAATCTTTTTTAATTATATAACAAACCTCTAATTCAACACCTAAAACATATTTATTTATCTTTATTTTTTGATTATTCTTTAAAACATTGTGCTTATAAACCGAAGCTATAAAAGGCTCTTTTTCATTCAATTTTTTAATTAAAGCAAGACCCGTACCGCCTGCTTTAAAACCAGCTATTGGTTTTTTTATTTTTTTTTCACAAAGCTTTCTGAATTTATCTGCATTTACTAACTTTTTTGAGTATATGTTCGGTATTGGTGAGATTAATTTATTTTTGAGAAATGCTGTTGATAGTCTATTAGCGTAATAATCTATATTTTTTTTTTTCATTAAACGTTATCCCCTAAGTATATATCTAAAGACAATGCAGTTTCAACTAGTGAGTCTTTTCTTTCCACATTTTTATATGTTCTTATACCTTCTTCTATAGGAACATCAACGACACGTCTATCTCTCCATGCTACCATTCTATCGAATTTTTTTTGATTAATTAAATCAACTGCGTATACGCCAAAAGCACTCGCTAATATTCTGTCACTTGCTGTTGGTGGAGCTCCTCTTTGCACGTGCCCAAGTGTTGTAACTCTACACTCAACATCAGTTTTTTTCATAAGCTCTTTTGCAATATAATCACCAATGCCTCCAAGTCTTTGCTCTCCATCAATATATTTATGTAAAACTCTTGCTCCATTTTCTTTTTTAACTGCTTCTGCGACAACAATTAAAGAATGTTGAATATCTTGTTTTTTCATGGAATTTAATTTTTTAATAATTCCCATAATTGAATAATTTATTTCTGGAATTAATATAACATCTGCTCCACCAGCAATACCAGCATTTAAAGCTATATGGCCTGCATCTCTACCCATAACCTCTAATATCATGGATCTTCTATGACTTGCTGCTGTAGATTGCAGATTATCTAAAGCTTGCGTAGCCACATCTACGGCAGTATGAAAACCTATTGAACTTTCTGTGGCACCAACATCATTATCGATTGTTTTTGGGATAGCCACAATTTTCATATTTCCCTCCTTTGCTAATTTTTTTAAAATCTGCATACTACCATCACCTCCGATTATAATGAGACCGTCTAGATTCATTGAATGATATCCCTCAATAATCTCCTTAGATTTATCTGCGAATTTACCGTCAGTTGTTGGAAATTTAAAAGGATTGCCTTTATTGGTAGAACCTAAAAAGGTGCCACCTTGCCTTAACAAATATCCACCAAAAATTTTATGATTTAATCGAATAGCGGCGACAGGTTTTTTCATTAAACCAGCGGTGCCATCTTGTATACCAAACACATCCATATTATATTTATTTTTTGCTCTATAAAAAATCGATCTAACAGCAGCATTTAAACCTCCGCAATCACCCCCACTAGTCAAAATCCCAATTTTTTTATTCTTCATCAATTTTTAATAGTTTAATATATTATTTCTTTAGAAGAGGTGTTATAACACAAAAATTTCTTAATGGAAAAAAAAGCAAAAATTATTGCAACCTTAGGTCCCGCAATTTATCGCGAGTCCAAGTTAAAAAAACTTGTAGATCTAGGTGTTGACGCATTTAGATTGAACTTTAGCCATAATACAACTGGTATTAACAAAATTATTTCAAAAATCAGAAGTGTTGAAAAGACAAAAGGAAAAAAAATATCTTTAATTGCAGATTTACAAGGAGTTAAATTAAGAATTGGGAAATTTAAAAAAGAAAATCAAAAAATTAATTACAATCAAAAATTTATTTTTGATACAAAAAAGGATTTAGGAGATGAAAGCAGGGTTAGTTTTCCTCATTCAAAAATTTTCAAAAAAATAAAAAAAGGTAATAAAATATTAATAGATGATGGTAAATTTTTATTTATTGTAATAAGTAAAAAAAATTCGAGCATTATTACAAAATGCAAAAGTCATAACTGCATTTTAAAAGATAATAAAAGCGTTCATATTCCAAATGTAGATATTGCATTTAATAAACTTACAAAAAAAGATAAAAAAGATATCAAGACTGCGGTAAATCTTGGTTGTAATTGGATTGCTTTATCATTTTTACAAAATGAAAAATTAATTCTTGAGGCTAGAAAATTAATTAGAAAAGATATAGGTATTATAGCAAAAATTGAGAATAAACATGCTTTACGAAATATAAAAAAAATTATTAGGGCTACAGACTCGTTAATGATAGCAAGAGGAGATTTGGCTATAGATATTGGTCACAGTGAAGTTCCCAAAGTTCAGTTAAGCTTAATTAAAAAATGTTCACAATATTCCAAATCTGTAATTGTAGCTACTCAAATGCTCGAAAGTATGATTGAAAACAATGTTGCTACTCGAGCTGAAATAAACGATATAGCAACAGCAATATTTCAAGGGGCTGACACCGTTATGTTATCTGCTGAAGCAGCTATAGGTAAATTTCCAATTCAAGCTGTCTCAACGATGACACAAACTATATTATCAACTGAAAAATACAAAAAACAGCACATTGGTGATTTTAAAAATTCTATTATTACAAATAAAGACCCAGTAAAATCGATACTACTGTCTGTAAAAGATATGGCTTACAACCCAAATGTCAAAGCAATTATTGTATTTTCAAATTCTGGTAAGTCAGCAAAACTAGTATCAGCGATGCGCCCTGCTGCAAAAATTTTAACGATTTCACCTAGTATTAATGTTTGTCGCCAAGTATCATTATTATGGGGAGTTCAATCAATTAATAGCAGAGACGCAAATGGATGGAAAGATATGATGTCTATTTCAAAAGAAATTATAAAAAAACTAAGATTTATTAAAAAGAACGATTTCGTAATTATTACTGCTGGTTTACCATTTGGTAAGGCTGGAATGACAAACATGGTTAGACTTTATAAAGTTGGTTCGTAATGGAAAATAGTTATAGTATTGAGGAAATTTTAAGTGCAGTAAGCGACCTTCATAATTTAAAAAAAGAAAAAAAAGATTTATTTAAAAAAAAGATCACTAAACAGAAAAGTAATTTAGATATCCCAAAAAATACCCTAAAATTGATTGAAGAAGCTGAAAAAGTTAAAAATTAGATTAGTTCTGCTATTTGAATGGCCGTGTCACACATTCTGTTAGAAAAGCCCCACTCATTATCGTACCATGATAAAACTCTACTAAATTTTCCTTTGATCACTTGAGTTTGAGTCAAATCAAATATCGAACTATGCGGATTGTGATTAAAATCTTTTGATACTAAGGGTTTCTCATTTACATCCAGTATACCTTTTAATTCTCCTTTTGCAGCTTTTGACATTGCGTTATTAATACTTTCTATAGTTATCTCTTTTTCAGTAACTAAAGTTAAATCAATTAATGAAACATTTGGTGTTGGAACTCTTATAGCTGTTCCATCTAACTTCCCTTTTAAACTCGGCAGAACTAAACTCATTGCTTTGGCTGCTCCTGTTGAAGTAGGTATCATTGCTCCTTCAGTAGATCGAGCTCTTCTTAAATCTTTATGCAATGTATCTAGGAGTTTTTGATCACCTGTATAACTATGGATTGTAGTCATATAGCCATAGCTAATTCCAAAAGTTTTTTCTAAAACCATTGCAACTGGCGCTAAACAATTTGTAGTGCAAGAACCATTAGAAATAATATTGTGCTCTTTTTTTAACTCTTTGCTATTAACACCTTGGACAATTGTAAAATCAACTTCTTTACCAGGAGCAGAAATTATTACTTTTTTTGCTCCGCCTTTAATATGTTTTTCTGCTGAAGACTTATCTATAAAAATGCCTGTACATTCTAAGACTACGTCAGCACTTACTTTACCCCAAGGGATATTAGCTGGATCCTTTTCTGCAAAAACTTTTATTTCTTGATTGCCGATTTTAAAACCTTCTTTAGAAATTTGGATTTCTTCATTAATGATACCATGAGTGCTATCGTATTTAATCAAATGTGCATTAGTTTCTATTGGTCCTAAATCATTAATTGCAACAACATGAATTTTATTTTTGTAATTTTCTAAAATAGCTCTTAAAATTAATCTCCCTATTCTCCCAAAACCATTGATGCCAACTTTAACCATTTAATCTCCTTTAATGAATAATATTTAGACGTACTTAAATACAACAACTGCGTAACCAATGCAAATTATTGTTGCAATCCACAGTACACTTCCAACTAGAGCCAACCAAAATAAATGAATGAACGCACTGCCTAGTAATGAAATAAATAATCTGTCGCCTCTAGTTGTATCTAATCCTAAAATTCCCTTTCTTGGACTTCCTCCTGGTGATTTTTTTTCCCAAATTACCATTGCAGTTAAACATAAAGCTATGAATATAAAAAATGCAGCTGTCTGCCAAGTCCATGCCATCCAAGTAATAAACTCAAATTCAAAGAAGCCCTTCTCCTTTTCCTTAGCCATGTCACCCCATGTGGCAGCATTTAAAATATTAAACATCATCATACTCGTCCTAATGCAAATCCCTTAGCTATATAGTTTCTAACAAAATAAATCACAATTGCACCTGGTATTATGGTTAGACTGCCCGCGGCAGCAAGTAATCCCAACTCGTACCCTGATGTACTAGCAGTTCTAGTCATCGTAGCTGCTATAGGTTTTGCTGCTACAGCTGTAAGTGTTTTAGCTAATAGTAATTCAACCCAAGAAAACATAAAACAGAAAAACATTGTAATACCTATTCCTGCAGTAATTGTTGGGATAAATATCTTAAAGAAAAATCTCCAGAATGAATAACCATCAACATAAGCTGTTTCGTCTAATTCTTTTGGCACAGATGACATAAATCCCTCTAAGATCCAAACTGCTAAAGGAATATTAAATAAACAATGTGATAAAGCCACTGCAACATGAGTATCGAATAAATTTACTGATGAATAAAACTGAAAGAATGGTAAAGCAAAAACTGCTGGTGGAGCCATTCTATTAGTTAATAACCAAAAGAATAAATGTTTATCTCCAACAAATTTATATCTTGAAAACGCGTAAGCTGCAGGTAATGCAGCTGCAACAGATATCACAGTATTCATTACAACGTAGTAAATTGAATTTAGATAACCATTGTACCAAGTGCTATCAGTAAATATTTTCTTATAATTTTCTAAAGTAAACTCCTGCGGCCATAGAGTGTAAGTATTTATAATTTCTGTAGTTGTTTTGAATGACATGTTTAACAACCAGTAAATCGGCAACATTAAGAAAATAATATAAATTGTAGGAACTAACCACTTAGCTTTCCTCATGACTTCCCCTCATTTCTCATCATTAATGTATAAAATACCCAACAAACCAAAAGTACTATAAAGAAATATATTAATGACATTGCAGCAGCTGGTCCTAAATCAAATTGACCTAAAGCCATTTTTACTAAATCTATTGATAAGAAAGCAGTTGCGTTCCCTGGTCCACCGCCTGTTAATACAAAAGGTTCTGTATAAATCATAAAACTATCCATAAACCTTAAAAGTATTGCTATCGTTAATACTTTTTTCATTTTAGGTAATTCAATTTTAGTAAAAACTGCCCAACGACTTGCACCATCTATTTCTGCTGCCTGATAATAAGCGGGCTGAATAGATCTTAATCCTGCATAAGATAATAAAACCACTAATGATGTCCAGTGCCATACATCCATCAATATAGTTGTAAACCATGCGTCACCTATCTGTTGAGTAAAGTTATAATCAAAACCTAAAGCATTTAATGAATGTCCAAGAAAACCAATATCAGGTAAAGCAAATATATTCCACATTGCGCCAACAACATTCCATGGAATTAGAAGTGGCATTGACATTAATACTAAACAAACTGGAACACCTAATCCTTCTTTTGGCATTGTTAATGCTATAGCTATACCTAAAGGAATTTGAATAAATAAAATTATAAAAGTAAATAAAAACTGTCTTCCTAGAGATGCATGAAATCTTTCTGATAACATGATTTGTTTAAACCATCTAGTTCCCTCCCACATGAAAACATTGTTTCCGAAAGTTTCTTGAAAGGCATAGTTTACTACGGTCATGAGTGGAATAATTGCATTGAAGGCCACCAGTACAAAAACTGGTATTACAAAGAACCATGCTTTTTGATTTACTGTTTTATTCATTCAATTATCCAACTATCTCCATAAGTGTAAGTATATTCTTTTTTAAATTTTAAGAATGCAGACCCTGATGGTATGTTCTCATTCGATTTAGCAATCATTTTAATTTTTCCACTTTCACTTTCAGTATCTACAATTTTATGTCTTCCGGTATTACTTACTGATAAAACTTTAACAGGAATTCCGTGGTTGCTGAAAGATATAAATTCAGGCCTCACTCCAACTTCTGTTTTGCTAAAATTATTTTTCTTAACTTGTTGGTGTGTTTCTATTTTTTTTCCATTTACGATCACATCATTTCCATTAATTTTGCAAGGAAGTACATTCATACCTGGTGAACCAATAAAATATCCCACAAATGTATGTTTTGGTTTCTCAAAAAGATCTACAGGAGTTCCTGTTTGAACTATTTGACCTTCGTGCATTACAACTACTTGATCAGCAAATGTTAAAGCCTCTGTTTGATCGTGTGTTACATAAATCATTGTCCTATTTATCTTTTGATGAAGTTCTTTAAGTTTAGATCTTAAAATCCATTTTAAATGCGGGTCGATTACTGTTAATGGTTCATCAAACATTATAGCATTCACATCTGATCTTACCAATCCGCGCCCTAATGAAATTTTTTGTTTTCCGTCTGCAGTTAAACCAGAAGCTCTATTGTTTATTGTTGAAGATAATTCCAACATTTCAGCTATCTCATGAACTTTTACTTTGATTTCTTCTTCTGGGATTTTTCTATTTCTTAAAGGAAACGCTAAATTATCATACACTGTCATCGTGTCATAAATAACTGGGAATTGAAAAATCTGTGCGATATTTCTCTCTACGGGATTCAAGCCTGAAACAACTTTGTCATCAAATAATATATCGCCTTTAGTTGGGGTAATTAATCCGGAAATAATATTCAACAATGTTGTCTTTCCACAACCTGATGGGCCTAATAAAGCATAAGCACCCCCGTCATTCCAATCAATGTCTACTCCTCTGATTGCCCAGTCAGCATCTGAAGACTGAATTTTTAAATAGCTATGGCTTAAACTTTTTAATGTAACTTTAGCCATTAGATACTAACCTTTCATTTTGATCAAAATAAACAAACTCATCTGTATTCATGTATAAATTCATCTCATCGCCGACGTTTTTTTGAAAAACTCCGTTAGACAAAGAAACCCAATTCAAGTTTCCATTTGTAAAGTGGATTAAGCTCTCAGAACCACTAATTTCAGAGATTAAAACTTTACCTTTTATCTCAAGTGTATTGTTGCCCTCTTTATACGTAGTAATATTGTGGGGTCTTATACCTACTTTATATTCACCATCTTTAATATTTAATCTAGTCTTCCATTGAATGTCATTCTGTAGAAATGAACACTGATCTCCTGATTTTTTTATTTGAGCAATATTCATTGGTGGATCACTAAAAACCTGGGCAGAAACTAGAGAGTTAGGTTTATTATAAGTATCTAAAGTTTTTCCATATTGAATAATCTTACCTTCTTGTAACGTTGCAGTATTGCCACCTAAGAGTAAAGCTTCTGAGGGCTCTGTGGTTGCGTAAACTACAATACAGTCTCTATTTTCAAATAATTTTGGTAATTCTTCTCGCAATTCTTCTCTTAATTTAAAATCTAAGTTAGCGAGTGGTTCATCTAAAAGAATTAAGTCTGAGTCTTTTACAAGTGCTCTTGCTAAAGCAGTTCTTTGTTGTTGTCCTCCGGAAAGCTCATTTGGTTTTTTATTTAACATTCCAGAGAGTTTTAGTAATTCTGCAACTTTCCCAACTCTTTGTTTTGTTTCATCTGAACTTACTCCAGTAATTTTTAATGGAGATGCAATGTTGTCATAAACTGTGAAGTTGGGGTAATTAATAAATTGCTGGTAAACCATTGAGACATTTCTTTTTTGAACTTTCATACCTGTTACATTTTCGTTGTTAAACCAAATCTCACCTGATGTTGGTTTATCTAGTCCAGCCATAATCTGCATTAAAGTAGTCTTTCCAGCTAAAGTAGAACCTAAAAGAATGTTAATCGTATTTTTTTGTAATTTTAAATTTGTTGGATAAATATGAGTTTCTAATCCTATTTTTTTTTCTACGTTTTTTAATTCTAGGCTCATAATTTTTGAATTTCGTTTTAAAAAAAGGGGGCTTTAACAGCCCCCTTTAAATTTAGATTTAACCTAAATTAATTCCAAGCTTTTGCGAATGGAACTGTTTTACCTTTAGGTTTCTCGTTACGTTTTGCTTTTGGCGATCCCGGTTGTTTCAACCAATAATCAGCACCTTTCGGCTTAGCTAATCTTGGACCACATCCACCGTATGTATTGTTTGCTTTATCAGCAGCTTCCATACGTGACATAACTAAGTTCATCTCTTCTGCAAGACGATCCATAGCTTGTTGTGGAGTAAACGCACCAGAGTTTACATCTCCAATTTGTTGCCACCAGATTTGGGCAAGTTTCGGATAATCCGGAACATTAATACCTGTTGGTGACCACAATACTCTGTTTTTAGATCTGTAGAATTCTACAAGTCCACCAAGTTTTGGAGCTCTCTTAGTAAAGTGTTTGTGATTAATTGTACTATCTCTAATGATAGTTAAACCAACGTCGCTTTTCTTAAGATCAACAGTTTTTGATACTACAAACTGAGCGTATAACCA
>CACJPW010000003.1 GCA_902595375.1 uncultured Pelagibacteraceae bacterium | reverse complement strand
GTAATCATGTTTTACTGCCAGCAATTTATACTTTAGAGATATTTTTATTATTTTGGTTAGCATATACATTTATTTCGAAAAAAAATAACTTAAATAATAGAATTATGATGATTGTAGTAATTATATTTATTAATTCATCTTATTTAATGTCAGTTAAAAAAGAGGAGTCTAAAAGTTTAATTTTAAATTTAGATAAATTGGCAATTTTTAAAGATGTTAAATATTTATGTCCGGATCATATTAAAAAATTTAAAGATTATAATAATGTTATTGAATCAGATCTCTTATCTGGATTACTCAACAAAAGATATTATTCTGATTTAGCTTACGATAAAGAATTTAATGCCTATAATCATTTATATCTTGCAGTACCGATGGCTGTTCCTTCTAAAATTCCATTTGAAGATCCTTGTGAAAGATGAATTTAAATAAAAAATTAAAACTATCTCTTGTAATTCCATGCTTCAATGAGCAAGGAAACATTAAGTACTTATTTAAAAGTCTTTTAAGCCTTAAGAATTATAAAGATCTAGAAATAATTTTAGTTGATAACGGCTCTACAGATTCAACTTTTAAAACTATGGTTTTCTATAAGAAAAAAAATAAATCTCTAAATACAAAGCTTTTGAAAATTAGAAAAAATGTGGGCTTTGGTTACGGTGTGTACAAAGGCCTAAAAAAAAGCTCAGGTCATTATGTTTGCTATACTCATGCTGATAGAGAAACCAAAATAATAGATATTAAAAATGTATTTAAAATAATTCTAAAGAATCCAAATGACGATTTATTCATAAAAGGAAAAAGGGTTAACCGAGCAAAAAACCATTGGACCTTTTTAGATGAATTTTTTTCAAGATCATGTGATATTTTTTTATCATTAATTTTATTAAAACCACTGATTGATATTCACGCTCAACCTAATGCATTTTCAAGAAAATTTTTAGACAAAATTAAATATTTTCCAAAAGATTTTTTGATTGATGCTTATTTTCTATATCTTGCAAAAAAACGTAATTTAAAAATTATAAGATTTAACGTCAACTTCAACAAAAAAAAGAGATTATACGGTAAGGGATCAAGTGACAATTTTTTGAAAAAAGTCAAAGGTGGAGTTGAGCATATAGTAGGTGCGATCTTAATTTTAATTAAATCCAATACTTAAAATTTTTAAATTTAGAGCAAACTGCGTCCACAAGCTTATGCTTTTTAATATAATTGATATCTTTCTTGTATAATTTTAATCTTTTTTTGTGCAAGTCGGGAGATACTAAACAAATTTTGAATTTATTAGATTTTAATTTTTTTAATTTCGAGAAAGATTTTCTTAAAGGTTTTCGAGTTTCAAACCAAATCCATTTTATCTTTTTTTTTAAGTTAATTGATGTTTGAATATCCTCATAATCAGACACTCTGCAAGCTATTCTGTTTTCTTTTTTTTTAATTAAATTTCGTATCATGGGAAAAGAAGAGTCTAAAAAAAAATAATTTGATAATTTTTTTTTTTTAAGTAATTTTAAGACTTCAAATTCTATATTTTCTGATTTAATATTTAAAATAATAAATCTATGTTTAAAATTGTCTATTAAATTTTTGAATTTTTCACCTTTCTTAAATGGATCATGCTGAAGAATCAAATGTTTTTGATAATCTCTGATATCTAACTCAATACCATATTTGATAGGTATGCTTTTCAATTCCTTTAGACGGTTAATCCTATGTGCTATTAGAATCATAAATTTTTGAAATTTAATTTTAACTGTTTTTTATTAAAAAAAGTAGATGCACCAATACAATTAAGGAACGAATTATTGATGATATAAACATCAAAATTTATCAATTTCTTAACAAAATAATTAAAGATATCATTTTTAGCAAATATACCATCAATAATAAGTTTTTTATTTTTTTTAAACTTTTTTATTTCACTAGAGAGCTTAAAAGCAATTAAAAAATTTAATTTCATATAATCATTTATTTGATTTTTATTTGTAATAATTTTTAATTTTTCAATCTTTTTTTTTTTAAGGTTTCTATAAAATTTTTTTGCTAAATTTAAATTGTTTTGCGTAGAAAAATTTATCATTTTAGGATTATATTTCTGATAAGTTAAACCTGCATCAATCCTTTTGCAAAGATATAGTTTATTGTTTGCTCCATAGTTATAGTAAAAGTCTTTTTGTATTTTGGATCTAAATTTTTCTTTCTTTGAAATAACGAAATAAGTTCCAGTATTTACAAATATACAATTTCTTAATTTATTATATTTACTATAAGCTAAATAAGATCCTGAAGTATCGTGAATACCATTAAGTACCTCTGCCTTAATTTTACTTTTAAAATCTTTTTTTAAAAATCCAATCTTTTTTCCTGATTTTAAAATACGTGGAAAAAAATATTTTTTTATTTCAAAAAAATTAACTAGTTTCTTTTTTTTAAAATTCCAAGCAAAAGAATGACAACCTAGGTATGACTTATCTATAAAAGTTTTTCCTGTCAAAAAATAATTTATTAATGACGGGAAAGTTAAAATTTTTTTAATTTTGAATTTTTTTTCAAGTTTTAATAAATAATAAAAAGATTTACCTAAGTTATGAAAATTGCTTAATCTAATAGAATGAGTAAAATCTTCTTTTTTTTTAATATCTTTATAAAAGGATTGATCAAATTTTCTACTAGTTGACTGTAAAAAATGAGGACCACCAAAACATTCCTTTTTATCATTTAAAAAAAAAGCTGCTGAGCCATGAGTGATAGGTATAATTTTTTTTATTCTGTATTTTTTTAAAATTTTTTTTAGGTTTAGGGTTACTATCTTCTCCAATTTAGCAACATTGTAACTTAAATAATCTTTTTTAATTAAAAGATTGTTATTTAAAATTTTGTGATATAAAATTTTATAATTATCATTAATAACTACAAATTTAATAAATGTTTGCCCAATATCTATGACTAAATTTGGATTTTTCATATGAAACCAATTTTGATAATACCCCTAATGGGTAAAAGACGCAAAAATTTATTCTTTGATAAAAAATTTTTATTTCATAATAAAACTGATTACCTGCTTAATCATATATATGGAAATTTTAATTTCTGTCAAAAAATAATCATAGTTTGCAAAAAAACTGATAGAATTTTTTTTAAGTTTAATAATTTACCTAAATTAAGTTTTATTTATTTAAAGTCATCAACTAACCAAATTAATTCAATAACAAAAGTTGAAAAAAAAATTGATAAAAATAGGCCTATATTTATTTTGAATCCTGACTCGTATTTTAATTTTATAGATACATCTTTTTCTTTATTAAAAAGATTAAAAAAAGGAAATATGTTTTTATTTGGTATTAAAAATTATAAAACCAATTTAGATAACTCTAATAAAGATACTTTTATTACCAATAAAAGTAAGATTGTCTCAATAAATATTAAAAAAGGAGAAACTTCTAAAAATAATTGTTTCGTAAGTGCTGGATTATATTATTTCAAAAGCTTTAAAATATTTAATCAACTTTGTTACAAATTCAAAAAAGAAAATAATATAAAAAGCTCATCTTTTCAATTGGCACATATTTTTAGATACGCGTTAATTAAATTATACAAGGTAAATTACGCTCTAGTTCAAAATTTTGTTGATTTTGGTGACGACAATAAACTTAAAGAATATTTTTTTTGGTCAAGTTTTTTTAATAAAAATTTTTACAAATTTGATAATATTAAAAATAAGGATATACTTAATATCATACCCTCTGCTGGAGAGGGAAGTAGACATAAAAAATTAGGTTATAATAAACCAAAGCCTCTTATACCTATTTCAAATAATACAATGTTTGAGTCTTCAATTAAGAGACTTCCTAATAGAAAAGAAAATTTGTTCATATTTAAAAAAAAAACATTTAAAAAATTTAAAATAAAAAAAATTTTTAAAAAAAATAAAAATTTAAAAAATTATTTTTTAATTAATAAACGGACTAAAGGTATGGCTGAAACTATATATTTAGCTAAAGAAATGATACCAGATAATAAACCTGTAATTGTAAGTTCGTGTGATATAAGTTTTATCATAAATTATAGAAAATTTTATAACCTGTTAAAAAAAGATCCTGACGGCATTATATTTACTTGGAGAGATTATCCTTTTGCAGACGAAAGTCCTAACTCACATGCTTATGTTAAAACAAAAAAAAATATTATAAAAAAGATTTCAGAAAAGAAGGTGATTAGTAATAATCCTAATAAAGATTTTGCTGTAACAGGTATTTTTTATTTTAAATCATCTAATTTATTATTAGATTGTATTAAATACATGATAGAAAATAATATTACCATTAACAAAGAGTACTATGTTGCTACCTCAATGAATAAATTATTAAAAGAAAAATTAAAAGTTTATAATTTTGAAGTTGATCAATTTATTTCTTGGAGTTTGCCAGAACATTTACAAAAATATAATTTTTGGGAGTCTGTCTTTAAATGAAGAAGATAAATTTTGAAAAATTATCAAATATATACGAATACATAATTTTTGATCAATGGGGTGTACTTCATGATGGAAAAAAGCTGTTTAATTTTACTAATAAATCAATAAGAAAATTAAAAAATAAACATTTAACTTTAATCTCAAATACTTCTCAAACCTTAGAAGAGTTTAAAAAACAAACTTTAAAAAAAATTAATTTAGAGTTTAAGTATTTTAATAATATTATGACAGCTGGAGAGGCCTTAAGACAAATTAAGTTAAAATCAAAAAAAAATTATATTTCTAAAATTTTAAAGAAAAAAAAAGCTTTTGTAATTTCAAATAACAAAGAAGTAGATTTGTTAAAAAAACTTAGAATTGAAAAAATTGACTGTAATAATTGTAAATTTATTTTAGCAATGTCGCTTGAACCTAAAAAAAATATTAATCAAATTATAAGAGTTATCATCAAATTATCACAAAAAAAAATTCCTATGATTTGTACAAATCCTGATCTTTTTACCTTTAAAGACAATAGTAGATACTTCCAAATTGGTTATATAGCAAAAATTTACGAAAAATTAGGTGGTAAAGTTGCCTATATTGGAAAACCTCAGAGAATGATTTTTAATAATGTATTAAAAAAAATAAAAAAAAAGAAAACAGTTTTAATAGGAGATAATCTAGATACAGATATTATGGGAGGAAAAAACTTTGGTATCAAAACGGCTTTAGTTTTAGATGGTTTTAAAAAACTAAATTGCTTTAAATCAGATAATATTGCACTTAATGAAATACAAAAAAAAAAAATAATACCTGATTATTTAATAAGAAATATAAAAATTAATTAAAAGAATTTCTTAAATATTTTAAACAGACTATTAATATCCAATTTATAGTGCTTTTCTAAAGAACTTGGGGTATCACTATCTATAAAATCATCTTGAATTCCATGAATTTTTAAATTTTTATTAAGATTATTTTTTGCAATAATTTCAGCTATAACTGATCCTAAACCTCCGATTGTACTATGGTCTTCCACAGTGATTATATTTTTATATTTTTTCAAAATTTTAAGAATATATTTTTCATTTAATGGTTTTATTGATGATAAATTCATTATGGCAATATCTTTATTTATTTTTTTCGATGCATAATAACAATTTGATAAAATTGGTCCTGATGAAATAATTAAATTTTTTTTACCTTTTTTTATTAGCGCTGGGAAACCCATCTTAAATTTATAATTTTTAGGTAAAAACTCCATTACTTCATTTCTAGCTATTCTTAAATAAAGAGGTTTTTTACTCCTTGCGCTATAAGCAACAGCTTGTCTTGTCTCCTTTGGCGAACTAGGTTGAATTATTTCAAAATAAGGGAGTGACCTCATAACCGCAATATCTTGAAAAGATGATTGTGTAGCTCCGTCAGGTCCTATCAATCCTCCATGAGTTCCAACTATAACAACTCCACAGTTATTATAAGAAATAGATGTTCTTATTTCTACGTTTTTACCAGTAATGAAAGATGCGAAACTTGCCAGGTAAGGTCTAAATCCAGATAAAGCAAGTCCCGCGGCTATACCAACTGCATTGGCCTCAGCTATTCCAACCTCAAATGATCTTTTTGGAAATTTATCAAAAAAAAAACTTAATTTACATGCATCTTTTAAATCGCAACTTACAGCTACAATCTTTTTATTTTTCTTTCCTAATCTAACTAACTCTAAGCCAAATGCTTCTCTAATACTTAATGACATAATTAACTTAACTCCGAAATAGCTTTTTTATAATTTTCCTCTGATAAATCTTTTACACTATGAAACTTATTATTATTTTCCATGAATGAAACACCCTTACCTTTAATTGTATCACAATAAACTAATAAAGGTTTATTATTTTTATTTTTCATAAAAGAATTAATTATTTTTTCAATTGAATTAATTGAGTGACCATTTATTTTTTTTGTTATAAAACCAAATGATTGCCATTTTTTTAAAAGATTTTTTTCAGGTAAAGTTTCAGCAATAGAGCGCTCATTCTGGAATTTATTTCCATCAATGAATACAATTATATTTTTAATATTGTGCGCACCAATGTACATTGCTGACTCCCATATTTGCCCTTCTTGTATTTCGCCATCGCCCAATAAACAAAAAATTTTAGTATTTAATTTAAGTAGATTTGAACTTAACGAATATCCGATACTTATTGATAATCCTTGACCTAAAGCACCAGTGCCTGTGTCTACTAAGTTTAGTTTTTTTTTATCAGGATGTCCCTGCAATCTACTTTTAACTTTTCTAAGAGTTTTTAATTCATTTTTTTTTAGAAGTTTAAATTCATCAAGTGTAGCATAAAGAGCTGGAGCAGCATGTCCTTTAGAAAGTATAAATTTATTTCTATTTTTTTTTTTATAATTAATTCCTAATTTGATAATTGAATAAATTAGTTCTACAGAAGATAAAGAGGGTCCAACATGTCCTGATCTTGCGTTGTAAATCGAAAAAAGGATTTTTTTTCTTATATTTTTACAAATCTTTGAAGGGCTTTTATTTATCATAATTTTATCCAATTTACTGGATAAAGAAGACTTACTTCTTTAATTTAAGTTTAGCAAATTATTTATATCATTTTGCTATTGTTATAAAGTAAATATATTTTATGAGGAAAATTTTGATTTATAATTCTGGCGGTGGTTTAGGGGACTCCATCCAATTATTTCCATTAATATTAAGTCTTCAAAATCATTATAAGAAATCAAGATTTTTTTACCTAGGAGCTCACCAAAACCATTTTAGAGGTAAACTAAAAGAGTATAATTTCGATATTGAGACTTTCGATCTAAACTTAAAATATTTTGGATTTAGATGGTGGCACTTTTTTTTTATAAAAAAAAGATTAATTGAAAAAGGTTTGGGCAAATTTGATTTAATAATCGATTTACAAACTAAATTTAGAAATTCAGTATTATTGAAGCAAATACCTCATGAAATGTTTTACTCGAGAACTTTAAATGGCTTTTTTTCCTCAAAAAAGATTAAGACAAATACTTTAAATCATTTAGAAAACCTAAGTCTATTTATTGAAGATGATATTATTGAAACAGAATTTAAAATAAAAAAATTGTCTAAAATACTATTATCTGAAGCTAAAAAATTACTTCCGAATTCTAATTATGTCGGTTTTTCAATTACGCAGGGCAATGAGTATAGAAAGAAAAGTTGGTCAATTTATAAGTTCACAGCTTTAGCTAACAAGATAACATCAAAAAATAAAATTCCCGTTTTCTTTATTGAAAAAGATAAAATTGAATTAATTGAAAAAATAAAAAATCAGGTCCCATCTGCAATTTTTCCAGAATTGAATTCTAAATTGTCTTGTCCTGCTTTGGTGACAGCTTTATCTTCAAGATTAGAAAAAGCTATTTCTATAGATAATGGTATTATGCACATGATAGCTTTAGCTAAAATACCTATGGTTGTTCTTTTTGGCCCAACTAATTCAAAAAAATTTGCACCAAAAAATAAATATACAAAAATATTAGATAGTAAAAAAATGCACAATACAGAAGATATTAATTCAATTGAGGTTGATGAGGTACTTAGTTTAATTTAGATTTTTAATATTTTAATTTTTTTATTTTTGACAAGTTCCAATAAATCTTTATTTACTTTTAATAATTTATCTTTTGAAGTTGAGCGAGAAACAATTGAAACCCCAATTTTACCTAGCCTAAAAAAAGGATAACTACCTATATCAACGTATTTTTTATATTTTTTTTGTATTAATCCTAATCTTTCTGAAATATTGCTCTCCACCGTAAAAAGATTTAAAGTTTTGCTATGAACTCTTGATCCCTTTATCAAAAATCTTTTACAATTTTCTATCATTGAATTTAAAATAGATGGTACCCCAGGTAATGATAAAATATTCTTAGTCATAAAACCTGGAGCTGCACTTGATGGATTATAAATAAGTTTAGCTCCTCTCGGCATTTTAGCCATTTTTTTTCTACCATCATTGAATTTTTTCTTTCCATAATAATTTTCTAAAATTTTAAAAGCCTCCTCATTATATCCGTATTTTAATTTAAAAGCCTTTGCAATTGACTTAGATGTAATATCATCGTGTGTTGGACCAATCCCACCTGTAGTAAATACGTAATTAAATTTATTTGATAGTTTTTTAATATTTTTTATTATAGTTTTTTCAACGTCAGGTATTATTCTAACTTCTTCAACATTAATACCACAGCTTGTATTTAACCAATTGCTTATAAATGCAGTATTTTTATCTTGCGTTCTTCCTGACAAGATTTCATTACCAATTATTAAAATTGCAGCATTTACTTTTTGTTTTTTTTTCTTCATAAATTATTAATTATATATGAACTTTGAAAAAATATTAATATCAGGAGAATTTATAAAAAGATATAAACGTTTTTTAGTTGATGTAAAAATTAATAATAAAATAGTTACTGCTCATTGCCCGAATACAGGTTCAATGCTTGGGCTATTAAAAAAGGGTAATAAAGTATGGTTAAGCAAATCAGATAATCCTGAAAGAAAACTCAAATATACGCTGCAAATCATTGAAGATAAAAAGAGCAAAGTTGGTATAAATACACATTTAGCAAATAAGATAGTGCTAAATGCTTTAAATGATAAATTAATTCCTAACTTTATTGAATTAAAATCAATCAAAAAAGAAGTTAAGTTTGGCGATAATACTAGATTTGATTTTCTTGTTTTAAATGATTTTAGAAAAACATTTATTGAGGTAAAAAATGTTACTCTTTCTAGAAAAAAAGGAGTAGCAGAGTTCCCGGATGCCGTTACCTCAAGAGGTCACAAGCATATTAGAGAATTATTGAAAGCAAAAAAACAAGGTTATGAGGTTTATTTACTATATTTAATTCAAAGAAATGACTGTAATCAATTTAAAATAGCTAAAGATATCGATAAAAAATATGATGAACTACTAACAAAAGCTGTTAAAAAAAATTTAAATATACTTTGCTATGATTGTAAATTTTCTTCAAAAGGAATAAAACTAAATAGTAAAATTAACTTTAGAGTCAAATGAATGACAATTACAAAGAGTCTTTTGAAAAAACTAGACAAGCAGGTGTTATAGCTGCTGGTGCTTTAAAAGAAGTTAAAAAAATAATTAGACCAGGTATTACAACTGAAGAAATTGATAAATTGTGTTATGAATATATAAATGACAACGGAGCATATTCAGCTCCTCTGTTTTACAGAGGTTTTCCAAAATCATGTTGTACATCAGCAAATCATATAGTTTGTCACGGGATACCTTCTGACAAGATTTTAAATGAAGGAGATATTTTAAACGTAGATGTGACAGCTTTTAAAGATGGATGGCATGGTGACACAAGTAAAACATTTGAAATTGGAGAAGTTTCTATAAAGGCAAAAAAATTAGTTAAAACCACTTATGAAGCTATGATGAAGGCGATAGAAATTATTAGAGAAGATATTTGTTTAGGTGATATTGGTGCAGTTATACAAGATCATGTTGAACAAGAGGGATTTTCTGTGGTCCAAGACTTTTGTGGTCATGGAATTGGTGAAGTTTTTCATAAAGAGCCGAATGTTTTACATTATGGAAAGAAAGGAACTGGGCAAAAATTAAAAACTGGAATGATTTTTACAATTGAACCTATGATAAATTTAGGAAAATTTGAAACAAAAATACTAAATGATGGTTGGACCGCAGTTACTAAAGATAAATCTTTATCAGCACAATTTGAACATACTGTAGGTGTAAAAGCAGATGGATGTGAAGTTTTTACATTATAATATAAGGATTAATTTTCTATGATCGAAAGATATTCACGAAAAGAAATTAAAACTATTTGGGAAGATTACAATAAGTATTCCATTTGGCTTGAGATAGAACTTGCTGCAGCACAAGCTATGGAAAAGCTTGGAATTATTCCTAGGGGTGTAGTCAATAAAGTAAAATCAAAAGCTAAAATTAATGTAAAAAGAATTTTGCAAATAGAAGATAAGGTTAAACATGACGTTATAGCATTTCTTACCTCAATAAATGAAAAAGCTGGAGATAAGTCTAGATATCTTCATAAAGGAATGACTTCGTCTGATGTCTTAGATACATGTTTTAATATGCAATTAAAACAATCTGGAGAAATTTTATTAAAAGATATTGAAGAATTATTAATTTCAATTAAACGTCAAGCAATAAAACATAAATATACACTTTGCATTGGAAGGAGTCACGGAATTCACGCGGAGCCAATTACTTTTGGTCTTAAAATGTTAACTTTTTATCAAGAATTTTTAAGAAATAAAAAAAGACTTATAGACTCAATCAACGAAATTTCAACATGTGCTATTTCCGGAGCTGTCGGAACATTTGCTAATATTGATCCCAGAGTAGAAAAATATGTCGCAAAAAAACTTAAATTAAATGTTGAACCTATTTCTACTCAAATCATCCCTAGAGATAGACATGCGCAATTTTTTTCAACTCTCGGATTGATCGCTAGTTCAGTAGAGAGATTTGCTGTTGAAATAAGACACCTTCAAAGAACAGAGGTTTTAGAAGTTGAGGAGTTTTTTGGAAAAAAGCAAAAAGGTTCGTCTGCAATGCCACATAAAAAAAATCCAATACTAAGCGAAAATTTAACAGGATTAGCTAGACTAGTGAGATCTGTGGTTATACCAGCTCTTGAAAATGTTGCGTTGTGGCACGAGCGAGATATTTCTCATTCAGCAGTTGAAAGAAATATTGGACCAGATTCAACTATAACATTAGATTTTGCATTAGTAAGGTTAAATAACGTTATAAAAAATTTAAATATTTATCCAAATAAAATGAAAAAAAATTTGGAAATAACTAATGGAGTATTTTTTTCTCAAAGAATATTACTTGAATTAACTAATTCAGGTTTTTCCAGAGAAAACGCCTATAAAATAGTTCAAAAAAATGCAATGAAAGCCTGGAAAGAAAACTTGTCTTTCTCTGAAATCATCCTAGCAGATAAAAAGATTACTAACAAAATACCTGTTAATAAATTAAAAAAATTATTTGATTTTAGTTACCATACTAAAAAAATTAATATAATTTTTAATCGAAATCTGAAAAAATAAATCAAATGAATAAAGGAAACAAATTATACGAGGGCAAGGCAAAAATATTATATGAGACTAAAGATAAAAATGTTCTTATCCAGCATTTTAAAGATGATGCTACTGCTTTTAATAATCTCAAAAAAGCTAAAGTAGAGGGAAAAGGAGTTCTTAATAACAGAATTTCAGAATATATTTTAACAAACCTAGCCCAATGTGGAATAAAAACTCATTTCATAAAAAGATTAAATATGAGAGAACAACTAATTAAGAAGGCAGAAATTTTTCCCATAGAGTTCATAATAAGAAATATTGCTACTGGATCTTTAACCAAAAGATTGGGAATTCCAGAGGGTACTATTTTAGAAAAGCCATTATTAGAATATTGTTATAAAAAAGATGATTTAAATGATCCTTTAATTTCAAAAGAACATATTTATTCATTTAACTGGGCTACTGAAAGCGAAATTAAATCTATAGATAAAATGACTCTTAGGATTAATGATCTTTTAACAGGTATGTTTAGATCAATTGGGATAAAACTTGTAGATTTTAAGATTGAATATGGAAAAACTTGGGATAAAGATAAAAATCTTAGTGAGATTGTTTTAGCTGATGAGATTAGCCCTGACACTTGTAGACTATGGGATTCTAAAACTGAAAAAAAATTAGACAAAGACAGGTTTAGAAAAGACTTGGGAAATATTATTCAAGCCTATCAAGAAGTTGCTAGAAGATTAGGAATAATGCCTGAAGAGACTAATATTAGTGAAGTTAATTTTGGAAAAACAATACCAATAAAATTCAAAAAAAAATAAATTGAAATTTTCTGTAACAGTAACCCTTAAAAAAGACGTACTAGATCCACAAGGTAAAGTTGTAGAAAATACGTTGGATAACTTAGGTTTTAAGAACCTAAAAAGTATTAGACAAGGTAAATTTTTTGAAATCGAGATTAATGAGAACGACCAAGAAAAAGCAAAAAATACTGTAAAAGAAATGTGTGAAAAATTATTAGTTAATTTGATTATAGAGGATTATAAAATTAATAAATTATAATGAAATCATCAGTAATTGTCTTTCCAGGATCTAATTGTGATAGAGATATTGCATTAGCTTTAGAGAAGATGCAATTTAAAAATAGTATGGTTTGGCATAAAGAAACTTTTTTACCTAAGTCAGACTTGATAGTTATACCTGGTGGTTTCTCATATGGAGATTACCTGCGCTCAGGCGCAATCGCAGGCAAATCACTTATAATAGATGAAGTTATAAAAGCTGCAAAATCAGGATGTTTAGTTTTAGGTATTTGTAATGGATTTCAAATTTTAACTGAAACTGGGTTATTAGAGGGAACTCTGTTAAGAAATAAAAATTTAAAATTTATTAATAGAGACGTAAATATAAAAGTTCTTAATAACAAAACTAATTTTACTTCAAAATATGAAATTGGACAGATATTAAAGATCAACATTGCGCACAATGAAGGAAATTATTTTACTAATTCAAAACATCTTGAGCAGTTAAATAAAGAAAATTTAATTGCGTTTAAATATTGCGATGAAAACGGTAATGTAAATAATCAATCAAATCCTAATGGTGCAATTGAAAATATAGCAGGTATTTTTAATCAAAAGAAAAATATACTAGGAATGATGCCTCATCCTGAAAGAATGATTGATAAACTAATTTCTAACACAGACGGAGTAAATCTTTTCTCAAGTTTAATTAATTAAATGGAAATTACAAAAAAAATTATTGAAAAACACGGTCTTAAAGAAAGTGAATTTAAAAAAATTAAAAAATTATTAAAAAGGAATCCAAATTTATTGGAGTTGGGAATTTTTTCTGCAATGTGGAATGAGCATTGCTCTTATAAATCTTCAAGAATCCATTTAAAGAAATTACCTACTAAAAGTAAAAACGTTATTCAGGGGCCGGGCGAAAATGCTGGCGTAATTGATATAGGAGATAACGATGCAATAGTTTTTAAAATTGAGAGTCATAATCACCCTTCATATATTGAGCCCTATCAAGGTGCAGCAACAGGTGTTGGTGGAATTTTAAGAGATGTTTTTACTATGGGAGCAAGGCCAATTGCTCTTTTAAATTCAATTCATTTTGGTTCTCCAGATCACTACAAAACAAAAAGTCTTTTGAATGGAGTAGTTTCTGGTATTGGGGGATATGGAAATTGTATTGGTATTCCAACCGTAGCTGGAGAGACAAAGTTTAATGAAACCTACAATGAAAATATTTTAGTCAATGCAATGGCAGTAGGTCATGCAAAAAAAAATAAAATTTTTTATTCTAAGGCTAAAGGTTTAAATAAATCTGTAGTTTATGTTGGATCAAAAACTGGTAGAGATGGAATTCACGGAGCATCAATGGCTTCAGCTGAATTTGACAAGAATACAGAAGAAAAAAAACCAACAGTTCAGGTTGGTGATCCTTTCACTGAAAAACTACTATTAGAAGCATGTCTAGAGCTAATGAAAGACGACTCAATAATTGCAATTCAAGACATGGGGGCAGCTGGCTTAACTTCATCAAGTGTCGAAATGGCTTCAAAAGGATCTCTAGGAATCGAGTTAGATCTTGAAAAAGTTCCTTGCAGAGAAAACAATATGACACCTTATGAAATGATGCTATCGGAAAGCCAAGAAAGAATGTTGATAATTTTAGAGGACGGTAAAGAAAATTATGCCAAAGATATTTTTAAAAAATGGGATTTAGATTTTGTTGTAATTGGGAAAACTACAGACACAAAAAAGCTAGTTTTAAAATACAATAATGAAATCAAAGGAGAAATACCTATTGAAGCTTTAGCTTTAAATGCTCCAATTTACGACAGGGAATGGTCAAAAAAAGATATTTCAAAAATAAATTTAAATTTAAAAAACCTTAAAAAGATTAATCTTTTAGATAGTTTAATTAAAATACTGTCATCACCTAATCATTCAAATAAGAGCTGGATAACTAACCAATATGATCAAATGGTAATGTGTGATACTTTGCAAAGATCAGGATCTGATGCTGCGATAATTAGAATTCATAATAAAGATAAAGCAATTGCGGTTTCAGTTGACTCTTCTGCAAATTATTGTAGGTCACATCCAATCTCTGGTGGTAAACAAATTGTATGTGAGAACTGGAGAAATTTAATCTCAGTCGGGGCGAAACCAATAGCAATAACTAATTGTTTAAATTTTGGTAATCCTGAAAACAAAGAAGTCATGGGAGAATTTACGGAGTGTCTTCAAGGAATTAAAGAAGCATGTGAATATTTGGAATACCCTGTAGTTTCAGGTAATGTTTCCTTTTATAATGGGACAAATAAAAAAAATATTTACCCTACTCCGGTTATAGGAGGAGTTGGCCTAATTAGTAAAATTTCTAAACCTTTAAATCATAATATAAAAAGTAATGATAACCATATAATTTTAGTTGGTAAAACTTTCGGACATTTAGAACAAAGCTGCTTTTTAAAAGAAAATTACTCCATCATTGACGGTATGCCTCCTCAAGTAAATCTTCAAAATGAAAAAAATAATGGAGAAATAATTTTAAAATTAATAGGCGAAAACTTAATTTTGTCAGCTCATGATATCTCAAGTGGAGGATTACTTGTAGCTTTGAGCGAAATGTCAATTGGGACTAAATTCGGAATAAAGATAGAAAAACCAAAAAATTTAGGGAGCCTGAGTGAATATTTTTTTGGGGAGGATCAAAGTAGATATTTAATTGAAGTTGATAAAAATAATTTAGCAAGTATTGAAAAAATATTAAAAGATAATAATATTTTTTTTGAAAATATTGGAATAACACAAAATGAATACTTTGAAGTTGTTGATGAGTTTAAAATAAAGATTAAAGAGTTATATAAAATCAACAATGAATGGTATAATAAATATTAATGCCGTTACCAATAGAGGAAATAAAAAAACTAATACTAGAGAGTATACCAGATGCCTCTATAGAAATAACAGATCTAATGGGTGATAAAAATCACTATGCGGCAAAAATTAAGTCTACTAAATTTAAAAATTTAAGTAAGATAGATCAACATAAACTTGTATATAAAGCATTGAAGGGTAAAATGGGTAACGAGCTTCATGCTTTGTCACTAACAACAGAGGCCAAATAATGGAAATAAAAGAAAAAATTAAAAATTTAATTGAAGAAAACGAAATATGTTTGTTTATGAAGGGTACACCAGAGTCTCCGCAATGCGGTTTTTCTATGGCTGTCATAAATGTTTTAAAATATTTGAAAGTCAATTTTAAAAGTGTGAATGTTTTAGATGATGAAAATTTAAGACAAGGAATTAAGGAATACAGTGAATGGCCGACTATTCCTCAATTATATGTTAATAAAGAATTTATTGGAGGATGCGATATAGTTAAAGAAATGTTTGAAAAAGGTGAATTAAAAAAACTCTTTGAAGAAAAAAAATTAGTTTAATATCTTTTAATAAAACAGATGTCAGAGTCGCTTAACTTTCCCTTTTTTATAATAATTTCTTTTATATTTTCAAATAAATGTTTTTGATCAGTTTGGCTAAAAATTGAAGATTTAAAAAATTTTTTTTTAATAATACTATTCAATAATTCATCTACAAGTATATGATCTAAGTCTCTATTATATTTATAGTAGTTTGGATGTTTAAAATCTTCAATTACGTAATACCCCTTCTTATTCAAATATTTATAGAAAAAATTAAAAGCTATTAAAATATCTTTTAGATTATGCGATCCATCATCAATTATAATATCAAAATTACAAATGTTATTAAGCTTAAATATGTAATCTAAAGTTGATTTCAGCTTATATTTATTTTTAATATCTAAACCATAAACTTGTATATTTTTTGATTTATACTTAAAATTTGAGATATTTATATCTAAACAAAAAACTTTAGAATTATTAAAATATTTTACAAAAGCTGCAGCTGAAGATCCGGCATATGATCCTATTTCTAATATATTTATTTTTGAATTTTTTAAATTTTCTAAATACTTTGTGTAGTAAATTGAATAACCGTGACCCTCTCGGTTACCAATTCTAAAAAAATCTGCTTTATCGCTACCATAGTAATTAAATAAATAATCTAAAGATTTATTTTCAAAATTATCTTTATCAATGCGAATTTTACTTTTAAATTTATATAATAGATTTCTTTTAAAAAGACTGAAAAAATTCAATTATCTTGAGTAATATTCAATTACTAAATTTGGTTCCATCACCACTGGAAATGGTACCTCTGAAAATTTAGGTAATCTTACTAATTTTGCTGTTTTATTTTTGTTGTCTGATTGAATGTATTCTGGAACATCCCTTTCTTTGCTTTGAAGCGATCCATCAATTATTGTAAGTTTTTTTGATTTTTCTCTTACTTCAATCATGTCAGTTTCTTTGACTATATAAGATGAAATATTTACTCTTTTTTTATTGACTGTAATGTGACCATGATTAATCATTTGTCTTGCTGAAAAAACAGTAGGCGCAAATTTTGCTCTATAAACAACTGTATCTAATCGACTTTCCAAAAGAGCAATTAGATTTTCTGTTGTATCACCTTTTTTTGATAAAGCTTTTCTGTAAATATTTCTAAATTGTCTTTCATTTATATTTCCGTAATATGATTTTAGTTTCTGTTTAGCTTGTAGCTGAATCCCATAATCAGTTGGCTTTCCTTTTTTATTTTGACCATGTTGCCCTGGGGGGTATGCCCTAGAATTAAAAGGGCTTTTGGGTCTGCCCCAAATATTTGCTTTTAATCTTCTATCTACTTTATGTTTAGATTTTAATCTTTTAGTCATTTTTTATTTAGTGAATGTATATAAGAATTCATTTATTTTTGTCAATTAAGGTTTACATATTTTTTTTGGTTAAAGAGCTGATAATACTAGCTAAAATCCTTAGTTCTTTATCATTAGGTTGAAGTCTATAAATTAAGTTATTTATATTCATTATCATTGAGCGTTTTTTTTCATTTGGAGTAAAAAAATTTTTAGATTCAAGAAGTTTGACCAAATGATTGGTCAATGACGAAATTTTAGATTTTGAAGAAATTGTTAATTCTTTTCCATTTTTTGTAAATAATTTCTTTTTATAAATCTTAAATATTTCATAACAAACTAAAGTTACACTATGTGATAAGTTCAAAGATCTGAATTTTTTGTAAGTTGGAATTTGTAAAACATAGTTAGAAAAAGATAAGTCTATGTTAGATAACCCAGATGCTTCAGGTCCAAACATTAAACCTATTTTAAAATTTTTTTTATTTTTTAATATGTTAGAAAAATCTTTGATAGTTATATGTTTTTTATTGATATCTCTTCTCCTAGCACTTAAGGAAATAACTAAATTAAATTCTTTTATGGCATCTTCAGTTTTATTAAAAACTTTTGTTTTATTTATTATGTCTACTGCTCCAACTGAAGTGACTTTTGTTTTGTGGTTAGGGAAAATAAATTTTGGTGAAACAATATTGAGTTTTTTAAAACCAAAATTTTTCATTGAGCGAGCGACTGCGCCAATATTTTCTCCTAGTTGTGGCTTAATCAAAATAACACCAAATTTATTTTTCATTTAAATTGGCAGGAGCTTTTTCTTTGAAAAGCTTATAATCAAGACTATCAATCAATGCTTTGAATGAAGCTTCGATAATATTAGGTGAAACACCAATCGTAAACCAACTGACTCCCGTTTTATCGGTGCTTTCAATTAAAACTCTGGTAGTTGCTTCAGTTCCTGTATTAAGTATTCTTACTTTGTAGTCTAATAACTTAAGATCAGAAAAAAAATTGTAATATTTAGTAACCTTTTTAAAATTATTTCTTATAGCGTTATCCAAAGCGTTAACTGGACCATTTCCTTTACCATGACACTCTATCTCATTGCCATCAATTAAAAATATCACTTTAGCTTTAGTTTGAATATTTTTTGATTTGGAAATATTTACATCGTAACTTTTAACTTTCAAATATTCTGGAACCTTTCCTAAAAGTCGATTTGCTAAAAGTTCAAAAGATGCATCAGCGCCATCATATGAATATCCGCTAAACTCTCTATCTTTAACTTCATCTAAAATTTTTTTTACTTTTGGATCTTTGGAGTCTATTTTAATTCCATATTTTTCCAATCTAGATAAAATGTTAGATTTTCCTGACTGATTAGATATAATAATATTTCTATGGTTACCAATCAATGCAGGGTCTATATGTTCATAGGTCTTAGGGTTTTTTTTAACTGCAGAAACATGTAGTCCTCCTTTATGAGAAAAAGCTGAAGCACCAACATAGGGCATATTTCTGTTTGGTTTACGATTTAATATTTCATCTAAAAGTCTTGAGCATTCTGTTAAAGAAGTAAGTTTGTTTTTTTTAACGTTCACATCGAACTTATCTGAGAAAGTTTTTTTTAAGCATAAAGTAGGTATAAGAGAAATTAAATTTGCATTTCCACATCTTTCTCCAAGTCCATTAATTGTCCCTTGAATTTGTCTTACTCCACACTCTACAGCTGCTAAAGAATTTGCAACTGCATTCTCAGTATCATTATGAGCATGAATCCCCAAATTTTCACCAGGGATTATTTTAGTAACACTCGAGACTATATCTCTAATCTCATTTGGCAATGTCCCTCCATTTGTATCACATAAAACAACCCATCTTGCACCATTATCGTAAGCATGTTTTAAACAATTTATTGCATAATCAGGATTTGATTTATAACCATCAAAGAAATGTTCAGCGTCAAACAAAAATTCTTTTCCATTTTTAACAAAATGTTTTGTTGTCTCTTTTATGTTTTCCAAATTTTCCTCATTTTTAATGCCTAAAGCTGTTTTGACATGAAAATCCCAAGATTTACCAACGACACAAACTGCCGAGGAGCTTGCGTTCATTAAATCTGCTAATCCGGGGTCATTATCAGCACTTCTTCCAGTTTTTTTAGTCATACCAAAAGCAGTAAATTTACTTTTGTCGATTTTAGGAGGATTTGAAAAAAACTTTGTATCTACTGGATTGGCGCCAGGCCATCCACCTTCTATATAATCTATGCCGATATCAGCTAATACGTTGGCAATTTTATTTTTATCTTCTAAAGAAAAATCAACACCCTCAGTCTGAGCCCCATCTCTCAAAGTTGTATCAAATATATAAATTTTTTCTTTACTCATTTATAATTCCAAATTGTTTTACCTTTTACGTCTTTAATATCAATGCCATCATTGACCAGTTCCGCTCTTAACTTATCAGCAAGTTTATAATTTCCAGCTTTTTTAGCGTTTTCTCTATCTTTAATTTTTTTTAAGATCATCTCTTCAGATATTTTAGCTTTACTTTTTTTGAATTTTTCTCTTTCAGAAACAGTTTCGTTAAACAAACCTACTAATCTACAAGCTCTATTAAATTCTAATCTTTTATCTGAATTTCCTTTTTGTGATTGATTAAAAAGATCATGTAATTTTGATATATATAGAGGAGTATTCAAATCATCTAATAAATCATTAAAGCAATCAGGCAAAGAATTTATAGAATTTTCAAGATACATTGAGTACCATTTATCTAAAATTTTTGATTGTGTCTCTAATAATTCATCGCTCCAATCTAAGGGTTGTTTGTAATGAGAACTTATTAAAGCAAGTCTTACTACTTGACCTGAGTATTTTTTATTAGCATCTTCTATTGTTGAAATATTTCCCAGAGATTTTGACATTTTTTCTTTATTAAAAGTAACAAATCCATTATGTACCCAATAATTGGCAAATTTTTCAGTTTTATTGTTTACACAAGACTGAGCTATTTCGTTTTCATGATGAGGAAAAATTAAGTCAAGACCACCCCCATGTATATCAAATCGAGAACCTAAATATTTTTCACTCATAACTGAGCACTCTAAATGCCAACCAGGTCTACCTTTTCCCCAAGGGGAGCCCCAACCCGGCTCATCTTTTTTTGAGGGTTTCCAAAGAACAAAATCTAAAGGATCCTTTTTAAATTCAGAAACTTCTACCCTAGCTCCAATTTTGAGATCTTCTTTTTTTTTGTTTGAAAGTTTTCCGTAATTTTTAAAGGATGAAACAGAAAAATATACATGGCCTTTTTTTTCATATGCTGCATTTAAGTTTATTAAATTTGATGTCATTTCGATCATTTCTTTTACATGATCTGTAGCTTTTGGTTCTAAATTTGGTTTAAAACAAAAAAGTGATGAGCAATCTAGATGAAATCCTTTAGTAATCTTATTAGTTAGCTCAGATATTGATACACCATTTTGTTTTGCGCTTTCAATTATCTTATCGTCAATATCTGTGATATTTCTAACATAAGTAACTTTAGTCTTACCGTAAATTTCAATTAAAGTTCTATAAAGCAAATCAAAAATTACTAACGCTCTAGCATTCCCAACGTGAGGTTTATCATAAACAGTTGGTCCGCAAACGTATAAAGAAATTTTATTAGTGTCTATTGGTATAAAAATTTCTTTTTTTTTTGTAAGTGAATTAGTTAATAATAAATTATTCATTAAATGTACAAACTGGTATAGGATTCATTTTGTGTAAATTTTTTTTTCTTATTTCTAAATACTTTTTGTAATTTGGATCATTTTTATTCTCCATAGCTTTTTCAAGTTCTTCATAGCTCATTCCTAGTTGCTGAACATCATTTCTACCATCATCCCATAAACCATCGGTTGGTGGTGTATTAATGATTTTTTCAGACACTTCTAAATGTTTTCCGAGCTCCCAAACTTGAGTTTTCGTACAATCAGCTATTGGAGATATATCGACACCTCCGTCACCGTATTTAGTATAAAAGCCAACTCCAAAATCTTCAACTTTGTTTCCAGTACCAACAACTATTCCGTTATTAGCTGCCGCGACTTGATATAAAGTAGCCATCCTCAACCTGGCTCTAGAGTTCGCATATCCGTGTTCATTATCAAATTTAGTTAAAACTTGAGAAAATGAATTGAATATTTTATCCATCTCAATCAAATGGTGATCTACATTGTCGTATTTTTCTTTCAACCATTTAGCATGAGTCAAACTTAGATCGTGTTGAGATTTGATTTGTTTAATTGGCATAGTTAACACAATTGTTTTTCGTCCAGTGTTTGCACATAAAGTACTAACTACGGAAGAGTCTATACCACCGGAAATACCTACAACTAAAGCTTTCGGTTTGTAAGAAGCCGTCTCACAATAATTGTTTATCCAATCAGTGATTATTTTTGCTCTTTTTTTTACATCCATAACTAATACCTACCTTCCTTTTAAGGTTTCATCTTAATAATTTCAATAACTATTAAGACGCGGCTTGAATAATTTTGTTTGATATTTTGGAATTTTTCTTAATTTCATCAGAAATTATGAAAGCTAACTCTAAAGCTTGGTCTGCATTTAATCTGGGATCACAATGAGTCCTGTATCTATTTGATAAATCATTCTCTGATATTTTTTGAGCCCCACCAGTACACTCTGTCACATCTTGACCAGTCATTTCAACATGTAAACCACCAGCATAACTCCCCTCTGCTTGGCTAACTGCAAAGAAATTTTTAACTTCTTTAAGCACACTTTCAAAAGTTCTCGTTTTAAATCCTGTAGCTGCTTTAATAGTATTTCCATGCATGGGATCACAAGACCAAACTACTTTTAGACCTTCTTTTTTAATTGCTTTGATTAATTTCGGTAAATATTTTTCTACGTTATCTGCGCCAAATCTTGATATCAATGTTAATCTACCTGGTTCATTATCTGGATTTAAAATATTACAAAGATTTACGAGTTCCTCTGGTTTTAGTGTAGGTCCACATTTTAGACCAATTGGATTTTTAATTCCTCTACAAAACTCTACATGCGCTCCGTCGGGTTGTCTTGTCCTATCACCTATCCAAACAAAATGTGCTGAAGTATCATGGTATTCACCTGTAGTTGAGTCAACTCTGGTCATAGACTCTTCAAAGGGTAAAAGTAAAGCCTCATGAGATGTATAAAAATTAACAGATCTTAATCTTCGATTATTGTCAGAATTAATTCCGCACGCTTCCATAAAAGCAAGGGCATCACTTATCTTATCCTCTATTTCTTTGTACTTACCTTTAGTTTTGTCTTTGATAAATCCCAAATTCCATAAATGAACTTGCCTTAAATCGGCAAATCCTCCCTGCGAAAAAGCTCTTAATAAATTTAAAGTCGATGCAGATTGAGAGTAGGCTCTAAATAATCTTTTAGCATCTGGAATTCTAGCTTTTTCTGTAAATTCCATTCCATTAATGTTATCGCCTAAATAGCTTGGTAATTCTTTTCCATCTTTTTTTTCAGTAGGTGCGCTTCTTGGTTTTGAAAATTGACCAGCAATTCTTCCAACTTTTACAACTGGCATTGAAGCTGACGCAGTAAGAACTAGTGACATTTGTAAGAGAACTTTAAATGTATCTCTAATATTATCTGGATGAAATTCAGCAAAACTTTCAGCACAATCTCCACCTTGTAGTAAAAAAGCTTTTCCTTCGGCTACATCAGCTAGAGCTTTTTTTAAAGACCTTGACTCTCCTGCAAAAACTAAAGGTGGGTATTTTTTAATTTTACTTAAAACCAACTCGAGTTCCTCCTTGTTCTGATAAACAGGTAAATGTTTAGCAGGTAATTTAGTCCAACTATTTAAGTTCCATTTTTTCATATACAACTAATGGTATATATATATCGCAATTGCAAATTTTCCAAGTAAGAATTTAGATAATTAGTCTAAAAAGTACAATTTATCAAAATTTTTCAACTTTTTTGTTTAGACTGGCCAGAATAGTTTCAATCTTTAAATTTGGATATTTGTTTTTAAATCTATTTTTGACTTTAGTAAAAGAATTTTCATGAATTTTAGTTTCATTAAAATTATCAAATTTTTTTTTTCTATTTATTATTTTTGCAGCGCCACAATCTCGATGATTAATAACTATTAATTTTTTAATATTATGAAGCTTTATCGAAGTTTCTAAATTATCCCAAAATGTTTTATGCCATTTTCTAAACTTTGGCGCAGTAACACCAATTGCAGCGCCAGCGATTGTAAAAGAGCTATATTTTCCATTTAACTTCATTTTTTTTAAATAATTATAAACTATTGGCTGAAACCTGGGATCAATGCAAGATAATACCATCGCCTTATATTTTTTATTCATTTATTTTTATTGTAAATCTAATTTACTCTACTGTAACTGATTTTGCTAAATTTCTAGGTTTATCGATATCACAATTTTTTAATAACGCTACGTGATAAGCTAATAGTTGTAAAGGTATTGTTAGTAATAAAGGTGATAAAAGTTTATCTAATCGAGGCACTCTCAACCTAAATCTGATATTTGTACTTAGTAGTCTTTTTTTATTATCAGTTATAAAAAAAATCTTACCTCCCCTTGCTATAACTTCTTGGGTATTTGACAAAGTTTTTTCATAATATCTATCATCCGGTGCGATTACTATTACAGGTAAGCCCTCCTCAATTAAGGCTAACGGTCCATGTTTCATCTCACCTGCTGGGTATCCTTCAGCGTGTAAATAAGAAAGTTCTTTTAATTTAAGGGCACCTTCGAGAGCGACTGGAAAAGAATTCCCTCTTCCTAAAAACATTGATCCTTTAGCGTCTAAAAATTCTTTAGCCATTAATTGAATTTCACTTTCAAGTTTTAAAGTATTATTAATGGCTTCTGGAAGTTTTTGTAAATTCATTAAATTATTATTGTATTTTTTTTTATCAATATCTCCTCTGATAATAGCAAGTTTTAGAGTGAGGATGTATAGGACTATTAATTGTCCAAGAAAAGCTTTTGTAGAAGCTACTCCTATCTCTGGACCAGCATGAATAGGTAATACCCAATCACAATTCCTTGCAATTGTACTTTCTACAACATTTACAATTGAGCAGGTTTTTACTTTATTTTTTTTGCATATATCTAATGCAGCTGCTGTATCTGCGGTTTCACCAGATTGCGAAACAAATATATATAGATTTCTTGAATTAAATTTTAAATTTCTATATCTAAATTCTGAGGCTATATCGATTTCAACATCTAAAGAAGTTATTTCTTCAAACCAATATTTTGCCACCAAGCATGAATGATAAGCTGTACCGCATCCTATTAAAACTATTTTATTAATTTTTTTAGGGTCAATTGGAAAATTATAAATATTTATGTCTTTTTTTAAACTATCTGTATATTCATTTAAACATTTTTTGATGGTTGTAGATTGTTCAAAAATTTCTTTAGACATAAAGTTTTTATAATCTCCTTTTTCAGAAATATTCTCATCATTTGATACAGTATGAATTTTTTTATTTATTTTTTTTTGATTTACGTCGTAAAACTCAACATAATCTTTATTCAGAACACATAATTCACCATCTTCAAGATAAGAAATTCTATTTGTCATAGATTTCAAAGCGTAAGAATCTGAGCCTAAATAGTTTTCTTCTTTAGAATAACCAACTGCAAGAGGGCTTCCTCTCCTAGCTCCAATAATAATATTTGAAAAGTTTTTAAAAATGATACCTAATGCAAAACTACCCTTTAATTTTTTTAATGTTTTAAACACTGACTCTAAAGGTTTTGAATTTTGTAAAAACTGGGTTACTAAAACAGTAATAACTTCAGTATCAGTTTGTGATTTAAACTTAAATCCTTGAGCTTCTAAATCTTTCTTTAAATCATCGGAATTTTCAATTATTCCATTATGGACTACTGAAACTTCTTCTGAAGAATGCGGATGAGCATTAATAATATTAGGAACCCCATGAGTAGCCCATCTTACGTGACCTATTCCAATATTCCCGTTTGAAGGATTTTTAAATAAAATTTTCTCAAGTTCGTCAACTCTACCGGAGCATTTTTTTTCATCTATTAAGTTATTATTTAAAGTCGCTAGGCCAGCGGAGTCATACCCTCTATATTCTAATTTTTTTAAAGAGTTGATGATATTAATTGAAACGGGTTTATTACTAACAATACCAATAATTCCACACATTATTTTTTTTTCCTTTTATAGTTTTTAATTTCAATTTGTGATGCTCTTGTGAGTGCTAATGATTTTTTTTTCACATTTTTTGTAATTACTGATCCAGCTCCAACAACACTATTTTTGTTTATTGTAACTGGCGCAACTAATGAGGAGTTGGAACCTATAAAAACATTATCTGATATATTTGTTTTAAATTTTTTAATACCATCGTAATTACAAGTGATTGTACCAGCGCCAATGTTTGAATTCTTTCCAATTGAAGTATCTCCTATATAAGAAAGATGGCTCACTTTTGAATTTTGTTTTATTAAGGATTTTTTTGTTTCTACAAAATTTCCAATTTTAGTATTTTTTTTTAAAATAGTTCCTTCCCTTAATCTTGCGTAAGGACCTACAGTAACATTATTTTCAATTTTACTTCCTTCAAGATGGCTAAAAGATTTAATATGAGAATTATCTCCAATTTTTACCCTTGGGCCTATAACAACATATGGGTCTATTGTAACGTTTTTTCCAAATGAAGTATCTTTTGATAAAAATATTGTTTCCGGCGCAATTAAATTTACACCTTTCTTCAAAGCTTTATTTCTTAAAAATTCTTGTGAAAGTCTATATGTATTAGCTTTATTTAATTTATTATTTGTATTCATTAAAAATTTCTTTACATTATTAATGTAACTGAAATAAGTCACAAAATATTTCTTTTTAATACTTTAAAAATGAGTCAAATTTACACTATTCTTTTTGATCTAGACGGAACAATAGTAAATACTGCACCAGATCTAATGGCTGCTCATAATCATGTAATGAGAAAGTTTGGTCATTCAGAAAAAAAACTTGCGGATATTAAGTCACTAGCTGGAAAAGGTGCATGGGTAATGATGCAAAGATCTTTTAAAGAAGAAATAAAAGATGAAAAAATAAAAAAAAAAATGACTCAAGAATTTATAAATTTTTACTCAAAAAATATTGATAAAAATAGTGTTCCAATTAAAGGTGCGATTGATTTTTTTAATTGGGCAAAAAATAAAAATATTTCAATGGCCGTTTGTACTAATAAACAAGAAAAGCTTGCTATAGACTTATTAAAAAAACTTGATATGTTTAAATTCTTTGAATATGTAGCTGGTTCAGACACTTTTGCATTTAACAAGCCCGACCCTAGACACCTTACAGATGTTGTTGAAATAATTGGTGGTGATTTAAAAAAAACAATGATGATTGGAGATAGCGAGGTAGATGCGATGTCTGCGAACAACGCTAAATTACCGTTTGTTTTAATGAAAGATGGATATACCGAAAAAACTGAAAAAGAAATTAAGCATAATGAACTAATTTCTGATTTTGTCAATTTTGAAAAGATTATTAAAAAATACTTATGATTAGTTTTGCTCTTTTTTCAGCTTTAGCAACCTTTTATTTTACAATGTTTTTTACTCCAGGTCCGAATAATGCAATGCTTACAGCATCAGGCATGAAGTTTGGATTTGTAAGAACGTTACCACATTTAATCGGTATTCCTTTAGGACATATTTTTCAAATTGGGCTTACTTGCTTTGGTTTAGCAAATTTATTCTTAATCTATCCTCAAATCCAATTCTATATGAAAATCTTATGTTTTATTTATTTGCTTTATCTTGGCTGGAAAATGATTGGCTCATTTTCTATGATTCAAAAAGAATCAGGGAGACCACTGAGATTTTATGAAGCATCATTGTTCCAATTCATAAATCCAAAAGCTTGGTCGATTGCAGTCACTGTTGCATCTGGTTTTTTTCCAAGTGAGGAAAATATTTTTATAGGGGTTGCATTTGTCACTATTACTGCTGCAGTAATATGTTTTCCCACAATAAGTTTATGGGCACTTTTTGGCAGTGGATTGAGAAAATTTGTGGGAGATATGAAAACAAAAAAAATTATAGAATATGTTTTAGCAATTTTATTAGTATTAACTGGTATATTTATTCTTATTAAATAATAGCCTTTGATTTTTATTACTCTCTTTAATATAAACTTTGCACATGCATTTTACAAAAAAAAATAGTTCTGAAAAAAGATTAGAATTTGTAAAAAGTTTACAATCAAAAAAGCTTCTTAGATTCCCTGGTGCGTATAATCCGTTGTGCGCAAAACTTATTGCTGAAATTGGATTTGATGGAGTTTACATCTCAGGGGGTGTTATGTCTAATGATCTAGGATTACCAGATATAGGATTAACAACATTAGAACAAGTAAGTTACAGGGCAAACCAAATATCTAGAGTAACAGACCTTCCTACAATTGTAGATGCGGATACAGGATTTAAAGATTGTAAAAAAACAATAATTAATTTTGAAGAAAAGGGTTTAGCTGGCTGTCATATAGAGGATCAGATAGCTGAAAAAAGATGTGGACATTTAGATAATAAAGAACTTATTCCAAAAGATGAAATGGTTAAAAAGATTAAAGAATCTGTAAACGCAAAAAAAGATAAAAATTTTTTAATAATTGTAAGGACCGATGCAAATACAGTTGAAGGTATTGATAAAACGTTAGATAGAATTAAATCTTACGAAGACGCAGGTGCAGATATGATTTTTCCCGAAGCAATGAAAGATGAAAAAGAGTTTGAAAAAGTTAGAAAAATATCTAACGGGTATTTATTGGCTAACATGACAGAATTTGGAAAATCTAAATTATTAAATAGATCCCAATTAGAAAATTTAGGCTATAATTTAGTTATTTACCCTGTAACAACACAAAGACTGGCCATGCAGAATGTTGAATTAGGTCTTAAAACAATATTTAAAGAAGGCCATCAAAATAATATCATTGACAAAATGCAGACTAGAAAAAGGTTGTACGAGTTAGTAGAATATGAGAAATACAATACTCCTGATAAGAAAATAACAGATTTTTCTACAGAGGGACATGAATAATGAGTGAAGAAATAAAAAAAGGTTTGTTAGGTATAGTAGTTGATGAAACTACAATCTCACATGTAGTTCCAGAGCTCAGTGCCTTAACTTATAGAGGATACACAGTTCAAGAGCTTTGCGATAAATGTGATTTCGAAGAAGTTGCATACTTAGTTCTGAACGGAGAGCTCCCTAATAAAAGTCAGCTGAAAAAATTTATCAAGCAAGAAAGATCAGAAAGAAAACTTTCTAAACAAATATTAAATGATATTAAAAAAATGCCTCGAAATGCTCATCCTATGGATGTAATTAGAACTTGTGTAAGTTTAATGGCATTAGAAGATAAAGACACAAAAGATAATTCTCCTAAAGCAAATATGAGAAAAGCGATGAGAATATTTGCCAAAACACCGACAGCTGTTGCAGCTTATTTCAGATCACGAAAAGGGAAATCAATTATAGCCCCAAGTAAAAAATTATCTTTTTCAGAAAATTTCTTTAAAATGATGTTTAATAAAGTTCCAGATAAAGAAATCGTAAGAGCATTTGATATATCGCTAATATTATATGCTGAACACAGTTTTAATGTTTCAACTTTTACTGCAAGAACAATTACATCAAGTTTATCAGATTTACATGGGGCTATAACTGGAGCAATTGCCTCTTTGAAAGGTCCACTTCACGGGGGAGCAAATGAAGCAGTGATGTATATGATGAAAGAGATTGGAAAACCTGAAAAGGCAAAAACTTGGATTGAAAATGCACTAAACAAAAAAAAAGTTGTTATGGGATTTGGTCATAGAGTTTACCGTACTGGAGACTCGAGAGTACCAACAATGAAACACTATATGTTTAAAGTTGCTAAGCTTTTAAAAAAAGAAAAATACACGAGAATGTATGAAATTTTAGAAAAAGTAATGTTACAAAGAAAAAATATCCATCCAAATGTAGATTTTCCATGTGGTCCAACTTATTACATGATGGGTATCGATATAGATTTCTACACACCAATATTTGTAATGTCTCGTATTACTGGTTGGTCCGCTCACATCATGGAGCAACATGCCTCGAATAAACTTATTAGACCTTTATCTAAATACAGAGGTGCTGAAGTAAGAGAAGTCATGTTGTTAAATCAAAGATAATGATTACCTTAACAGAATTACTTTTATTTTTTATTCTAGTCACATTAGCCACTTATACATTTATGCCTTGGAAAGGTATTGATAAGGGCTCAGGTTTTAAACTTTACGGACAGTGGTTTATTTGGTTTACTATTTTTGGTGTGATTATCTTAGTGTTTAATAGTGTCGTTAATTAAAAATTTTTTTCAAGAAACTAGAATTCTCGATGGCGGAATGGGTCAGGAGCTACTTAACCGTGGAGTAAAACCTCACGGAACTCTGTGGGGAGCCTCAGCATTATATAATCGAAAATATCATAAGAAAGTCGTCGAAGCGCATTTAGATTTTATAAAAGCCGGAGCAGAAATTATAGTAACTAATAGCTTTGGTAGCAGAAAAAGAAGGCTAATCGAAAATGGTTTAGTAAAAGAATATAAAAATCTGAATGCTCTAGCAGGGAAACTGGCAAAAAAAGCCGTAACAATATCAAAAAAAAAAATTTTAATAGCTGGAAGTCTTCCGCCTCAAAATTTTACTTATTTTGCTGATCTTGGAAAAGATCTTAAGTTTATAAAAGAAAGTTTTAGATCTCAAGCAAAATATCTTAATCCATATGTTGATTTCTTTTATTTAGACGTAATGAGTAGTTGGAAAGAGTGTTCTTTGGGTTTGAGTGCAATTAAAAAATACAAGAAAAAAATTTTAGTTGGTATCCACATTAGGAGTAAAGGATTATTGCCCTCAGGTGAAAAATTTATAACTGTTGCAAAAAGAGTCCAAAAACATAAGCCCATTGGAATTATGGCTTCTTGTGTTTCATTTGAAGATTTAAATCAAGTAATGAAGGATGCTAAAAAACTTAAAGTTCCATTTGGATTTAAAATCAATGCTTTTGAACATATTCCGCCAGGTTGGAAACCAGACTCGAATAATCCTAAGGTTCAGCTTGGAAAAAGAAAAGATCTTACTCCTAAAAAATTCTTTGAAATTTGTAAAAGATTAAAGAACAAGGGTGCAAAAATTATTGGAGGATGTTGTGAAATTACCCCTAAACATATTAAATACTTAAAAAATTTGAAATAACTACTTTTTTGCCTCTTTATGTTTTTGAATTCTTCTAGCATAATTTTGAGAAATTCGATCAAATATTATTGCTAGTGCAACTATAGCTAATCCGTTCATTAAACCCAATGCAAGGAATTGATTGGAAATAGATCTTAAAATTGGAACTCCTAAACCACTTACACCAATCATTGAAGCAATAACAACCATAGCTAATGCCATCATTATAGTTTGATTTACTCCAGTCATGATTGAAGGTAAAGCTAAAGGTATTTCAATTTTAAATAAGATTATTCTTTTTTTTATTCCTAACGCTTTCGCTGCCTCAACTACTCTCCTATCTACCTCCCTAATACCTAAATTTGTAAGTCTTACAATTGGTGGTATCGCATAAACACATACCGCTAACAATCCTGGTACTTTACCAATTCCTAAAAGCATAATAATTGGTATTAAATAAACGAATGTTGGAATAGTTTGCATCATATCTAACACTGGAGATAAAATATTTTTCAATCTTTCAGATCTAGCCATTAAAACTCCAATAGGTGTACCTACTACTAAACAAATTAAAGTGGCTACAGATATGATTGCCATTGTAGACATAGTGTCTTTCCACATGCCAAAATAACCGATTACAAAAAAACTTATCGCTGTACCTATTGATAACTTAAGACTTCTTGAACTTAACCAAGCTAAAAATGATAATAAAAAGATAATTAATGGCCAAGGAGTAGTAATTAGAAAATTTTCAAACCAAACTAAAAATTTTAATAGAGGGCCAAAAAAGCCCTCTATTGAATCTCCATACTCTCGAGAAAAGTCTTTAAAGGTAAGATCAATACCTTTTTTCAAATCTCTTAAATTTTCCCTCTCCATTGAGGGAAATTTTAAGAAGTATTCGAGTTGCATCTAAAACAGTATTTTAAATTAAATTCCTGCTTTAATTTTTTTTGCAACAGATGAAGAAACCCACTTAGACCAAACTTTTTCGTGTTTCTTCATAAACTCAATTGCTGCATCTTCACCTTCAGCTTGATTATCAGTCATGTAAACTAGCATTGAATTCATCACTGTTCCTGGATAAATTCTTTTTTTCATGAACTTCATAGCTTCTGGCCCTGCAGATTTTTTAAAGTTATCAGTAACAACTGAATAAACTTCTGAGTCTACCCATCTTGTTTTTTTTGGTGTAGCACATTCTTGTTCTGGTTTTACTACGCATTTGTGCCAATTATCATCTCCACCCCACTTAACTCCGAAATCTAAAAGTCTCATATCGTACTTTCCAATTATTGCAGTTGGGCTCCAGTAATAGCCAACCCAGTTTTCTCCTCTTTCAACAGCTTTTGCAATTGAACCATCAAGTCCTGCTGCTGATCCTGGATCAACTAATTTCCAACCTTTTGCTTCCATATCAAAAGCTTTAAAAAGTTGATTATTGATTAGTTGGCATCCCCAACCAGCTGGACATCCTACAAACGCACCCTTAGATTTGTCTTCAGGATGTGGGAATAGATCAGGTCTTTTTAACAAGTCCTGAACAGTTTTTATTCCATGTTTTTCCATAGTGTAAGGTGGAACAAACCAACCCTCTCCAAGTCCAGTTATCGGACCTTTATTTACAATATGAATTCTTCCCTCGCCAACTGCTTTTTTAAGCGGACTCATTACTGAATTAGCCCAAAGCTCAGGTGCAACATCTGGTTGACCTTTTTCATTCATTGAAGTGAACGAAGGCATTGTATCGCCAGGTAATAATTCTACCTCGCAACCATATCCTTTTTCTAAAATTATTTTATCTATATTCGCCATTAATGAAGCTGAAGCCCAGTTCATGTTTGCATAAGTGATTTTTCCACACGCAGCATTAGCGATGTTATTAAAAAACAAGGCAGCAAATATAATTGCCAATAGTTTTGTTAGTGATCTCATTTAACCCCCCTAGAGTTATTTATTTTTTCAAATAATGTAACAAAATGTAGTGTGTATTGTAACCGGAACACAACTAAAAAGTGAAATATGGAATATATACGTCTTAGATTTATTTAATGGCTTATATAGAAAAAATTACTTACATTTTTTACACAAACCAAAAAATTCCAAGTTAAATCTTTTAAATTTCATTCCTTTTCTGTGATTAAAACTTGATAAATATTTTGACAGCTTAGCGTCACTAATTTCATCAACCATCTCACAACTTTCACAAATTGAAAACGCTGTAGCTTTAGAAATTTCACAATCTGAACTTCTACATGCAACAAAGGCGTTTTTGCTTTCAATTTTATGAATTTTGCCCATTTCAATTAACTTATCTAAAGCTCGATAAATTTGTTGAGGTGCGTTTATCCCTTTTTTTTGTACATTAAAAAGTATCGAATAAGCTTTTAAAGGACCCTTTGATTTTTCAATAATATCTAAAACAATTTGTTGATTTCTAGAGAGTGTTTGTGCTTGTGCCATAATATAATTTACCAATTAAACATTATTTTTTCAATTCGGAATATTTTTTAGACTTAATAAGTGAAAAACAAAAAAGTATTAAAGCTGCAGTTATGATTGAGGGTCCAGATGGAGTATTAAATTCTAACGATGAAAACAATCCTATCATTACTGATAAAAGTCCGCCAATTATTGACAGGACAACCATTTGTTGTGGATTGTTTGAAATGTTCCTGGCCATTGCTGCAGGTATAATTAGCATTCCGGTTATTAATAGTAGTCCCACAATTTTTATAGAAATTGCAATTATTGCAGCCATTAAAATTGTAAATATTGCATTTATTTTATCTGGTTTCATACCCTCTGCTTCAGCTAAATCATAATTTACTGTTGAAGCGAATAATGGCTTCCAAATTAATTTTAGTACTAATAGAATTAATGCACCTCCTATCCAAATAAACATTAAATCAATTTCATTAACAGCAAGTATATCTCCAAATAATAATCCCATTACATCAAATCTGATTGATGTTAAAAAACCTAAAATAACAAAACCTACTGCCAATGAGGCGTGCGCGAGTAAGCCAAGTAATGCATCGTTTGGTAATTTTGTTTTTTTTTGTAATTTTAGAAGAATGATTGCAAGTGCTGCAGATATTAAGAAAACTGCAAAGGCAATATTAATATCAAAAAAAACTGCCATAGTTACACCTAACAAAGCCGAGTGAGCTAAAGTTCCTGCAAAGAAAGAAAATCTTCGCCAAATAATGAAACAACCAAAAGGTCCTGTTATCAAAGCGATACCAATTCCTGCAAATATAGCTCTAATAAAAAAATCATCAAACATGATTATTGCTTTCGGTTTATTGTTCCATCTTGAGAATGAGTATGATCGTGTTTATGCTCATATAAAGTAAGGACCTTTGATGCACGGTCTCCAAATAATTCTTTATACTTTTCGTCTTGAGCAACAATGTGTGGTTTGCCAGAACAACACACGTGTCCATTTAGACAGATTACATAATCAGTAGCTGACATCACCATGTGTAAATCGTGGGAAATTAAAAGTATTCCACATCTGAGATCTTCTGAAATTTTCTTGATCAATTCATAAATAGCTACTTCTCCTTTAAAGTCTACGCCCTGAACAGGTTCATCTAAAACTAAAAGCTCAGGTTTCTTTGCAATAGCTCTTGCGATTAAAACTCTTTGAAACTCGCCACCTGAGAGGTTACTTAAACTCTTCTGCTTTAAATGTTCAACGCCTGTTAAATTTAGGGCATCACTAATTTGCTCATTATTTAAATCTTTGGTCAAAAACATGAAATCAATTACTCTTATTGGTAAAGTCCAATCGATTGATATTTTTTGAGGTACATAACCGATCTTATTAGTAAATTTTTTTACATCACCCATTATATTTTTGTGAATTCCTAAAGCTATTTTTGCTGTTGTAGATTTTCCTGATCCGTTTGGACCAATTAAAGTGACTATCTCCCCTTCTCGGACCTCAAAAGAAACTCCCTCTACTAATATTTTAGAGTTTATTGAAAGACCAGCTTTTTCAACTTGAAGGAGAGTCTTTTTATTTTCATTTTTCATAAATTAAACCTTGACGGTTAAAATGTTATATTATAACAGATGTTACATTATAACAATCTTATGTTAAACAAAATTTCAAAGCTTACAATAACTATCTTTTTAATCTTTGGGCTAAAGTCCTCTGTGAACGCGGATGTAAATGTAGTCACATCAATAAAACCTATTCATTCTTTAGCTAGTTACGTAATGGATGGTGTAGGTAAACCTGATGTAATTGTTGACGGCTATAATTCACCACATGGATTTAGCCTAAAACCTTCACATGCAAAAATGATTGAAAAAGCTGATTTAATTATTTGGGTTGGTGAGGATTTAGAGGCATTCTTAGAAAAACCATTAAATACAATCGCTAAAAAAGCCGTGAATGTAGAAATAATGGATTTAAGTGGAGTTAAAAAACTTAAGTTCAGAGAAAAAAATATATTTGAGGGTCATGATGATCACGGGCACGGTCATAAAGAGAAAAAACATGACGATCACGGGCATGGTCATAAAGAGAAAAAACATGACGATCATGGTCATAAAAAAGCTAAGCATGATGATCACGGGCATGAGGGACATGCTCACGGTGAACACGATCCACATGTTTGGTTAGATCCAATGAATGCTAAAGTAATTGTTAAAGAAATCGAAAAACAATTAGTTAAATTAGACCCAGATAACAGCTCTAAATATAAAGCTAATTCTAAAAAGGCTCAGACAGAATTAGATAATTTAACAAGAAATATTAAAAGTGATCTTAAAAGAAATCTTAGATTTGTTGTTTTCCATGATGCTTATCAATATTTTGAAAATAGATTTGGTATTAAAGTTCTTGGAGCTTTAACTGTAAATCCAGATGTTTTACCTGGAGCTGAACAATTATCTGAAATCAGAGAAGTAATCGAACATGAAAAAGTTAACTGTCTTTTTTCAGAACCTCAATTTAATCCTGCTATTATAAAGTCAATCGCAAAAGATACTAAAATTAAAACTGGTGTTTTAGATCCACTTGGCGCAACTTTAGATAAAGGTAAAGGCATGTACTCTGAATTATTACAGAGTATGTATGTATCTTTTAAAGGTTGTTAATTAAGCAAATACTTCGCCCCATGTACCTTTTGTAGAGGCTTTAGAGTATTCTGTAGCTCTACCTTCAAAAAAGTTCATGTGCTCTACTCCGTTAAGCATAGTGTCCAACCACGTTAATGGATTTTTCTTAACATCGTAAATAGGATTCAAACCTAATTGCTCTAATCTTCTGTTACCAATAAATCTAATGTACTGTTTAACTTCCTCGGCTGTTAAACCTTGCATTGGACCCATTTGAAAAGCAAGATCAATAAATGCATCTTCATGGTGAACGATTGTTTTACATGCTTCATAGATTTCATTTTTTAATTTATTATTCCAAATTTGTGGCTCTTCTTTAATGAAATCTCTAAAAAGTCTAATCATAGAATTACAGTGCAAAGTTTCGTCTCTTACCGACCAAGTTACGATTTGGCCCATTCCTTTCATTTTATTAAATCTAGGAAAGTTTAATAAAATTGCAAAACTCGCAAACAGTTGTAAACCTTCTGTGAAAGCAGAGAATACAGCCATTGTCATCGCTATGTTGTGTTTTGATTTAACATCAAAACCTTGCATGTAATCATATTTATCTTTCATTTCTTTATATTGTAAAAATGCTGAATATTCTGTCTCTGGCATTCCGATAGTATCTAAGAGATGAGAATAAGCAGCGATGTGTACTGTTTCCATTGCAGCAAATGCTGTCATCATCATCAAAACTTCTGTTGGTTTAAATACTGTTGTGTAATGTCTTAAGTAACAGTTATTTACTTCTACATCGGCTTGAGTAAAGAATCTGAATATATGAGTTAAAAGATTTTTTTCCTCAACTGATAAATTTTTCTGCCAGTCTCTTACATCATCTCCTAAAGGCACCTCTTCTGGTAACCAATGAATTCTCTGTTGAGTTAACCAGGCATCATAACACCATGGATATCTAAACGGTTTGTAAACTGGGTTTTCTACTAATAAGCCCATTTTATTTGGCTGGATTATTGTTGGTTTAGTTTTTTCTGCTACTGACATGATAAACACTCCTCATAGTTATTGCTTTCATTATTTGATTCTTGTTTTCCAGAGTAAACATTTTTTGTCACATCTGTTGAAGATCCATTGTTTACATTTTCAGCTCTCTGGATTGATTTGGATCTACAGTAATAAAGGCTTTTCAAACCTTTTTTCCATGCTTGAAAATGAATATCGTGAAGTTCTTTTTTATGAATATCTGCTGGAACAAAGATATTTACCGACTGTGCTTGTGAAATATGCGGAGTTCTATCTGCACCCAGTTCAACAATCCATCTTTGATCGATTTCAAAAGCAGTCTTAAATGTATCTTTTTCGTTTGCAGTTAAAAAGTTTAGGTGTGACACAGATCCTTGATTAGTTGTTATTGTTGACCAAACTTCATCTGTATCCTTATTATATTTTTGAAGTATCTTTTTTAAGTATTTATTTCTTACGTTAAATGAACCTGAGAGTGTTTTATGAGTGTAGCTGTTAGCAGCAATAGGTTCTATTCCAGGAGAAGATCCTCCACAAATGATTGATATGGAAGCTGTTGGAGCTATAGCTGTTTTATTAGAAAATCTTTCCTTCATTCCATATTCTGCTGCATCAGGACATGATCCTCTTTCATCAGCTAAAGTCTTTGATGCTTCATCAACTTTTTCTTGAATATTTTGGAATATTTTTTTATTCCACACTTTGCTCATTACTGATCCAAAAGGAATATTTTTTTGCTGGAGGTACGAGTGTAATCCCATGACTCCAAGACCAACACTTCTTTCTCTCATTGCTGAGTATTTCGCATGAGCAAATTCATCAGGGGCTCTATTGATAAAATCAGTCATAACGTTATCTAAAAATCTCATAACGTCCTCAACAAATTGTGGATCGTCTTTCCACTGATCGTAAGTGTCTAAGTTTAATGATGATAAACAACAAACTGCTGTTCTTTGGTTTCCTTCGTTGTCTATACCAGTTGGTAAAGTAATTTCACTGCAAAGGTTAGAAGTTTTAACTTTTAACCCAGCAAGTTTATGATGCTGAGGAATTTGTCTGTTAACTGTATCAATGTAAACAATGTATGGCTCCCCTGTTTCAATTCTTGCAGTCAATAATCTTATCCATAAATTTCTTGCTGGAATAGTTTGTTGAACAGATCCATCGTAAGGACTTCTTAATGCCCATTGACCGCCTGTTTCTACTGCTCTCATAAACTCATCCGTTACCAAAACACCATGGTGTAGATTTAAAGATCTTCTATTCACGTCTCCACCAGTTGGTCTTCTCATTTCAATAAACTCTTCGATTTCAGGATGATCAATTTGTAAATAACAGGCAGCTGAGCCTCTTCTTAAAGAGCCTTGACTTATTGCCAAAGTCAAAGAGTCCATTACTTTGATAAATGGAATAATTCCAGAAGTTTTTCCGACCTTTCCAATTTTTTCTCCAATCGATCTTAGATTGCCCCAATAGCTTCCGATACCGCCGCCTCTTGCCGCTAGCCAAACATTCTCCTCCCAAAGATTTGTAATTCCCTCTAAACTGTCACTAGCCTCATTTAAAAAACATGAAATTGGCAGTCCTCTTTCTGTACCACCGTTAGACAAAACAGGTGTAGCAGGCATAAACCATAAATTGCTTATATAATTGTAAATTCTCTGTGCATGTAAATTATCATCAGCGTAAACGCTAGCAACTCTTGCAAATAAATCTTGAAAACTTTCGCTCTGACCTAAATATCTGTCTGTTAACGTAGCTTTTCCAAAATCAGTTAGATTTTGATCTCTCGATCTGTCAATCTTGATGGTGATACCCTTCTCGTTTTGAAATAATTCAGTCTCTCCAGATAGAGAAAAAAGATCAGGCTTTTTAGGTCCGTTATTCTTTAGTTCGTTTTGGTTTTTTTGGCTTATTGAGCCGACAGCTTTCTCTATTGCTAATGATACACTTTTATTCATATTTTCCTTGTTTTTTACTCGATTTGTTAACAAAACAACTACATGTTGTGTTACAAATATGTTAATATACTATATAACATCGAAATCAATAGAACATTATAAGAACATTTAATTAATTTTGCAAGTGGAAAGTTTTGTTAATAAACATTTAATAACAAATGCCTACATTCTTTAGTATTTATAACTAATGAAAATCAATCCTAACGGTTTTAGAGAGTATGACGCGAGATGGGTCTTTGAAAAAGAGATCGATATTATGGGAATCACTAATTTAGGCAAAGGCCTAGGAACTCAAATCATTCAAAACACCAAAAAAAATAATCCAAGAGTAATTGTTGGTCATGATTATAGATCTTACAGCGAAAAAATTAAAAAAGCTTTAATTGAAGGTTTAATTTTAACAGGATGCAATGTTGAAGATGTAGGTTTATCTCTTTCTCCAATGGTTTATTTTGCTCAGTTTAATTTAAACTCAGATGCAATAGCCATGGTAACTGCTAGTCATAATGAAAACGGTTGGACAGGAGTAAAAATGGGCATTCAAAAGGGTTTAACACATGCACCAGAAGAAATGGCAAACTTAAAAGAAATTACTTTAAATAACAAATTCCTAAATGGAAAAGGATCATTAAAAAAAATTAATGATTTTAAGAATGTATACATACAAGATTTAATTAAAAAAAATAAGATAAATAAAAAGATAAAAGCTGTAGTTGCTTGTGGAAATGGTACAGCTGGAATATTTGCTCCAGAAATTTTAAAAGGTATTGGGTGCGAAGTTATAGAATTAGATTGTAATTTAGATTGGTCTTTTCCTAAATATAATCCAAATCCAGAAGATCTTAAAATGCTTCATGCTATATCTAAAGCTGTAAAAAATAATAAAGCCGATATTGGATTTGGTTTTGACGGAGATGGAGATAGATGTGGAGTAATAGATGATCAAGGAAATGAAATATTCTCAGATAAAATTGGGTTATTAATAGCTAGAAATCTATCTTCATCTCATAAGGACTCTAAGTTTGTTGTTGATGTTAAATCTACTGGTTTATTTGCAAACGATAAAGTTCTCATAAAAAATAAATGTAAAACAATTTATTGGAAAACTGGACATTCTCATATTAAAAGAAAAGTAAATACTGAAAAAGCTCTAGCAGGTTTTGAAAAAAGCGGTCACTTCTTTTTTAATCAGCCATTAGGATATGGTTATGATGATGGCATAAATTCATCAATTCAAATATGCCATCTTTTAGATAATCAAAATAGAAAGATGAGTGACATCATTAAAGAATTGCCAATTACTTATCAAACTCCGACTATGGCTCCTTTTTGTAAAGATGAAGAAAAATATAAAGTTGTTGAAAGTATTGTCAAAGAAGTCCAAAATTTAAAAAAAAAAAATATTAAAATAGATAGTCAATATATTACTGATATATTAACTGTAAACGGAGTAAGATTCACTTTAGAGGATGGATCCTGGGGACTAATAAGAGCTTCATCAAATAAACCGTCATTAGTAATTGTTACAGAAAGCACAACATCAAATAATAGAAAAAAAAAGATTTTTGAATTTATAGATAATTTGCTCCAAAAAACCGGGAAAATTGGTGAGTATGATCAAAAAATTTAATTTTTTAAGAAAACTTTTTATATCAATGAAGGAATATGAGAAATATAAATATTTTTCGAATACTCTAAAGTTTAAAATATTCGTATAAAAATTTTGTACCAATTACTATTAAAAACAAACCAAAATACTTTTGAATTTTGTTTTTATTCATACTATGTACTGTATTAGCGCCGATTCTTGCCATAAATGTTGTTATAGGTACAAATATTAAAAAAGCAGGCACGTTAACAAATCCTACACTTAGTGGGAGATCAGCTTTCAAAAATAATCCAGAAAATAAAAAGCTTATAGTTCCAAATAATGCGATGATTAACCCAATGGCTGCTGAACTTCCTATTGCGATTTTTATTTCATATCCAAAATACTTAAGAATTGGAACATTCATCATAGCACCAGTAATGCCCATGGGTGCTGAAATAAATCCAGATATAAAACCCAAAAAAAGTTTTAATAAAAAACTGATATTGGGAATAATTTTATTTTGATTATTCTTATTAAATAATAGATAAAAACTAAAAATAAAAACTACAAGAGAGAAAAAAAGTATTAAAAATTTTGTATTTATAATTGACGCAAAAATTGCACCTGCTATCACACCCAAAATTACACCAAAGCTAAATAACTTAATTTTTTTAAAATTTACAGCTTTATGTTTATTGTGAGTTAATACAGATGAAGCTGCAGTCATTATAGTTATTGCAAAAGCCGTTCCTACTGACAAATGCATAAGAAATTCTTCTTTAAAATCTAATAATTCAAATATAAAAAAAAGAAAAGGAACAGAAATCAAACCTCCCCCAATACCAAATAATCCAGCAAAAAAACCCACTGGTATCGCAGCGAGAACCATTGTTGAAATAATAAAGATATAATCATTAATTAGAAGTGACATAAAAACTGAAAATTAACTTTGTAAATACTTCTTTACTTTATTTGAATATATAACTGTTTTTTTGTTTACAAATTCTTCATGATTTTTTTCAATATCTTTCAATTCATAGAGATAATTTACCATTACTCCAAAAGAGCGTTTGTAACCTGTTTCTGAAACGTTGGCATTGATAATTATGTCATCTATGAGTGCTCCATTTCTTAAATGAAATCTAGTTACATCTCCAACAGGATATCCATTTTTATCTTTTTCTTTAATTAGATAGTGAGCAACAAGTTTTAGAATATGCTCTTTGTTTTCAACAATTTTTGTTTCTCCTATTTTTAAATTTGGGGATTTTAAAAAAGATAAGTCAATTTTATTATTGTTATTGATTTCATTAATTAACTTTTCATCTTGGAACATAAACCAATCGGCAAAACCAGGTATAGGTGACAAAGTTCCAAAAGTTTTTATATTAGGCAATTCCTCTTGAATTTCATATAAAACTCTTTTGATAAGAAAGTGTCCTAAAGTTACTCTAGCTAATCCCTCTTGACAGTTACTTATAGAGTAAAAGGTTGCGGTATCAATTTTTTTTCCCGTAGATGTATCTGGTTTCATTATCTCCTGTATTGATTTTCCAAGCCCCTCTGTTAAAGCTACTTGAACAAATATTATGGGCTCGTCCTCTAATGCAGGATGAAAATATGAAAAAAATCTCCTATCCTCACCCAACCTTCTTTTAAGATCATTCATATCCCTCATTTGATGAACTCTCTCGTACTGAATGATTTTTTCTAATATCAATGCTTTAGTTCTCCAAGTAATCTTCTCAAGTTTCAAAAAACCAGGATTGAACCATGCTTTAAACAAATGTCTTAAATCTTTATCTAAAGGCGTTAAATCTTTATTGTTTTTAAGAAATTTTAATAAGTCTTCTCTTAATTTTACAATTATTGACGTGCCATTAGGAGCTATATTCATTCTTCTAAACAATTCACGTCTTTTACCTTCCGCTTTATTAAATAAATCAGATAAGTTTTTCTCATCTTGAGAATTTTGGAATTTGTTTATAGCTTCATTAACATCTTTAATATTTGGCTTGTATCTTTCATTAATCTTTTTAAAAAAAATTAATTTATTTTCATTGGATAATGATTGATACAAATTAGTTATATCTCTAGCGACAGTTATGCCAAAAACTATTCCTTTATTAGACAATAGATCGTCACACAAAGAAATAATAGTATCTAAATCATTTTTTTTGAAATTAGTTTTTTTGAATAATTTTTGGCCCGCATCTGCTATTGATGAAATTATCTTTTTTAAATCTAACATCTGATTAAAATCTTATACTAGCTGATATTAAGATACTCAATATAAGATCTAATAGAAACAATAATAAGAAAAGTACCAAATATTTTGCTCAATAATTTTTTGTTTATTTTATACACTACTTTAGCTCCTATTCTTGCCATAATCATTGTAACAGGCACAAAGACTAGAAAACCAAGAAGATTAACGTAGCCAAAGCTAAATGGTGAATTTACATTATTAATAATATTTCCACTTATTATCATTGTCGTAGTTCCACTTACAGCAATTAAAAAACCAATAGCAGCAGCTGTACCTATTGATTTTCTAATATCATAACCAAATGTCCTCATAAAAGGGACCATAAGTGATCCGCCTCCAATTCCTAAAGGTACAGAAATAAAACCTATGACTATTCCTGAAATATTTTTTGTTAAACTTGAAATTTTTTTGGGCCTCTCAACAAGCTTCTCTCTAAAAAAAATAAAGAATAAACCGACCATGAAAGCAAAAATAGAAAAAAATAAAACTAATGCTGGTGTTTTTAAGCCTACTGCTAAAAAAGTTCCTAAAATTACTCCGCTTAAAATAAATATACCAAAAGACTTAACCATATTAAAATCTACAGCATTATACTGCATGTGGGTTCTTGTTGATATTATTGAAGTAGGAATAATTATTGCTAAAGATGTTCCAACTGATAAATGCATTCTGGTAACCAAATCAAAATCTAGAACTGAAAAAGCATAGTATAAGGCTGGCACCATTACTATTCCTCCGCCAACTCCCAGTAAACCTGCCATAAATCCGGCAACCGCAGCTGACAAAGATAAAACAACTAAGAGATTAATTACTTCGATAGATGTTAAATCCATTAAGCGCTCGATTGAATAGCTTTTTCGTTATTTTGAACAATATTCATAATATATTTTGCTTTTTGAAAATCAGAGTCTTTTGCCATCATGTTCTCACTTAAGTATCTTTTCCAATTCTTTGAACCTGCTTGCCCGTGATAAAGGCCAACAGTATGACGCATTATATGATTTACTTTGGTTCCTAATTTAACTTCCTTTTCCAAATATTTTAATAATTTTTCAACTACTTCTTCTCTTTTTGGTAAATTTTTTGATTTAAATATCTCTTTTTCAATCTCAACAAGCGAGTAAGGATTTTGGTATATTGACCTTCCTATCATTACACCGTCGCATAGCCGTAGGTGTTTATTGATTTCTTCAATTTTTGAAATTCCCCCATTAATAATTATTTCAAGATGAGGGTTTTTTGATTTAATTTCATAAACCATTTTGTAATTTAGTTTTGGGATGATTAAGTTTTGTTTGGGTGTTAGGCCTTTTAATATTGCTTTTCTAGCGTGTAAAATAAATGTCTTACATCCAGCTTTTTCAATTTTTTGTATAAATGAGTTTAGATATTCAAAGTCTTCGACGTTATCAAATCCAATTCTAGTTTTAGCAGTAACTGGTATTTTACATGAATTTACCATTTCGCTAATGCATTCTGCTACTAAATCAGGTTCTTTCATTAAGCAAGCTCCAAATCTATTTTTTTGTACTTTTTTACTAGGACATCCCAGATTCAAATTAATTTCGTCATAACCCATGTCCTCGGCTATTTTTGTAACCTCTGATAATTCTTTTTTATTAGAGCCACCTACTTGTAAAGCTAAAGGCTTTTCCTCTGGACTGTAGTGCAAAATTTTTTTTCTATCCCCATGAATTGCTGATTTTGTTGCAACCATTTCTGAATAAAGCATTACATTCTTGCTCATAAGTCTCAAAAAAAAACGGTCATGTCTATCGGTGCAATCCATCATTGGAGCGACTGAAATTTTTCTGTTAATATTTTTTTTAATAACCAAGAGCTTTACCCATTACTTTATCTGGTAACCATGTAACAATTTCTGGGAAAATACATAAAATTACTATTGCTAGAGCCATTATTATCATAAATGGAATTGAACCTTTTAATATTTCTGACAAACTAACGTCAGGTGTTATACCTTTTATAATATAAAGATTTAGTCCAACTGGGGGTGTAATTAAACCTATTTCCATATTGATAGTAAAAACAATAGCAAACCAGTATGGATCGAAGCCTAATGTAGTAATAACAGGTAACAATATTGCTGAAGTCATAACTATAACAGCAACTGGCGGTAAAAAGAAACCTGCTACAAGAAGGAAAATGTTAATTAAAATAAATATTACCCACTTATTAGAGCTTAGCTCGATCATACTTTGAGCTAAAGATTGAGTTACATATAATTGAGATAATGTAAAAGCAAATAAATAGGAAGCTGCTATAATAAACATTATCATTACGCTCTCCTTCATTGAGACTTTGACAATATTCCAGATTTTTTTGGGCTGATAAATTTTATAAACAACAGCTATCATCACAAATACAAGAAAAGCTCCAACACCTGATGCCTCCGATGGTGTTGCCACACCACCATATAAAACATATAGAACACCAAAAATAATTGCTAAAAATGGAAAAATTCTTGGTAATACTTCTAGTTTTTCTTTTAGAGTTGGCGCTTTTCTATCTTTTAAAGCTTTAGCAGAGTCTTTATCTATAAAATAACTGTGTATATAAGCCCATAGTGCGAACATACCAGCCAACATAAATCCTGGAATTAAGCCACAAAGAAATAATCTTCCTATTGATGTTCCAGTAGCTATACCGTAGACGATCAAAACTATACTTGGTGGAATTAAAACACCTAATGTACCACCAGCAGCTATCGTACCTGTAGCTATTTGATCTGAGTAACCTCTCTTACGCATCTCAGGAATTCCCATTGTTCCTATCGCAGCACATGTAGCTGGACTTGATCCGCTCAAAGCAGCAAATATTGAACATGCTCCTATATTAGAAATAACTAGCCCTCCTGGTAGTCTCCATAACCATCTATCTAAACCTGTATACAAGTCTTTTCCTGCAGGAGAATTAGCTACCGCCATACCCATTAAAATAAACATTGGTATTGATAAAAGAACAAAAGAATTTAAACCTGCATAAAAAGTTTCAGCAAACACATCTAGCATTTGAAAACCCTCAAAAGAAACAAGGAGAACTATAGATACAAAACTTAGACCAAATGCTATTGGTATTCCAGAAAAAAGTACTATTAAAGTAAATACAGCTACAATTATTGCAATTAATAATGGATCCATCTAGTTTAGTTCCTTTTCATCTATTAATTTAATTATTTCTGCAATGTATTGTATGATCATAAATATAGCGCCTATCAACATTGAAGAATATGGTATCCATAAAGGTGGATCCCAAACAGTGCCGGTTGAATAATTTTTAGTGAAAGCTTCTTCAACCATAATAAAACCAAAATAAAATAATATTAAAAAGAATATTAAACTAAGAAAAGATGTAAATATTTTAAGTCTTAGAATATTTTTTTTTGATAAAAAATCATATATCCACTCCATACTCACATGAGCTTTCTCACTAAGCACATAGGCACTGCCTATGAATGTTGATGCTACTAATAACATTGTAACTAACTCTGTTTGCCAAGTTATTGGTCTTTGAAAAAAATATCGCTCAAAAACTAATTCAACTATAATTAAAATTGATAACAATAATGCTAATACAGCAAATGTACCGCAAGCCTTCGAAATTAAACTACAAAACCGTAAGTATTTATTTTTCATAAAAAAAACCCCTGTTTAAAAGATTAAACAGGGGTTCCTTATATAGTATTTTATTTAACTGCTAAAGCCATTTTCATTAACTTATCGCCACCAGGCACCTTTTCAGCAAATGCTTTATGAGAAGATTTTTTTGCAATTTCAACCCATGCAGCATGATCTTTAGCGTCCATATAGACTAATTCAACTCCTGCAGCTTTATATGCATCCTCAAATTTTTTATCTAAATTCTCTACTTGTGCAGTCATGTATTTTTCTGCAACTTTTCCAGCTTTCATAAGAGCTTTTTGTTGCTTAGAATTTAATGCATCAAAAGATTTTTTAGACATAAGGATTGGTTCGTACATAAACCACAGACCAAATTTGCCTGGAGGTGTAGCACATTTTACTTGTTCGTAAATTTTGTAACTCACAAAACTTCCAGAACTTGTGTTTGCTCCTGTCAACACTCCAGTTTGTAAACCAGTATAAATTTCTGATGAAGGCATACTTTGTATACCTGCTCCAGCAGCTTCAAGCATTTGGTTGAAAGCTTTACCTGCGGCTCTCATAACTTGACCTTTAGCATCATTAGGATTTTTGATACATTTACTTTTGGAGGCAAATCCACCGCCAAGCCAAGCATCAGACAGAACAACGACACCAGCGTCATTAATTATTTTTTTTATTTCTTTCATCATTGGACCTTTATTAAATCTTAAAGCATGCTTATGATTTTTTACAGTCCCAGGCATTAACGTTGCATCAAACTCTGGATGAAATTTAGAAGCATACGCTAAAGGAAAAGCAGAAATATCTAGCTGACCAGTTGTCATCGGTTTCCATTGTTCTTTTGGTTTGTATAAAGATTTTGCTGGATAAATTCTTATATCTATTCCAACATTAGCTTTTTTGACCTCATCAGCAATGATTTGCACCATTTCGTGACGTGGGTCGTAAGATCCATCAGCTCTTGGAGTTCCTGGCCATTGGTGACTTGCTTTTAATGTTTCAGCATATGTAGTTCCAACAGTAAGAAACGCAAAAACTAATGAAGTTAAAAATAAAGATATTTTTTTAATCATTATTTATTCTCCCGTTTAATATTATTTTATTCCATTAAATGAAAGATATTGATAAGAGTCAACAGACGTATTTTTGTTAATATACTTGTTTATGAATGGACCATTAAAAGATTTATTAGTTTTAGACCTTACAAGAGTCTTAGTGGGTCCATATTGTACTATGATACTTTCAGATCTTGGGGCAAGAGTAATTAAAGTTGAGGCTCCAGAAATTGGAGATGACTCTAGAAAATTTGGACCGTTTGTTGAAGATCAATCTGCTTATTTTATGTCTCTGAATAGAGGGAAAGAAAGTATTGCTTTAAATTTAAAAGATGAAAAAGATAAGAGGATTTTTGATAAAATATTAGCTAAAGCAGACATTTTAGTCGAGAATTTCAAACCTGGAACTTTAGATAAGTGGGGATACGGTTGGAATGACGTTAAAAAGAAGAATCCAAAGTTAATTTATGCATCTGCTTCTGGATTTGGTCAAACAGGTCCTTTAAAAGATCTTCCTGCTTATGACATGGTAGTGCAAGGCATGGGTGGTTTAATGAGTGTAACTGGTCAACCAAACTCAGAGCCTACAAGAGTTGGAACTTCAATAGGTGACATTACTGCTGGCCTTTTTACTGCAATTGGAATTAGTGCTGCTCTATATGATAGAAAAAAAACTGGTAAAGGAATGTTCATTGATGTTTCTATGTTAGATTGTCAAATTGCAATATTAGAAAATGCAATAGCAAGGTATTTATCTAAAAATGAAATACCAAAACCTATGGGCTCTAGGCACCCATCAATTGCGCCTTTCGAAGCTTTTAAAACTAAAGATAGCTATATAATAATTGCTGCAGGAAATGATAAATTGTTTAATGAACTATGTTCAGCTCTGCAAAAAAAGGATTTAATTAAAAATGCTAAATTTGCAACGAATGATCAAAGATGTAGGAATATGAGTGAGTTAAAAGAAATTTTTGAGGAAATTCTTATTAAAAAGAAAACTTCTGAATGGATAAATATTTTCTCACCAAGAAAAATACCTTGTGGACCAATAAATAATATTAAAGAAGCTGTTGAAAATGAACAAACAAAAGCTAGAAATATGATAGTCAAAACATATCATAAGAAAATTGGAGAATTTAAATTAGCTGGAAATCCAATAAAAATGTCAAATTATAATGACGAAACCTTAAGAGGTGAAATACCAGATTTGGATGAACACAGACAGAAAATTTTAAAAGAATTTACTTAGTATTTTCTGAAGCTTCCTCATTCAGTTCTAATGGGGCCTCTTCTTTTTCTAAATTCTCCTCTTTAATTGTAGGTTGCGAATCTTTTAATTCTGATAAAGCCTCATCTGCCAAACTAGGTTTTTTAACCTCTGGAATTCTTCTTGTTCTCTTAGAAGGTAATATTGCAACACCGCTTTTTGAAACTTGACCTTTATAAAGATTTTCAAACTCATCGTTCGTTTCCTCTTCAGTTTCTTCTTGTTCCTCTATTTCGTCTGGCTCTTTACGTAATCTTTTGATAGCGCTTTCTTCGATATCTTTTACATTTAATTTACCATCACCTATCTCTCTCAATGAAATTATTGTTCTTTTGTCATTGTCTTCTTCAACTAGCATTGGAGCGCCAGCATTTAACTGAACAGTTCTTTCTTTTGCTAATAATACGAGATCGTATTGATTATCAATTTTTTCTAAACAGTCTTCTACGGTAATCCTTGCCATGAAGCAGAGTATATATTCAAATAATCTTAAAAAATCAATTATTTTCTAAGCTTAATAGGTTCAAGCTTATTTCTTATTAGTATTAAGAGAAATAACGAAATAACTATGTATATGCCTGATACAAAAGCAATATTTTCAATTGAAAAACCATTATCGATCATTACACCAAACACTGCTGTTCCAAAAGCAGTTGAAAACACCATAAAAGCTGTGGTCAAAGCTTTTATAGATCCAATAAATTTTACTCCATATATTTCGGCCCAAGTAGATGACCCAAGCACGTTAGCTAATCCATTTGAAATACCTACTAAACCTAAAAAAATAAACGCCGAGACTTCTTGTTGATAATAAAATAATACAAACATTGATATTAAAAGAGGTATATTCATAATTGGAATTAATTTTCTACTTGTAAATTTATCGACTAAAAAACCTGAGAAGAATAAAGTTATAATTGAAGCTAATGAATAAACCATAAATGCTTTTGGTATTGTGTAAATGTTCCACATTTTTGAGTCTGAAATAAATGACTGATAAACAAATACACCAGTAGCTATCCAAGGCATTGCAAGCATATTAAGTGAGACAACATAAAATCTATAATCTTTAATTACTTCTCTTCTTCTCCAGCTTTTAATTTTAAAATTTTTTTCAGGATCTAAATCTTTTTCTCTGGAGTCTAATTTAATTTGTTTGATTGTATTCAAAACAACTAATGGCAAAAATATGATTACAATAATTGCTATTCCTTGCCAAACTGATCTCCAAGAATAAATTACAAATAGATAAGTTATCAATACTGGTAAAATAAATTCTGCAGATGATAATCCAAACCAAATTGTACTTAGAGCTTTACCCCTAGACTTTTCAAAAAATCTTGAAATTGTAGTCGTAGACGTATGGCTCATTAAACCTTGGCCAGAAAATCTCATTAAAAATATACCGATTGATAAAAAAATAATACTATTGATGAAAGAAAAAAATAAAGATGAAAAAAATAATAATAGAATAACAAAAAAAGAATAATATATTATTTGATATTCATCAATTTTCTTTCCAACCCATATAAGTAAAAGACTAGAAAATATTGTTGCAGTAGCATAAATATTTCCAAATTGTCCGTGAGTAATACCTAGTTCATTTCGAATTGGTGCGTTAAACAATCCCAAAAAAAAACTCTGTCCAAAACTTGAAAAAAATGTAAATATAAATCCAAATATAATTACTTTTTTATTTATTGAGAGGTTAATCATTTATGACTTGTAAAGTTGCTTTCATAGGTTTGGGTGTTATGGGATACCCTATGGCAGGTTATATATCAAAAGCTGGTCACGATGTAACAGTTTTTAACCGAACTAAAGCTAAAGCAGAAAAATGGGTCAAAGAATACAAAGGCAAAACAGCAGATACTCCAATGGATGCTGCAAAAGACTGTGATTTTATTTTTACATGTGTCGGAAACGATAATGATTTAAGAGAGGTGACTTTAGGTGACAAAGGTTTATTTAAAACTGCAAAAAAAGGTTCGATCTACGTAGATAATACTACTGCATCTGCAAATATCGCCAGAGAACTTTACAAAGAAGCAAAATCAAAAGGTTTTGATTTCTTGGATGCACCAATTTCAGGTGGACAAGCGGGCGCTGAAGGTGGAATTTTAACAGTGATGGTTGGAGGAGATGAAGCTCCTTATAAAAAGGCTGAACCAGTTATTGATTGCTATAGTAAAAAGATTAAACTTCTCGGTTCATCAGGAAGTGGTCAGTTAACTAAGATGGTAAACCAAATTTGTATTGCAGGTTTAGTACAGGGATTATCTGAAGCAATAAATTTTGGAATGAATGCAGGATTAAATATGCATGATGTGATTGAAGTAATTTCAAAAGGTGCAGCTCAATCTTGGCAAATGGAAAATAGGCATAAAACAATGATTGAAGATAAATTTGATTATGGTTTTGCAGTTGATTGGATGAGAAAAGATTTAAAAATAGCGATGGACGAAGCTAAAAAAAATAACTCACCTTTACCTATTACAAAAATAATTGATGAATATTATGCTGAAGTACAAAAAATGGGTGGTCAAAGGTGGGATACTTCAAGTTTAATCAAAAGATTTAGAAAATAAATCGTGTCAGATACAGTTAGTTACTACGAAGATTCAAAAGAGATAGAAAAGAAGATATGGGATCTTTTGTCTAATGCAGTAAAAGACAGATCATCAGAATTCAGAACACCTGTATTTATTTGTGGTAACGACAAAGATCTTGATGGTAGAGTTGTTGTTCTTAGAAAAGTAGATCAACAAAATAATTTTATTCAATATCATAGTGATATTAGATCTTCAAAAATTGAGAAAATTAAGAAAAATTCCAAATGTTCAATTTTATTTTATGGTAAGGAAGAAAAAATACAGCTTAGAGTTAAGGCTGAATGTGAAGTAAATTATAATAATGATATCACAAAAGAGTCTTGGGAAAAAACCGGTCACATAAGCAGAAAATGTTACTTGGTTACTAATGGACCTGGGACTGAGTCTGAAAAACCAACTTCAGGATTAGATAATAAGTTTGATAATTTTGATTTTACTAAAGAGGAGAGCGAGGCAGGTTACAAAAATTTTTGTGTAATTAAATGTAAAATAAAGAGTATTGAATGGCTCTATTTAGCAGCAAAAGGTCACCGAAGAGCTTTAATTGATTTGAATGGTTCAAAAAAATTTACTTGGCTAATTCCCTAAATTTTTTGTAACTTTATCTTTAGAAGTCCCTAAATTTACTTCATCAAAATAAACAGTCATATTTGGATAAGGTTTATCACCATGCTCTCTTTTCCAACCACTGACAAAAGTTTGGTATATTCCGAAGTCTAACCCTACTCCTCTTTTAGTATATGGAGTTAAGTTCTTAATATTCTCAGCATTTAAAATTAATTTATTATTTACCCAAACTTTCATAAAACCGTCATCTTCCCTTGAGAAACGACCGCTAATTAATATGTCTGTCCATTTACCTTTCATATCATTTATCTTTAATGCTTTTTTCATCTCAACATACTCACCACTCCACATTCTTCCAATTTCTAACCATTCTCCAGTTCTGTCCGTTACCATTAGAATAGGTTTCCAACCTCTCTCATAAAGTTGAACAAAAGTTGTTCTTACTGGTGCCACTGTTTGATAATCGTTAGTTAAATATATTGACGCTGAATACCAATAATCTTTTTTATCCTTTTGATGTTTTTTGAATTGCAACTCAGTTCTTTGTCTATCTTTTTTGCAATCATCATGTCCGCTATCTTTACCGCAATCACCTAATCTTACTTCAAATCTGTAAGATTTTTTTCCAGATCTTACAGGATGACCGTCTTTACTACTTACTAATTTTAAAGAATATTTTTTCTTGTGTGAGATAGTTTTCTTTTTCACCTCAGTATTAGAAACATCTTTACTGTTTTTGGCCTCCAGATTTGAAAAACCTGATAATAAAATGGCAAATAAGAAAAAACTATTTCTTATATTTTTTAATATTTTCAACATAATCTCTGGCATTTTCTTTAATGTGTTTTATTTCTTCATCTGTGACTTGTCTAACTACTTTGCCTGGGCTACCAAGGACTAATGATCTATCTGGAATAACTTTGTTTTCTGTCACTAATGAATTAGCTCCGATGATACAATTTTTTCCAATCTTTGCTTTGTTTAAAATAGTTGAACCTATTCCTATAATACAATCATCTGAAATTTCACATCCATGTAGCATTACCATATGTCCTACTGTAACACCCTTGCCTACTATAGTTGGGCAACCTGGATCTGTGTGTATTACGCTACCATCTTGAATATTCGAACCTTCACCAATAATAATTGGTTCTAAATCACCTCTTAAAGTTGCGTTAAACCAAATATTTGAATTTTTTTTTAATTCAACTCTGCCAATGATTACAGCATTAGAAGCTACCCAGCTGTCTGGATCCATTCTAGGAGTGTGACCGTTAACATCGTAAATCATAAATTTGCTGTAATGTATTATTAATTATCTTATAATATATTATGGCTTTAACAAAGACACCAGTATGCGATTTTGGGAAAAAAGCTGAGGATTTCAAACTAAAATCGATAGAAAATAAACTAATTTCTTTAAATGATGTGAAAGGTGAAAAAGCTACACTTATTATGTTCATTTGTAATCACTGTCCTTACGTGAAAGCGATTGTTCGTGATTTAGCAAAAGATTGTAATGAATTAAAAAAGGATGGGATTAACTCTGTTGCAATCATGTCTAATGATACTAAAAATTATCCTGAAGACTCGTTCGATAACATGATTAAATTTGCAAAAACAAATAATTTTGGTGAGATAAATTATTTAATTGATGAAACACAAGAAATTGCAAAAAAATATGGTGCAGTTTGTACACCTGATTTCTTTGGATACAATAAGGAATTAAAGCTTCAGTATCGAGGAAGATTTAGGGAACTTAAAGATTTAAAACCTGTTTTAGCAGGAGATAGTGATTTAAAAATAGCGATGAAAATGATTTCTGAAACACAATCTGGTCCAAAAGAGCAAATTCCTAGTATGGGATGTAATATAAAGTGGTTTAATTAATGTTTTTAGTATCTACAAGAAATTTTCCTCCTGAACTTGGTGGAATGCAGAACCTAATGGAGGGTTTATCTAACGCTCTTACAAATCATGGTCCAGTCAAGGTATTTGCAGACAATCATGAGCATGCTGAAAACTATGATCAAAATTCTAAATTAAGTATAGAGAGGATTTCAGGTTTTAAAATATTTAGAAAGTATAGAAAAGCTAATTTAGTAAAAGATTTTATTAAACAAAATCAAATAAGAGCATGTTTCTTTGATCATTGGAAAAGCATTGAAAATATTGATTTAGAAGTCCTTAAGAAAACAAAATCTTTTTGCTTAATTCACTCAAAAGAAATAAATCATTCTGTTGGCACATCGTTGAATAAAAGAGTTTTAAAATCGTTAGGAAAAGCAGATTATATAATTGCAAATTCAAAATTTACAAAGGAATTAGGTTTAAAACTTGGATTAAAAGATATTCATGTCATTAATCCTGGTTGTAACTATCCTATCGCTGTTAGTGAAACAGCTAGAGAGTTTTCTAAAAATATTTTTGGCAATGCGTCACCAAAATTAATTACTGTTTCGAGATTAGATGGTCGTAAAAGCCATCAAAATATTTTAATGTCAATTAAAAATCTTTTACCAAAATTTCCAAATTTAAAATATGTATCAATTGGTGATGGGGATGAAAGAAAAAATCTTGAGAAATTAAGAAAAGAATTAGATTTAGAAAAAAACGTTGAATTAATTTTTAGTACTACAGAACAAGAGAAAGTTGGTTTACTCGAACAATCAGATGTGTTCGTAATGCCTTCGGTTGTTTATAAAAAATCAGTTGAGGGATTTGGTATTACTTATATTGAAGCTGCATCCTACGGGAAGCCGTCGATTGGAGGAATATATGGTGGTGAAGGAGATGCAATAAAATCCGGTGTAACAGGATATCTTTGTAATGGAAATGATTTAAATGCTATTTACGATACACTTTTAAAAATTTTATCAAACGAAAAATATAAAGAGCTGGGTACTAATGCTTTTGAATTTTCCAAATGCTTTGCTTGGAATAAAATTATTAAGAATTACATTAATTTAATTTAGATTTTACTTTTTCTATGACGGTTTCGACTTTTAAATTATTTAGATTTTCAACACTGATTGCTTGAAAATTAAAATTTTCGATACTTACCTTCTTTGCGGTCGTATGGCTTCCAAAAAGTACAATTCCTGCTTTATCTAAATGTGAGGCTATATGAGCAGGTCCCGTATCATTTGCAATAATAAATTTAGCGTTACTTATTAAAGATATTAAAGTTTTAATATTAATTGGCTGATTATTATCTAAAACAACTTTAGCATTCAACTCATTAGCTTCGTCAATTTCATCTGGTCCTGGAGCTAAAAGAATTGGATATTTATTTTTATAATCTTGTTTTAGTCGTAAAATTAAATCTTTGAAAAAAGGCCATTTTTTTTTAGGAAGTTTTTTTGAGCAAAAAGGAAATAATAAAATATAGTCATTATTCGCATATTGTTTTTTTAACCTGGAGATATCTGATATAGCCCAACTCAAGTCTATATTTTTTACAAATTCGGTTTGTATACCGCTTTTTTTTAATTGGATTTCCATTCTATCAAGAACAGGGTCTTTATCGAAATCACTCTTTTTTTGACCTTGCTCTAAGGAAGTTTCAGTGGAGGACCACTCAACGTTTTTTAAAATAAAGTTTTTATAAAATTTTGTTCTACTTGAGTTTTGTAAATCATAAATTTTTGTGAAATTATATTTTGCTAGATTATTTTTTAGATTTCTTAAATAAAATAAATTCCACCTAGGTAATCTTTTATCTATTATGACGCCGTCTAAATAAGGGCATTCTGACATAAAAATTGCATAAGGCTTGGCTGTAAGTAAAAAAACTTTTCTATTTTTGTAAAATTTTTTAATATCTTTTATAGCTCCATTTGCTTGAATTAAATCACCTAAAGATCCATGCTTTATTATTAATATATTTGACATTATTATTTCGAAGTATATTTAATGATTGATATAGTCAAATATTAATATGGACAAGAAAATGGACAAAATATTGGCAGAAATCTCAGCTGGTGAATTAATAGATAAAATTACCATTTTAGAAATCAAAAAAGAAAAAATAAGTAATAAAGAAAAATTAGTAGAGGTCCTCAAAGAGCTGGGTTCATTAAATGAAACCTTAAAAAAAACCATTAATGATGAAAGTAAAATTTTGAATTTTAAAAATGATCTTAAAAGTATAAATTTAAAACTTTGGGATATAGAGGATGGAAAAAGATCGGCTGAAAAAAACAATAAATTTGATAAGAAATTTATCGAACTTTCCAGAAGTGTTTACAAATTTAATGACGAAAGAGCAAAGATCAAGTTAGCAATTAATAATGCTCTTGGATCAAATATAAAAGAGGTGAAATCCTACGAATAGTTATATTTCCTTTAAACTAGGAATTCTTACTCTAAGATTTTTTGATAGTTTGGGATTAACAGAGGCTGTGATTACACCTTCGGATTTCTTAAGTTCTTTCATGATTTCTCCATCTGGGGAAATTATTAATGAATGTCCGAAAGTTTTTCTTCCGTTATAATGTGTGCCTCCTTGAGCAGGTGCAAAAATATAACAAAAATTTTCAATTGCTCTGGCTCTTAATAAAGAATGCCAATGCTTCTTGCCGGTAGTCTCAGTAAAGGCAGATGGTACAGTTAAAAATAATGATCCCGCCTTAGCCAGTTTTCTATAGAGGTTTGGAAATCTTAGATCATAACAAATACTTAAACCAATCTTTCCCCATGGTAGCTTAAATGTTTTTATTTTGTTTCCCGGATAAAAACTCTTTGATTCAAAATATTTCTCTTGTTTACTTAAAACAACGTTGTACATATGAATTTTATCATAGTAAGTTCTTACTTTCCCACTCTTATCAATTAAAACAGATCTATTAACTAATTTATTTTTTGAAATCTTAATTATTAAAGATCCTATCAAAATCCATTTCTTATATTTTTTTGCGAGTTTTTTAATTCCATTAAGATAAATATCATTCTGCATTGACGTACAAACTTTTAGCAATTCTTTTTTATTTAAAGAAAAATGTGACGAAACTTCTGGAGTAATGATGAAATCAGTTTTTTGTTTTACAGCTTTAATTATAAGTCTCGATGTTTTATCTAAATTACTATGAATATTGTTATTTGACCTTAATTGAATACAAGAAACACGAAACATTACTTCATTATAGATGAAGCAAAATTCCATTTACAGTCAAAACTAGGGATATAAGCCCCAGATAATCTAACGTTTCCAAAGCTTTTTTCTAAAACCTTACACCAGTTATCAACTTGTTTAGGTTTTTTATCCTGACTTCCAACTTGAGCAGTTATCACACCACCTCTTTTAAGAATTCTTTTTAAACCTTTCATATTTTTTTTTGCTAAATCAATACAATATTGATCATCGTTTAAATCTACAAAAATTTTATCGTATTTTGAGTCCTCTATTTCTTTTATACTTTTAAATGCATCTCCCCAGAACGTTTTAATCTTATTGCTTTTTTTAACTTTTGTACAAACTTTTGGTAAGTGACGATAACAAACATCTACTATCTCAGGATCTAATTCAAACCAATCGATGTAGTTAGAGTTATTCTCTAAACAGGCTCTAGCAACACCACCGTCTCCGCCGCCGATTATCGCAACATTATTATTTTTTTTACTTAAATCATAACTAGATTTGAAAAAATTTGAGCTGTAAATTTTTTCATCTTTTTCAGCTACTTGAATTTCATGATCAATAAACAAAGCGTGTCCGAATTCTTCTAAATCCATTATTTCAACAAATTGACCAACTTTAGAAGTGAATTTTTCTAAGACATCTTTAACCACATAGAATTTCTTTTGTCCTGGCGTACTGTAAATGTCATCATAAAGACCTATGCTACTTCTATCAAAAGCATTAGTCACTACCCTTTTGTGATCTATCTCTTTTCTCAAAATTTTAAGAGCAACTTTAGGATTTACCTTTCCACAAGTAAAAAAATCAAAGCTTATTACGCCCCTTTCAGGGAAAGTATGAAAACTGAAATGACTTTCTGATAGCAAAGCTACTAAAGTGAAGCCTTGAGGTTCAAATCTATGAGAGGCTACATTAAGAATTTCAACTTTTGCAGCTTTCGCTATTTTATAAATAACTTTTTCGTAAAATTCAGGAGAATAGTCTTTTTTAACACCAAGAAAATCTATGGTAATGTGCTCACCAACTTTAATCATAAAATTACCCCTTTTTATAATTTCTAAATTTTCCTAAGACAATTTTCATCTCTTTTTTTGAAAGAATCTTAGGTATTCCAATTCTTATGGCATTTATATATTGATGGCAAATATTTTCGATCTCCTGAGCAAGCTCAAAAGTTTTTTCTAAATTTTCTCCAAAAGCAACCTGACCATGATTGGCAATCAAACACGCTGTTCTATTTTTTAATGCTTTAATAATATTTCTTGAAAGATTCTTTGTTCCAAAAGTTGCGTATTTACTACACTTAATGTCTTCCCCGCCTGCAACTGCAACCATATAGTGAAAAGCTGGAATGCTTTTTTGATGAGTAGAAACAGCTGTAGCACAAGTAGAGTGTGCATGAACTATTGCTTTAGCCTCCTTTTTATTCACATAAATATCTTGATGGAATCTCCACTCAGAAGAAGGTTTACCCTTTTTTTTATCGTAAACACCTTTAAGCGAGACAAAGACGATGTCTTTTGTTTTTAAGGAAGAATATTTTCTTCCCGATGGAGTTATATAAAATCCATCCACTCCTTTTTCTTTAGCTCTTGCAGAGATATTTCCTGATCTCAAAGCAGATAAATTAGTTATATTTAATTTTTTAGAATATTTTATTACTTCTGTCTTTAAATAGCTCATTAAATTCTGGAAGATATATAATCTAAGATTTTTGGATTATAATATTGAAAGCAAGTTGCATGATCCATTCTATGACCATCTTTAACAGGTTCTTTTCCATTGGCAAATTCTAAAAAACATTTTTGACCGTTGATTGTATAGTCTTCTGAAATAATAATTCTTTCTAAACCAGGTATTTCATCAAGCCAGTCAGACAATAATCCTTCATAACTATCTTTTGGATGAGTAAATGCAAGTAAAGGTAAATTTTTTGCACTTTTAATTTCGTCAATTTGTGATTGTCTAACAACTGAAGGTCCTGGTCTTCGTTTTTTAAAACTTTCTAAAGCTGCCTCTGGGCCAACTTTTGCAGCTTTATCTTTTTTTGAAATTTTTCCAAAACAGGCTTGATTAAAAGAGATGCCGCCCCCTGCAGCGTTAGGATATTTAGCAAAAAGCATTAAAGTCATAAGCCCTCCACATGAGTGTCCGGTAATTATTATTTGTTTTTTTGGAACACCCATACTAATTAATTGCTCTATAAGTTTGATGTTTGCATCAACCCGTTTTTCGAGTTTGTGTTTTCCTTTATAGGGGCCAACGTATTTTTTATGGTACAAATGGTATTTTTCTGACATTTGATCTCCCTCTAAGTGATTAGTGCAGAAATTGTACACCATAATTTCTTTGTTATTTACTTTTTCCCCAATAAGTGATGCCATATTTCTAACATTACCTATCCAAGTGCATTTATTTTTTTTTTTGGAATCGTTAGAAGACTGCCCATGATTAAAAATAATAATTATTTTATTTTTAGGATCAGTGATTTCTAGTTCATCTACTTTAGTACTTATTGGATTTTTTAAGAAGCCACTTTTTTTTATATCATCACTTCCTGCAAATACTAAGGAAGGAAACATTGTTAAAATAAGTAAAAATTTTTTCACTAAAATAAATTATCTTTAAAGAAATTAATGAATTGAGGCATGTAAGCATCAGCGTTATCTCCACCAATGGTAACCCCTTTGGAAATACATTTTTCTTTCTTCATAACTTTAAAACCAGTTTTCCAAGCTTTTCTTGGATCTTTTTGTGCGGCTTCATAAAATGCTTCCACTGAGGGATATTTTTTGTGTTTATTGACCATCCATTCTACCCATATTGGATTAGTAAACCTACCTTCATTATCAACATAAAAATCAGGACAATCGTGTAGAGTCATTGCCATTTTCTCTCTCCACGGTTTTTTACCAGCATGCCATACATGATACCAGCCTTCTTTAATATCAACTTTTACTTTTCCTGGAGGAGCTTTAATTCTCTCGGCATGTTCTTTACAAAACTTAGCTAATGTATAATCATCTGCACCACCATGCACTACAAGCATTGTTGTGTTAGAAGTTATTTCTGGTTCTGCAAAAAAACCAGCCATCCTACATTCTGCTGCTTCTGGAAGAATAGCGTCAAAACCTTTTGTGCCACCAAGGAGCTTCGATGTAAGTTTAACATCTGATACAAAAAATGAATTAGTTCCACCTCTCGAGTGACCAGTTGTACCAAATTTACCGTTAGATCTAGGATGAGATTGTAAAACTTTTAAAGCTAAAAGTGCATCGATTGCCCCGTTTATTAAAGGAACTTTAGATTGATCTCTCCAAGTTGATCTGGCGCCTCTTGGACAAAAATTATCGATATACATTACACCTATACCCTCTTTTAAAAGATTATGAGCTGCATGATATACAAAGTCATCCCAAACATAATCTCCAGGCCCTCCACTACTGTGGGTATAAATTACAATAGGAACTTTACCTGTTCCTTCTGGCAGTCGAAGATAACCTGTTATTTCAACAGGATTGTTTAAATGACCATCTATTAAAACTGTTCTTTGATCAAATCCAGTATAAGAATTAAATTTAATTATTTCACCTCCATCATAACCTTTTAATTTGGAGATACCTTGAAGCATTGATAATTTTTTTCTGCAGTTATCTTTAGAATTAAAATTTGGTGGTTCATGAGCTAATAAGCTGTTTGAAAATAATATGGCAAATAAAATTAATATAATTTTTCTCATTTAAATAATCCTTTCAATCCTTTTTCTGATGCTTCACAAATTCCTTTTTCTGTAATTAATCCTGTTACTAGTTTAGCAGGTGTTACGTCAAAGGCTAGATTTAATGACTTACTTTTTTGTGGGTAAATTCTTACTTTTTTTATTTCATTATTTTCATCTACTCCCTCAACATGTGATAGTTCTTCTGAATTTCTTTCCTCGATAGGAATTTGTTTATGATCTTTGATATTCCAATCTATAGTTGAGCTTGGTAAGGCTACATAAAAAGGGATATTATTATCTTTTGCAGACAAAGCTTTTAAGTAAGTTCCAATTTTATTACATACGTCACCATTAGATAAAGTTCTATCAGTTCCTACAATGCATATATCAACCTGTCCCCTTTGCATTAATATACCGCCAGCATTATCAGTAATTACAGTATTTGGTATTCCTTCTTCATTCAATTCATATGAGGTTAAGTTTGCTCCTTGGTTTCTTGGTCTAGTTTCATCAACCCAAACATGAACTTTAATTCCTTTTTGATGTGCATGATAAATTGGTGAGGTAGCAGTACCCCAGTCTATAGTTGCTAACCATCCTGCATTACAGTGGGTTAAAATATTAACTGTGTCTCTCTTTTTATTAAAAATTTCCTCAATTATTTTTAAACCACTAAGGCCAATATTTTTACAGAAACTAACATCCTCTTCCACAATAGCTTTTGCTTCATCAAGTGCAATCTTAAGAATATCTTTTTCATTAACACCAGATAATTTTTTCATCATTCTATCTACTGCCCATTTTAGATTAATCGCTGTTGGTCGTGAAGAAATTAGATCCTCGCTAGATTTTTTTAAAAAAAACAAATCATTTTTTTCAATTATTGATAAAACTAAACCATATGCTGCGGTTGCTCCTATAAGAGGTGCACCTCTTACTTCCATTATTCTAATTGCATTTATAGCGTCTTTGACGGTATTTAAATCTTTAATCTTAAATTCATGAGGTAATTTTGTTTGGTCAATTATTTTAACTATATTATTTTCAAACCAAATTGTTCGATAAGCTTTTTTTTCTATTCTCATTATTTCTTATTCAAAACGCGCCCCGCAATATTTTTAAGTTTTTTGATTGTTTTCTTGGTCCTTAATTTATGATCTGTGATTAATGCCACGTCTAAACAATCATTAGCTGGATCTTTTTCTATGGAAAAATCTTTAAATGTTTTTATTATTTCTTTAATCATATTTTGTGCATTAGTAGCATTTTTCATCAATGTTTGTATTACCATATTAACATCTACTTCATCGTGATCTTTATGCCAGCAATCATAATCTGTTACCATTGCAACAGTGCAATACCTAATTTCAGCTTCCCTTGCTAATTTAGCTTCAGGCATATTTGTCATCCCAATCACATCTGCGTTCCATAATCTATAAAGGTTTGACTCTGCAAGTGTAGAAAATTGCGGTCCCTCCATCACCAAATAAGTTCCTCCAACTTGATGACTTATTTTTAGTTTTTTCAGAGCAGTTTCGCAACATTTTGATAACCCAGAACTTGTAGGTTTTGCCATTGAGACATGTGCGACGATTTCTTGATCGAAGAAAGTTTTTACTCTCGAAAATGTTCTATCTATAAATTGATCAACTATTACAAATTTTCCTGGCTCTAAATTCTCTTTTAATGAGCCAACAGCAGAAACAGAAATTATATCAGTAACACCTAATTGTTTCATTGCGTCGATATTAGCTCTAAAATTAATATTACTAGGATTAATTTTGTGTCCTCTGGAATGTCTAGGTATAAAACAAATTTCTTCTTTAGAAAATTTTGCTATTAATATTTCGTCAGATGGTTTTCCCCATGGAGTGTTGATTTTTTTCCATTTAGACTTTTCAAAGCCCTCCATTTTATAAAGGCCGCTGCCACCAATTATCCCAAGCTTTCTTTTTTTCATTATTTAATTATTAATGCTTTTTTGCTAGAACTTGAAGCATAATTATGGATTTAAAAAAATATATTAGATCAATTCCAGATTATCCCAAAAAGGGAATTTTATTCAGAGACATCACGACTTTAATTAAAAATGCAGATGCCTTTCGATATACAAATGATAAAATAATTGAATTAGCAAGAAAAATTGAATTTGACAAAGTTGCGGCCATCGAGTCAAGGGGATTTGTTTTTGCATCTACGGTTTCTTATCAATTAAATAAGCCTTTTATCTTACTTAGAAAAAAAAATAAATTACCGGCAGAAACATATTCAGTCGATTTCACTTTGGAGTATGGAGATGCTTCTATTGAAGTCCATAAAGACTCGATAAATCAAAAAGAAAAGATTCTTATAATTGATGACCTTATTGCTACTGGTGGAACTGCTCTAGCAGCAGCAAAATTAATTGAAATATCTGGAGGATCTGTGGCTAGCTTTATATTTGTTATAAATTTATTTGATTTACCTGGTAATAAAATGCTTAAAGATAAAGGCTACAATACGGAAAGTCTTATAGAGTTTCCTGGTCACTAGTTTTTATTAATAAAATCAGCAATATATTCCTTAAGATTTATCTTGCCGTAATATTTATAAATTTTATTTGATAAAATTTTATTAATAATAGCAGAGGAATATCTTTCACCCGCTCTTTTTGGTAAAAATTTAATTTTTGATTTAAATAATTTTGCTACCTGAACTATTGAATATGATTTTTTGTTTGTAATAGTATAATGTCTACATAAATTTTTTTTCCAAGCTAAATAACAAATTTTTACTGTGTCATTTATATGAGTAAACCTTCTTGTTTGCGAGCCTGGAAGAACTACAGGTAATGCTTTACCTTGTTTATAATGATGTTCAAATATTCCTATAACTGTGGACATACTACCTTTGCAAATTTGGTGCGGTCCGTAAACATTATAAAAATAAATAACCTCATATTTAAATTTAAACCATTTTTTTAAATTTTCTAAAAGTTCTAAGTTTTTTGATTTAGAAAAAGCATAAGGAGACAAATTTTTATCCTTGCCATTGTTTCCTAAGGAGGCAGATGTGGCAGAATATATTAGTTTGATTTTATTTTTTAAACAAAAATTAAAAACTGAACTGGATCCAATAGAATTTGAGTCAATGCATTCATTCATTTTTAAAAAACTTTGATAGATTCGAGCAAACTCACCAAAATGAAATACCGTTTTTATCTCTTTTGGTTTTTTAATAATGCTTGAAATATTTTTTGTATTGCCTTTTATATATTTTACTCTTTCATTCTTTATATGATTTGTTGTAAATCCAGATGAATAATTATCTAAGCTCAAAATTTTATAATTTGTTTTATCAAGTAGATATTTTATTAAATTAGTTCCAACAAAACCTGCTCCACCAGTAACTAATATTTTTTTATTTCTTGGCATTAAAAGATTAATATCGATAAGGTAAATATAAATCAATCTAATGATGGTCTATACCAAGACTTTTTTCCAATCATTGAATTTATAATTCCGCTCATTCTGCAAAAATATATATTTTTCTTTTTGTTATTAAAGGTTAATTGATAAAAAACTACTTTTGAAAGTGCTGATATTAATTTTGGAAAAATAATTAAAGATGCTATTAAAAAACCTCTATATTTTTTATGATAATAAAAAGTTGACCACATCCAATGCCAATTTCTATTTTTTTCTAATTCCAAAAATTTCATCTTATCAACTGAACTTGCTCCTTCATGCTTGATTGAAATTTTTTTATTCAAAAAAATTTTTCCTCCACTTTTTTTCACCCTGGTACACAAATCTATTTCCTCAAAATATAAAAAAAAATTTTCATCAAAAAAATTATTGTTAAATTTTTTCATATTTAAAAAGATAGCAAATCCTTTAAGATTATTTACTTCAATAAGATCTTTATCTTGAGGCAAGTTTTTTATTTGTTGATAGCTAGATGGTCCTAGTAACCAAAAATCGGTATTTTTTTCAGCAACTAAAAGAAAATTATTAATTGCATCTTTACCTAAAACTGCGTCTGGATTTAAGATTAGTGCAAATTTAGTTTGTACTTGCTTTAACCCTAAATTATTAGCTATAGAGTAACCAACATTATCGCCAGAGAGAATACATCTAACGTTCGAGTACATTTTTTCAATTTTTTTTTTAAAATTATGATTATTTGAATTTTCAACTACAATTATGTTGATGTTGCTCGGAATTGAGTTAAGGCACGAATATATTTTGCTCTCACTTTTAAAAGTAACTATTACTATAGTAAGTTCTTTAGATTCCATAAAATAATAATATTTGATTTTAAAAGATAATTCTTTTACTAATTTACCACAATAATCATATAAATCTTTAAATATAATATGAAAAAAGTAATTGTTACAGGTGGATCAGGTTTCATAGGTAGCAATTT
>CACJPW010000002.1 GCA_902595375.1 uncultured Pelagibacteraceae bacterium | reverse complement strand
ACTGTAAAAGTTTTTTCTTCTTTAACATGTCCAGCTTGTGCGAATTTTCACTCAGAAATATATTATAAATTAAAAAAAGATTTTATAGATAATGATTTAGTAAGATTTGAACATCATCCATTTCCTTTAGATTTAGCTGCTTTGAATGCTGAGATTATTTTAAGATGTCAGATAAACGATGAGAAAAGATTTTCTCTTCTTGGAAAAATTTACAAAGATCAGAAATTATGGGCAGTAGGCGGTGATATAAATAAAATAAACGACTCAATTAAAAAAATTGGTTTAGAAAATAGCCTAAATGAAGAGCAAATGAATAGCTGTTTAAAAGATGAAAAGAACCAAGATGAAATCTTAAATCAAAGGATTATGGCTCAAAAAAAATATAAAGTTGAATCAACACCTACAATTTTCGTAAATGAAAAAAAATATAAAGATAAAATTAATTATAAAAAGTTTAAGAAAGTTATTGAAAAATTACTTTAAATGAAATTTAAAAATTTAGAAATGACAGGATTTAAATCTTTTTCTGAAAAGACTACAGTATTGATTGAAAAAGGTTTAACAGGAATAGTTGGGCCTAACGGTTGCGGCAAATCAAACATTGTCGAAGCTCTTAGGTGGTGCATGGGTGAAAACTCTGCAAAAAGTATGAGAGGTTCTGGAATGGAAGACGTAATATTTTCTGGAACTTCTAATCTTCCGTCAAAGAATATTTCGGAAGTTTCTTTGCTATTAGACAATCAAGAAAGAAGTGGACCTTTGCAATATAAAGAGTTTGACGAAATATCAGTAAAGAGAAAAATTGAAAAAGATAAAGGATCAAAATATTACATAAACGAAAAAGAGGTAAGAGCTAGAGATGTTCAAACTTTTTTTGCAGATTTATCGACAGGTGCGCATTCTCCCTCTCTTATAAGCCAGGGAAGAATTGGTCAACTTGTAACAGCAAAACCAATTGAAAGGAAATCAATTCTTGAAGAAGCTGCTGGGATTTCAGGAATTCATGCAAGAAGACAAGAGGCTGAAACAAGACTTAATGCTGCTGAAAATAATCTTAAAAAAGCAGACGAATTAAAAAGACAACAAGAGAAACAATTAGATAATTTAAAAAAACAAGCAGAGGAAGCTACTAGATACAAAGAAATCTCAAGTCAAATAAAAAAGATAGAGGCTGGTTTATATTTTTTAAAAATTAAAGAAATTGAAAAAGATAAAAAAAACATTCAAGAAAAATTAAGTGAGTTAGATGATGAAATAAGCGCAATTAATATAGATTATAATCATAATAACACTTTGCTAGAGGAGGAAAATAAAAAACTTGCCCCATTAAGAGATAAAAAAATGGAAAGTGCAGCAACATTGCAAAAATTAAATTTAGATATGAATAGCCTTGTTGAGGAAGAAGCAAGAGTTAAATCTCTTCAAGAAAAACTAGAGAAATCAATTAAAACAGTTGACTCAGATTTAGAGAGAGAGAAAAGCATTTCACTTGATGCTGATCTTAACGAAAAAAGGATATCAAAAGAAAAAGAGGATCTGCTTAACACAGAAAATAAATTAATGGATGTAGAAAAAAATTCATCTAGAGAATTGCAACACTCAAAAGCTGAACTTGATAAATTACAAAATCAATTAGACTTTATGTTAGATGAGATTGAAGAAGATATAGATAATAATCGAAAACTTTCAAAAGAAACTTTTCAAAAATTAAAACATCTTGTTAAAAAAATTACCATTTCTCAAGAGGAATATGCAGAGAAATACGGTAAAAATAAATCAATAGAAAGTGACTCGATCAAAAGAAAAGAAAGAATAAAAAATATCGATATTGAATTAGAAAATTGGGGTAATTTAAAAACTAATTCAAGAAAAATGATTTCAGAATTAAGCGATAGAAAAGAGAAAATAAAATTTGAATTAATTGAAAATCAAAAGAATCCTGAAAGAATTGCAACGTCAAAGGGTCAAAACCTACAAAATCTTGAAAATATTAAAAAAAGAAATGAAGAAATTGAAAGAGAATTAATTGAGGCTGAAAAAAAATTTAGTGCCATTAACGAAAATCTTAAAGAAATTCAAATGAAACTTTCAGATTTAAAAGAAAACAAGGCAAGAAATGAAGCTACAGTTGAGGGAATTGAAAATAGAAAAAAAGACCTTTTATATTCGGTTAAAAATGAATTGAATATAGAAACAGAAACTTCAATCTTACCTCAGTCAGATTTAAGTGATATAGACTCAGGGAACTATCCTAGCATAGAAGAACAAACAGAAAAAATCGAAAAAACAAAAAAACAAAGAGAGTCTCTTGGCTCAGTCAATCTTAGAGCTGATGAAGAAACTAAAAAATATGAAACTGAAATAAAAAAAATGGAAGATGACAGAGCTGATCTTTATTCAGCCATTGTAAAATTGAAGACAAGTATAGACGAACTTAATCAAAAAGGAAGAGAACGTTTGCTAGAAGCTTTTACAAAAGTAAATAGAAAATTTAATGAAGTTTATACAAAACTGTTTAATGGAGGGACAGCAAAAATAGAGTTAGTGGACTCTGATGACCCCCTTGAAGCAGGCTTAGAAATGTTTGTCTCGCCACCTGGAAAAAGACTACAGTCAATAACTTTACTTTCAGGAGGTGAACAGGCTTTAACTGCACTATCTCTCGTCTTTGCTGTTTTTTTGGTAAACCCATCTCCAATTTGTGTTTTAGATGAGGTTGATGCACCTTTAGATGATGCAAATGTTACAAGATTTTGCGGGTTATTAGATGAACTCACTAAAATTACAAATACAAAATTTATAATAATCACGCATCATGCTTTAACAATGTCAAGAATGGATAGACTTTACGGAGTAACAATGGCAGAACAAGGTGTTAGCCAACTTGTTTCTGTTGACTTACAGAGAGCAGAAGAACTAGTAGCCTAAAATTATAATGACAAAACCTGAGGATTTCAAAACTCGCCTAAAGATTGCAAAATTAAAATTAAAAAAAAGTGCGCAAAATGATAGAGAAAAACATGGATCTTTCATGGGTAGTGCCTTCAAATTAGGCACTGAATTAGTAGCTGCGGTTGCAGTTGGGACAATAATTGGGTTTATTTTAGATAGCTGGTTTGGTACTAAACCTTGGTTAATAATAATTTTCTTTTTTTTGGGAGCGGCAGCAGGAATATTAAATGTAATTCGGGCTGCTAACAAAATGCAGAAAGAGGACTAAATAATATGGCAAGCAACCCTATGCAACAATTCACTGTCCATAAAATTGGACCAGAAATTAAAATTGCAGGAGTAGATTTGTCATTTACTAATGCAAGCCTTTTTATGGTCATCAGTGCAGCTGCGATATTATTATTCTTATTTATTGGTTCTAAAGAAAAAAAAATAATTCCAGACAAGATCCAGTTAATCGCAGAAATGTTTTACACATTTGTGGCAAAAATGATAAGCGATACAGCTGGCTCAAAAGCTAAACCTTACTTTCCTTTTATATTCAGTTTATTTATGTTTGTATTGTTTTGTAACATGGTTGGAATGCTTCCATATTCATTTACTGTCACAAGCCATATAATAGTTACACTAATTATGGCCATGTTTATTTTCATAGCTGTTACAATAATAGGTTTTTTAAAACATGGATTTAAATATTTAAGTATTTTTGTACCGAGCGGTGTTCCTGTTATTTTATTACCACTAATTACTATAATTGAGATAATTTCCTATTTAAGCAGACCAGTGAGTTTGTCTGTTCGATTATTCGCAAATATGATGGCAGGTCATACTATGTTAAAAGTTTTTGGTGGTTTTGTAGTGAGTTTAGGATTATTAGGTGGGTGGTTACCACTTAGTTTTTCAGTAGCATTAACTGGCTTAGAAATATTAGTAGCTTTTTTACAAGCTTATGTTTTTGCAATATTAACCTGTATCTATTTGAATGATGCACTAAATTTACACCATTAATATATATAAAGGAGGAAAAATGGAGTTAGAAGCGGCAAAAATGATTGGAGCAGGTCTTGCTGCAATCGCATTGGCTGGAGCTGGAGTAGGTATCGGAATTATTTTCGGTAACTATTTATCTGGAGCAATGAGAAATCCATCTGCAGCTCAAAAACAATTCCCTAATTTGTTATTAGGATTTGCTTTAGCAGAGGCAACTGGATTATTCGGATTAGTTGTGGCTTTGATTATTTTATTTGCATTTTAGTAAATTAAATATGAAAAGTCTTTTTATTGTATTGATAGCGCTTGCAGCTATGAGTAAAGATTTGTATACAGCTGAGGCTGGCATGCCTCAGCTGGATCCGACTTATTGGGCTTCGCAAGCTTTTTGGTTAATTTTAGTTTTTACTATACTGTATATTTCAATATCAAAGTTTTATTTACCAAAAATAAAAAATAATTTGGATAATAGAGACAGTAAAATTAAAGAAGACTTAGAAAATGCAAACAAATTTAAAGAACAATCTGAAACAAAACTTAAGGATTATAATTTAATCTTAGAAGGAGCAAAAAAAGAAGTTTCTAAAATTCATTTAGAATCAAAAAACGCCTTGGATAAAGATCTTCAACTAAAAAAAGAGGTAGTTGAAAAAGAAATTGAAAAAGAAATAATTAACGCTCAAAAAGAAATTTCTGATTTAAAAAAAAATTCCATAGCATCAATTAAAAGTGTCTCAGAAAATATAGTTTCAACTATAATTGAAAATATAACAGGTGATAAACTAAATGAGAGTAGTATAAAGGCTGCAGTAGAAGATATATCTAAAAGAAATATTAATAAATATTTATGACATTAGATGCAACATTTTGGGTTACTATTTCTTTTCTAATTTTTATTGGAATACTATTTTATTTTAAGGTTCCGCAAAAAATAAAAGAAACTCTTGAGCAAAACATTTTAAATATTAAGAATCAAATCGCTGAAGCAGAAAAGTTAAAAGAAGACGCAAAAAATATTCTATCTGAACACGAAAAAAAAATTAGTAATTCAAAAAAGGAAGTGAAAGAAATGATTAATAAAGCTAATGAAGAAACTGAAAAAAATATTATAAGAGTTAATAAAGAATTTCATGACTTAATGGAAAACAGAAAAAAAAGTGCAGAGGAAAGAATAAGACAAATTAAAAATCAGGCCACAAAAGATATAAAAAATGCCTCAGTAAAAATAGCTATAGAGTCTGTGGAAAAGTTGATTAAAAACTCACTTGATAAAAGCAAATTAGACAAAATTTATAGCTCCAGCGTCGAAGAAACAAAATTAGCACTTAAGAAAAAATCCAGTTAGTATAGGCCATAAACAAAATGGCAAAAAAAATAATAGTGATAGGATCAGGCTTTGGAGGCTTAGCAGCATCTTTAAGATTAAGGTCTAAAGGATATGAGGTGACTTTAGTTGAAAAGCATCCTGACTTAGGTGGAAGAGCAAGAGTTTTTAGGAGAGGAGATTTCACATACGATGGCGGTCCAACAGTAATTACTGCACCTTATCTTTTTGAGGAACTATTTAATTTATTTAATAAAAAAATTTCAGATTATGTAGAAATAGTCCCTTTAAATTTATGGTACAGATTCGTTTTTAGTGACGGACAAACTTTTGATTACTCAGGCGATGAGAAATCCATGGAGAAAGAAGTTAAGAAATTTTCAGATAAAGACTTTAAAGGATATAATAATCTAGTCAAATTTACTGAAAAAATTTTTAATAAAGGTTTTACAGACTTATCTGATAAACCTTTTAATAATCTTTCTTTCATGCTTAAACAAGTTCCTTCATTGTTAAATTTAAAAAGCTATAAATCTGTTTATCAGTTAGTATCAAACTACATAACTAATGAAAAACTAAGAAGAGTTTTTAGTATGCACCCACTTCTTGTAGGCGGCAATCCTTTCACAACTACCTCTATTTATACTTTGATTTTATTTTTAGAAAAAAAATGGGGTATTCACTATTCCATGGGTGGAACAGGAAGTATGGTTAGGGCTTTGGAAAAATTAATGGAGGAAGAAAATATTAAAATTATTAAAGAAGCAGAAGTAACTGAAATAATTTCTTACGAAAATAAAGTTAATGGAGTGAAGATCAATGACTCTAAAATTATTAATTGTGACTATATTGTATGTAATTCGGATCCTCCAAATGTTTATCAAAACCTAATTAAATCTAAAGAAAATTATAATTTTATATTTAAGCAAAAAATGAAAAGAATGGATTATTCTATGGGTTTATTTGTTTATTACTTTGGATCTAAAAAACAATATAAGGATGTAGCTCACCACACTATATACTTTGGTAAATCTTATGAAAAACATTTAGATAAAATTTTTGAAAAAAAAGTTCTGTCAGAAGACATAAGTTATTATTTGCATAGGCCTTCGGCTACAGATCCAAATATGGCACCAAAAGATCAAGATGCGTTTTATGTTTTAGTTCCAGTTCCAAACAATCTTTCTAACATTGAATGGTCTAAGGAAGGTGAAAGATTTAAAAATTTAATTTTAGATAAAATGGATAAATCAGTTCTGCCTGGTATAAAAGAAAATGTGGTAAGTGATTTTTATTTAACTCCTGATTATTTCGAAAAGGATTTGGCAACATTACATGGATCTGGATTTTCGATACAACCAAAATTTTCACAGTCAGCTTATTTTAGATTTCATAATCAATCTGAAGTATTTAATAATTTATATTTTGTAGGTGCTGGTACACACCCAGGTGCTGGAATGCCAGGTGTACTTTCATCTGCTAAAGTAATAGATAAATTGTTTTAATGAATGCTATGCTAAAAAAACACGCTAAATCTTTTTACTGGGCAAGTTTTTTTTTGTCTAAGTCAGTATTTGATAAGTGCTCATCTCTTTATAATTTCTGTAGAACGTTAGATGATATTGTAGATGATGATAATAAACTCGAGGTTAGGAGAGAAAATTTTTTAAAATTTAAAAAATATTTTTTAAACAAAGATCTCAAGAATCCAATAATAAAAGAGATGTGGTCTATAATAGATAGTGAAAGAATATCCAAAAAAGTGGTAATGGATTTATTTGATGGGGTTGAAACTGACTTAGAAGAAAATGTCCGAATTAACTCGAAAAAAGAATTGCTTGTCTATTCTTATAGGGTTGCTGGAACAATTGGTTTAATGATGTCAAAAATATTGAAAGTAAATAATAAAGAAGCCCTTAAAGGAGCTATTGATCTAGGAATAGCTATGCAACTTACTAATATTGCACGTGATGTTTGCGAAGACAAAGCTCGGAACAGGCAATATGTTAAACATGATTTTTCATCAATAAAAGAAACAATAAATGACTCTAAAATATTTTATGATAAGTCTTTTACTTCAATTAGGAGTATCCCAATAAAGTCGAGATTTTCAATTATTGTAGCAAGGCGTGTCTATAAAAAAATTAATGACTATATTCTCAAAAAAAAAAGTATAGAAAATTATAATAATGCTGGAAAAATATATGTCCCGATACATCAAAAAATAGTACAAACTTTTTTATCTTTTTTTGATTTTGTAACTTTATTATTCGTTAAAGAGTCAAATTACGATAATCACACACGTCATAATCTTCTACAAAATGAAGTTGATATAAATGAAAGAATTTAATTATGTAATAATAGGCGGTGGATGTGCTGGTCTGTCTTTGGCTTATGAATTAGAAGTGAATGAAAAACTAAAAGATAAAACTCTTGCAATAATTGAAACTCGTGAGGAGTATAAAAGGGACAAAACATGGTCTTTTTGGAAAGTGTTTGATCATAATTTTGATGATTGTGTTATTAAAAGTTGGAACAATTTTACAATTAATACTGCGGAAAGTTCTAATGAATTAAATAATAAAAAGTTTCCCTATCAAAGTATCGATAGTGGAAAATTTTACAAAAAAATAAACTCTAGGCTGTCCAATAATTCGAATGTTAGTTTTTTTAAAAATTTAAAAGAAATCAAGTCAGAAAATTCAATTATTTTTAATAGTGTTTTTGAGGAAAAACTTGACAAATCCAATTTATGGCAACATTTTCAAGGTATAGAAATAGAGACACCAAAGAATATTTTTGACGAAGAAATTATAAATTTAATGGATTTTAATTGTGATCAAAGAAATGATGTGCATTTTTTCTACACATTACCATTTGAAAAAAATAAAGCCTTAGTTGAAACAACTTGGTTGTCAAATTTAGAGGACCAGAGCTTAGGGGATTATGACCTTCAATTAGAAAACTATATTAAAAATAACTTAGGTATTAAAAACTATAAAATAAATTTTACAGAAAAAGGAGCCATACCGCTTTTTTATCCTACTTTAACTAATGATAAGAAAGTAATCAATATTGGATCAGCGGGAGGTATGACCCGATTGAGTACAGGTTATACTTTTTTAAACATTCAAGAACACAGCAAATATCTAGTAAAAAATATTGATAATATTTATAAGGCAAAAATATTCAAATTAGGGAAAAAATATCAATTCTTAGATAAAGTATTTCTCAGAGTGCTAAAGGAACATCCAGAAAAGATGCCTAAAATTTTTTTTAATATGTTTAAAACCTCTCCAAATACCATTATAAAATTTTTATCAAATAAAAGTAATATGATCGAAGACATTAATATTATTAGCAAAATGCCTAAATTAATTTTTTTAAAGGCATTATTTAATTAATGGAAAAAATAAACTTTAAACACTCAATTATATTTTTTAATTTTTGTATTTTGATAAGCCCTCTTTATCTAATATTAAATTTCGAACCAGTGATATTATGCTTATTTTTAATATTAATTTTAGGAATTTCTCATGGTGCATTAGATAATATTAAAGGTGAGAAACTTTTAAAGTTATTTGGATATAAACAATCCTTTGCTTTTTATTTCATATATATAGTAATTTCATTATTAATAATTATATTATGGTTATTATTTCCTAATATAATTTTGTTATTATTTTTAATTGTTGCTGCTTACCATTTTGGAAAAGAAGACACAGTATTTTCTTTCAAAAGAAAATTTTTCATATCTGAATGCTTATTCTTCTTAAAAGGTTCAACTGTAATTATAGCTCCATTATTGTTAAAAAGAGAGGAAACAAACGAAATATTCAAAATTCTTAATTTCAATATTTTTGAAGCAAAATTTTTTAATAACGAATTTTTAATTGTAATGTTGTGTCTAAGTTTTTTTTCTTCTTTGTACATTTCAAAAAAAGAAAATACAAATCTAAAAGGAATTATGATAATGGATTTCTTTTCTTTAATTATATTAAATCTTTTTTTGTCACCTATTTTAGCTTTCACTCTTTATTTTTGTTTTCTTCACTCAATTAGACATTCCATCTCTCTTATTTTTGAATTGAACAAATCTTTCAAACCAGGGTTTAAAAAATTCATATATAAAGCCATCCCTTTAACTTTTGCAACTGCAGTTATATTTTTATTTGCAATATATTTTTTGAATAATTTTTATAAGGTTGATGAGGCTATTTATAAGGTAATTTTTATTGGTTTGGCGTCACTTACTTTTCCGCATATATTGTTAGAATATCTTTTAGAAAAAAATGAAAAAAGAACTTAAAATTTATTTAGCATCTCCGAGAGGATTCTGTGCTGGAGTAAAAAGAGCGATTGAAATAGTTGAAAAAACAATAAATAAGTTCGGTGCTCCGGTGTATGTTCGTCATGAAATTGTTCATAATAAACAAGTTGTTGAGGAACTTAAAGATAAAGGTGCGATTTTCATTGACGAACTGTCTGACTTAAGTGACACAAGTAGGCCTGTAATTTTCTCAGCTCATGGGGTTCCTAAGTCAGTTCCAAAAGAAGCTAAATTAAAAAATTTATCCTTTGTAGATGCAACTTGTCCTTTGGTGTCTAAAGTACATAGAGAGTCAGAACAATTAAATAAAAATGGATTTGATATATTACTAATTGGACACAAAAATCACCCAGAGGTTATTGGAACAATGGGTCAACTTCCAGAGGGATCAATTAAACTTATTGAAACAAAAAATGATGTGGAGCTAATAAAAGAGGAACATTTTAATAAACCTTTAGCATATATAACTCAAACAACTTTGTCCGTAGATGATACAGCCGAAATAATCGCAGCTCTTAAAAATAAGTTTCCAAAAATCAAGGGTCCTATTAAAGAGGATATATGTTATGCAACTACGAACAGACAGTCTGCTGTAAAGGAAATAGCTTCAAAATGTGATATGTTTTTCGTAGTGGGAAGTCGTAATTCATCTAATTCTGTAAGATTAGTTGAGGTTGCAAAAAAAGCTGGTTGTAAAAATTCTCATTTAATGCATTCCGAAAAAGAAATCCCTTTTAACGAAATAGATAACTCTAAAACTATTGGAATATCTTCAGGAGCATCTGCGCCAGAAAAACTTGTTCAGAATTTACTGGAAAATATAAAAAAAAATAGAAAAGTTTCTATTGAGGAAATAGTGGTTGCAGAAGAAAAGGTTGTTTTTAAATTGCCGAAAGAACTAAATTAATGGCTGTCTATACAAAGTTAAATCAAACTAAAATTGAAGAAATCTTGTCTAATTATAACTTAGGTAAGCTAGACTCGTTCAAAGAAATTGAAGAAGGTATTGAAAATACAAACTATTATTTATCAGTTGGTAGAAAAAAATTTATATTAACAATTTATGAAAAAAGAGTTAAATCTGAAGACCTGCCATTTTTTTCAGATTTAATGTCGTCTTTAAATAAAGCAAACTTTAAATGCCCTGCTCCTATTTCTAATAATAATAATGAAACTATAACAAATTTTCAGGGAAAAAAACTGATGATCGTCTCTTTTCTTGAGGGAAAGGCAAAACAAAATTTATCACCTGCTAACTGTAAATCAATAGGATCTGAAGTAGCAAAAATGCATGAGTTGACAAAGAGTCTTAAATTTAATCGACAGAATGACCTATCAGTAAATTCATGGAGAAAATTATTTAATTCTGTCAAAAATAAATGTGAAAATATACATAAAGATCTGCCAAGATTAATTGAGGAAAATCTTAATGATGTTGAAAAAAATTGGCCAAAAAAACTACCGAGGGGTATAATTCATGCAGATTTATTTCACGATAATATTTTTTTTATTAAAGATAAATTTAGTGGTGTAATTGATTTTTATTTTTCTTGTGAAGATTTTTTTGCTTTTGAAATTGCAATTTGCTTTAATGCTCTATGTTTTGATGGTCAAAAAAATAATTTAAGTTTTAACGTTACTAAAGCAAAAAATTTTATAGATGGATATACATCTGTAAGAAAATTGACTGATGAAGAATTGAATAATATTAAAGTTTTATCTCAAGGTGCTGCATTGAGATTCCTGTTAACCCGAGTTTTCGATACTTTGAATAAAGTAGAGGGAGCAATAGTTAAAATTAAAGATCCATTAGAGTATTTAAAAAGATTAGAATTTCACAAGAATGCAAAAAATCATGAGGATTATTTCTTTCAATGAAATTAAAAATTTATACTGATGGTGCTTGCTCTGGAAATCCTGGTAAAGGGGGTTGGGCAGCAATAATATTAGATAATTCTAATCAATCAAATATTTCTGGAAGTGTAAGTAATACAACTAATAATAGGATGGAATTAATGGCTCCAATTATGGCATTAAAAAAAATAAAAAAGAAATCAGAGATTATAATTTTTACGGACTCAAAATATGTGAAAGATGGAATAACTGATTGGATTAAAAAGTGGAAACTAAATAATTGGAAAAGTTCAAGTAAGAAACCAATTAAAAATAAAGATCTTTGGGTTAAATTGGATAATTACTGTCTAAAACATAAAGTTACATGGGAATGGGTTAAGGCACACGCTGACAATAAATATAATAATCTTGTTGATAAATTGGCAGTTTCGAAAACTAAATAGATTTTAAAAAGCTTTCGGCTGAAGATAATTCGCAAGTAGCTGTTTCTTTTTCTTCCTCTATTTTTTTAACTTGACCATTCTCCACCAACATAGTGTAGCGATTAGATCTAATTCCTAATCCTTTTTCGGATTTATCCACCTCTGCCCCAATAGCTTTTGTAAATTTAAGAAAAGGGTCGCCAGCCATGAAAATTTTACTTCCAGCATTTTGATTTTCACCCCATGCCTTCATAACGTTGGGATCATTTACAGCGATACAAATAATTTTTGTAATTCCTTTTTTAGAAGCTAGTTCATAATTTTTTATATACCCAGGAAGATGAAGAGCTGAACAAGTTTTAGTAAAAGCTCCAGGCATACCTAAAATAATAGTCCTACCTTTACAAAGATCTAACACATCAACTTTTTTTACATTATTATTTTGATCAAGATAAAATAATTCTGAGCCTGGTAGTTTGTCTCCTTTTTTTATTTTCATTGAATTTTTCCTAAAATATAATTTTTTACTTCTATAATTGAATTCCCAATGATATCAAATGTTTCCTTTTTATCCATATTCAATTTAAGATGTTCAGGTGAGATTAAAGTTTTACCTATAGCTTTTTTTATAGTATCGCTAAACTTGTAAGGATGAGCTGTACCAAGAACAACTATATCTCCTAAGTTTTTAAAACTCTTTGCTGCTCCTACTCCAGTAGCAGTATGAGGGTCAATTATAAATTTGTGTTCCTTATATATTTCATCAATGATACTTAGTGTCTCTTCATCTGTAACTTTTACTGCTTCAAAATCCTTTTTTATTTTATCGATTTCTTTTTTTTGCAAATTAAATAATTTTTTTGATGACAGATCATTCATTAATAAACCTACCTTACTATCTTTTTCATCTAATATATAATAAAGCAGCCTCTCAAAATTACTGGCAACTTGGATATCCATACTTGGAGTTATGGTTGCTTTCACTTTACCAGGTTTATATTCGCCTGTATTAATAACTCTTTGCAAAATATCATTTTTATTTGTTGCAACTATAAGTTTATTAATTGGTAAACCCATTTTTTTTGCTACATAACCAGCGTAAATATCTCCAAAATTTCCTGTTGGTACCGAAAAGCTAATATTATTTTTTTTTAATTTAAAGAAAGAGTAGAAATAATAAACAACCTGACAAACAATTCTTGCCCAATTGATAGAGTTTACACCTGACATATTTATTTTTGCTCTAAAACTGTCTTCATTAAAAAGCTCTTTAACAATTTTTTGACAATCATCAAATGAACCCTCTATAGCTATATTATAAATATTAGCTCCTCCAATTGTTGTCATTATTTTTCTTTGAATATTAGAAATCTTATTATGCGGATGCAAAACAAAAAGATTTATATTTTTTCTATTACTTAATGCTGCAATAGCTGCTGAACCAGTATCTCCTGATGTAGCAACTACAATATTTACAGTTTTATCTTTGGCGACTTTTAAGTAGTCATACATGTTTCCAATTACCTGCATTGCGATATCTTTAAAAGCTAAAGTAGGTCCATGATAAAGTTCAAGAAGATTTATATTTCCAATTGTTTTTATATTTACGACTTCTTTTTCTTTAAAACTTCTATAAGATTTTTGTATCAGTAAACTAAGTTTGTCCTTTTTAATTTCATCTGAACAAAAATTAAAGATAATTTCTGTTGCAAGGTCATTGTAATTTAATTGACTTAAATTATTAAGTTCGTCTTGATTATACTTCTTTATTTCATTAGGTAAAAACAGCCCTCCCCCTGGTGCGAGGCCTCTTAAGAAAATATCTTTAAAACTAAATTTTAAAGATTTGTTCCTAGTGCTAAAATAATTCATTTTTTTCTTCTAAAATATAGATAATAAAAAATTATAGAGATTGATATTGCATACCACGTTATAGCATATTTAAGGTGATTATTTGGCACATCTATACTTATCTTTTTAGGTAAGGGTGATTCAACCTGACTATCTTCTAGAAAAATTACAAATTTGTTAAATTGCTCACCTGTAGCCTCTTTTAAATCTTCTAAATTTAATGAAAACCAAATATTATTTTTAATATCATTGTCTGGTTTAAATATACTTGGTTTATATATTTCTCTTAAAAGTCCAATTACCTCTTCGTCAGCTTCTGCATTAAAATTTATGCTTGGATTATCTTTTAATTCTTTTTTAATCCAACCTCTATTAATCAAAACATTTTGATTCTTATCGGTTCTAAATGGAGTAACTACATCGTATCCTGGTTTTCCACTATCATTCAAGCTATAAAGATAAATTTGCTTATCGAAATTAAATTTTCCTTTAGCACTTACTCTCTGATAATTTTTATTAATTGAATTAGAGTATTCTATTGGTTTAGAGTCTAATCCAAAGGTTATTTCACTTATAAGCTCTAGCTTCCATTGCAATCTATAAAGTTGCCACGTTCCTAAGGCGCAAAATATTGTTACAAATAGAATTACGAATAGTTGAAATAAGAATGCTCTTTTCAATTTGAGATTAACTTCCCCAAATATAGATCGCAGCAAATAAGAATAGCCAAACTACGTCGACAAAATGCCAGTACCAGGCTGCTGCTTCAAATCCAAAGTGGTGTTGAGGTGTCGAGTGGCCTCTCATAGATCTAAACAAACAAACTGCAAGAAAAACTGTTCCTACTATTACATGAAAACCATGGAAACCAGTCGACATATAAAATGTGGAACCATAAATTCCACCATCTAAAGTAAATGTTGCGTGATGATACTCATAAGCTTGAAAGCAAGAAAATATAAATCCTAAAAATACAGTTGCAATTAAACCATTTACTAATCCTTTTCTGTCATTTTCTAACATTGCATGATGCGCCCAGGTGACTGTAGTTCCTGATAACAATAAGATTAGAGTGTTAATTAATGGGATATCCCAAGGATCAAAAGTTTTTATATCTGCTGGCGGCCATATACCACCAATAGAGTCAGGTGGAAATAAACTTGCGTTAAAAAAAGCCCAGAACCAAGCGACAAAAAACATTACCTCAGAGGCAATAAATAATGTCATACCATACCTGTGTCCAATTTGAACTACTGGAGTATGATGACCTTGATGCTCTGCTTCTTCTATAACATCTCTCCACCACATAAATGCACCATAAACTACTAACGCGAAACCAATCAAAAGTAACCAAAGGGCTTTAGAGTGGAAATAATAAACTGCTCCAAAAGCTAAGATTAAAGTAGCGAATGAAACGTAGATCGGCCAAGGACTTGGGTCAACTAAATGATAATCGTGTTTTGGTTTTTCCGCTGACATTATGTATTACTCTTTTCGTAATAGCCTGATGAAAAGAAGGTAAAAGATAACGTTACATCAGACATATTTTTTGTTTTATTATCATCAACAACTTTAGGATCCAAGAAAAATGTTAGTATAAACTCTTTTTTTTCACCTGGTTGCAAGGTTTGTTTTTCAAAACAAAAACAGCCTATCTTGTTTAGATAAATACCAAATGGTGATGGAGACACATTAAATGTTGCCGACCCTGAGGAAATTTCATTGCTAGGATTTTCAACATTAAATTTAACTGTATGAACTTCGCCTGGTTTTAAGTTTAAAGTATTCATTTCAGGATAAAATTTCCAATCCAAAGTACTATTAATGTTTGTATCAAATCTCATTTTATAGTCTTGATTTACTATAATTTTTGGAATTTCTTTTTCAGTTGCGTTTTGAGTAGTTCCCCCAAACCCCGTTACTCTGCAAAATAAATCATATAATGGAACGGCTGCAAAAGATAAACCTAGCATAAGTAAAAATATTGATACTAAAGCGATAGGAGTTAAGTTTTTTTTACTTATATTCATTATATTTCTCTATTATAAATACCAATATTGTAAAAAGTTAGCGCGAACAAAAAAATCATAAATAAGATTAATATTAAAGCAGTAATTAAATTTTTTTTCTTTTTATTCATCATGTTATTTTAGAATGTTATCAATTAATAAAATTAAAAAAATAAAAAATAAGTAAAAAATCGAGTAAATAAATATCTTTCTTGCAATTTGGTTTGAGGCCTTAGCTATTTTAGAGCTATATAATTTAAAACATAAGTAAATATAATACATTGTCATTATTGAAGTTATGATTAAATAAATTGTGCTAGCAAAATTGAAAAAATACGGAGCTAAAACTGCTGGTGACATAATCAAAGAGTAAACAAGAATATTTATCTTTGTTGTCTTAGTTCCAGAAATTACAGGAAGCATTGGAATTTTTGCTTTTTTATAATCACCTGACTTAAATAAACTTAACGCCCAAAAATGTGATGGTGTCCATAAAAAGATAATTAAGAATAATATGAGCGGTTCTATAGAAATATTTCCGGTTGCTATTGTCCATCCAATAACTGGTGGTAATGCTCCAGCAGCACCGCCGATAACAATATTTTGTGGCGTTTTCCTTTTTAACCAAATTGTATAAACAAAAAAGTAAAAACCAATCGTTGATGCTAACAAAATTGCTGAAATTAAGTTAGCTGAAAAATAGATTATGCTCACAGACAAAGAGGATAAAATTATTCCAAAATATAAAGCTTGATCTTTCTTGACTTTTCCAGTTGGAATTGGTCTTAAACAAGTTCTACTCATTAAAGCATCTAAGTCAGACTCGTACCACATGTTGAGTGTTCCAGCCGCACCTGAACCTATGGCTACAGCTAACAGAGAGATACATGCAGAGGTAAAATCTACATTAATTGGAGCAATTAATAAACCAACCATACAAGTAAATAAAACTAAAGACATGACTCTTGGTTTCATTAAATTGAAAAAAGAATTTAGGTCTAAGGATAAACCAAGTTTAGAGTTTCTATTTTTTATACTTATCTGGCTCAATTTACTTTACTTTAGGTAGCTCTTCAAAAGTATGGAATGGTGGCGGTGACGACACTGTCCATTCTAAAGTCGTTGCTCCTTCTCCCCATGGATTTGGTTCTGCTTTTTTCTTTTTCATAAAAGCGTACAATAGATTTAATAAAAATACAGCTAAACCGATGATAGATATATATGAACCAATCGAAGATATATAATTCCAGCCTGCAAATGCGTCAGGATAATCAGCGTATCTTCTTGGCATTCCTGCTAATCCTAAGAAATGTTGTGGGAAGAAAATTAAGTTAACTCCTATGAACGTCAGCCAAAAGTGTAGTTTTCCTAAAAATTCTGAGTATTCATAACCTGACATTTTACTAAACCAATAATAAAAACCTGCAAAAATCGCATACACAGCGCCCATTGATAATACATAATGGAAATGCGCAACAACATAATAAGTATCGTGAAGCGCGGTATCAACACCAGCATTTGCAAGAACTACTCCAGTTACCCCTCCTAAAGTGAATAGAAAAATAAAACCAATAGCCCATAACATAGGGGTCTGAAAGCTTATGGAGCCACCCCACATTGTTGCTATCCAAGAAAAAATCTTAATTCCAGTTGGTACAGCGATAATCATAGTTGCCGCTAAGAAATAGGCTTTTGTATCTGTGTCTAATCCAACAGTGTACATATGATGAGCCCAAACAACGAAACCAACTACACCTATAGCAACCATGGCATATGCCATACCTAGATAACCGAACACAGGCTTTCTTGAAAAAGTTGAAACAATATGGCTAATCATTCCAAAACCTGGCAAAATTAAAATATATACCTCTGGGTGACCGAAGAACCAAAACAAATGTTGAAATAGGACTGGATCTCCACCTGTTTGTGCTTCAAAGAATGCAGTTCCAAAATTTCTATCTGTTAGAAGCATTGTTATAGCTCCAGCTAAAACTGGCAATGATAATAAAAGTAAAAATGCTGTGACTAGAATTGACCAAGAGAATAAAGGCATTTTATGTAAAGTCATTCCAGGAGTTCTCATGTTTAAAATTGTCGTGATAAAATTAATTGCTCCTAATATTGATGAAGCTCCAGCAACATGCAAACTTAGAATTGCTAGATCCATTGCAGGACCTGGCTGACCAGTTTTTGATGATAAAGGTGGATAGATCGTCCAACCTCCTCCAACTCCTTTTGCTCCTGGAGGTCCGTCTACAAAAATTGATACTAACAACAAAATAAGTGCAACAGGCAATAACCAAAAAGAAATGTTATTCATCCTTGGAAAAGCCATATCTGGTGCACCAATCATAATTGGAACAAACCAATTACCAAAACCGCCAATCATAGCTGGCATTACCATAAAGAAAATCATGATTAGACCGTGACCAGTTACCAGTACATTGTACAAATGATAGTCACCCCCAAGAATTCCATCTCCTGGGTGCATTAGTTCCATTCTCATTAAAACTGAAAACGCAGATCCAATTAAACCAGCGATAATCGCAAAGATAAGATACATTGTTCCAATATCTTTATGATTAGTTGAATAAGCCCATCTCTTCCAGCCTGTTGGATTGTGATGATGTTCTTGATCTGCAGTTGTTGCTGACATTATTATTTTGTCTCCTTAATTTTTTTAACAATCTTGATGTTATTTTTAATTTCCTCTTTTGCAAATTTTACTTTAGCCTCTTCTAACCATTTATTATACTCATCCTCAGACACCACATTAACTGTGATTGGCATGAAAGCGTGCTTAATCCCGCATAGTTCAGAACACTGGCCGTAGAAAGTTCCAGTTCGATCAGCTTTAAACCAAGTCTCATTTATTCTTCCAGGAATCGCATCTCTTTTAACTCCAAAAGATGGTAGCGCCCATGCATGCAACACATCATTTGCAGTTATCATTACTTTTACAACTTTATTAACTGGTACGTAAACTGCATTGTCAACCGCTAATAATCTTGGTTGATTTTCTTTTAAATCTTTCTCATCAATCATATAAGAATCAAAAATGATATTTTCATCTGGATACTCATATCCCCAATACCACTGATACCCTATAGCTTTAATAGTAACATCTGCTTTAGGAATTTCATCTTGTGAGTATAAAACTTTAAATGAAGGTACTGCCATTACGATCAAAATTAAACAAGGGACCAGTGTCCAAATTACCTCAATTAATGTGTTATGACTTGTTGTTGATGGAACTTGATTCTTAGATGCCCTGTATCTTACACAGACATATAAAAGTAAAAATAAAACAAAAGCAGTGATGGCGGTAATTATTGGTACAAGCATGTAGTCGTGAAACCAAACAATATCATCCATACTTTTTGAAGCTGATTTTTGGAAACCTAGTTGCCAATCTTTAGGCTCATTAGCAAAAAGCGCAGTTGGCCAAGCTAAGAAAAGTGTATAAGCAATTATTTTATTCATGAGTTTTTATACAGTTTTTAGACAATTTCACAATTTCAATTAATGCGACAATTAATGAATGTTATTGATAAAATTTACTAATGAAATCGCGCTTATTACAGCTGTATCGGACCTTAGAATGTTTCTAGATAACGTAAAAGGTTTTACGGCTCTATTTTGAAGTATTAACTCACGTTCAGCTGTAGAAAAATCACCCTCGGGGCCAATTAATATACAACAAGATTTGATATTTTTAAGATCTTCAACTTCTAAGTTTTCTTTTGAATTAACATCCGCAAATAAAATTTTTGAGTTTTCATCAAAAGTTTGTAAAAAATCTTTTAAATTAATTACATCTATAATTTCCGGAGGCACAAGTTGATTAGATTGTTCAGTCGCTTCAATAACTATTTTTTTTGCTCTATCAACATTTAATTCTTTAACTTCTGTTCTTTCTGAAACGATTGGAATAATCTTACTTATACCGAGCTCTGTAGCTTTTTGTAAAATAGTATCCATTGGATTTTTTTTTACTAAGCAAATAGCTAGCTCAGTTTTAGATAAATTATTAACTTCTTTGATTTTTTCTAAAAACCTGACTTCAACTCTATCTTTGTTTAAAAAAATTATCTCGCTTTTCCATTCTCCATTTTTATTAAAAAAATTTAATTTTGAGCCCCTTTTAAGTCGCATAACATTAACAATGTAATGAGTGTGCTCTTTACTTAACAAACTTGTATTATTTTCTAGTATACTGTCTGGATGATATAATCTAATATTCATTTGTATCTATAATATAAACAAATTTTGAAGATATAAAGGAGCTTTAGTGAAAAAAGGTAGAAAAGCCGGGGACTCGCCAATAGGCATTGATGTGTTAGAGGGAAAATCTTATTTTTGGTGCACTTGTGGAATTAGTTCTAAGCAACCTTTTTGTGATGGTTCGCATAAAGGAACAGAATATGCGCCTTTAAAATATTTAGCTGAACAATCTAAAAAAGTTTTTTTCTGCTCATGTAAACAAACAAATGATCAACCATTATGTGATGGTTCACATAATATTAAATAAATGATGAAAACAAAAGCAGTGGTTTTTGACGCTTACGGTACGTTGTTCGATGTCAATTCAGCTGCTGAAAAGTGTAAAGATAAAATTGGAAATAAGTGGGAGTCATTTGCAAATTTTTGGAGGGCTACTCAGCTTGAGTATACTTGGCTTAGAAGTTTAATGAAAAGGCATAAAAATTTTTTGGGTATCACTGAGGACAGTTTGGATAAATCTATGAAAGTTTTCAATATTAACAAAAATATGAAAAATGAGTTGCTAAGTCTTTACAAAATTTTATCTCCTTATCCCGAAGTAAAATCAGTTTTAAAAGATTTAAAAAAGAAAAATTTTAAACTTGCAATACTTTCTAACGGCACACCTGATCTTCTAAATGAATTAGTTGAAAGTAATAATTTAAATAATCTATTTGATGATCTTTTTTCTGTTGAAGAAGTAAAAATTTATAAACCTGACAAAAGAGTTTACGAACTACCGGTCAAAAAATATAAAATTAGATCAGAAGAAATTACTTTTTTGAGCGCAAATACATGGGATGTTTCAGGAGGTGGAAACTTTGGATATAATTCCATCTGGGTAAATAGATATAACTCAGTATTCGATATTCTCGATTTTAAACCAGATAATGAAATCAGCAATTTAACGCAGCTACTTGATATAGTTTAAACTTTGGCTATAAATATTTGTATGTCACAAATTGAAGTAAAAAAAATTATTAAGGCCTTAAACGCATCAGATGGCGCAGGAGTAAAATTAAAAAGAAGCATAGGAACTCCAGAAGCAGAATATATCGATCCATTCTTAATGCTTGATGAATTTGGTTCTGAAAACAAAGATGATTATGTCGCTGGTTTTCCTCCTCATCCACATAGAGGAATAGAAACAGTAACTTATATGTTAAACGGAGAGTTTGAACATCAAGATAGCACTGGAGCTAAAGGTGTAATGACATCTGGAGATGTGCAATGGATGAAAACTGGGAGGGGAATTATTCATTCCGAAATGCCTGCTATGAAAGAAGGTAAGTTATTAGGCTTTCAGCTATGGATAAACATGCCGGCTAAAATGAAAAAGAATAAGCCAGAATATCTTTATATTAAAGGAAATGAACTTGGAGAACACAAAGATAGTGAGAAAATTGTAAAAGTAATTGCAGGTAAATACAAAAAAGCTGAAGGGCCTGAAAAAAATCATAACGTTGAACCCATTTATTTTCATATAATTTTGAATGAAGGTAAAGAATTTCATTTTGATGTACCTTCAGGACATAACTCTTTTGTATACTTATTAAAAGGAGAATTAAACGTAGGAGAAAAAGCCCACAACAAAACAGCTGACTCAAACTTAATATTACTACAGCGAGGCACTAAAATAAAAATTATAGCACGCAAAAAATCTGAGTTTTTATTTATAGCAGGTAAGCCAATTGGTGAGCCTATAGCAAGAGGCGGTCCGTTTGTAATGAATACAAAAGCTGAAATACTTGAGGCAATTCAAGATTACAATAACGGAACATTTGCTAAATATTAAAAGGTAAAGTATTTTCAGAAGATGCCAAAATCAATAATCATCAGAAGCAACGGAGGACCAGAGGTACTAGGTATTGAAGATGTGAAAGTTGGCTCACCAGGTCCAGACGAAATTAAAGTCACAAATCATGCTATCGGGTTAAACTTTATAGATACTTATCATAGGTCTGGTTTATATCCTCTTAAACTACCAAGTGGGATTGGATTGGAAGCAGCTGGTAAAATTGATGAGGTTGGGTCTAACGTAAAAAGGTTCAGTAAAGGTGACCACATTGCTTATGCATCTATGCCAATAGGTGCATACTCTCAACAAAGAATTATCCCTGAAAAAATTGCAGTTAAATTACCGGAGGGTATATCATTAAAATTAGCTGCAACATTAATGACTAAAGGTTTAACAACACATTATCTTTTAAAACAAACCTACTCATTAAAAGCTGGTGAAACGGTTTTATTTCATGCTGCCGCGGGAGGAGTGGGGCAGATATTTGCTCAATGGGCAAATAGTATTGGAGCAAAAGTCATAGGAACAGTTGGATCTGAAGAAAAAATTAGTGTTGCTAGAGAAAATGGTTATGCACATATAATAAATTACTCTAAAGATGATTTTGCTAAAGAGGTAATGAAAATTACAAAAAATGAGGGAGTGCCTGCAGTTTTTGATGGTGTTGGAAAAAAAACTTTTCAAGGTTCATTATCATGCTTGAAACCCAGAGGTGTAATGATTAGTTTTGGCAATGCTTCAGGGCCTTTAGATCCTGTAAACGTTTTCAAAGATATTCAGTCAAAAAGCCTTTACCTAACAAGACCAACAATTGGTCATTTTTTTACTAATCCTAAAGAATTACAAGCTGGTGCAGACGAAATATTCGAAAAAGTTAAATTTGGTAAAATTAAAATTAAAATTTCCAAAGAGTATAAATTATCAGAAGTTACCCAAGCTCATAGAGATTTGGAGTCCAGAAAATTGCTAGGTCCAGCAGTTATTATTCCATAATCAAAAATGAAGAATAAAATTATATCGCCTTGTATTAGTATCTGCAAGACGGATCCTGTTACTGGTTTTTGTTACGGTTGCGCCAGGACAAATATTGAAAAAAAAAAATGGAAGCATGAGACTACAAGTGAATATTGGAAAGAAGAAAACCTAAAACAATTAAGAGAAAGAATGAAGGGCTGGCAACTTGAAACTTTTAATACTTCTTATGAGCATAAAACTTTTAAAGGTATTTCAATATATAAAAAAAATGCTTTAGAAAAAAAGGACTAAAGATCTTTTTTCATAGAATCCATGTCGCTTAAATGAAGTTTCAAAGCTGCATTTGACAATCTTACTTCTTGTAAAAAAAGAAAAATAGAAAAAATCATGCAAATACAACATGATGCAAAACTAAGTCTAGCGAATAATATGTAATCTAAATAAAGCAGCAAAACTGTAAGCATATTAAATAAAAAACCAAAAGAGGAAAAACCCATTACATATTTGAGATAATTAGTTCTCTTATTTAAAACATGTAATTGATTTTCCCATTCTGGAGGTATTTTTTTTTCAAAGGTATATTGATCATGTAATTTTCTAATTAAAGCACTAAGAGTATGAAATCTATTACTATACATTGTCATCATCAATGGTATAGCTGGAAACATTAAAGCTGCTACTGTGTAATCAATATCCATAGCGAATCAAATTGATTATGTAATTAGTGTTTGGTATTTACAAGTAATATTTCATGAACCATTTAAAAATATTTATCGATTTAACAAGAATTAACAAGCCTATAGGTTTTATGCTTCTATTTTGGCCATGCTCTTGGGGATTAGCATACACAAATATTATTACAGAGGACATAAATTTATTTTTTTATTATTTATTTTTATTTTTTTTAGGTTCAGTTTTAATGCGGAGTGCTGGATGTATTTTTAATGACATAGCTGATAAAGAATTCGATAAAAAAGTTGAAAGGACTAAAGGAAGGCCAATCGCTTCTGGTAGAATTTCAGTTAATCTATCTTTTTTATATGTATTTATTTTATGTATTACTGCTTTTTTTATTTTAATACAGTTTAATTTAACAACAATTCTACTTGGTATGGGTTCAATGTTCTTAGCTTTCAGTTACCCATTTATGAAAAGAGTAACATACTGGCCTCAACTTTTCTTGGGTTTGACTTTTAATTGGGGAATAATAATGGCTTGGGCTTCCATAAATAATAATATTTCTATTGAAATATTCTTACTTTATCTATCGGCCATATTTTGGACATTGGGTTATGACACCATCTATGGAGGACAGGATATTTCAGACGATGAAATCATTGGTCTGAAATCAACGTCAATAAAATTTAAGAAAAATATAAAAATGTTTGTTGCAATATGTTACTTAACGAGTGTTACACTAGTAAGTTACTTATTTCAAAATGATGTAGGTTTAAATTTATTTACTGTATTTCTTATTCTTTTCATTTTAAGTTTGATTTTTCAAATTAGAAATTTTAGGTTATCAAATCCTATTTCTTGTCTAAAGTCTTTTAAATTAAATAATCTATCAGGTATGTTACTTTTTTTAGCAATCTTAACTACTAGTATTTAATAATGGAATTTAAAGAATTAAAAAAAATCTTATCTAGAATGTACAAAGAATATGTTAAAAAACACATGGGTAAAATTTTTCTAGCTTTACTTCTCTCAATTGTGGTTGCAGGTAGTACTTCTGGAATAGCATGGCTTCTTGATCCTGCAGTAAAAAAGATTTTTTTAGAAAATGATAAAACATTTGCTTGGTTAATTCCTTTGTTGATTGTTGTCGCTTTTTCCAGCAAAGGTCTTTCATTATACTTTGCTAGAATAAATATTATTAGAGTTGGCGAAGAGGTAGCTGGAGAATTAAAAAAAAGGATAGCAAACAATATTTTAATCACTGATATTCAAACTTTAGAAAATAGGCACTCGGGTAAGTATATTTCCAATATTATGTACGATGCACACCAAATACAAAATCTTGTTAGTTCAGCAGTCTTAAATATTATGAAAGATACTTTTACAGTAATTGCTTTAGTGGCACTTATGTTTTATCAAAATTGGAAACTCGCTTTATTCGCTCTACTTATGATGCCTCTTGCAGCAGGGTTGGCAAAATCTCTGGGGAAAAGAATCGGAAAAGCTACTGGAAAAGCTGGAGAGTCCTCTGGAAAATTAATCGCTTTCTTATCTGAGATTATACGTGGCTCTAAAATGATACGAATTTATCAAAAAGAGGACTCTGAGACAGAAAATGCAAAAAGTAAAATAGATGATCTCGTTGAAAAAAATATTAAAATTTCAAATGTACTTATAAGAGCAACTCCAATAATGGAAATCTTAACTGGTATTATGATAGCAGGTTTTATTTTCTTTTCAGGTAAATTAATTTCCTCTGGCGAATTACAAGTAAATAATTTCTTTTCTTTTCTGGCAGCAATGATGTTGGCTTATCAACCAATTAGATCATTAGCGACTATAAATATGGCAGTTTATCAAGGGGCAACTGCTTTTAAAAGAATAAGTGAGGTTATAGATAAAAAAATTCAAATCTTTGAGGATAGGAATAATCCGGAGCTTAAAATAAAAAATTCTGAAATAAATTTTAAAAATGTAAGTTTTAAATATGCAACTACTAAAGCTCAGGCTATAAAAAATATAGATTTAAATATTCAAGGAAATACTATGGCAGCGTTTGTTGGACATAGTGGTGCAGGTAAAAGTACAATAATTAATTTACTTCCAAGATTTTATGATCCAATCGAAGGAAAAATAGAAATTGACAAACAAGACATAAAAAAAGTTTCGCTTAAATCTTTAAGAAAAAATTTATCGCTAGTTAGTCAAGACGTAATATTATTCGATGATACGATCAAAAATAATATTTCATATGCAAAAAATAATGCTAGACAGGAAGAAATTGAAACTGCGTGTAAATTTGCAGCAGCAGATGAATTTATTCAAAAACTTCCAAATGGATACGACACATTAATTGGTGAAAATGGTGTAAGATTATCTGGAGGACAAAAGCAGAGGATATCTATTGCTAGAGCGATACTAAAAGAATCTCCAATTATACTATTAGATGAAGCAACTTCCTCTTTAGATGCAGAGTCTGAACAAATAGTTCAAAACGCAATTTTAAATTTAATTAAAAATAAAACTACACTTGTTATTGCTCATAGATTATCGACAATTCATAAAGCAGATAAGATTTTTGTAGTAAAAGACGGAAATATAATTAATTCAGGTAAACACGTAAATTTAATAAATGACTGTAATGAGTATAAATCGCTTTATGAAAAACAATTGAGATAAGATGTTTTTTCTTTACAAAGTAATTACTAATCTTTTTTATCCATTTCTAATATTATTAATTTACACTAGAAAAATTTTCAAAAAAGAAGATAGATCAAGATATAAAGAAAAAATTTTTATTAGTAGTTTTAATGTTAAAAGAAATAAAAAGAAAAAACTATTTTGGTTTCATGCTGCAAGCATAGGTGAACTTAGAAGTATATTACCAATAATAAATAAGTTAAGCAAAGATAAAAGAAATCTAGAATTTTTAATTACAACAGTTACATTAAGTTCCGGAAAATTAGCAAAAGAGGAAATAAGAAAAATAAAAAATGTTAAACATAGATTTTTACCTATAGATGTAGATTTTTTAATAAAAAGTTTTTTAGACACGTGGAAACCAAATGTAATTTTTTTAGTCGACTCAGAAATATGGCCTAATATCATTTTAAATGCAAAAAAAAGGCAAATTCCTTTAGCTATAGTTAATGGTCGTATCTCAAATAAAACTTTTCGTAGATGGAATTTGGTTCCTTCTTTCAGAGACCAAATTTTTAGTTCTTTCAACTTAGCTTTATCATCAAATAAAGACACAGAAAAACATCTCAAATTAATGAACGCTAAAAATGTTCATTTTTCCGGAAATATTAAATTTATTGGTAATACCAGTCACAAAAAAATCAACAAAAAAAATGAATCTTTTTTTGATAATAAAAAATTTTGGCTTGCAGTTAGTACCCATCAATCAGAGGAAAAATTATGCCTTGAAACTCATTTGAAAATAAAAAAATTTTATGAAAATTCTTCTACTATAATTGCGCCAAGACATATTGATAGAATGAAAGAGATCAAAACATTATGTGAGACTTATGGTTTAAAATATCAAATACTAAATAAAAGTGATTTTTTAGACAAAAAAAAAGAAATTATTTTAATTAATTCTTTTGGTGCGTTAAATGAATTTTATAAATACACAAACAGTGTGTTTATAGGAAAATCAACAATAAAAAAGCTCGAAAATGATAGCGGACAAAGTCCGATAGATGCAGCCAAATTTGGCTGTAAAATTTATCACGGGCCTTATATATCCAATTTTCAAGAAATATATAATTTATTAAAATCTAATAAAATTGCATTTGAAATCAAAAGCTCCGAACATTTAGCGAAAAGTTTAATTATTGACTATAAAAATTCATTTAGAATTGGAAAAAAAACTTCAAGAATTATAAATCGATTAGGATTAAAAACTCTTAATAGTACTATCAAACACATCAATAACTTTTTATCTAATGAAAATATATAAGCCAAAATTTTGGGATAATAAAATAGGATTATACTCCATATTTCTTTTACCTTTATCTTTGATAATAAATTTTTTTATTTTTATTAAAAAAAAAATTACGGATGTTTTGATATTCAACATTCCGATAATTTGTGTTGGTAATATATACATAGGTGGAACTGGAAAAACTCCGACGGTAATACTTTTGCATAAATTATTAAGTGATTTGAATAAAAAACCAGTAATTATTAGAAAAAAATATAAGAATCACTCAGATGAGTACAACCTTATAAAGAATTATTCAAAAGACTTAATTATCAATTTTGAGAGAGATCAGGCAATTTATGAAGCAATCAATAAAGGATATAAAACTATAATATTAGATGATGGTTATCAAGATTATAAGATAAATAAAGACATAAATATATTATGCTTTAACCAAAAACAACTAATTGGAAACGGTTTAGTAATTCCAGCAGGTCCTTTAAGAGAAAATTTAAACAGTATTAAAAGCGCAGATGTAATAATAATTAATGGTAAAAAAGACAAAATTTTTGAAAAAAAAGTTTATTCCAAAAATAAAGATATCTTAATTTGCTACTCTAAATATCAAATTGCAAATAAAAAATTGTTTAAAAATAAAAAAGTTATTGCCTTAGCTGGAATCGGTAATCCAAAGAATTTTTTTGATTTATTAAGGGAAAATCATTTCAATATTAAAAAAGAATTATCTTTTCCGGATCATTATGAATTTAAAAAATCTGAGTTAACAAATATTATAAAGTATGCTAAAAAAAATAAGTGTAGGATACTAATGACTGAAAAAGATTACCTTAGAATAAAAAAATTCAAATTAAAATATATAGATTATTTAAAAGTTAATCTAGAGATAAAACAAAAAAACAAGCTGTTGGAAAAAATTTTAAAGATATATGATTAAAACTTTAAAATATTTTTTACAATCAGTTTTTATTTATTTTTTTTTTATTTTAGGTAGGTTAATTGGTTTAGATCTTAGTCGAAAAATTTTTTCTTATATATTTTTCAAAATTGGGCCATTATTCAAATCAAAAAAAATAGTTGAAAAGAATTTGAATATTTTCTCAAAGCAAATGCCAAGTATCAACAAAGATTTAATAATTTCTAAAATGTGGAAAAATTATGGTATGACATTTATTGAATATATTTTTCTTGATAAGTTTAGGAAGAGTGAAGATTTTGTTTCTATTGAAGGAGAGTCAAATTTAAATGATGTAATAATCGGTAAAAGTCCGGCTATTTTTATTTCAGGTCATTTTTCTAACTTCGAGTTAATGTCGATGGAAATTACAAAAAAAAAAATTAAATTAGCTACTATTTATAGACCTTTAAATAATTTTTTTCTCAATCCTATAATGGAATTTTTAAGAAAAAAATATATTTGTAACCATCAAATAAAAAAAGGAATTAACGGGGTTAGAGATGCTATAAACTATCTTAAAAATAATCATAGTATTGCATTAATGATTGATCAAAGAGTTAGTGAAGGCGAACGAGTAAATTTTTTTGACGAGCCTGCTTTAACTACTACTTTGCCAGCACAGCTTGCTATTAAATATAATATACCTGTAATTCCAGTTTTTATTGAAAGAAACTCAGAAAATAACTTTATATTAAAATTTTATACACCTTTAAAAATATCTGGTAATGATGATAAGAAAAATTTTACTCAAAAATTAAATCAAATTCTTGAAAAGATGATTGAACATAATCCTAATGAATGGATATGGACGCATAATCGATGGAAGTGAATTATCTTTTTATCTTTTCGTATCTCTCATTTGCCTCTTTAACTGAAAAGTAAGCCTCTTGTAAATCAACATTCCAATAATTTAGATTTTCTAGCTTAATCTCTTTTTTTGTTACTGCACACAAAACATAGTCTCCATCCTCAATGATATCAAAGGAGTTGCTCTTATATAAAAGTTTAGCTTTTTTTTTTAACATCAATAAACTATATAATATAACATCTAATATGAATATTGCTTTAATTGGAAGTGGTGGCAGGGAACACGCTATATGTCAAAAAATTTCCCAGTCAAAAATTGTAAATAAAATTATTTGTATCCCTGGTAACGCCGGAACAGCTGAAATAGCAGAAAATATTACTGTTGATGTACTTGACTTCAAAAAAATACTTAAAACAATAAAATCTTATGAAATCGACATGGTAGTTGTCGGGCCTGAAGAACCTTTGGTTAAAGGAATAGTAAATTTTTTAAATAAAAATAAGATAAAAGTATTTGGTCCAAATAAATTTGCATCTAAATTAGAAGGATCAAAAGCCTTTATGAAAAAAATATGTAAAGAAAATAATATTCCAACTGCAAATTTCAAAATTTGTAAAAATATAAGAGACATAAATAACTTTTTGAAGAAAAATACTTTTCCTATGGTCGTTAAAGCAGATGGATTAGCTGCTGGAAAAGGTGTTACGATTTGTAAAGATAAAAGGCAATTATTAAGTATTTCGGATCAAATCTTTAAAGGAAAATTTAAATCTTCTAATAAAATTGTTATGGAAGAGTATTTAGAAGGGGAAGAAGCTAGTTACTTTATTATAGTCGATAAAAATAGTTTTAAATTTTTTGGTTCAGCTCAAGATCACAAACGAGTTGGGGAAAAAGATAAAGGTCCTAATACAGGAGGAATGGGAGCGTACTCACCTGCTCCTATAATTACTAAAGAGTTAGAAAAAAAAATTATAAATAAAATTATTAAACCAACATTAAATGCTCTAAAGCAAAATGGAAATGTTTACAAAGGCTTTTTGTATATTGGTTTGATGATAAAAAGAAACGAGCCTTTTTTAATAGAATTCAACGTAAGAATGGGTGATCCTGAATGTCAGGTCATAATACCAAGGTTAAAAACAGATTTAGTAAAAATTTTTCAAAACAGTATTCAGGATAGATTGTATAGAACTAAGATAAAGTGGAAAAATGAAAAATGTATGACAATCGCATTATGCTCTAAAGGATATCCTGGTTCATACAAAAAAAATATTTTAATACCAAATTTTGACGATCTTAGGTTAAAAAAAAATCAAATAATATTTCATGCTGGAACAAAAAGAAATAATAACAATCTTTATTCAACAGGTGGCAGAGTCTTAAATTTTACTTTTTTAGGAAAAAATTTTTTCAATATTCGAAAAGAAATAATAAAAGTAATAAATAAGTTAAATTGGACTAAAGGTTTCTATAGAAGAGATATTGGCTGGAGAATTAAAAGATGAGAATAATTAGTGGAACACTTAAAGGTAAACCTTTATTATTTCTCAAAGATAAAAATACGAGACCATTAAAAGATGCTGTGAAAGAAAATATTTTTAATATTCTTAATCATTCAAACGAGTTAAACGTCACAATTGAAAATGCTAAAGTTCTTGATCTCTACTCTGGCTTTGGATCATTCGGTATAGAATGCCTATCTAGAGGAGCCAAAATCGTGACTTTTTTTGAAAGTAATAGAATTATCTCTAATACATTAAGAAAAAACTTAATTAATCTTTCTATAATAGATCGAGCAAATATAATAAATGATAAAATTGAAAATCTAGGAGAAAATTTAAGAGAAAAAAAATTTAATATTTTTTTTTTTGACCCGCCTTTTAAAGACAATGATTTCATATTAAATTTAAAAAACTTAAAAGAGAAAAAAGTTTTCGATCAAAATCACGTAATTATAATTCATAGGGAAAAATCTTCGAAAGATAACCTGCAAGAATATTTGATTAGCAAAATTGTTAAAGTGTACGGAAGATCAAAAATTATATTTGGTGTTTTTGATTAATATATCTTTGGTATTTTTTTTTACTTGCTCCACTGCTGGTTGGTCAAAGGGATTTATTCCAATCAACCAACCTATTAATATGGTCTCTATAATAAAATAAGAGAATAATTCACCCATAGTCGACTCATTGCATGATTTGATTATAAATTCTCTGAAGGGTATTTTTTTTTCTTTAAAAGACTTAATTAAAGCATTTTTTTGTGAATCTTTAATTTTAATTAAATCCTTATTATGAAGAATATTATTTTTTTTTAAATAATTTTTTGTATTTAGTTTGATAGAAGATTTATTCTCTAAGTTAAAAATATAAAACAATTTATCTTTTGGACCGTCCAAATAAAGTTGAAGCAGACTGTGATAATCTTTTGGAGAATTAGAAATTACGGGCATTAAACCCATTCCTTGTTTACCTAAACTTTCAGCTAAAAGTTGCTGATACCAAAAAAGAAATTTTTCCAAACGCATATCATAATTAAGTAAAATTATGTTTGATAATTTTTTTTTGATGAATATATCTGATAAAATAATACTACTATCTTTAAGAAATTTTCTTTCTTTTAAAATAGAATGAATTTTTGATCTAAAATTAAAAATGTTCAAGCCCATTAAGATTGCTGGTATTGCTCCCACTTCAGATATAACAGAATATCTACCCCCAATATAATTTCTATGATGTATAAAAAACAAATTAAACTTTTTTATTAGGTAAAAAAGATCACTTTCTTTCTTTTCGGTAATAACAATTATGTTTTTACTATTTTTTTTTATTACATTTAATGACAAAATGTTTGAAATAGTTTCAATAGTATTTCCTGATTTAGAAATTACCAAAAATAAAGAGTTTCTTACTTTTTCTTTTTTTTTAAATTTTAAGATTTCTCCACCATCTAAATTATTAAAAAAATATACTCTTTTTTTTATTTTCTCGTGCAAAAATTGCTGTAAAGCCTCTGCACCTAAAATCGAACCACCCATTCCTATTATTACCAATACCTTGTATTTTTGAAATTTTTTTAAATCATTTATTTCAAAATTAAATTTAAATTTTTTATCAAACAAATTAAAAAAATTCTTAAAATATTTTTTGCTAGAAACTAAGTCTTTGAACTTTTTATCAAAAGTTTTTTTTTTTTTAAAATTTGCTTTGGTTGAAAGATACTTTTTTGGGATATTATTTTTTTTTAAAATATTTTCTTTTTTCACTTAGCTATTTTTTTAAGAATTGACTGTTCTAACGATGATGAATCATTATTTTTAGATTTCTTTTCAGATGTGTTAATAATTTTTTTTATCCTGTCTTTTTCTTTTATCTCTTGTTGCGGCTCACCAGGAACAGGGATATCATTATAATCAGGTGGTAAAATTAATGGTTCTCTTTTTTTTACTAAAAACTCATCAGTGGAGGTTTTTTTTTCATTTCTTAAAACTTTTCCTGCATCTTCAAAAGATTTACAAGATATTAAAAGAAAAGATAATAATAATAAAATAATTTTCATGTTTTTTTTTGTTTTATAATGAGATTCTTCATCAAAAATAAAATTACGCCTATAGTTATAAATATATCTGCAACATTAAATGTGAACCAATGGAATTGACCAAAATGGAGGTCAATAAAGTCTGGAACCGCATTAATTGTTACTCTATCATAAAAATTACCCAATGCACCTCCAATTATAATTGCAAAAACTATTCTATCGTATTTATCTGATATGGATGCGAAATAAATAAGTAATATAATTAAAAAAGCTATCAAAATAGTTATAGATTTATAAATAAATTCAGAATTAAAATCCAAAAGTCCGAAACCGATTCCAGTATTCCATATAAGATCAAAATTTACAAAATCATTGATATAAAAAACATTTTCACTAAAATTTTTCATGATTACATTTTTTGAATATCTATCTAAACTAAAAATTATTAAAATTACTATGAGTAAATAAAAATTTTCTCTTTTAATAATTTTGTTTTTTATTTCTTCAAGATCAATCAAAGTATTGACTTTCTATTTAATCGGACAACTTTCTCTTTCACATTTTTTTTCTAAAATTTTCCAACATCTTTCACATTTTTGACCATTTGCTTTTTTTACTTCAATCTTTATTTCGTCATTATTTGATAATTCTTTTTCTGCTTTCGAAACAATGAAATAATCTTCCAAATCTAATTTATCAAGAAGTACAAATTTATCTTTTTTTAAGGTTAACTTAATTTCTGCCTCTAAACTTGATCCAATTTCTTTGTTAGCCCTTTTTTCTTCAATAGCAATATTTGCCTCTTGTTTAATTTGAAAAAGATTTGACCATTTTTCATTTAATTTATCATTCTTCCAGTCAATTGGAATTTTAACAAAATTATTTTCATGAATGCTTTCAGAGTCATCTTTATTCATTAAACTAAAAATTTCTTCAGTAGTAAAAACTAGAATTGGAGCGAACCACTTTAAAAGGCTTTCTAAAATTATGTTTAAGACAATTACACAATTTTTTCTTTTTTTGGAATTTATACTATCGCAATAAAGAACATCTTTTCTTATGTCAAAATAAAAAGAAGAAAGGTCTATAGTACAGAAATTTAATAGTTCTTTATATAATTTATGGAAATTGTAATTTTTCAAATTTTCACTAACAGATTGATTTATTAAATATAACTTATGTAAAATAAATTGCTCTAATTCATCATGTTCATTTATTTTAATTTTTTCAAAATTTTGTTTTTCAAAATTATCTTTTAAGTTTCCGAGCATAAACCTAAAGGTATTTCTAATTTTTCTGTAAGATTCTGCATGCTGTATTAAAATATTTTTATCTATTCTTAAATCTTCGGAATAATCAGATGCTGATGCCCATACTCTTAGAATGTCTGCACCATAAGTTTTTAAGATATCCTCTGGAGAAATAACGTTACCCATTGATTTAGACATTTTCATACCTTTGCCATCTACAACGAAACCATGTGAAAGAATGCTTTTGAATGGTGCTTTACCTCTAGTTCCACATGACTCAAGTAAAGAAGAATGAAACCATCCCCTATGTTGATCAGATCCCTCTAGATACATGTCTGCTGGCCACTTTAAATCTTTTCTTTTTTCTAAAACAAAACTATGTGTTGAACCGCTATCGAACCATACTTCAACGATATCATTGAGTTTTTCATAATCTTTGGCATCATAATCCTCACCTAAAAAAAATTTTGCGTCGTTTGTGAACCAGCAATCGGAGCCTTGCTTTTCATAAATAGAGGCAATCCTATCTATAATTTTTTGGTCTCTTAATGGCTCTTTTGTTTTTTTATTAATAAAAATTGGAAGTGGCACTCCCCAAACTCTTTGTCTTGAAACACACCAATCTGGTCTTCCCTCAATCATAGATAAAAGTCTATCCTTACCTTTGCTAGGATAAAACATTGTCTCATTTATAGCTTTAACAGCTTTATCTCTTAATTTATTTTTTTGCATAGAAATAAACCATTGAGGTGTTGCTCTATATATTAATGGAGCCTTAGATCTCCAAGAATGAGGATAACTATGATTAAGTTTGTCAGATTTAAGTAATTGTTTTTGTTCTTTTAATTTGTCTATAACGATTGGATCAGCTTTAAATATGTGTGTATTTGTAAAATAAGGTACCTCTTTAGTATAAACCCCTGAATTATCAACCGTATAAAGTGATGGTATATTATTTTTCAAACACAAGTTAAAGTCATCTGGGCCGTGGCTTGGAGCACAATGGACGACCCCTGTTCCCTGCTCCAAATTAACAAATTGAGCATCCAACATTGGAACGTCATAGTCAAAATCCATTTTTACAAATGGATGATTGCATATTGTTCCTTTAAATTCGGAACCCTTAAAAACCTTTAATTCTTTGTAATTTTTAATTTCACACTCTTTGGTAATTGATTCAATTAGATTTTTTGCAACAACAATTCTCTTATTTTTAAAATGCTCAAGCTGATCAATTTCTAAAACTGCATATTCAATATTACCGTTAAAGGCTAAAGCTTTGTTGGCTGGTATAGTCCAAGGTGTAGTAGTCCAAATTATTATACTTGAGTCTTTTAGAAAATCTTTATCAGTTTTCTTAACTTTAAATGCAGCATAAATTGTATTCGAAGTATGATCCAAATATTCTACTTCTGCATCAGCTAAAGCAGTTTTTTCAACAGTGGACCAAAGAACCGGCTTAAACCCTTGATATAAGCTTCCATCTAAAAGAAATTTACCTAACTCTCTTACAATTTGAGCCTCAGCCTCAAAGCTCATTGTAGAGTAATATTTTTCAAAATCCCCAACTACCCCTAATCGCTTAAACTCTTTAATGTGAACTTCGATCCATCTTTTTGCAAACTCCCTACATTCTTGCCTGAAATCTTTTATGGGTACTTCATCTTTGTTTTTTTTCTTTTTTTTGTACTGTTCTTCTATCTTCCATTCTATAGGTAGCCCGTGACAATCCCAACCTGGAACGTAAACAGAGTCTTTTCCGTTCATCTGATGAAAACGAGTGATCATATCTTTCAAAATTTTATTTAACGCAGTGCCCATATGTATATGACCATTTGCATATGGTGGACCATCATGAAGGACAAATTTTTCTTTTCCTTTTGATTTTTTTCTAAGCTTTTCAAAGATTTTATTTTTTTCCCACTTTTTCAAAATCTCAGGCTCTTTAAGTGGTAAACTAGCTTTCATCGAAAAAGCTGTTTTAGGAAGTTGTAAGTTATCTTTGGACATTATTTTTTTGCCTTTTTTATATCAAGTTTAATTTGTTGTTTTAAATGTTTCAAATTTCTAAATTTTTTTTCTGGTCTTATAAATTTTTTAAAGTTTACACTAATTACTTTATTATATAAATTTTTGTTAATTCCAAAGATATTTGTTTCCAATAATAAATTTTGTCCATTAAATGTTGGTCTATAACCTATATTTGCAATACCGTTTTTATAAAAATTCTTACTTTTAACTTTAACAGCATACACTCCAAGCTTAGGGATCACATAATTACTTAATTTCAAATTACATGTTGGAAAACCAATTTTATGTCCTCTTCTTTGTCCCCTTATTACTTTACCATTAATACACCAAATACGGTTTAACAATTTATTTACTTCTTCTATTTTACCAGTTCTTATTTTCTTTCTTAAAAATGTGGATGAAATTATTTTATTACCTTTTTTATATGGTTTAGTAATAATATTATTAAAATTATATTTTTTTTCAAATTTCTTAAGTGTTTTTATATTTCCTTGACGTTTAAAACCAAACTTGAAATTTTTACTTACATATAAATATTTACATTTTGTTTTTTTAAAAATAATTTTTTTTATAAACTCTTCCGCTGATTGAGATGAAAAATTTTTATTAAATTTAATAATAATTAAAAAATCTAATTTAAATTTTTTTAATTGAGTTTTTTTCTGTTCTAATGAATTTATTCTGTGATTTTTAATTTTTTTATTAAAAAACATTACTGGTACTGGTTCGAAGGTCATAACACCGAATGGTATCTTATTTTTTTTTGCTTTTTGTTTTGCCTCTTTGATAACTTTTTGATGACCTAAATGTAGACCATCGAAATTACCTATGGCTATTACGCCGTTACAATGATTTTTATTTAAATTTGGATTATTGTAAATCTTCATTTTACCATTTTAATTCTCTTTGAAAAAAATTTGCTTTCACATTATATTTTTTTAAAAGCTTATTAAGTTCATCAAAGTTATTGAACTCTTTCCTATGCACACCTTCAGATATAAATATGCAATCTATTTTTAAATTATTTGCTCCTTTAATATCTGTTCTTAAATTATCACCAATGGCTAAAACTTTTTCGTTAGAGTCAAAACACATGTTGTAAACCTCTTTGTGTGGTTTACCAAAGTAAATAACTTCTCCTCCAAGATCCTCAAAAACTTTTGCAACAGAACCTGCGCATAATTCTTCAACACTGCCCCTATGAACTATTAAATCTGGATTGGTACAAATTAATTTTTTTGAAATATGCTTCAATAAAAATTTTTTATAATAGTCCAAATCGTTATCATGATCATCAAATAATCCAGTACATAAAATAAAATCACAACTCTGAAGATCAGTTCTATTATTTTTCACTTTTTCAAATACAGAGATGTCTCTAGCAGGCCCAAGATGATAAAATGTCTGTCCAAATTTTTTTTGGTTTATTGCGTGCATTGCTGCTTCACCTGAGGTCATTACATGCTCAAGATATTTTTTGTCCATTTTCATTTTCACTAAAAAATTAACTACTTTCGAACTGGGCCTAGGTGCGTTGGATAAAAATACTATTTTTTTCGAATTTTTTTTTAGCTTGTCTACTGCCTCTACAGCTTTAGGATTAAGTGCAACCCCATTATGCATTACCCCCCATAAGTCTATAATAAAAGTGTCGTAGTTTTCGAATATTTCTGCTAAGTGATTTAGTTCTTTCAATGTACTATTTCTCTCCTTTTAATGCTTATTAATATAGTATTTAATGGTTTTTTTTATGATTTTTGCCTCTTGAAATACAGTCAAAACATACCATATCAACACTACATAAGAAATTATAGGAGAAAATACATATGAAATTTAGACCTCTGCACGATCGTGTGCTTATTAAAGTGCTAGACAGTGAGGAAAAAACTGCTGGCGGAATTATTATACCAGACACTGCTAAAGAAAAACCTCAAGAGGGGGAGGTTGTAGCCGTAGGACCGGGTGCCAAAAATGAAGACGGTAAAGTTTCTGCAATGGATGTAAAAGTTGGAGATATTGTACTTTTCGGAAAGTGGTCTGGCACTGACGTCAAAATTGATGGCAAAGAATACAGCATTATGAAAGAGTCAGACATAATGGGAATATCAAAAAGTAAAAAATAACCTTTATAGGAGAAGAAAATGGCAAAAATAATTAAATTTGATACAGAAGCAAGATCAAAAATGCTTACTGGCGTGAACACTCTTGCAAACGCCGTTAAAGTTACTTTAGGACCAAAAGGTCGTAATGTTGTAATGGACAAATCTTACGGTGCTCCAAGAACTACGAAAGATGGTGTTTCTGTTGCAAAAGAGATTGAGCTTGAAGATAAATTTGAAAACATGGGTGCTCAAATGGTAAAAGAAGTTGCTAGCAAAACAAATGATAATGCTGGTGATGGAACTACCACTGCAACTATTCTAACCCAAGCTATTGTAAATGAGGGGCTTAAATATGTTACAGCTGGGATGAACCCAATGGATATCAAAAGGGGTATCGATAAAGCAGTTGAGCAAGTAATCGATAAATTGAAAACATCTTCAAAGAAAGTAAAAGCTAACGAAGAAGTTGCTCAAGTTGGTACGATTTCTGCAAATGGTGAGAAATCTATCGGAGATATGATTTCTAAAGCTATGCAAAAAGTTGGTAATGAAGGTGTAATTACAGTTGAAGAAGCGAAGGGAGTTGAAACTGAGTTAGATGTTGTTGAAGGTATGCAATTCGATAGAGGATATCTTTCTCCTTACTTTGTGACTAATACTGAAAAAATGACAACTGAGCTAGAAAATCCTTTAGTTCTGTTAGTAGAAAAAAAATTAACAAACTTACAACCAATGGTACCACTCTTAGAGTCGGTAGTACAAGCAAATAGACCGTTAATGATAATTTCTGAAGATGTTGAAGGTGAGGCTTTAGCCACTTTAGTTGTAAATAAATTAAGAGGTGGTCTTAAAGTTGTAGCTGTCAAAGCTCCAGGTTTTGGTGACAGAAGAAAAGCAATGCTAGAAGATATTGCTATTCTAACTGGAGGACAGGTCATCTCAGAAGATCTTGGAATTAAATTAGAGAACGTTAAAATTGGTGATCTTGGTTCTTGTAAAAAAGTAAAAATTGATAAAGAAAACAGTACAATCGTAGCTGGAGAAGGTAAAAAATCTGATATTGAAGCTAGATGTAATCAAATTAGATCTGAGATCAACGAAACAACATCTGATTATGATAAAGAAAAACTTCAAGAAAGATTAGCTAAACTTGCTGGAGGAGTCGCTGTGATTAAAGTTGGAGGTGCTACAGAAGTTGAAGTGAAAGAAAGAAAAGACAGAGTCGAAGACGCTCTGAATGCAACTAGAGCTGCTGTTGAAGAAGGAGTAGTAATCGGTGGTGGTTGCGCATTACTTTATGCTGCACAGGATTTAGATGGTGTTAAAGTAAAAGGAGATGACCAGAAAGCTGGTGTTGAAATAGTTAAAAAAGCTCTTCAAGCTCCGATCAGACAAATTACTGCTAACGCAGGTGTCGATGGTTCAGTAGTTGTGGGTAAACTTTTAGAAGGTAAAAAAGCTTCTCAAGGTTACGATGCTCAGAATGAAGACTATGTAGATATGTTCGCTAAAGGAATTATTGATCCAACCAAAGTTGTGAGATCAGCATTACAAGATGCTGCTTCAATAGCTGGACTATTAATTACAACAGAAGCAATGATCGCAGACAAACCTGAGGAAAAAGATGCTGGTCCTGCAATGCCTCCAATGGGTGGCGGCATGGGTGGAATGGGCGGCATGGGTGGAATGGGAATGTAATTTCACCTACCCAAAAAATTTTAAAAAAGGCTGCAATTTTGCAGCCTTTTTTTTTGCAATAAGTAAACAAGCATTTGAGCTTAGTATCAAACCATCTTTAAGTACTCTTAAATTATTATCAGCCAAAGTTTTACCTGTAGAAGTTATATCAGTAATAATTTCGGATGAACCTATAAATGGATAAGTTTCAGTAGCACCCAGACTAGTAATCAATTTATATTGGGTAACGCCTTTAGAAATCAAAAAATCATTAGTTAAATTAGGATATTTAGTCGCCACTCTTAATCTAGAATTTCTTTTAGATCTAATATCAAAAGATATCTCTTCAAGATCAGCAATAGTCTGCACATCTATCCAATCATCTGGCACTGCTATAACTAAGTTAGCATTACCAAAATCAAGTTTTTTTTGAATGTAAATTTTATTCTGTAAGTTTTTATCAGACTCTTTTAAGAGATCTAACCCAGATACACCTATATCTAGAGTTCCATCTCCTAATCTTTGTATAATTTCTTTAGCATGAAGAAAAATAATCTTGATGTTATTTTTATTTTCAATTGATCCAAAATAATTCCTTTCTTTTTCACTTTGTAAAATCTTAAGACCTGTATCATTAAAAAATGATATTGCTTTGTCTTTTAATCGTCCTTTGCTTGGTAAACCTATGGTAATTTGATCTTTCATATATTTTTTAAGTTAATTGCAGCACCAACCGCTGGGGTATTCTTTTTGGCTCCCAAACTTTTAAGTAAGTTGTCGTAACGGCCTCCCCTAGCAATTTCCTTTTCACCTGAGAATACTTCAAACACTATGCCAGTATAATATTCTACGTCTCTACCGAAGTTTGCGATAAAGTTGATATCTTGATTAAGTTTTTTTAAATTAAGAATGGATTTAAAGTCTTTAAATATATTTTTTTTGAGATTATTTTTTTTTGCAAAATCTAACAATCTTTGGTCAAGTTCTGAAAGTTTGCAGTTTATTTCTAAAAAAGACTTAATAATTTTTACGATTTTTTTTCCATCAACAAAAGATCTTGGGTCTTTAATCTTTTTGTCAAATCTTTTTAATATTTCCAATATCGACCTTCCAGCAACTAACTTGCCTTGGTCCTTTTTTTTCATTTCATAAAATCTTTTTTTATCTGTATCAAAAGTAATTGCATCAATATCAGTATTTTTTTCTAATCTTTTTAAAAGCTCCTCAAAATAACTTGGTCTCCAAAAATGTCTTATAAGTCTAAGCTTCCATCTTTCGGGCATATCCAGAGCATTAATTAAACTTTTAAATAAACTAATATCTCCAACTTTGATTAAAATTTTTTTTCTTTTTATCTTTTTTGCTGAACTTAAAATTGTACTTACAATTTTAAAATCATCTTGAATTTGATTTTTTGAGCCTAGAATTTCAATCCCCAACTGGTCATTGATGAAATTCGTTCCTTTATTACCTGATCTTCTGTATGCTTGACCGGAATAATAAATTTTTGAAGGTGATTTTTTTTGTAAAAAACCAATGCAAGATGCTACCGTTAAATCTGGTCTTAAACACATTGTTTTTCCATCTTCTCTTTCAAAGGTAAGCATTGAACTTTTAAATTTTTCCCCTGATCTCTCAATAATATAATCTGACTCCAGAAGTACGTCAGGCTCTGATAAAACAAAGCCATTGCTTTTAAAATTTTCAATTATGATTTCAGATAATTTTTTTGATTTCATTAACTATTTCTTTTATTTCGATTGATTGCTCTTTACCTGAACTTAAATTTCTTAAAGTAATCTTTCCTGATTTTATTTCATTCTCACCATATAAAATTACAGCTGGAGAGTTTATTTTATTTGCATACTCCATTTGTTTTTTTAATTTACTTACTCCAGGATAAATTTCTACGCTAATACCCTCTTTTCTTATTATCGTTTGTAAATTTATATACTCTCTCATTGAATTTTTATCAAAAACACAAATTACTATAGGTTTAGTTTGTTTTACTTTAAATTCTTTTTTTTGCATCAAAGCATAAACCAATCGATCTATACCTATAGATATACCTGTAGCTGGAGCATTGAAGTTGCCAAAGTTGTTTACTAAGTTGTCATATCTTCCTCCACCTCCTATGGAACCAAATTGTATTACCTGTCCCTTATTATTTGTTACATCAAATTTCAAATTGACCTCAAAAATTGCGCCAGTATAATATTCTAAACCTCTAATGATTGATGGATCAAATTCAAAATTATTAAAATTATAATCTTTAAAAATTTTTACCAACTCAACTAGATCTTCCGTTTTGGGTGATTTTATTTTTAAAGTTTCTTCTATTTTAACAATATCTTTGGATTTTAAATTTGCGCCTTTTGTAAAATCTCCAGATTTATCTTTTCTACCAGCACCCAGCAGCTCTTTTACTCCACTCCAGCCAAGTCTATCAATTTTATCTAAAGCCCTTAAGGCAGTAAGTTTTTGCTTATTATCAATTAAGTTTATCTTTTTAAATAATTCTTCAGTTATTTTTCTTGATGATATTTTAATTATATAATCTGATTTAGCTAGACCACTTCTTTCAAGGATTTCTGAAATCATCACACATAATTCTGCATCTGCCTGTAAACTTGTAGTGCCAACAAAGTCAGCATCAAACTGTAAAAATTCTCTAAATCTTCCTGGTCCAGGTTTTTCATTTCGCCAGACTGTTCCTAGTTGATATCTTTTAAATGGTTTTGGAATTTCTAAATAATTTTTTGCAACATATCTTGCAAGCGGTGCTGTAAGGTCATATCTTAAAGATAACCACTTATTTTCATCCTTAAATGAGAATACACCTTCATCAGGTCTATCTTTATCAGGTAAAAACTTTCCAATACTATCAGAGTACTCAAAACTTGGAGTTTCAAGATTTTGAAAACCGTATTTAATCATAACTTCTTTAATATTAGAAATTATAAAATCACGTACGAGTAATTCTTTTTCTTGTCTGTCTACAAACCCTAATGGAAGTTCCTTGGAAGGTTTGCTCTTTTTTTCTTTTGTCATTTTTTGGTACAGCAGGGTGGATTCGAACCACCGACCCCTAGTTCCACAAACTAGTGCTCTAACCAACTGAGCTACTGCTGCATCCCTTTTATTTTTATCTTAATTTTAATTAAATTTATATATTTTTGATTATAAGCTAAGCAATAGCCTAGCGTGCATTCTGTGCGAATGTGGTCTTAATGTTGAAATGATTCTTTCATTTATAATCATGATGATTATTTAAAAAACAATTGTGACTATTTCAAGGTGAAATTAGCGGGACAGTAATAATAGTAAGACTAATGTTAATGTCCCGATAATCAGTGATTTTGGAAATTTAGATTAAGATGTTTTCTGCAGTTTAACTGCTGAAGGACCTTTTTCCGTGCTCTCCACTTCAAACGTTAACTCATCACCCTCGTTTAAATATTTTAAACCAGCTTCTCTAACAGCAGAAGAATGGACGAACACGTCTTTTTCTTTGTCTTCTCTTTCAATGAAACCATATCCTTTAGTACCATTGAACCACTTTACTTTACCTTTTAGTGTACTCATATTTATTATTTTTCCTTATTATTTTTAACTTCAACTAATTTAATTTAGCCTTGAGACCCTTAAATAGATTTGATGGATGAAAGTCAATAGTGGATTAATATTATTTTCGGTAATTGTTTTTTTGCAACATGGCTACGATAATGCGGCAATTAGGCTAGCTATTACAACTATTCCTAGTCCACCGTATAAATACTTATTTTTTTTTATATGAATTTTGAGATTTTCTAAACTTGAGTCTTTATAGCTTAAACTTTGCTTATCCATATTAGTTTTACCCGAAAAGCCCTGATCTCTTCCTATTTGTAAGAATTTAGTTTTTCTATGATCATAAATTTGATCTTTAGAATAACTCTTAAATTTTCCTAAATTATTAATTATAGAATTTTTAATATCTGAAGCAATAAGTTCAGGATCACGATGCGCACCTCCTAAAGGCTCTGGTATTATCTCATCAATTATTTTCAGTCTTAATAAATCTTTTGCAGTTAACTTCATAGCGTCAGCTGCTTGTAAAGATTTGCTCGGGTCTCGCCATAATATTGATGCACAGCCCTCTGGGGATATAACAGAATAGATCGAATTTTCTAACATTACCACTTTGTTAGATGAAGCCAAAGCTATCGCTCCTCCAGACCCTCCCTCGCCTATTATAATAGAAATGTTTGGTACAGTTAAAGACATACAACATTCTATTGAATTTGCGATCGCAGATGCTTGTCCTCTTTGTTCGGCACCAATACCTGGATACGCTCCAGGTGTATCAATAAAACTGATAACAGGAATTTGAAATTTATCAGCCAGTTTCATTAACCTTATACATTTTCTATATCCTTCTGGACGCATCATTCCAAAATTTTTTTCTATTCTGCTACTTAAGTCTTCTCCTTTTTCTTGGCCTATAACTAAAACAGATTTCTTTTCTATAAGTCCAAAACCAGCAGTTACAGATTTGTCATCTCCAAAATATCTATCTCCTGAAAGGAGTGTAAAATTTGAAAATATCTTTTTAATATAAAAACTTGCTCTTGGTCTATCTTCGTGTCTAGCTACTTGAGTTTTTTGCCAACTATTTAAATTAGAATAAATTTCTTCTAATTTTTGATTTATCTCTTTTTGTGTACTTTTAATTTTGTCAGTATCTACCTCCGAGATACCTTCTGATCCAAAAGGGCTTTTTAAATCTTCAACTTCTCGCTCAAGAGCTTTGATTTCTTTTTCAAAATCTAAATAATTTTTCATAAAATTGATACTTTTTTGTACTATTATTATATTATAAAATAATATAATTGTCGGCACATTATGAATTATGTAGATAAAAATGAGCTTAAAATTAGTAAAGTCTTATTTGATTTCGTGAATAACGAAGCTATTCAAGGAACTAAAGTAAATATAGATGAATTTTGGGAAAAATTTTCAATAGCAGCGCACAGTTTAGCTCCAAAAAATAAGGATTTGATATCAAAAAGAGAGGAGATTCAAAAAAAAATTGATAATTGGCATAAAAAAAATAAAAACAAAGAAATTGATAAAAAAGATTATAAAAATTTTTTAAAGTCCATTTCTTATTTAATCGAGGAAAAAGACGATTTTCAAATTGAGACAACCAACGTAGATTTAGAAATTTCTTCAATTGCAGGTCCACAACTAGTAGTACCAGTTGATAATGCACGTTATGCTTTAAATGCAGCCAATGCAAGGTGGGGAAGTTTATATAACGCTTTGTATGGAACAGACGTTATCCCAGGAGATAAATACAAAAATTTTAATTTAGATAGAGCTAATAAAGTTATAGTTTATGTTAGAAATTTTTTAGATAACAGCGTGCCTCTCGATAAAGGTAGTTGGACCGACATAACAAAAATTTTAGTTGAAGAAGAAAAATTAGTTTTTTTGACAGGATCTAAAAAAATTTACTTAAAAAATAACGATCAATTTATAGGTTTTAAAGGGCAAAGAAATAATCTTAACTCTATTTTAGTTAAGAACAATAACCTTCATATTGATATAATAATTGACTCAAAAAGTGAGGTTGGAAAAAATGATAAAGCATCAATATCAGATATAATTGTTGAGTCTGCTATTTCTACGATTATTGATAACGAAGACTCAGTAGCTGCAGTTGATGCAGATGATAAAGTGAAATGTTATAGAAATTGGTTAGGCCTTATGAAAGGAGACCTTACAGCTAAAATAGAAAAAAACGGAGAGAAATTTGTTAGAAAATTAAACCCAAATAGAAAATATATTTCAAAAGACGGTAAAGAAATTTCTTTGCATGGAAGAGCTTTGTTATTAAACAGGAATGTTGGTCATTTAATGACTAATCCAGGTATTCTCTTAAAAGATGGTTCAGAAATTCCCGAAGGTATTATGGATGCATTTATTTCAACTTTATGTGCATTACATGACTTTCAAAATAAAAAAAATTCAAGAACTAACTCTGTTTATATAGTTAAACCTAAAATGCATGGTCCAGAAGAAGTTACTTTCACAAACGAATTATTTAAAAAAGTTGAGGATGCATTAGGTATAAAAGAATATTCAATAAAAGTTGGGATAATGGATGAAGAAAGAAGAACTACAGTTAATTTAAAAGAATGTATCAGACAGGTTAAAAATAGGATTGTTTTTATAAATACAGGGTTTCTTGATCGTACAGGTGATGAGATGCATACATCTTTTGAAGCTGGCCCAATGATTTTTAAAGGAGATATGAAAAAATCTAAGTGGTTAAATACTTATGAAAATTGGAATGTAGACATAGGATTGAAGTGTGGTTTTTCTGGAGTAGCTCAAATTGGAAAAGGTATGTGGGCAATGCCTGACCAAATGCATAATATGATGGAGCAAAAAATAAATCATCCAAAATCAGGGGCAAATTGTGCGTGGGTTCCATCTCCAACGGCTGCAACTTTACATAGTCTTCACTATCACAATATTAATGTTTTTAGTGAGCAAAAAAAAATTAAATTAAGAGAACAATCTAGAGTCGAAGATATACTAGAAATTCCAAAAGCTGATAGACCTAATTGGTCAATGGAAGATATCAATCGTGAATTAGAGAATAATGCACAAGGAATTTTAGGATATGTAGTAAGATGGATTGATCAAGGTATTGGATGCTCTAAAGTGCCTGACATAAATAATGTTGGATTGATGGAAGATAGAGCAACATTGAGAATCTCATCTCAACATATAGCTAATTGGTTGCATCACGGTATTTGTAAAAAAGACCAAGTAATGCATGTGATGAAGAAAATGGCCAAGACCGTTGATGAACAAAATAAAAAAGATCCAAATTACGAAAAAATGTCTGATAACTTTGATAATTCAATAGCTTTCTCTACAGCTTGTGATCTTGTTTTTAAAGGTAGAACTCAACCTTCTGGTTATACTGAACCTTTGTTGCACCAGAAAAGACTAAAAAGAAAGAAAATTTAGTTACTTATTTTGTTACTGGAAGTCTATTTTTAAAAGCTGAAATTAAAGTTCCATCATCAAGTTGTTCAATCTCACCGCCTACAGGTAACCCTTGTGCTAATTTAGTAATTTTAATCTTATCATTCTTAATCATGTCCTCAATATAATGAGCTGTTGTTTGTCCCTCTACTGTTGCACTTGTAGCAATAATGACTTCCTTGAGATTATTTTTTTTTATTCTTTTTAATAAGGAGTCGATAAGTAAATTTTTTTGTTCATAATTCTCATTTGAATTTAGGGTTCCACCTAGAATATGGTAATAACCCTTGTAAATATCTGCAGAGTCTATAACCCACATGTCGGCTAAGTTTTCTACTACACAAATTTTGTCATATGAGTTTTCTTTTGAACAAATACAAATCTGGTCAATAATTTTTAAGTTCCCACAATCTATACATCGTACCACTTTTTTATAAACCTCTGCTAGTGACTTTGCCAAGGGTTTAATCATGTTATCTTTATTATTTATAAGTTTTAAAATAATTCTTTTTGCCGATTTTGGCCCAAGGCCAGGTAATTTTGAAAATTTTTGAATTAAATCATTTATTTCTGGAATTTTGTTGTCCATTAAAATGGTAGTTTAAAATCTAAAGGAAGATTTAAACCTCCTGTTACTTTAGATAATTCTTCAGCAGATTTTTTTTTTAAGTTCTCTTTAGCATTATTGTAGGCTGCTATAATCAAATCATTAATTATCTCCTGTTTTTCACTTTTTGCACCTTCCATTATTTCAATAGTCTTTAATTCATAGTCTCCTTTTAATATCACTTTTACTAAATTCCCTCCTGAAAAACCCTCTGCCTCAATTTTCTTAATCTCCTCTTGAGCTTTTTTCATATTTTCTTGCATTGCTTTAGCTTTGGAGAGCATGTCTGAGAAGTCAGTCATTTTTCTCCCCTATCACATCGATTAATTCTGCATCAGGAAATTTACTTAAAATATCTTGAGCAAATTTATCTTTTTTAACTTTCTCAAGCTTAGTGTTTTTATCTTCAATTTTTTTTTCATAGACACTTTTAGCGCCCACATTTTTGCTGAGAGAAATAATCCATCTTTCTCCAGTCCAAAATAACAACTTTTCAGTCAAATTTTTTATAAAATTTTTATTCAATTTTTCATTAAAACTTATATCTATTTTACCCTTATTAAAACTTACCAACTTTACATTTCTCTCTAAATCATAGCTTAATTCGATTTCTTTTTCTTTAAATGCTAGAGTAATTAAATCTCTAAAACTAGTAATGTTAATTTTTGTTTTTTTCTTCTCTACCAATGAGTCTTTAATCAAATTTGTTTTAATCTGATCTGTGTTTTTTAATTGGTTTTTAGCCTGGTTGGTAAGAATAGTTTCTAATTTTTTTTTATCTATTTTTTTGTCTGAAATAATCTCACCTGTATTATTAGAAGTATCAATTGTCTCAGATTTAATTTCTTCCTCTTCAATATTTTGTAAATGAATTAGTTGAATAATAAACATTTCTAAAATTAAATTTTCGTCACCTACAATTCTCAAGTCATCAATTGTCTTAATTGTTAGTTGCCAAAATAATCCTAAATCTACCATTTTAATATTATCTGAAAACTGTTCAATCATTTTTATTTCAGCTTCAGAAATTGACATATCATTTTTGATAGGTCCTAGATTTGTGCTTCTGCTAAAAAGATAGATAATTTCTAATATATCGTTCAAAAAATTTTTTGCCTCTAATCCATTATTAATAAATTCTTTAAGATAATTTAAAGCATTCTTTTCATTTCCTTTTAAAATCTCTCCAAACATAGAAATTAATTTTGTTTTATCCGCTAGACCAAGCATTTCTCTTACATCGTTTTCCTCTATTATTTTTCTTTCATCATTAGTCTGTGAAATCAAAATACGGTCTAATAGTGAAATAGAATCTCTTACAGATCCCTCTGAAGCTCTGGCTAAAAGTTTAATTGCATCCTCTGAAATGTTACCTTTTTCTTTTTTTGCAATATTTTTTATATGTTCACTAATCTGTGAAATACTTACTCGTTTAAGATCAAATCTTTGACATCGGGATAAAATTGTTACGGGAATTTTTCTTACTTCCGTAGTCGCTAATATAAATTTTAAACGTGGTGGTGGCTCCTCTAAAGTTTTAAGTAAACCATTAAATGCTTGTTTTGATAACATATGAACTTCATCAATTATAAATATTTTAAATTTTGCACTTGTAGGACTATATTTAGAATTTTCAATTAACTCTCTGATATCATCTATTCCTGTTTTAGATGCAGCATCCATTTCTAAAACATCCATGTGTTTAGAGTCAACAATTTCTTTGCAATGACAGTTTTCAGTAGGATTGCACTTCTCGCCTGCAGAAAAATTTTTTGTACAATTTAATGCTTTAGCAATTAACCTAGCAGTAGTAGTTTTTCCGACCCCTCGAATGCCAGTCAATAAGTATGCGTTTGGAGTTTTTTTTAACTTAATTCCATTTTCAATTGTTTTAACCAATACTTCTTGACCTATAAGGTCTCTAAATTGTTGTGGTCTATATTTGAGTGCTAGAATTTTATCAGTCATTTTATAGAGGCAGGCAACAACCTGAAAAATTTTCACTACGGCTGCTTCTTTTCAGACCTGACCGGGTTTATGAAACTTCCACCTGATGCCAACCCCATTAAGAGTATATCAAGATAAATTTAAATACCACAAGCGAAGTTTCAAATTTTGTGGACTATTTTGACCTGAAATTTGATGCCTCATAAACTCCCAGAATATCCAAAGTTTCAGTATGGAATCCTAGTTCTTCTAACGATTTTTTTACCTCAGCTTGTTCTATATGCCCCTCCAGATCTAAATAAAAATTTGCTTGCTCAAATGTATTTTTAACAGAAAAACTCTCTAGCTTAGTTAGGTTTACTTGATTTGTAGCAAACCCCCCTAAACATTTATATAAAGCCGAAGGTTCACTTTTCACTCTAAAAATGCAGCTCGTTATATATTGTTTTTTTTTATTAAATTCTGGCTGTTCAATATTTTTTCCCATAATCAAAAATCTTGTAACGTTTCCTTGCTCATCTTCAATATTCTTTTCAAGAATTTTTAAATTGTAGATTTTTGCTGAAAGCTCTGAAGCTATTGCGGCAATCGATTTGTCATCGCCCTCTGCTAAATCTTTAGCTGAACCAGCAGTATCTGCTGATACGATAGCTTTAAACTTTTTTTTATTAATTAAATTTTGGCACTGTCCTATAGCTTGAGCATGACTTCTAACATATTTTATATCTTTGATATTCGCATCAGGTTTACTTAATAAGTTATGTTCTACTGGTAGAAAATACTCACCATGAATTTGAAGTTTATATTTAGGGAGTAGATAGTGAATATCTGCAACTCTTCCTGCTAAAGAGTTCTCAATAGGTATTACTATCTTATATATTGAGTCATTGTAAGCAAGTTTGAAAGTCTCCTCAAAAGTAGTACATGTTTTAATCGCAGGGTTTTTATAAAGATTTTCAGCCGCAATATGAGAATATGCGCCAAGTTCTCCCTGTATACCAATTTTAATTTTTGTCATTTTTTTCCATAACTTTTTTTATTTCTAAAAAATCTTTTTCCGTGTCTACACTTAAGGGTAATGAATTAACATAACCTGCGTGTATTGACATATTATTTTCCATAGCTCTAAGTTGTTCTAAATTCCGCTCTATTTCTAATTTTGATCTTTCTAGATTTACATACCTCAACAATGCTTTGTTAGTAAAGGCATAAATTCCAATATGATGGTAAAGATTAAAACTTGTTTGTGGTTTTGTTCTAATAAAATCTAATACGTTGCAAAATTTCCCTACATCCATTTTTTCCTTTACTATTGCTTTAACTGCATTTTGATCTTGGAGCTCCTCAATTGAATTAAATTTGCTAATTAATGTTCCAATATCACATTTACCTTTTTCCATATATAATATTAAATCTTTTATAACTTTTGGATCTATGTTAGGCATGTCTCCTTGCAGATTAACTATAATATTAGGATTGTTGTTTAAAAATTTATTGAATACTTCATAAATTCTATCAGTTCCTGTTTGATGTTCATTAGAAGTTATAATCGCGCTCCCTCCATATTTGGTAACTAATTGAGCTATTTCTTGATCTGGAGTTGCTACATATACATCCCCTGCCTTAGAATTTTTTGCTGCATCATAAACGTGAAGAATCATTTCTTTCTTGTTAATAAGCTTTAATGGTTTGTTAGGGAATCGCTCAGCTTTTAATCTGGATGGTATTATAATTGCAGTTTTATTCATAATTATGCGTCTCAAAGACGCAAAAAAATTTGGTAATTTTAAGTTTTTTTTTTTAAACTCGTGTTATACGTCTAAAGGTATTTACCAAAATTATGGACAGTTTTGAAATAAATAAAATAATATCAGCAGTGCTTCTTACGGCTTTAATAGTCATTGGTATCGGAAAATTTGCAGACGTACTATTTCATGTAGAAAAACCTAAACAGTCAGCTTACAAAATTGAGGGTTTAGAGGTTGCAGCATCGGTTGGATCTAAAGATCAAACAGAAAAAGCCTTAGAAGTAGTTGATATAAAAGCTCTTTTAGCCATGGGAAATTTGGCTCATGGGGAAAAAGTTTTTAAGAAATGTAGTGCTTGTCACATGATTGCAGCAGGAGGAAAAAATATGATTGGTCCAAATTTGTGGGGCGTTATTGGAAGGACTGCAGGATCGGTAAATGATTATAAATATTCTAAAGCAATGGTAGCTTATGCCAAAGAATGGTCTTTTGAAGAAATGAACAGTTACCTGATAAAGCCGCAAGCGTATATTAAAGGCACTAAAATGGCTTTTGCTGGACTAAGAAAAGAAAAAGATAGAGCGTCAGTCATTTTGTATATGAATTCAAAAGGTGATAATCCAAAACCTTTACCTTAATCCAGGCACCACTTAATTATACTTTTTTGAGCGTGGACTCTGTTCAATGCCTGTCTCCACACAACTGATTGATTGCCATCAATCACATCATCCGTAACCTCTTCTCCTCTTCCCACTGGAAGACAATGCATAAAAATAGAGTCTGAATTAGCTTTGCTCATTAATTTGTTATTAACCTGGTAAGGTTTCAAAATTTTTTTTTTAGAAACTTTATTCACTTTATCGTTCATTGAGATCCATTTGTCAGTCATTACACAATCTGCGCCTCTAACTGCTTCTAAAGGTTTTGAAGTAATTGTTAATTTTGCTCCCTCTTTTTTAGCAAGCTTTAATATACTTTTACTTGGAGAGTATTTTTTTGGACAAGCAATTTTGAGTTTAAAATTAAATTTGCCTGCGGCTTCAATTAAAGAATTAGACATGTTATTATTGCCGTCACCAATCCAACAAACAGTTTTACCCTCAATGTTGCCTTTTTTTTCTTCGTAAGTAAGTATATCAGACATAATTTGACATGGGTGGCTGATATCTGAAAGACCATTGATAATTGGAATATCTAAATACTTGCCGAACTCCTCTAAGTTTTTGTGTGATGAAGTTCTCAACATAACGATATCAACATACTCTGATAGAACTTTTGCCGTATCTTTTAAAGTCTCATCTCCTTTTCCGTAATGTATTCCATCCGGATTTAAGATAATTGATGATCCTCCTAATTGTTTTATAGCAATATCAAATGACATTCTTGTTCTAGTTGATGGTTTTTCAAAAATCATTGCCATTGATTTGCCTTCAAAAGGTTTGTCTTTATCAGGTGAAGATTTGTTTAATCCAGATCTATTTTGTTTTCTCTTCTTTGCTTCCTCAATTATCGCTCTAAGTTCATCTGAAGAATAGTCAGAGATATTTATAAAGTTTCTCATTTAATATTTTTTGCAAACTTTCTCTATTATTTTTAAACCTAAGTTTATCTCGCTCTTTGTTACATTTAAAGGAGGCAAAAGTCTGACAACGTTTTCAGCAGCTCTTACTGTCAATAAATTATTATCTAAAAGTTTTTGAATAAATTTTGCATGATTTACGTGAAGACAGAGTCCAATGAGCAATCCTTTACCCCTTACTTCTTTGATAACCTTAGGGTACTTATTTTTAATTTTATCAAGTTGATTTATAAAATATTTTCCGTTTTTACTTACATTGTTTAAGAAACCTTTTTTAAACATTATATCCATAACCGCATTTCCGGCGCTCATTGCTAAAGGGTTTCCGCCAAATGTTGATCCATGGGTACCTGGCTTAATGCCTGATGCTACTTTCTTATTTACTAAAACTGCGCCTATTGGAAAGCCACCACCAATACCTTTTGCTATTGGGACAATGTCAGGTTTAATTTTTGCATATTCAAATGCAAAAAATTTACCACTTCTTCCAATTCCACATTGCACTTCATCAAGAATAAGTAAAATTTTTTTTTTATTACATAGTTTTCTTAAGCCTCTAAGACAAAAATCCGGAATAACTTTAATGCCCCCTTCTCCCATGATTGTCTCAATCATGATAGCAGCAGTTCTGCTAGTTATCGCTTTTTCTAAACCTTTATGATCACCAAAGTTAAAGTGATCAAAACCATCTACTTTAGGTTTAAACCCTTCAATAGCTTTTTTGCTGTTACTGGCAAAAATAGCTGCGATAGTTCTTCCATGAAAACTATTATTAATGCAAAGAACTCTATTTTTTCTTGGTTGACCTTTTGAATAAAAATATCTTCTAGCGAATTTTATAGCTGCTTCTGTTGCTTCAGCACCGGAATTTTGAAAAGTCACATAATCAGCAAATGTTTTTTGGGCTAATCTTTTTGCCAATCTCTCTTGCTCAGGAATAGTGAAAACGTTTGAAACATGCCATAATTTTTTCGATTGTTTATTAATAGATCTTATTAAATAGTCATTAGCATGACCAAGACAATTAACAGCAATTCCTTGAACAAAATCTAAATATTTCTTACCATTTGTTGAATATAAGAAACTTCCTTTTCCCTTGTAAAAAGAAATTTTTTTTCTGTTATAAGTATTTAAAATTTTACTCATGATTTTATTTTATAACCTTTTTTATACAATAAATAACAAACAAGCCAGCTAACAAAGCTTAGGGCAGTTAAATATACCAAACCAACAGAGATTGAACCGTCTGAAGTGCCAATAAAACTATATCTAAAACCATCTATCATATAAAAAAACGGATTAACTTTACTTACTGCTTGTAAAAAGTCAGGGAGTCTCTCTATTGAATAAAAAGTACCTGATAAGAAAGATAATGGCACTATTACAAAATTAGTGACGGTTGCCATATGATCAAATTTTTCAGCCCATAATCCAGCAATTATTCCTATATTTCCTAAAACAAAAGAAGAAAGCAAGGTAAATGCTATAAGCGTTAAATAATTTTTAATTTCAATATCAATAATTAATTTAAATACGATAATTGAAACTATTCCAATAAAGACACTTCTTGTTACTGCTGAAAGTGAGACCGTGAAAGTTACTTCCCCTGGTGATAAAGGAGCATATAATAAATCAACTATAGTTCCATCAATTTTTTTAATCATAAAAGATGATGAGGAATGCGAAAAAGATTGCTGAATTACCTGCATAGAAATCAACCCTGGCGCTAAAAAAGTAATAAAAGGTACACCAAGAACATCTCCTCTATCAGCACCAATTGCCAAAGATAAAACAAGTAAAAAGAGTAAAGATGAAATTAGTGGAGAAAAAATAGTTTGTATCCACACAATTAAGAATCTTAAAACTTCTTTTTTGTATAAAGTCCACGTTCCGTACCAATTAACTAATCCAAATCTTCTTTTTCCAATTTTATATTTTTTCGAAATTTCAACCATTGATAGTCTTATAACCTGTTATTAAAAAAACTGTGCAAAACTAAATCTACTCACAGCTTTGATGTGTTTTAATGTTTTAAACCCCAATATTATGTCCTAAGTTTTGCATTATTACTAAATATTGTAATTATATACTATGAGTTGGACAGAAGAAAAAGTCGCTAAATTAAAAGAACTCTGGTCTAAAGGGCATACTGCAAGTCAGATAGCCGAAGCATTAGGTGACACTACTAGAAACGCAGTAATTGGAAAAGCTCATAGGTTAAATTTAGAAGCTAGAGCGCCTTCTAAGCAATCTAATTCGCCTAGAACCAATGATAATAAGCAGATTAGAAGAGGACCCGCGCCAACATCAAGAAAAGCCAAATTTCAATCAATTTTATTAGACAAAAACTTCGAGCCAGAAAACCCTAAATCACTTGAAGAACTTACAGATGAAACTTGTAAGTGGCCTATCGGTCACCCTAATGAGGAAAAGTTCTATTTTTGCGGTAGAAAACCTGAAGGAGATTTTCCTTATTGCAAACTTCATGTTTTGTATGCCTTTCAACCTAAAAATCAAAAAGACGATGATCTTGGTGATGAGATACCAGAATTTATCGAGAAAAAAGTTAAAGCCTCGTCTGGTTAACAAAACTTTAACATTACAATCATATAATTGATTATGAAGTTTATTAAAAAATACCTTAAATGGTTAAGTACTTTTTTAGTTCTTACAGGTATTTTATTAACAAATTTGAATATGTATCCAGTAAATATAATGTTTCATGGAGCGGGAGTTGTTGGTTGGACAATTGCAGGTTTTATTTCTAAGGATAAAGCAATATTAACCAATTTTGGGTTACAGATTCCATTATTTATTATTGGTTTTTATCAAATTTTGGTTCCGTAAGTTCGGGACACTTCAATACATTTTTTATGAGGAAAATAAAAACAATATTATTTGTTTGTACTGGAAACTCTGCGAGAAGCATAATAGCGGAAAGTATTGTAAACAATAATTTCCGAAATAAATTCATCGCATTTAGCGCTGGAAGTAATCCTTCAGGAAAAATCAATCCCTACATTAAAGAGTATCTTGAAGGAAAAAAATTTAATTTAGCCACGTATTATTCAAAAAATTTTGATGAATTTTTAAAAAATGATATTGATATTGATTATGTGATTACAGTTTGTAATAACGCCAATAAAGAAGTTTGTCCTGTATGGCCTAAAAAAAAGACCATTACGCACTGGGACATCGCGGACCCTGTTGAAAAAATTAAAAAAACTAAAAATAAAGATAAAATAAATTTAATAGCTGAAGAAACTTATAATATAATTAATGAAAAAATTAAACATTGGGTAAAAAATGAAAAGTAAAAAGATATTTATTGGTGAATTTATAGGAAGTTGTTTTTTAGTCATGATTATTGTTGGTTCAGGTATTATGGCTCAAAATCTAACTGATGATATCGCTGTAATGCTAATAGCGAATACTTTAGCTACAGGTGCAGGATTATTTGTTCTGATTACTTCAATCGGTGATATCTCCGGCGCACATTTCAATCCTGTCGTTACTTTAGCAATGTATTTTACCAACAAGATTAAAAAAAATTTAATTATCACTTATATCTCTGCTCAAATCTTAGGTTGCATGTTAGGGGTAATGTTAGCAAATTTTATGTTTGATCTTCCTTTGTTGCAGCTTTCACAGAAGATAAGACCTGGAATAAATATTTTTACAGCTGAGATCATTGCAACTTTTGGATTAATTTTTGTAATATTTGGATCTTTAAAGAGCGGCAAACTTGCGGTCGCTTCATCAGTAGCTACTTTTATAACAGCGGGGTATTGGTTTACCTCTTCAACTTCTTTTGCAAATCCAGCGGTAGCAATCGCAAGAACTTTTACAGACACATTTACTGGAATTAATTACTTAAATACTCCTAGCTATATCATTGCTGAAATTGTTGGCGGAATACTAGCTGTCTATTTAATTAGAAAAATTATTTTATAGTTGGAGGGTAGCCCAAGGTAATATTGATACCTTGGGCTAATTAATTAACAACACAGATGGGAGACTGATAATCTATTAATAATATACAAATGCTAAAAAAATATTTAAATTAAGTTAAAGATTTATTAATTTTCAAGAATAAATGATATTAGAGTCGACATTCATCTCTCTTGCCAAGTTTTTAAGTCTTTTAGTTACTTGTTTTGAGACTATATCACTATGATTGTTAGGTATTTTCAAAAAAATAGTCTTATTTCTTTTATAAATTTTAAATTCATCTAACAATAACGAAGACATGCTTGTAAGTGATTCTGCTAATCTTAAAGCAGATCCCACTTGCTTTGAGGATAAAATTTCGTTGTTATTTAATAAGGATAAAAATTCATAATTCGGATTATATTTTAAACCACAATGTCTCCAAAAACTTGCTGATGCAACTTTTACTCTATCTCTATGTTCTAGTTTTAGTAATGGAGTATTTAACACTTCCATAAAAACTAATTCTGCTTTTTGAAAAGCTCCTAAGCCCCAATCCATTTTACTTAAGATACAAGCCAAGGTTAGTAATCTTCGATTAAAATATTCGTTATCTTCAAATAATGGTGAAATAAAGTTAAAATATTTCTCAAAACTCTTTCCATAGTCCCCTTTTTTAAAAGATATACCATAAGTTTTTAATTTGAAAATTTCATCCTCGCTCATTCCTTGGTTTATAATTATATTCATATGCCCCTCTCTCAGTCCACTGATTGAGCAAATAACTTTTGAAGGGCTTGCTGCTTCAATTATTTCGTTAAGTATTATAGAGCTAAACGGTAAATAGGGAGTTCTAGATTTAGTTATATACTCCATTGATTTCAAAGATGATTTATTAAATTTTGAAATCCTATTTAAGTATTTAACTGCTACATCTTTTGAGAGCTTATATTGATGCAAAATATGTAATGGGTGTTTTTCTTTAAAGAGATGATATTTAAATAATGATCTCCAAGTCCCTCCTACCAAATAAATATTTTTGAATTTCTTTTTAGAAAGCCATTTTTCATCTCTTAAAAGTTTTCTAACATATTTTCCCAAATTTCTTTTTTTTACAATAGGGTTATTTTCAAGTCTTAGTACTCCAAGAGGTAAAGAGGTTGTTTCAAAAATTTGATTTTTGGAAACTCTGGCAAGTTCTAAACTTCCACCTCCTAAATCTGCAACTAGTCCATCTACTTCATCAAATCCTACCATTACACCGTTTGCTGATGTTCTTGCTTCTTCCTCGCCAGATAATACTAGTGGTTTTTTATTAAATATTTTTTCAATTTCTCTTAAAAATTCACTTGCATCAGTAGCCTCTCTAAAAGCCGCTGTTGCAATAATTTCTAAATCTTGAACGTCTGAAATATCTAAAATTTCTTTAAATCTATTTAAAACTTTTAAAGAACTTTTAATTCCATCAGGGTTTAGTTTTTTAGATTTATCTAAATTTTTTCCAAGTTTGCAAACTGCTTTTTCATTAAAGACTGGAATTGGAGAAATTTTAAAATTATCGTATATGAGCATTCTTACTGAATTTGATCCAAGATCTATTATGGCTTGCTTAGACTTTTTATTAGACTGAAATTTAAAAAGATTTTTTAATTCTGGTTTCATTTTACTAATCTTAAATTTTGAGGTTTAGCTCTTAAAATTGACTTACCACGACCTGATAAACTTGGGTTCTTCATGAAATAGGAATGTGCGGAAAAGCCTTTCTCTTGTTCTTTATGATAGTTTCCTAAGCTATCTAAATACCATGTTTCTGATTTATCTTTAAAGTTGGCTAACATAATTTGATCTAAAATTTGTTCATGCACAGTATTGTTTTCTATCGGGATTATAATTTCAATTCTTCTATCTAAATTTCTAGGCATTAAATCTGCAGATGAAATATATACCTGATTCTCTCGAGAGGGCATAGAACTACCATTTGCAAAACAATAAATTCTTGAGTGTTCTAAAAATCTGCCAATAAGGCTTTTTACTTTTATATTTTCAGATTGACCTTTAATTCCAGGTCTTAAGCAACATACTCCTCTTACTGATAAATTTATTTTTACCCCTGCGTTTGAAGCTTCGTAAAATTTCTTAATAATTCCAGGGTCTACAAGAGAATTCATTTTTGCCCATATTTCTGCAGGTTTTCCTTTATTTGCATTTACAATTTCATTTTCAATTTTTTCTTCAAAAAAATTCCTACTATTTAATGGAGACATAAAAATTTTATTCAATTTTTTTGGTTTTGCATAACCAGTTACATAATTGAAAAATTTTTCGACATCTTTGGCCAAGTCTTGATTAGAGCTAAACAGTGATAAGTCAGTATAAATTTTTGCGTTAATTGGATGATAGTTTCCTGTACCTAAGTGAACATAGCTTCGCGTTTTAGCTCCTTCTTTTCTTAAAACTAAACTTGCCTTTGCATGCGTTTTGTATTTTGCGAATCCGTAAACAATTTGAACGCCAGCTTTCTCTAGTTTCCTAGATAATTCAATATTAGCTTCCTCATCAAATCGAGCTTTTATTTCTATTACGGCTGTAACAACTTTTCCGTTTTCTGCTGCTCTACTTAGTGCTTTTACGATAGGAGAGTCAGGTGTGGTTCGATATAAAGTTTGTTTGATACCGATAACTTTGGGATCTTTTGCTGCAGCTTCTAAAAATTGAATTACTACATCAAAAGTTTCAAAAGGATGGTGTACAACAAAATCTTTACTTCTTATAGCTGAAAAAAATTTATCATCAAATTCCTTCAATCTTTCAACTTCTCTAGGATTAAACTTTTTAAATCTCAGCTTTGGATCTTTCTTTTTACAAATTTCATCTATATCTTGTATTCCAACCAATCCTTCAACCTCATAAATATGATCTTCATCCATTTTAAATTTTTTTGAAATAAAATTTAAAAGTTTTTTGTTTGAATTAGTGAGTACTTCGAGTTTAACTACGTTTCCCCTTCTTCTTTTCTTAATTGCTTTTTCAAAATATCTCACAAGATCAGCAGCTTCATCATCTATTTCAATTTCACTGTCTCTAATTATTTTAAACTGCAAACTTGCCTCGATATTATGGTCTGGAAATATTTCATTAGCAAATTTACAAATTACGTCATCAATTGTGACAAATTCATTTATTGTTTCAGAATTATTTAGCGATATAAATTTTGGAAGTGCTCTTGGTATAACTATAATTGCATTTAGTTCTCTTTTTTTTTTTATTCTAGTCATTCTTAGTAAAATTGCTTGGCCTTTATTTGGTATAAAAGGAAAGGGATGTGATGGGTCAATGGCTGTAGGTGTTATTATAGGATAAATTGTTTCCTGAAAATATTCTCTTAGATACATAAGATCCTTCTTATTTAGTTCTGACATTTTTCGAATGAAAATTTTTTCTTTCGATAGCTCTTTTTTCAAATCTAGGAATGCTTCGTTTTGCTTCTTTAATAGATCTTTAGTTTTTAATACGACCCTATTCAATTGATCCTCTGCAGTTAATCCATCTGCGCTTAATTCGTCAAAACCATCTTTAATTTGATTAAAAAGTCCAGCGACTCTTACCATAAAAAATTCATCTAAATTTGTACCTGCGATTGATAAAAATTTTACTCTTTCAAATAGAGGATTTGTTTTATCTTTTGACTCTTCTAAAACACGATCATTAAACTGAAGCCAAGATAATTCTCTGTTTATGAGTTGATTGCTAATATTAGCGTTTTCTGAAAATGATGCTTTCGACATATTTAAATGTTAAATTAAAAATATGTTTAAATTATATGCGATGAGACATGCTAAATCTAGTTGGGATTTTCCAGATTTAGATGATCATGACAGGCCATTGAATAAAAGAGGGGTAAATTCAGCAAAATTAATTTGTGAATTTTTTATTAAAAAGAAATTAAAATTTGATTTAGTTTATTGCTCATCCTCTAAAAGGACAATACAAACATTAAATATATTGTCAGAAAAAATCAGTTTTAAGAAAATTATTAAAAAAAAAGCGCTTTATCATGCTAGTGAGGATGAAATTATTCATATCTTAAAACAAACAGTTGATAATTATAAAACTTTACTTTTAATCAATCATGAACCTTCAATTAGTGAACTCATAAATCGAATCTGTCTTAAAGAAAACTCTGAACAATTTGAAAATTTAAAAAGAAAATTTCCTACTGCAGCCGTTGCTGAAGTAAGTTTTAATTTCAATGATTGGGGAAAGTTATCAAAAGTTAAAGGAAAATTAATATCATTTATAAAGCCAAAAGATCTTCAAACATCTAAGGAATAGCCAGCAGATCTTACTGTTCTGATAAGATCTTTCTTGCCATCAATATTTATTGCTTTTCTTAGTCTTCTTATATGAACATCTATAGTTCTAGACTCAACATAAATATCATCTCCCCATACAGAATTTAGAAGTTGCTCACGCGAATATACTCTTTTTGGATTCTTTATTAAAAAATCAATTAGTTTAAATTCGGTTGGGCCGACTATAACTTGTTTATCTGCTCTATAAACTCTTCGTTGAACTCTATCTACTTTAAGATCCTCAAATACTACAACATCAGCGGCAACACTTGGTTTAGATCTCTTTAATAAAGCGTTAACTCTTGCAATAAGTTCTTTTTGACTGAATGGCTTAGTTACGTAGTCATCTGCTCCTGTTTCAAATCCTTTCAGCTTGTCTTCTTCTTCACCTTTGGCTGTTAACATAATGATTGGGATATTTTTGTGAAGATTGCTTCTTTTCAAATTTTTACAGACTTCAACACCTGAAATATCCGGCAACATCCAATCTAATAAAATTAAATCAGGATTTTTTTCCTTTATATTTCTAATAGCGTCTTCTCCATTGACTGCATAATCAACTTTGTGACCCTCTTTTTCTAAATTGTATTTAAGCAAAGTTACGATGGGCATTTCATCTTCGACAATGAATAAATTTGCCCTCATTATCCTTTTGGTCGGTCTCCCTCTAAATAATCTCCTGTAACCAGAAAATAAACTTGCTCTGCAATATTGGTTGCATGATCTCCAATCCTCTCAATATTTTTAAGCATGAAAAGTAGTTGAGTTACTTTTTGTATATCGTTTTTATTTTTTTCTAAATGTTTTACTGCAGCTTCCATATTACTATTAGTCATTTGATCTATTTCTTCATCAGAATTCCAAACATTTTCTGCTGTATCTTTATCTCTATGTAAATACGAGTTTAAAACTGCATTGACTTGTTTTGATGCTTTTAAACCAGCTATTTCGAAATTTTTAGTTATATCATTGGGTAAATCAGTTCCAATTTTGGCTAATCGTTTTGAGATATTTTTTGCTAAATCACCAATTCTCTCTAAGTCTGAAGAAACTTTTAAAGCAACAACTGTTTCTCTTAAATCTATTGCCATAGGTTGCCTTAAGGCAATCAAATTTACAACTTGCTCTTCTATATTTATTTCATACTTATCAGTCAATTCGTCATCTTTGATAGATTTTTCTGCTAAGTTAATGTCTTTTTTAACTAAAGATTGAATAGTATTTTCAAGCTGTTTCTCAACTCCAGTTCCCATTTTCACTATTGTATCTTTTAATAAATGAAGTTGCTCTTCGTAAGATTTTACAATGTGCGGTTTTTCACTCATTAACCAAACCTTCCTGTAATATAATCCTGAGTTTGCTGGTTGTCAGGATTTTTAAATATTTTATCTGTTGGTCCAAATTCTATAAGTTTTCCCAAATGAAAGAAACCTGTTTTTTGAGATACCCTGGCTGCTTGTGACATTGAGTGGGTAACTATTACAATTGTAACCTCTTTTTTAAGATCATCTATAAGTTCTTCGATTTGAGCTGTTGCTATTGGGTCAAGCGCTGAACATGGTTCGTCCATGAGAATCACTTCTGGACTTACAGATATAGCTCTAGCAATACATAGTCGTTGCTGTTGACCGCCTGATAAACCAGTTCCGATTTCATCAAGTCTATCTTTAACTTCGTTCCACAGGGCAGCTTTTTTCAGACTTGTTTCAACTATTTGATCCATTTCTTCTTTGCTCTGTGCAATACCGTGAATAGTAGGCCCATAAGCTACATTTTCATAAATTGTTTTAGGGAACGGATTGGGTTTTTGAAAAACCATACCAACATTCTCCCTAAGTCTCACAACATCTAACTTTCTTGAGTTCAGTTCTAGGTTGTCCATTTTAATACTGCCTTCAACTCTACAAATTTCTATGACGTCGTTCATCCTGTTCAAGCATCTTAAGAAAGTAGACTTTCCACACCCAGATGGTCCAATTAGAGCTGTAACTTCTTTTTCTGCAATATCTATAGAGACATCAAATAATGCCTGTTTGGATCCGTAATATACATTTACATTTTCCGCTTTGATTTTACTCATTTAACTCCATTTCTTTTCAAATTTGTGTCTAACGATTTGAGCTGCCAAGTTCATTAAAATTAAAAAAGCTAGAAGCACCATAATACATGCAGATACTTTTTCAACGAAACCCCTCTCAGCACTTTCTGACCATATATATATCTGAACTGGTAAACTTGCAGCAGGATCAACTGGCGTTCCAGGTATTGTGTTCACAAAAGCAACCATTCCTATTAAAATTAAAGGGGCTGTTTCCCCTAAGGCTTGAGCTAAGCCAATTATCGTTCCAGATAAAGTTCCAGGCATTGATAGTGGCACAGTATGATGCATGGTCGTTTGCATATTACTTGCACCCATCGCTAATGCAGCTTCTCTTATACTTGGTGGTACAGCTTTTAAAGAGGCTCTTGCAGCAATAATTATTGTTGGTAATGTCATAAGAGACAAAGTAATTCCTCCAACAAGTGGTGTCGATCTTGGTAAATTAAAAACTGCTAATAAAACACCAAGACCTAGCAAACCAAATACTATCGATGGAACAGCTGCTAAATTATTAATGTTTACTTCTATAAAATCTGTAAATTTATTTTTTGGTGCAAATTCCTCGAGATAAATTGCAGCTAACACTGCAACAGGAAATGAAAACGCTAAACATACTAGTATACTAAAAACTGTTCCCATAAACGAGCTAGCTATACCTGCTAGTTCTGCCTCTCTTGAATCAGGGCTTGTAAAAAAACTAATGTTAAACTCTGATAAAATATCCCCTCTTTCATTAAGCATATCGTAAATCTGCAGCTGATAATCATTTACTCTTCTATTCTTTTCAGGGATATCTCTTGGATAATTTCCTTTATGAACTTGATCAACATCATCAGAAGCTGTTAATTTTATGGGTACTATTTTACCCAGAAAGTCTGGATTTTTTAAAAGTAGATCTTTAACTTCAGTCTCATATTTATATGAAACCATTTGAATTAATTGACGATCCTCTTCTTCAGGAAGTCCAGGATCTAATGAGGTCATAGCTTTGTAAGCAACATCATAATAGTCTGCATTTTCTAAATCATCTTTTGATGGACTTTCTGCATCGATTAAAAGTAATTCTTTATCATAATGAACTTCTGTTACTATCCAAGTTTTTTGGAAAGCTGAGTAACCTTTTGAAAATATCTGAAACATAAAAACTGCTAAAAAGCTTAAAGCTAATCCTATAGCTATTTTGCCATACCATTGAAATCTTCTTTCAGCGTTATATCTTTTTTTTAATAAATTTTTCTTAAAACTATTCATATTTTTCCCTATATTTTTTAACAACTGAAAGAGCGATTACATTTAAAAATAAAGTTACTATAAATAAAGATATTCCTAAGGCAAAAGCTGATTGAGTTTTTGGATCTCCAAATTGTTGGTCTCCAATTAAAATTACTACAATTTGTGCTGTAATGGTTGAAGTTGATTCGAGTGGATTCATTGTAAGATTAGCCGCTAGTCCTGAGGCCATTACAACGATCATTGTTTCTCCCACCGCTCTTGATACTGCTAAAAGTATCGAACCTACGATACCAGGTAAGGCTGCTGGAAAAATTACTTTTTTTACAGTTTCAGATTTTGTTGCACCCATTGCGTAACTTCCATCTCTTAAATTTTGCGGTACTGCTGTTATAACGTCATCGCTTAGACTTGAAATAAAAGGAATTATCATTACTCCCATAACTGCTCCTGCAGCTAAAGCGCTCTCCGCTGAAACTTCTAAGCCCATAGCATTACCTATTTCTTTAACAAAAGGACCGACGGTTAAAGCTGCAAAAAAACCATATACTACTGTTGGAATACCAGCTAAAATCTCAATAATAGGTTTAGCATATTTTCTTACACCTCTTCCAGCATACTCAGATAGATATATCCCACTCAGCAAACCTATGGGGATGGCAACACACATTGCAATAAAAGCAATAAAAAAAGTTCCAGCAAATAAAGGTACAGCTCCGAAAGCATCCTTCATTAATTCAGGATCTGGTTGACCATCTCTTACAAAAGTTTTAGCAGGATACCAATGAGTTCCGAATATAAAGTCAAAGATTTTTACTGCTTGAAAAAACCTAATCGCTTCGAATAAAAGTGAAAAAACTATTCCAATTGTAACTAAAACTGCACCTAATGATGCAACAAATAACACCCATTTAAGAAAAATTTCTACTGGTTCTCTCATGCGATCATTTTTCTGAACAGATCTATATGCAAAACTCAGAGAGAAAATTAAAATTGCTAAAATAATTGCTACTTTAGCGCTGTTAGCTATTCCTTTTAATTGAATGTACTTATTAGCAGACTCATCTAGAAAATTAGTAATATTTCCCGTGTAAGTTCCTGCGGCTAATGCTTTAACCTTTGTGTAAATAAGCTGAAGCTCATTTTTAGTTAAGTTCTGATCAGTGTAATCTTGTAAAATAAATGTTTTAACGATTGATGGTTCAAAAACTGACCAAAGAGCAAAAATTATTAATGCTGGTGCAGCACACCAAGCAGCTAAATAATATCCATAAAATTTTGGTAATGCCGTAAGTCTTTGTGATGATTGAATAACTAGAGCTTTTTTTCTACCGAAATAATAACTTGTGAAAGCTAAGAGAATAATAAAAGTTACAAGTATTAAATTCATATTGAGCTTTTAAGATAAAAAAGGGGGTAAAATACCCCCTTTTTGTTTAATTGATACTACTACTTCTTAGCAGGCATGTTAACTAACTTCGTAGCGTTAGTTCTAGATGTTTTGTATAACTTGCCATCTAGGGGTACTAGCCCGATATCAGTTAAATAACCTTTTTTACCCATAGCTTTTTTACTTGTGAACTCTTTTACGAATTCATGTAAGCCTGGTACAACGCCCACGTGAGCTTTTTTCACGTAGAAGAATAAAGGTCTTGCAACTGCATAGCTATAATCTTGAATAGATTTTAAGCTTGGTTGACCACCTTCAATGCTCGCTGCTTGCAATTTGTCTTTTGCAGCTAAGAAATAACTGAAACCAAAGAAACCAAACATTTCTTTATCAGCAGCTAGTTTTTGAATAATTAGTGAGTCGTTTTCACCAACTTCAATTACCGCACCGTCTTCTCTTAGTGCTTTATATTTAGCACCAGCATCTTTTGAAGCTTTATCGATACCTTTTTTCATTACTAATGAATTCCAGGCATCTCTTGTTCCTGATGTTCCTGGAGGTACCATCACTTTAATTGGGTAGTTTGGTAATGAAGAGTCAATATCGCTCCATTTTTTATATGGATTCGGTACTAACTTACCATCTTTAGCAACTTCTTTTGCTAATGCTGCCCATAATTGTTTTTTTGTAAAGTTTACTGGTTTAGCATCTTTAGAATAAGCTAACGTTATTCCATCATTACCAACTGTAATCTCTACGATTTCTTCAACACCATTTTTTTGACATAGCGCGTACTCTTTAGCCTTCATGGCTCTAGATGCATTTGTTACGTCTGGGTGCTCTGTACCAACTCCAGCACAGAATAATTTAGCTCCACCACCTGTTCCTGTTGACTCGATTACTGGTGTTTTAAATTTACCAGACGAACCAAATCTTTCAGCAACGATTGTTGCATAAGGGAATACAGTTGAAGAACCTACGATTTTAATCTGATCTCTAGCTTGAGCAGAAGTTACAACTAACATTGCAACTAATGAAGCTAAAGCGATTGATAGTTTTCTCATTGTTTATCCTTTCATTTATTAATTAATTAACAAACATTGGATTCATAAAATTAAGAGGACTCTTAATTATTACAGATATGTTACAAATTTATTAAAATGATAACTTTTTAGTTGAACTTTCTAGTTATCTCGATTTGTTGATAATCAGAGGCTAAAGACCCTCCGCAACTAAAAGGTCTTACTTTATTTTTAACTGCGTAGGATTGAGTTGGCTTTAATGTAACTTCTAGTTGTACAAAGTTAACTAATTTTTGTGTAAAACTTTTATCATATCTCCAAGCATTCCATTGTGTTGGAGCGGTGAATACTTCACTTAAATAAGATGCAGCTTTTGAGTGAATCATATTGCTCTCGTTTTGTCCTTTTAAAAGATTATTTTTAACTTTTTCAAAAATTTTTCTACATTTAATTGAGTCCACCATGTACGAGTTAGCATTTAAATGAGTGCTCATCGGTGCTGACACAATTAATTGAATTCCATCGTCTCTTCTAGAAAATATAGCTTCAGTATAAATTGTAGATACATTTTTATTATCTACTTCAAGAACTAAATCGTTTTTAGCTTGCCTAAGATCGTTTTTAAGTCTTAAAAGTCCAAGATCAAAAACTGTAAGAGGTTGAGAACGTAAAGTTTTCTCAATTAAGTTTACATCTGCCTTAACAGTTGTAAAAATTAAAGTTAATAAAACCAGACTTATATAATTCATTAATCTAGTCATACTAAAACTTTAACTATTTTGCCGTTTATCTCAAGACAAAATTTAATAAAACTGTAATATTTGCTAAAATTTAGAAAAGTGAACCTTTATTTCGGTGCCCCTTTGAGTCTCACTTTTTATTTCTAACTCACCTCTATGCTGATTAACAATGTGCTTCACGATCGCCATTCCAAGTCCAGTGCCACCAACTTTTTTACTTTTAGCTGCATCAACTCTAAAAAATCTTTCTGTAATTCTCGGAAGTTGTTCAGTTGGAATTCCAATACCATTATCTTTAATGGACACGGTATAAGAGTCTCCTATTACTTTTCCGTTACCTTGCCCACAATTAACCTCGATCTTTTTATTTTTTTCTGAATATTTTATACTGTTATCAATAATATTTGAAAAAACTTCAATTAATTTTTCATGATCGCCTTTAATAAAGAAATCATCTTTTACATTATTTTTAAATTCAAAAGATTTTAAATTTTTTTGATGGATGTCTTCAACGTTACTTAAAATTTCTTTTAAATTTACTTTATCTTGAGGCTGTATATGTTCCTCTAACTCAATTCTACTTAATGAAAGTAAATCTTTAATTAAGCTTTCCATTCTATCAGCTTGCTCAAGCATTATCGGTATGAATTTTTTTTGTGCTTCTAAATCATCTTTCGCATGTCCGCTTATAGTTTCTAGAAATCCTTTAATAGAAACTAAAGGCGTTTTAAGTTCATGGCTTACATTGGCTACAAAATCAGATTTGAACCTTTGCGCTTTTATAATATCAGTTAAATCTTTTAGAAATAAAACAACTGAGTCAGGATCATCGACATATGAGGTCGGTCCAGAGAATAGATGAACTTTAAAGAACTGAAATGAGGGAGAGGATAATTCTAAATCCATAGTAATTGTCTCTTTTTTTAAAAGCACTAAATCAATATTTTGGAGTAAATCAGGAACTCTCAATAAAGTAGCCACGTGCTTATTTAAATTATTTTCTCCAAATTTTTTTTTTGCACTACTATTAAAAAATTTGATATTTTTAAATTTATCTACAATTAAAATTAGATCATCGATTTGATTTATAATCTTTACTTGCTCATTAGTTTTTTCAATATTTTCATTGGTGATGTCTTCTATTCCCTCTTCATTATTACTTGGTTTGTTCTCTCTCTTAATATCGGATCTTGCCTCCATACCTGCTACAATTGATTTTCTGGATACTGCAATTACTACGATCACAATTATTCCAGCAAGAGAGTAAAATAATAATTCCATGATTTGATTATACTTTAAAGATATAGACTAAAGAAATATTTTTTAGCGGTTTGATACCGCACTATTTAAAAAGATTTTTGCGCAATTTTCCCAGGTATATTTTTTTGCATGCTCAATGCAAGCGCTTCTATCTGACTTAAGAGCTTCAAGTGCTGCTTTTTTAAGATCGTTGTTTAACGAGCCAATGTTTGTACCGTTAAAAATATCTTTTGGTCCTGCTACTGGGTAAGCAGCTACTGGCAATCCACATTTTAAAGCTTCTATAATTACAATTCCAAAAGTATCTGTTTTGCTCGGGAAAACAAAAACATCAGAAGAAGCAAAGTAACTTGCAAGCTCACCATTTGTTCTCTCTCCTTTAAATATCGCTTCAGGATATTCTTTTTTTAGTTTATCTAAATCAGGTCCTTTACCGACAACTAATTTCGTACCTTCTAAATCTAAATCCAGAAATGCTCTTATATTCTTTTCAATAGATACTCTTCCCACATAAAGATAAATTGGTCTTTTATACTCTAAATTAATCTTTTTAGGCTTTTGAAATGCCCCGTGGTTTGCTCCTCTAGTCCAAACAACCATCTTATCCTTTTCAAAACCAATTTCTTGAAGTTCATCTTTCATCGACTGAGTTGTTACTAAAATTTTTTCCGCCTTTGAGTGAAATCCTTTAAGGAACTTTTGAGCAAGCTTAATTGGCAAATAAGGATAGTATAGCTTCAAATATTTATCAAATTGAGTATGGTAAGACGTGGTAAACTTAAGCTTACTTTTTACACAATATCTTTTTGCAAATATTCCTATCGGACCTTCTGTAGCTATGTGAATTATGTCAGCATCAGCTTTAGAAATTAATCTGCCTACTCTAGGCCAAACATTAATAGAAAGTTTTATTTCATTATATTTTGGCATTGGCACAGTAAAAAATTGATTAGGTTCAATATATTCAACCTGATGTCCAATTTTTTTTAATTCATCGCCAAGATTTTTTAAAGTTCTACAAACACCGTTCACTTGCGGATACCAGGCATCAGTAACGATTAAAATCTTCATTTATTTATTTACTACTTTTAGATACGGCTCGTAATCAACAACATCACCTCTGATTTTGTCCCAGTCAATAACTTCCATGCGACCATCAAAATGTTCTACTAAGAAAGTTGCACCTTCTACCCAATCACCACAATTTAAATATCTCACACCATCTAAGACTTGATCGGCAGAATGATGAATATGGCCGCAAATTATGCCATCAACATTTTTTCTTTTAGCATAAATTGCTAAAGTTTTTTCATAATCACCTATATATTTTACAGCGTTCTTTACTTTGTGTTTTAAATATTTTGCTAAAGACCAATTACCCTTTTTAAATAATCTTCTAAAAACATTGATAACAACATTAAACTCAAGTAAAAAACTATAAGCGACAGCTCCTACTTTTGATAACCATGGAGCATATTTCATGACTCCATCCCAGGCATCACCATGAACAACAATATACTTTTTATTATCTGAGCTTACATGTATGGCTTTATTTACAACTTCAATATCGCCAAAATGTAATGGTAAAAATTTTCTGAAGACATCATCATGATTTCCAACAATATATTTTACTTTTGTTCCATGTCTTGCTTTTCTTAATGTTTTTTGAATCACATCATTATGTTCTTGAGGCCAGTAAAATTTTGTTTTTAAAGCCCAAACATCAATGATATCACCAACAAGGTATAAATTCTCTGACCTTGAATGTTTGTAAAATTCTAATAATTTGTTTGCTGCACTTTTTCTATGCCCAAGGTGCAAGTCGGAAATAAAGATGCTTTTGTAATTTAAAATCTTTCCCTTAGATTTAGTTTGAATTGTTTCCATATTTTTTATAAAACGAATCTCTAGTAAAAGTAGAATCATAAATATGTTACAGAATTGTTAAAATATGAATAAAAAATTGAATTTTGCGGTGATATTTAACGCAAATGCAGCAGGTGGTAGAAAACTTAAATTAATTAACAAGGTCATTAATCTTTTAGAAAAAAATCATATTGTAGATCTTTTTAAAACTGAAAGCGAAGATCATGCAAGGAATGTATTTAAAGAATTGTCCAATAAAAAATTTGATCGGTTAGTATTTGCTGGCGGTGACGGGAGCGTATGTTTTGGTATTAATGAAATGTTTAAAAGTGATAATCTAAAAGACAAATTAGTTGGATACATACCTGCTGGCACTGCAAATATTTTACAAATAGAAACTCAAATTAAGAAAAAGGCGGAGGAGATTTACAACGTCCTAGTATCAGATAATCATAAGAAAATTTCATTAGCAAAAATAAATGATAAGTACTTTTTCTTGATGGCTGGTGTAGGTTTTGACTCTCGAATTGTTGAGTCCATAAATACTAATATTAAAAAGTATCTTGGAAAAGTAATTTTCGCTTTAAAAGGTTTTCAGCATTTTTTATTTTTAAAAAATAATAAAATGGAGGTTGAGGTAGATAATGAAAAAATTATGGCTGATTGGATTTTATGTACTAATTCAAAATACTATGCTGGTCCCCATTCTATAACAAATGATACCAATATATTTGAAAACAGGATAGTGGCTTACATATTTAAAGACCTGACCAGAATAAAATTACTTTATTATGTTTGGTTAATTTTAACCAAAGGCGACTTAACTCCTGCAAAAAGTGTAATTAAAAAAGAATTGAACAGATTAAAAATAAATGGTGTAAACAATAAAGTTCTATCACAGGTTGATGGTGAAAATTGTGGTTACGTAAACAGTCTTGAGATCCAAAAAACAGAGAGATTTATAAATTTATTAGTTCCGTAGGATTTTCTAAATTTTTTCAACTTTTAGTTTAAAAGATTTTTCTTAATTTCATTTGAAAAATTTTTTAGATTATTTTAGATTTTTCTTTTTTGGAGGAACAATATGAAAAAAAAGTTAAAAAAAAACGAAAAGAAAAAGAAAAAAATACTAAAATCAATCGATAAGCTTAAAAATAAGATAAGCACTAAACAAAAAAAACTATCAAAGATTGATCTAAAGATAGCTAGTATCGAGAAAAAAATCACTGAAAAAAGAGCTAACAAAAATAAAGAACCTATCACAGCATCTTTAAATAATTAGTTTATAAAGTAATTAAATGCCCCTGATTTAAAAACATCAGGGGTTTACTTTAATTTACCAAAAAGGTTTAAAAGTATAACTCCTGAAACAATTAAAATTAATCCAACAGTACCATAAAGATTAGGAGTTTGATTGTATTTAAATATTCCAAATAATGTAACTGCAGTTATCGTTAATGCTCCGTAAGTGGCATAAGTAAATCCTACAGGTATTATAGTCATTGCTCTAGATAAACAAAAAATACAAACAACAATACTTGTGATGCAAAAAATTGTTGGTAAGAGCTTAGTAAAACTTTCAGTAGTTTTGAGAAAACCGTTAGTGGCAATACCTGTTATGATTGCAAGAATTAAATAAATATATCCACTAAATAAACTTATACTTTTCATTGTGCTTTAGCAAACTGGCCACCGTCTTTATATCTCCATAACCATTTTTTCATCTCTTCTTCAACGTCTTTTGGATCTATATCAAGATCTTTTAATGTTAGATGGTTATTGGAAACAACATTATCTGCCTCAGACAAAATTTCACATTGGTCTCTAGTTAAAATCGGAGGGAAAGGAAGTAAATCCGTTATACTGCTCTGTATTTTTGCTATAGCCATTGGCATTTCAACAACAAACCTTTTTTTATTAATAGTTGATAAAATTGACTTAACCATATCTCCAAAACTAATAATTTTTGGTCCTCCAATCTCGTAAATTTTACTTTCGTTATTTTTAGTTTCGATTACTTTTAAGATTGAGCTAGCAACATCTGAAACTAAGATTGGTTGAAACTTGTAATTTTTACCTACAACTGGAATTACGGGCAGTATACTTAATTTTGAAAAAAGATTGGTAAAGTTATCTTCAGGACCACAAACCACACTTGGTCTTATAATTACTGTTTGTTTAAAATTCTCTAATGCATTTTGTTCACCTAGAAATTTTGATTTTTGATATAGAGATTTTGATTTATCATTAGCTCCAATAGCGCTAACATGAATAAATTTCTTAACATCTGACTCTGAACAAATTTTAGCTACTGCTTCGGGAATTTTTGAATGAATATTATAAAATTTTTGTTTTTTATTCTCAAAAAGTATCCCAATTAAATTCACAACAACATCTGAATTTTTAATAGCTTCTTTTAAATTTGAAAAATTATTTGGATCCCAATCTAATAATTCTATTGAGCCTGGTGTGGCTTGGGTTTTTAAATAGCCCTTTTGAAAGCTTTTTCTTGTAGTTATAATGCATCTATAGTTCTTCTTAGTCAAATTTCGAACAAGATATCTTCCTATAAATCCACCACCACCTAAAATTGTGCAAATTGGATTTTTCATGGTATTTAAACTTATATATGAAAATTAATAAGATTAAAGAGGACATAACTTTAGAAATAGCTAATTCATTTAAAACAAGTATTGCAATTGATACTGAAGCCACTGGTTTGCAAATACCTGAAAGAGATAAGCTGAGCCTGATACAAATTTGTGATGAAAATGGCAATGTTTACATAATTCAGCCCGATAAAAGAAATTATAAAGCTCCTAATTTAGTGTCGGTATTAGAAAACGAAAACATTTTAAAAATAGGTCATTTTTTAAGATTTGATAAAAATGCACTAGAGTATTTTTTGAAATGTAAAATAAAAAATATTTTTGATACCAAAATTGCATCAAAAATAGTGAGGACTTATACAGATGCTCATGGACTTAAAAACTTAGTCCAAGAATTTTGTAATAAGTCAATCGATAAAAGATATGGAAGTAGTGATTGGAATAAAGATTTAAACGAACTATCTGATAAACAGCTTGAATACGCTGCAAATGATGTGATTTATTTACATAAAATTAAATCTGAGTTAGAAAAAATGTTAAATCGTGAAAAAAGAATTGATGTATTTAAAAAATGTTTAACTTTCTTGGATACTCGCGTAGAGCTTGATCAAAAAGGATTTAAGGAAGATATTTTTGAGCACTAATGGTTAAAAAAAATTATATATCAATAGCAAAAAATTCAGCTAAGAAACAAATCCTTGAATTAAAGAAAATAAATTTAGTATTCAATAAATCATTTGTAAAAGCTGTTGATCAAATAATAAACTGTAAAGGAAAAGTAATTTTTGCAGGAATTGGAAAATCTGGTTTGATTGCTAGAAAAATTTCCGCAACCTTTTCAAGTGTAGGAATACCAAGTTTTTTTTGTGATCCGGTTCAAGCCCTTCATGGAGATATGGGTCAAATTGAAAAAAAAGATATTTTAATTGTATTTTCTTACTCAGGTAATACTCCTGAATTAACAAACATGTTAAAGTTTGCCAACAGAAATAGTATTAAAATTATTGGAGTTTCGTCTAAAGCTGATAGTGTTTTATTAAAAGCCAGTGATATTAAATTAGTTCTACCTAAAGTAAAAGAGTCTGATGTTACTGGAATGGTTCCTACTTCAAGTACGTCGATAACATTATTGCTTGGTGATTGCTTAGCAACAACAGTCATGCAACAAAAAAAATTTACAAAGGAAAAATTTAAATTATATCATCCAGGAGGTAATATCGGTAAAACTCTTTTATTAGCCAAAGATATAATGGTTATCGGAAATAAGATGCCTACAATTAATTACCAAAAACATTTTAAAGAGGCATTAAAAGTAATGAATAAAAAAAAACTGGGAATTGTTGTTATATTAAAAAATAAATTTATTAAAGGACTAATTACAGATGGTGATTTAAGAAGAGAGTTAAGAAATTATTCAAATCTTAAGAATTTAACAAAATATATGACTAAAAGTCCTTTGGTAGTAAATGAAAACATGCCAGCCTCTAAAGCACTTTCTATAATGAATGAAAAAAAAATTAGTAGCTTATTAGTTGTTTCAGATAAAGACTACAAAAAAACTAATAAAATGTTAAAAGGTATCATACACATACATTTTCTCTTACAAAGTGGTATTCAATGATCGACAGAAAAAAAAAACTTAGGCTTATTCAGATTAGTTTATTGGCTATTGGTTTGTTAATAATTTTTTTTACCTATTATGAGAAAGATGATTCATTAAATCAAAGAATTGTTTCTGAAGAAACTCAAAAAAAAATTCAAAGTCAATTTGATGATAAAACACAAGATGATGGTGACATATTTTATAATATTTCGTATAGCGGCCTTGATTTAACTGGAAACAGATACATCCTTAAATCTACAAAAGCGCAAAATAATAAAAGCAATAAAGAAATAGTTGATATGGTAGGTGTTGATGCTACTTTTTATTTTAAAGATGGAACTGTTTTGAGAGTTTATTCTGACTACGGGATTTATAATAATAAAACTCTTGATATGGATTTTGAAGGCAACGTCAAAGCTGAATATCAAGGATCAACACTTTTTGCTCAAAAAGCTGAGTACTCAAACGTCAAGAGTTTTTTAACAATTTCTTCTGGAGTTAAAATTAGAGATATTAGAGGAACTTTAGTTGCAGATAAACTACTTTTTGATATAAAAAAACAAACGTTAAGTATATCATCTTTTAATGATGGGAAAGTGAATGCAAATTTAGATCTAAAATGAAAAAGGCTTTCAGAATTTTAAAATTTAAAAAAGATAGACCTATTTTTGAAATTAAAGATGTTAGTAAATCTTTTGATGGACGACCCATTTTAAAAAAACTTTCTTTAAAAGTTTTTCCCGGGGAATGTGTTGGAGTTCTAGGACCGAATGGTTGCGGAAAAACGACTTTATTTTCTATGTGCATTGGTGAACAGAATGTTGAAGGTGGAAAAATATTTCTTAATAATAAATCAATAGAACAAATTCCAATTCATTTAAGATCTAAAGAGGGATTAGCTTATCTTCCTCAACAAAGAAGTGTTTTTGACATGTCAGTATATGATAATATTTTAGGTATTGCTCAAATTTCTATTGAAGGAAATGATAATCAAAAAGCAATAACAGAAAAACTTTTAGATGAATTCAATTTGCAACATCTTAGAAGAATTAACGCTTCCGTGTTGTCTGGTGGAGAGATCAGAAGATTGATGATGGCTAGAGTAATGATAAATAAACCAAAAATTGTACTTCTAGATGAACCGTTAGCAGCGCTTGATCCTTTAGTAATTCAAGAAATTCAAAAATATATTTTAAAAATTCAGTCAAGTGGTACTGCAATTTTAGTGACAGATCACAATGTTAAAAATTTATTTGATATTACCGATCGCAGTTATGTCCTAGGAGAAAATACTGTGATAGCTGAGGGAACATCGAGAGAATTATTAAAATCTGCAAAGGCAATAGAACATTATTTTGGGTCACAATTTTCGTAATTTACATGCCTATAAAAAGATTTAATTTGAATGTAGATAGTAAAATTTCTCCTTATAATAAAATTATTAATATTGACTCCGATAAATCTATTTCTATTAGAAGTTTTTTAATTGGTGCAATTTGCTTGAACATATCTTCGGTTAAAAATGTTCTTGAGTCAGAAGATGTATTTTCAACAATAAAATGTTTAAAAAAACTTGGAGTTAAAATAAGAAAAATTAGTCCTAAAAATTATCTTGTTTATGGAAAAGGGTTGGGTTCTTTGTGGGCAAAAAAAAACACTGAGTTAAACTTTGGCAACTCTGGTACTTTAGCAAGACTTTTAGTAGGTATTTTATCTACTACCCCAGGATTAGAATTAAAAATTAAAGGTGACAATTCTTTAAATAATCGAAATATGAAAAAATTAATTGAGTTGATGTCTGAATTTGGTGCTTTTTTTTTACCGAAAAGAAAATTTAATTTTCCACTACGATTAGTCTCCACAAATTTCCCCATAGGTATTAAATATACTGCAGGTGTATCTGCACAACTAAAAAGCGCTGTAATGCTAGCAGGATTAAATTCTTATGGAAATACAGAAATTTTAGAAAAGAAAAAAAGTAGAAATCATACTGAAAATATTCTTAAAAAAAATAAAGATATAATCAAAATAAAAAAAAATATTATAACAATATCTGGCAAAAAGAACTTGCCGCCTCTGAAAATAAAAGTTCCAGGAGACCCATCTTCAGCTGCTTTTTTTACTGCTTTAACGCTATTAAACAAAAAATCCTGCTTAACAATTAGAAATGTGGGTTTAAATTCCACTCGATTAGGTTTTTACGAAATATTAAAAAATCGTGGAGCTAAAATTAAATTTAGCAACTTGAAAAAAGAAAATTCTGAATTAAGAGGTGATATTGTTGTAAGGAGCAGTCAAATTAAACCTATTAAAGTGCCCAAAAGCTATTATGTAACTGCTACTGATGAATACCCTTTGCTTTTTATTATATCAGCGTTAACAAATGGAACTTCAATTTTTAAAGGTATTGATGACTTGGCTAATAAAGAAAGTAATAGAATTATTGAAATGCAAAAGGTGCTAAGACAAGTTGGAATAACAAGTATATTTAAAAATGGAGAATTAAAAATTTTTGGCCAGGAAAAAATAAATCCAAAAGGCAAAGTAATTGATATTCCAAAACTAGGTGATCATCGAATATGCATGTCTTCATTCATATTATCAATATTAACTGGTATAAAAGCCAAAATTAGAAATTTTGAAACTGTATATACATCATCACCTTCTTTTTTAAAAAACATGAAACTTCTCGGGGTAAAATTTGAAAAAAAAAAGTTCTAAATTAATTCAAATTGCATGTGATGGCGGCGCTGCTACAGGAAAATCCACAGGTGCAAAAATGATTGCAAAAAAATACAATTTAAAATTTTTATCTTCCGGCTTACTTTACAGATATGCTGCATATTTAATTTTGAAACATAAACCAAAAAATAAAATAAAATTTTTATTTAACAAATTTAAAAATCTTAAATATGAGAAACTTGAGGAAAATAATCTCCACACGAATAAAATATCTGAGTATAGTGCAGAGATTGCTAAAATAAATAAAATCAGAAAAATATTAAAAAATTATCAAAACAGTTTTTCAAAAAAAAACAGAGCCTGTTGTATTGAAGGAAGAGATATTGCAACAAAAATACTCCCAAATTCAGATATTAAGTTTTTTTTTATATGTAAATTAAACCTTGCAGCATCTAGAAGGTTTAAAGAACTAAAAAAAATTAATTCAAAGATAAAACTAAAAGATGTTAAAAAGTCCCTTAAAATCAGAAATATTTTAGATACTAAAAGGAAAAACTCCCCTTTACTTAAACATAGAGATTCGATAGAAATCGACACCGGTAAATTGAATAAAAAAGCTATGTTAGCCAAAATGTCAAAATATGTAGAAAAAATTATAAAAACGAAATATGGCAATTGAACAAGAACTAGAAAAGAACAGTCCAACTCAAAAAGAATTTCAAAATTTATTAGATAAAGATTTTGCAGACAGAAAACTTAAAGAAAATGAGATTATTAAGGCAACTGTCACTGAAATAACTAAAAACTTTATAGTTGTTGACTGTAAAGCGAAGATGGAGGGAATGATACCAATAGAGGAATTTAAAAATGATGATGAATTGTCAAAACTTAAAGTGGGCTCTAAAATTGATGTTTATCTTGAGAGAATCGAAAGCTTCAGAGGTGAGATAGTAATATCTAGAGATAAAGCTAGAAAGATGAAAGCTTGGAAAAAAATGGAAAAAGTTTTTGAAACTCAAGAAGAAATGACCGGATACATTACAGGAAAAGTTAAGGGCGGATTTATTGCAACTGTGGAAGGTCTTCCATGTTTTATGCCATCCTCACAAATTGATGTAAGACCATTAAAAAGAATTGATCATCTAATGAACACTCCATTAAAAGTAATTGCAACCAGAATTGATAAGAATAGAGGTAATGTTTGTGTATCAAGACGGGCAGTATTAGAAAAAAGTAAAAATGCAGAAATTACCGAAGCTTTGAAAAACATAAAAGCAGGAGACATAGTTGAAAATGCTATTGTTAAAGCGACTACCGACTGGGGAATATTTTTAGATATAAATGGGGTCGATGCATTATTACATGTTTCAGATTTAAGTCATGGTCGTGTGAAAAAACCTTCCGACTTAGTTACTATAGGTCAAAAATTAAAAGTAAAAATTACTAAAATAGATGAGAAAACTAACAGAGTTTCTGCATCAGTTAAGGCTTTAACTGAAGATCCATATGCAAATATTGATAAGAAATATAAAGTTGGTGAAATTTATGAAGGCACTATCACAAAATTAATGGATTATGGTTGTTTTGTAAGTATTGAGGATGGAATTGAAGGCCTAATACATAACTCTGAATTAGATTGGTCAAACAGAAATATAAAACCTAATAAAGTTTTGTCTGTTTCTCAAAAAATTAAATTTAAAATAGTAAATATTGATAAAGATACCAAAAGAATTTCATTATCATATAAAGCTACATTAGAAAATCCTTGGGAAAAACTTAAAGAAAAACAAGGTGAAATTTTTAAAATAAAAATAATTAATGTAACCGATAAGGCGATATTTGGTGAATTATCTGAATATGGTCTGTCTGGTATGCTTCACTATAAAGAAATTTCATACGAAGAAAATATCGAAGATCTTAAAAAATATAAAAAAAATGACACATTGGATGTAAAAATATTAGAAGTAAAAGACGAGAAGATAAAATTTTCTAAAAGAGCTCTAGATAAAGATCCTATGAGTTGGTTTAAAGATAACAATAAGAATGTAGGGGATATAATTACGACAAGAATTCATGAGGTAATGAAAACTGGAGTAAAGGTGTCAATCGACAAAGACAAAAACCTAATTGTGCCAATTAGAAAGGCCGACTTAGCGAAAGATTCTGCTGATGCACGTCCAGAAGTTTTTTCACCCGGTAATGCCTTGGATGCTAAAATTATTGAAATAGACCTTAAAACTAGAAAAATTAAATTGAGTGTAAAAGCTGCTCAAATTGATGAGGAAAAGTCTTTGATAGCTAAATTCGGTGCAGGAGCCACTAAATCAGGTGCTACATTGAAAGGTATCTTTGAAAAGGCAATAGGGAAAAAGGAAAAAAAAGATAAATAATTGTCAAGACAAAGTCTAATTAAAAATTTAAAAAAAAATAATCCGGAACTAACTAATTCAGACGCTGAAGATATATTAAATATTTTTTGCAAAAATATACAAAATGTATTGAGTGAAGGGAAAAATATTGAGTTGCGGGGTTTTGGAACATTTTTTGTTAGGAGATTAAAAGCAAAATTAGCAGGAAGAAACCCTGCAACGGGAAAATTGATTTATATTCCTGAAAAAAATAAGGTAAGATTTAGGGCTAGTAGTAAATTAAAAAAAATAATAAATAAATGAAAAAGCCAAAAATTTTTATAGCCTGTGATACTTCAAACACAAAAAAAGTTAATAGAATTATTAAAAACACTAAAAATGTTAAATTAAAAGTTGGTTACAAATTTGGATTAGAGTTTTTTCTAAGTCCTAATGGAAGATCTTTTATTTCTAAACTTAAAAATGAATATATATTTCTTGATTTAAAACTAAATGACATACCTAATACATGTGAGTCTGCGATTTACTCCCTTAGAGATTTAAAAAATATTTCCTACCTTACTGTTCATATTAATGGAGGATTAGAAATGCTAAAGTCAATTAAAAAAGTATCTAAAAAAGTTAACAAAAATTTGAAGATATTAGGTGTTACTATTCTTACAAGTTTATCTGATAGCGGCATTAGAAAAATAGGTTACAAAAGTCCGATAAAGGATATAGTCAAAAAGCAAGCTTCCATTGCAAAGTCAGCTAAATTAGATGGCATAGTTTGCTCAGGTTATGAGGCTAAGTATGTTAAAAAGGTATGTAAAAATATGGAAATCATCACACCTGGTATTAGATTGCCTGGGGACAGCGAAGGAGATCAAAAAAGAGTAATGACACCTCAAAAAAGTTTCAAAAATGGAGCGACTTCACTTGTAATTGGACGTAGTTTAATTAGAGGAAATATAAAAAAGAATATTAAAAAACTTGTTAAATTACTTGAAAATGAAACTTAAAGTTTGTGGACTTTCAAGATTAAAAGAAGTTGAAACTTGTGTTTCTAATTATGTTGATTTTTGCGGTTTTATTTTAAACTATCCAAAAAGCCATAGATTTATTCCGTTTAATAAAGCTAAGCAACTTACAAACGTACCAAAAAAAAAATCTAGTTATGTTGGAGTTTTAGTTAACCCAAATGAACAAGAGCTAAGTATATTTTCAAAATTGCGACTAGATTATTTTCAACTATATGGAAATTATAGTAACCAAGATCTTATCAGAATAAGAAAAAAATTTAAAAAAAAAATAATATTTTCTATACAAGTAAAGAAGCGAGAAGATGCTGAAAAATATAAATCAATAAAAAATGGAGCGGATATAATTCTTTGGGATAGCTCAGGATATGCAGAAAGTTTAAGTTGGGATTTTAATTGGATAAAGGATGTTTCAATAAACAGGCAAAAAATGATTGCTGGCAATATAAAATTAAGCGAGCTAAATAATTTGATTAATTTAACTGATATTGTTGATGTTTCTGGCGCTTTAGAAACAAATAAAGTAAAAGATATAAAAAAAATCAAAAAATTTATAAAAGTTATTAAAAAGATAAACTATGAGAATTAAAAAAGGTATTGCTTTAATTGACCAGCATGACAAGAATTTTATGTATGGTGGAAAATTTGGAGGTAATTTTGTACCTGAAACACTAAAAAAACCTATTGAGGATTTAACAAATTTATTTGAAAAATTAAGAAAAGATAAGAAGTTTATAAAAGAGCGAAACTATTATTTTGAAAACTACGTAGGTGCACCAACTCCATTCATAAAATTAGAAAATTTATCTGATCATCTTAAAGGTGCTCAAATTTATGCTAAAGTTGTTTCAGAGGCTAATGGTGGAGCTCATAAAATTTATAATGCTACAGTGCATTGTTTGATTGCTAGAAAGGCAGGTAAAAAATATATTATTGGTGACACTGGAGCAGGTTATGCTGGAAAAATGCTTTCAATGGCCGCCAAAAAATTCGGTCTAAAATGTAAAATTTTTATGGGTGCAAAGGATATATCAAGGCAGAAACCGAATGTTGATGCAATAAAGAAAAATGGGGCAATTATTGTTCCTGTAAAAACAGGGAGTCAAACTTTAGTTGATGCAGTCAGTGAATGTATGCGTTATTGGGTTTCTAATTGTGATACAACACATATGTGTGTTGGATCAACAGTTGGTCCAAATATTTTTATCAAAATTTGTGCTTGGAGCACTGCCCAAATTTCAAGAGAATTAATTCATCAAGTCAAAGATGAGTTCGGCAAATTACCGAAAAAAATGAGATTAATTAATTGCGTAGGAGGAGGTAGTTCGGCTATGGGATTTTGGAATGAATTCATGGATACTGACGCAGAATTTATTGGTGTGGAGGCTGGTGGGCCAAAAAAAAGTAAATTGCATGCTGCTCCACTTACTAATAGTTCTAAAATTGGAATTTTACATGGAGCCGCTCAATACGTTGTACAAGATAAAGAGGGTCAAATAGGTTTGACTGAGTCTATTTCTGCAGGTTTAGATTATCCAGGAATATCCCCTTTACATTGTTATTTGAAAGATGCAAGGAGAGCGAGATATACATCTGCTAGTGACGAAGAAGCATTAAAAGCTTTTAAACTAGTTTCTAGATTAGAAAATATTTCTCCATCTTTAGAACCCTCTCATGCTTTTGCAGAAGCAATTAGACTTGCGCCGAAACTAAATTTTTCGGATATCATAATTGTTAATAGTTGTGGAGACTCAATAAAAGATAAGGATATAATAAAAAATAAATTAGGATCTTACATAAGATGAAATCAAAAATTAATCTTGTTTTTGATCAATGTAAAAAAGAAAAAAGAGCTGCTCTAATTACATATACAGTTGCTGGTGATAATAATAAATCTAATTCCTTAAAGATATTAACTGCTATTTCAAGATACGCAGATATTCTTGAACTTGGTTTTCCACATAACACACCTGTAGCGGATGGTGGTCAAATACAGGAGAGCTCACATCGTGCTATACAGAATGGAATTAAACTTCGTGATGTTTTTCAAATAGCTAAAAAGTTTAAAAAGATTAAACCTGATAAACCGATTATTTTGATGGGTTATTTTAATTTAATTTTTCAAATGGGAGAAAATAAATTTTTGAAATTTTGTAAAGAGTCCGGAGTTGATGGTTTAATAGTAGTAGATCTACCTTGGCCTGAAAATAAAGAATTCGCTAAAAAATGCAAAAAAAAGTCAATTAATTTTATTCAACTTTTATCGCCTACAACATCTAAACATAGAATGAAAAAAATTATTAAGGACTCTCATGATATGATTTATTATATTTCGATGCTGTCAACTACAGGTGGAAAATTAAAAGTTTCTCCAAAAAAAATCTTAAAAAGCTATAATAAGATAAAAAAGATAAACCCAAAAAAAAACCTGGTCATAGGCTTTGGAATCACTAATAAAACGATTAAATCATTAAAATCAGTGAATGGCCTTGTAGTGGGTAGCTTATTGTGTAAAACTATAACTAATTCACTCAAAATGAGACAAAATCCTGTCACAAAATTAGTTAAAATTGTGTACAATTTAAAAAAAAAGATCTTATGAATTGGATAACAAAATTTATAAAACCAAAAATCAAAGCCTTATTTGAAAAAAGATCCTCAAAGATTGAAGAAAATCTTTGGACTACATGTGGATGTAAGAATTTAATTTATAAAGAAGATTTAAATTCAAATCAAAAGTGTTGTCCTAAATGTGGTGCACATCATAAGTTAACTTGCAGAGAAAGGTTTGAGACCTTTTTTGATAACAAAGAATATGAATTGATTGAAACACCCCTTCCCAAAGATGATCCATTAAATTTCGCAGATAAAAAAAAATATATGGATAGATTAAAATCAGCTAGAAAAATTACGAGTCAAGACGACGCTGTTGCAATTGCAAAAGGTAAAGTACAAAATACTGAAGTCATAGTAGGAGCTCAAGATTTTAGATTTATAGGTGGATCTTTTGGAGCTGCTTCTGGTGAAGCTTTTATTACCGGCGTTCAACAAGCTATTGAAAATAATAAACCTTTAATTTTTTTTAGCTGTTCCGGTGGTCAGCGAATGATGGAAAGTTCAATTGCTTTAATGCAAATGCCTAGGACTGCTCTAGCTGTAAACGAACTTAAGAAAAAAAATATACCTTATATTGTTGTTCTTACAAACCCTACCACAGGTGGAGTAACTGCATCTTGGGCAATGCTAGGAGATATTTTAATTGCAGAGCCAAAAGCCACAATTGGTTTTGCTGGGAGAAGAGTAATTCAAGATACCGTAAAGGAGACATTGCCAGAAGAATTTCAAACCGCTGAGTATGTAAAAGATCACGGTGGCATAGATTTAGTTATTGAAAGAAAATATTTAAATTCAACAATCGGAACTTTGTTAAATGTTTTATTGAAAAAAGCTGAAGCTCAAGCTAAACAAGTATCCAATGTTACAGTCGATCAATCTTTACAATCAGCTAGCTAATCATAAATTATTTAATAAATCAGTAAAGTTTGGTCTTAAGAGAATTAAATTAGCTCTTAGTTTATTGGGAAATCCAGAGAGAAAACTTAAAAATGTAATTTCGATTATAGGTGAGTCTGGAAAATTCACTACGCTGTTTTCCTTAAAAACATTTATTGAAGCGAACAATCAAACAGTAACAGCACATATTTCACCTTCTCTAAGAAATATAAGGGAAAGATTTAACATGGGTAATAAATACTTATCTTATAAAAAAATTAAAGAAACTATTAAGAAAATAGAAAATTTAAATATCCCATTAACAGTTTTTGAGTGTCTCACTTTAATTTATATTATTAATGCATCAAAAATAAATGCTGATTACAATATTCAAGAAACAGGAGCACTTTGGAGACTAGACTCGAATAACATTAACGATTTTCCGAGACTTCAAATTTGTACCAATATCAATAAACAACACTTAAATTTTTTAAAAAAAAAAACTTTGGATGAGGTTATAAAAGAAGATGTAGGTTTTCTAAATAATTTCACAAGTATTTATGTAGGTAAACAATCACCATATGTCTTGAAAAAAATTAGAGGTCATTTAAAAAATAATACCAGTAAAATCGTATACCCTAATACATGGAAATTAATTAAAAAGAATAATTTTTATTACTACATTGATAAAAGAAACAAAATTAAACTAAATACAAAACATGTTTACTCAAGAGGGATGTTTGAAAATGTTTGTTTAGCAATAAAAGTTGCCCTAGATCTTAATATTGAAAAAAAAGTTATTCAAAAATCTTTGCCTTCTCTTTTTTTTGAAGGTCGATTCCATTTTTTAAATAAAGGTAAAATTAAAAATAAACTATTTAAGAATGAAATCATAATGATTGATGGAGCACATGCAGTTGCTGATGCAAAAAACTTAGCAGTTTATTTAAAAGATATAAAGACTCCTAAATATGGTATTTGGGCCATGACTAAAAATAAAGAGCCAGATCTGTTTATAAAACAGCTTAAAGGGGTATTTAAAAAAATTGTTACTATGCCAATTGAAAATGAATACAACTCGATCTCAGCGAGTAAACTTTTAAAAATAGCGGCAAGAAATAAATTTAATTCAGAAAAAAGCAAAAACTTTTCGGAAGCATTAAAGAAAATAAGTAGTGATGAAAAAAAACTTATCGTTTGTTTTGGTAGTCTTTATAATTGTGGAAATATTTTAAATCAAAACTAGATATGTGGTTTAATAAATTCGAGCATATCCTTTTCGCTTGAAGCCCCTACTTTTGTTCCCAAAAGTTTTCCCTCTTTGAATAAAAGAATTGTAGGCACGCCTCTTACAGAGTATTTGGTTGGCTCGTTAGGCTGACTTTCAATATCATGATAATAACAATTTATCTTATCCGACATATCATTTGATATTTTTTCCACTATTGGCTTTAGCTGTTGACATGGTCCACACCATGAAGCTGAAAATTGAATTAATGAAAGTTTGCTTCCACCAATTTGTTCACTAAACTTTTCGTCTGTAGAATCTTTAAATGCCATAACCTTTAATTAAGTATTTTTCATTTTTTGTCAACTACGCAGATGAATAATATTTTTCTAAATCTTCAACGTATGCGTTAATATCATCTAATATTTTTAGTTTTTCTGGTTGGTTTTCTTTTTCAAATTTTGCTCTTAATGTATCTATCTCTGAATAAGTTCTTGGAATTGTATTCCAGTTTTCATTATTAGTGCTTAATAGTTTTTTTGAAATATCTTTATGAATTAAATTAAATTCAGATTTAGTCAAAATCTCAGGTTTCTCCATGTAAAGAAGTTTTTTTCCAAAGTACTGTAATCTCTCATCTTTAAATTTAGAGATAACTTGAAGTTTTTTACTCCATTCAACACTATGAAACTCTGGCATTAATTTATTATCTTCTGTTGAGGTAAATTTAGCGTAAATACTTTCCTCATTATATAAATCTTCTTGTGACTTTGTTTGTTCTTTTTCATCAATTTCAGATCGTTTAACTGAGGAAACCTTTTCTGCAAAAGCTTCATTATTTTTTATCATTTTAGCTCTTTCCTCTAATTTTTTTGCACCAATAAGCTTGTACTCATCAAATTGATTTCCATAAGATGGATTCATAATAACTGGATGTTTATTGTGTCTGACAGTTCTGATGAATTTTGGTTGTTTTTTCATAGCTGCAGTCAATTCTTTAATTGGCATGTCCAAATATGGAGAAGGATCATGTCTTAAATCAAAACATAATGGCCATTGGTATTCAGGATGCTGACAAATGAACGTTTGAACATATGGTCTGCTTCTCCCATAAAAATATTCATTGGTACAAAAAAGTAATTCTTTTTTTATTAACTCTAAAGACTGATTTTTATCCATAGTTAACATGCTTGCTTTCCAAACGTTTGGGGCTTTTTTAGAAATTAACTTCGCTATTCCAATAGTTGCTATCACATCACCAATTGCACTATGTGCATCTCCATGCTCAATTCCGTTTAACGGTGCCATTTGATCTAATTTGTATACATCGTTCCCTTTTTCGTTAACAGAATTTTTAAGTGTACTCGGGTAATACAAGTTAGCGGCTCTTGCCAAACTTAAGATATCTCCTCTAGTGTTTCCATTTGTGCTAGTGATGTAAGGATATTCTAATGTTTGAAATAAAGTGCACCTTAAAAATTCTTCATCAAACTCAATACTATTGAACCCAATATAAGTAGCCTTACCCCATCTTTTAAGTGTTTCAACAAACTGCCTAATCATTTGATAATGAGAGAGGTTGGACTTTTTTAGCATCGAGGGTGAGGTCTTATTCACGATCAGCGCCATAGCCTCTGGAATTATTCCAGGACTTAATCTACACCTGGCATCAAAACGATCTAATTCCTCTAAATTGTCATTAGTTAATACAGCACCAATTTGAATAATTTGGCCCCAATATTTATTAGATGAACTGGTCTCAAAATCGTAAAAGACAAAGTTTGACATAATTTGTGTTTACTTGAGAACTTTTATCTTTTCTGGATTTTCTTTCAAGGAATCTGTTACTTGCTCTGGATCTTTTATATTTCCAAGCGTATTCATTATGGATCTAGCGTCCCTACCAAAACCATCAGTTGCAGCCATAGCCTGCTCTAATTTCTTCCTTAAGTCTTTAATCCCATCAAAATGTTTTTCAAACCTAGAACTTATATTTCTTAAGTCACTATAGATTTGAGTTGCATGTTGTTGAACTTTTAGTGTTTGAAATCCTAAATGATAGGATTGCAACAGTGCAGATAAAGTATTAGGGCCAGAAACTGTTACTTTATATTTTGTTCTAAGTTCATGTAATAATAATTCTTTTGTCCTTGGATCTCTATAACTTGAAAGTTCTGAGAATAATCCTTCAGTTGGAACGTAAACTATTGCAAAATCTGTACTTTTAGGTGGAGCTATATATTTTGAATTTACTGTTTTAGCTTTTAATCGAAATGCAGCAGCTAAATCTTTTCTTGCCTCAGCTTGTGCCTCTTTATTATTAGCATTGTACGCGTCATCAATAGCTTTATATTTTTCAACTGGCCAATGACTATCGATAGGTAATAAAACATCTTGAAGCTTAATAGCAAATTCAACTGTCTCAGATGTATCATCTTTCATTTTTGCATTTGCAATAAATTGAGATGCAGGTAATAAATCTTTAAGAAGAGCGCCTAATCCAAATTCTGCGAGTGTTCCATATGTTTTTACACCACTTAAAATTCTACTAAAATTGTCTTGGCTTTTATTAAGCTCACTAACTTGCTTGTTAAAAACTGAAACTTTTTCGTCAACTTTAGTTAAAGCTCCTGTCATATCTTTGGCAATTTCTTTGCTCATAGAACCAAAGGATTGACTGAAGATTTCTTTAAATGAATTAAATTCATCTTTAAAGGCTTGTTCTGGGTTTATTTGTTTTTCAGGTTTATTTCTAACTAAAAAGAAGATAATTCCAAGATTAATAATTATTAATAATACTACTAAAACTATGATTAACGAATCCATAAATTATTATACCACATTAAGAATTAATATATTTTAAAATATTTTTTGCTGGCAAAGTTCTTCTAATCCAGTTACTTGGAATACTTTCTGGTTTTAATGCTGCGAAATATGCTCCAACAAAATTCGCTCTTGAACAATTGCAACCACCAGCTTTAATTGTTTTTGTAATAGCAGATTTATAGCTGTTGGATGTTATAATTGCGTGAATTGATCCCATAAATGTGCCTGGATAACTACAAGCTTTCCCAAATTTTCTTACAGTCATTATATGATTTTGTTTTTTTAGTCTTAAAACTTTTTTGATATTAGTAATTACGTCTTTAAAATATTTATTTTTTTTGTATTTTTTAACAAAAGACTGAACGGGATTTCTATCTTTTTTATTAGCTAATTCTATAATCTTTAATTTGGATAAAGCATATTTTTCATTTATTCTTGAATTAGCTACAGATTTAATAACTTTTTTAAGTTCTTTTTCTCTATCATTGAAAAGAAAATAAGGTAGAGCAGCGCAATAACCATCGGACTCGTTAACTTTCGTACCACCAGTAATAATCTTCTTGGTTTTGATATTTTGTATAGCCTCTAAGATATTTTGATGAATCCATGGGCCATTCATCGGCTTTTTCCATTTAACTTTTTTGTATTTTTTTCTTAATTTTAGATTTTTCCAATAATTTGACCCTGGACCAAAGTGTTTTATGATATTTTTTTTAAAATTCCTTAAAATATTTGATTTTTTTTTTGAAGAAATCAAAGTTTGAAACATTACTTGCCCAATATCATTATACCCTGAAACCTCTCCAGTTTTAATGTTATAAAAAGGACTTCTGTTTTTTTTCAAAAAAGCTATTTCTTTTTTTCCCTTAATATATTTCTTCAAATTTTTTGGATCGTATACCCAATGTAGAGGTCTAGTTGCTGCGTCAGCAACTGTTGCACCTAAAAAAATATGTAAATTATCCATTAAGTATAGCTTTAATATTCGCAAGCGATCCGCAAGATGCATTTATGTCTCTACCCCTGCTTCTTCTAAATAGAGAAAGAAAACCTGCGTCTTGAATTTTTTTAGAAAACTTATCTATATTTTCTTTAGTTGCTGGTTTAAAATCTTTGTTCGAAAGAGGATTAAATTCAATCAAATTTAACTTTGAGGGAACTTTTTTCATAATCTTAATTAATTCTTTGGCATGATCGTCTGATAAGTTTTCATCTAAACATATCCATTCAATAAAAATAGGTAATTTTGTTTTTTCATAATATTTTTTTAGTTGTGGTAGTAATGAATTAATAGAGTATTTATCATTTATTGGCATTAATTCTGATCTATGTTTTGGTATTGAGCTGTGTAAACTCCAAGCAAGATAAACATCTAACTCGTTTGCAGCCCATTCAATAGCATCTAAATTATCTTTTTTTATTCCAACTCCTACAGTACTGACTGTGATTCTGGTTCTTCCATATTCTAAGCCATCTTTATTTTTTGAGTTATCAATTGCTACTTTAACATTATCTAAATTTAAAAAAGGAGAACCTTCACCCATCAATACTTGATTAGTAATTTTTTTCTGTGTTGACCAATCGTTTATATAATCTTTGCTTAATATTATTTGTGAAATTATTTCTCCCGGTGATAAATTCCTTACCAATTTTTTAGAAATTTGAGCAGTCGCGCAAAATTCACAAGATAGATAACAACCAACAGAGACAGATAAACATATTGTGTATCTACTTTGTGATTTATCAGGAATCAGAACTGTTTCAACATTTCGTTTGTCTTTAAGTTCTAAAAGAAATTTTATTGTCCCGTCTTTAGATTTCTGAACATCTATAATTTTTGGTTTTTCTAAACTAATCAAATCTTTGACTTTGTTTCTAAGTTCAGTTCCAAATGTTGTAAGCTCATCAAAACTTTTAATATTTTTTTTATAAACTGCATTAAAGAGTTGTTGAGATCTCATCTTAGCTTTTTTCGGCTCCACTTCTCCTTTTTCAATCAAAAAAGATTTAAGCTGATCAAAGTTAAGATCATAAAAATTTTGTTTTTCCATTAGAGTAATATTAAAGACTTGAGTGGGGATTTTAAAGTCCCCACCCTATAAAGTTTTAAAGTTGATTTTTATCAGTTTTTAAATGTTTCAAAATTTTTCCGGAATTTTTACCGTTTTTTAACAAATAACCAGCCGTTCCATTAGCATTAGCCTCAGGGGCTTTTTGGTTTTTGCTTAACTGCATTGAGAGTTTCTGCTCAGCTTTTTTAACGGCAGAATTTCCATACAGTTTGCTAAATCTATTCATAGCAACTCCTTTCATTTCTACCGACTTTGCAACCCTTTATAGGTCCGGCATGTCGAATGCCGAGTCTTTTTTCCCATGACATATGGACCAGTAAACTTTAATATAAGGTTTAGATTTGTCAATGGATAATAAGCTTTTAGGAGTAATCATTATAGGTTTTGGCCTATTAGTTCTTTTTAGTGAACAAGAATATTCCTGGGTAATTTCGGCAATTGCAGTGGGGATAGGTTCAGGATTTCTGATACGTAAAAATGAAAAAAATGATATAGACAATTAAAATGTCTAAAAAAATTTTTATCGTTTATGGTCATCACGATATAAAAAAATCATTTAATGCCGCTGTAAGAGATACTTTTGTAGAAGAAGCAAAAAAATTAGGTCATCAAATTGATTTAATAAATTTACATGAAGAAAAACCGATACCTTTTTTTGACGGTACTGGTCCTAATGATCAAATTTTAGATTATAGAAAAAGATTGGAAGCAAGTGATGTATTGTTTATGATATCACCTTGCTACAATCTAAGGGCAACTGCAATTTTAGAAAATTGGATTGACTTAACTTTAGCCCCTAAATGGTTTTTCTCATTTAAGAGACTTGTAGGTAATTGGGGTTACCCTGTTGCAGGAGCAATGAAAGGTAGAAAAGCTATTATGTCAATGTCTTACGGTGGAAATTGGTTTTCAATACAAACCTGGTTTCAAAATATCCCATTTAGGAGGATTAAAGCAGGAGTTTTAAAGCTTGGTGGTATGAACACAACGTACATTAGATTTTATGAAGTTTTACCAGGTATGACAGAAGAAAAATTTAATTCACATATGCAAAAAGTAAGAAAATTGGTGCGAAATTTATAATAATTTTAATTTTAATTTAAAAAGTATATAAGACAACATGGAAAGTTTTAAAAATTGGATGACTGAAGCAGCTAACATCATGTTTGATGATAGTAAAAACGACTTAAGAAGTTTGCCTAAGTCTGTAAGACTTCAAATTTTAATCGTCTTATCTTTTGTTTGGTCAACTGTATTTAGTCTATACGTATTTAGTGTAACTTCTTTTATTTTTGGTTGGGCTGGTGTGGTTATGGCACATATTGGGCTTATAATTGCAGTTTATTTAACATTTAAGTTTTTCCATAAAAAACAAGAACAACCTGTTAGTGTCTTTCAATCTGGAAATTATAATCCTGCAAAAATATTTGCAATTTTTTTTATTGTTTTTTTTATTTTTATTTTCACAAAAGGAATTGATGTTTTAACAAGAACTAATAGCTACGAAACCCCTTACACAGGACCAGAAACGACTACTGAAGAAAGAATCAAAAGATTTGTAAAATAGTAATTTCATAGTTAAAATTATTATATGAAATTATTGAGAGTTGGCGAATTAGGGAGAGAAGTTGTTGCTGCCTTAGATAGTAATAATGTGATAAGAGATTTATCAGATCACATTAAGGATTTAAGTCCACAAACTATTAATGAAGATACATTAAACAAATTAAAAAGAATTAAATTATCTGAACAAAACGAAATTAACTCTAACATAAGAATTGGAGCTTGTATCTCAAATCCTGTAGATTTTTTTGCTATAGGTTTGAATTATAAAGCACATGCGGAGGGTACAAAATCAAAATTACCAACTGAACCAATTGTTTTTAATAAAAGCTCAGGATGTATTCAAGGTCCTAACGATCAAATAATTAGACCTAAGTCTGCTTATAAAATGGATTACGAGGTTGAAGTTGGGATGATTATTGGAAGAGAAGGTAAATATATTAAAGAGGAAAATGCACAAGATTATGTATTTGGCTATTGTATTGTTAATGATATATCAGAAAGATCTTGGCAAAAAGAAAGGGGAGGTCAATGGATTAAAGGTAAATCTATTGCGGGACCAACTGGGCCTTATCTTGTTACCAAAGATGAAATAAAAAACTTAAATAATATTAATTTAGCGTTAGATATAAACGGCAACAGAAGACAAACTGGAAATACTGAAAGAATGATTTTCAGTTTCAATTTTTTAGTTTCTTATTTAAGTCAATTTATGACTTTGTATCCTGGGACAATTATCTCTACTGGGACACCTGCAGGAACGGCAATGGAAATGGAAAAACCTGAATTTCTAAAGGCAGGTGATAGACTTCACCTAAAAGTAGATGGACTGGGTGAACAATTTCATGAAATAATAGATGATTAATTATGTCAAAAAGATATTCAGGAAAAAGCCAAAAAGATAGAAGCTTTATGAAAAAAGCAAAGTTATCTTTAAAAGAAAAGAGAAAGCTTAAAAGAGAAAGAAAAAATAAATAATGTGTGGAAGATACAGTATTCGAAAACCGGTTACTAAAACTGCTGATTTAGTAAAAACAAAGATAAAGGTTGAAGATACAGATAATTATAATGCACACCCAACTCAAAAATTACCTGTGATAAAATCCTATTCTAATGGTAAGGCTCTTGAGCTTTATGAGTGGGGATTAGTACCAAGTTGGTCTAAAAAATTGGATAAGTTTTCCCCCCTTATTAACGCAAGAAGAGAAACTCTTATGGAAAAAGTTACTTTTAAGAAACTTATACAGACATCAAGATGTATTATTCCAGCTGATGGATACTATGAATGGAAAAGAGAAGATAAAATAAAAACTCCATATTATTTTACCAAGGATGATGACAAATTAATGTATTTTGCAGGTATATATCAAAATAACCAGTTTTGTATAATTACAAGAGAAGCTACTGAAAAAATTAGTACCATCCATCACAGAGAGCCAATGATTATTAATCAAGGCCAGATTAATAATTATTTGAACACTAAAAAAAATGCTATGGAAATATTGAACTCCGTTAAACCACCAAATTTAAAGTTTCATGAAATTTCAAAAGATGTTAATAATCCGATTAATAATGATCCATCAATAATTAATTCAGTGAATTAAATGAAATCTATTTCCATAACTCCAGGTAAAAATAACGTTGGTGCCTACATTAACGATGTAAATTTAAACAAGTTAAATAACGACTTATCGGGTCAAATTAAGGATATACTTAATAAATACGGAGTAATTTTCATAAAAAAACAAAATTTAGACTCAAGTGCCTACCAAAATTTTGCTAAATCTATTGGGCAATTAGTAGAGTATCCACGATTAAAAGGATTAGAAAATTTTCCTTACATAAATGTTTTAGAAAGAAAACCTAGTGACAAAAGTTTAGCTTTTGGAGGATCTTGGCTACATCAGGACACATCATATTTGAAAAAAGATAGACCGAGGTATACTATGCTTATGGGAATAGAAATTCCTGTAGGACAAGGCAATACTATTTTTTCCTCTGGGTTCAATGCGTACAAAAATCTTCCAGATGAGATTAAACAAAAAATTAAAAATGCTAAAGGTATTTTTTCATCTGCCGGACCAATTAGTAAAACTAGAATTGAATTGGAAAAAAGAGCTGGAATTAAATCTTCAAAAGTTTTAGAAGCTGAGCACCCGATCGTTCAAGAGGTTAATGGACAAAAATCTTTATATGTTTCTCCGGGTCATCTAATAAAAATTAAGAATATTGATGAAAGTGAGAAAATTAAAAATTTTCTTATTGATCATGTGAACAAAGAAGATTTCATATTTTCTTATGAGTGGTCGAAAGGAGATTTAGTCCTATGGGATAATCTCAGTGTGATGCATAAAGCAAGTGAAATAACAAATTGTAGCCGTATAATGCATCGAATAACAATAAAATAATTTTACTTTTTTAAAATCGTCAAGTGGCCCATTTTTCTTTTTTCTTTAATTATTTTTTTTCCATAATCAAAGAAGTATTCATCTGACTCAAAAGATCGCTTTCTATAATCCTGTATTTCATTACCTAATATATTTTTCATCTCAGCATTTGCTATTTTCTTAACATTTTCTTTCTTTAATCCACAAACAGCTCTGATGTGATTTTCAAATTGACTAATATTAAATGCATTTATTGTTAAATGTCCTGAATTATGAACTCGGGGTGCAATTTCATTTACCAACAAGTTATCATCTTGATCTATAAAATATTCAACACACATTGTTCCAATATAATCTAATTCATTTGCAATTAACTTAGCGCTATCTTGAGCTTTTTTAAAAATACTTGGTTTTATATCAGCTGGAATTTTGGAGTATTTTAAAATTTGGTCTTTGTGAATATTTTCTATTGGTTCATAAATGTAAATTTCTTTGTTTTTAAACCTTGTAACAACTACAGAAATTTCTTTTTTTAAATTTACTCTTTTTTCTAATATGTAATCTGCAGTAAAACACCAATTTTTTTTTACATCATCTAGGGAATTTAAAACGTACTGACCATGACCATCATAACCTAACGTATTTGTCTTTAAAATTCCGGGTAATAAATTTTTGTTTTGTTGAACATCTTTGGCAGTCTTTATAAATACCCACTTTGTAGTTTTGATACCAAGATCATTTACAAACGTTTTTTCTAATTGTCTGTTTTGAATAATCTTATTAATTTCAGGTTTGGGTAAAACTTTTTTTTCTTTATTTATCTCTTTTAAAATACTTATTGGAATATTTTCAAATTCATAAGTTATGATATCTACTCCATTTATAAATTCTCTAATCTTATTTTTGTCATCATATTTTGAATAAATAAATCTATCTGAATAGTTTTGCGCTGGACCACTTTCATCATCTGAAATTACTATAGTCTTTATATTAAGTTTTTTTGCAGCCTGACATAGCAAAGAACCAAGTTGACCTGAACCAATGATTCCTAGGACGCTTGTTGTCATTTTATTAAGGTTTTTTTTTAATAGATTTAGTTTGTAAACGTTTCCATTTTTCTAAATTTGATTTAATTTTTTCATCAAAATTTCCAATGATTGAAGCTGCAAGTAAACCAGCATTCATTGATCCGTTTATTGCCATTGTAGCTACGGGACAACCCCGTGGCATTTGCACTATTGATAATAAGCTATCTAAACCCTTTAATTTTTTTGACTCAATTGGAACTCCTATAACTGGCAAGGTAGATAAAGATGCCATCATGCCAGGCAAATGAGCTGAACCTCCTGCTCCAGCAACAATTACACCAAAGCCGTTTTTTGAAGCTGACTCTGCAAATTCAAACATTCTTTTAGGAGTTCTGTGCGCGCTAACAATTGATAATTGAAATTTAATCTTAAGAGTCTTTAAAATTTGTTCACATTCTTTCATTACAGAATAATCGGATTTAGACCCCATAATGATTGCCACTTTATTATTCGGTTTATTACGCTTCACAGATTAATTTAACAATTATTAATATAAAAACAATGGCCTAATTGAATTAAGCCACTGGTTTATTTAGGAGAAAAGATTATGCTCGAACTCTAAAATTGAGAAATTTTGGACTATTTTGAAGTTCAAATAGAGAGATTTTTTTAAATTTCTTATTAATGTTGGTTTTTAATTTGTTTTTTCTTATTAGTTTAATTCTCATAAATTTTTTATAGTTTATTATGATCTCTAAGAGTATTGCTAATTTTGCAAACTTGAGTTGAATGTAAGTTAAAGCGTAAATTTGGGCAGATATTAGGCGTTTATTAGCCAAATTTAAATTTTTGCAAAAAAATCTTTAGTAAGTTTTTTAATCGACCCACTTCGATCTACAACTGCTAGTTCTACATCCGCACTGACAAGAATTTCTGCACCTCTTTTTACCTCTTGAAGCAAGTTTAGTCTTACGTAGGTTTTTTTTAAAACAGTTGTTTCAACACATAAATTATCCTCGAAAACGCCAGATTTTAGATATTTTATGTTACATGACCTGACAACAAACATAATATCATGTTCATTCATAAGTTGAGTTAAAGTAAGACCAAATTTTTCGTAGATCAGCTCCGTTCTAGCTCTCTCGATATACTGAAGATATCTAGAGTAAAATACTCGACCAAAGTCAACATCTTCAACAAAAACCTTTAATTTATAAATGTGGCTTTTGGACATAATTTCAATCATAAGGCTAAAGTTTATCTTATTCAATAAAGTTTCAATTTCTTTTTTTAGTCCAAATTTCGCCAAGCAAAGCACAGACTCTAAGCGTAATTTATTATCATGAAAATATTACCTACTTTAATTTTGTTGTTAATGTTAACTAATTGTGCTGGAGGCAACATAGCCAAAGTAAAATTTGGCAAAAGATGTACAGCTGCTAATGAAAACGGTTTAAAAGAAAGCTCGTATGTTTGGATCATTTCAAAGGAAGCACTTAAATCATTTGATAAGAGAATAAATAAATCTAATTGTTCGGATATTTAATTTCCTTTTAAATTTAATTGTCTGTGCTAATAAGGGGTATGCGAATACCCCTTATTCTGTGTACATTATTTTCATTAAGTATTAGTTTAAATGCTATGGAAAAAAAACCTTATCACCATATTTATAAAGACGGAAAATTATATGCTTTTAGAAACCTTGAGGGAGGTCCAAAAAGGGATCCTAATTTTAAATGGGATTGGAAAGTTTTTAGGGAAGAAAAAAAGAAACTTAAGATTGATTATCCACCTGAACATGTAATTGATAAAAAAATAGTTTTAAAAAATCTTAAAAAACATAAGTCCGGCTCATATGTGATGTGGCTTGATCACGCGAGCTTTCTAATTAAACTTGGAAATACTACAATTATCACTGATCCAGTTTTCGAAAAGAATTATGGGCCAATGGTATTTGGGCCCAAGAAATACATAGAGTCTCCTTTAACTCTTAAAGAACTTCCAAAAATAGATTTATTCTTATTGACACACAATCATTATGATCACATGAGTATTCGTACGATAAAAAACTTTCCTTATAAGGATACTAAAGTTCTTGTGCCTCTCAAGCTTGGGAAATATTTCACAAAAAATGGATATAAAAAAGATACTGTTAAAGAAATGGATTGGTTTGATAAAATTAAGATTAATGATGAAATCACAGTGACAATGCTTCCGAGTCAACATTGGTCCAAACGATGGATCTGGGGAGATGGAAATACAAATAGATCACTTTGGGGTAGCTTTTTAATTGAATACAAAGATAAAAAAATCTTTTTTGCCTGTGATACTGGGCCAGCACCATTTTACAAAGAATTAGGAAAAAAATTTGGTCCTATCGATTTGGGTTTTGGAAATTTGGGCGCTTATAATTTCTATCCACTGGTTCCGGTCAAGGATAAATCTACAGCCCACGCAAACCCTGAAGAGCTTTTATCTTTAATGAGAGACTTAGAAGTAAAAAAAGTTATAGGAATGCATTGGGGAACAGCAATATTAAGTTTAGAGCCGATCTGGGAACCTCCCGTAAGGTTTAAAGAAAATGCTGAAAAGTTCGGCTATGAAAAAGATGATGCAATTATATTTAAAATTGGTGAAATTAAAAAATTAAAAGACCTTATCAACTAACTTTTTTTTTATTTCTTTCTCTATCAAGTAATTTAGTTAACGAGTCCACCATAAGATCTGAGGCTTTAAATATTTCAGTTGGTTTAAATTCATAAGAGTTATGTTTTTCTGGATTTGATTTATCTTCAATTATAATTCCTTCATCAGGTGAATTATCTTTAATGTATATTAAAATTAACCAATCATCCTCTGCGGTATCATCCCATTTTATAAATATTTCACCAGTCTCAAATCTTCGATCAACTACCCTCATAATACTCAAATATTTTGGAATATATCTTTTGTTTATTTGAAAGCATAAACTATGAGCGGATCTGTAAAAGCTTTCTAAAGCATACTCAATTTTTTCTCGTTCCTGATTATAAATTCTCTCTTTTTCTAATAAAGTTTCCTTATTATCTGTATCTTCGATTTTAATTCCCAGTTGAGCAACTCTTTCTCTGATTGCTTCATTAACTTTTTGTTCTCTTAAAGATCTATATTTTTCTTTAATTCTCTCTATGCGTTGTTGAACTTCCTCGTAAGACTCTCTTTGTTGGCTTAGTACATATTTCTCCAAATTTTTTATTTCTAGAGCCTCTCTTTTTCTAAATTGTTCTATCTTTTTTTCTAAAGCAATTTGTTCTAAAAATTTTCTCTGTTTCTCCGCTTGCTCTTTTCTAAGTTCAGCTTGCTCCAATCTTATAAATTTTCTCAATTCTATCTTTCGCTCACGGCCTAATTTTTTTTCTTCTCTAAGTTCAAGTTCTTTAGATTTAATTACAAGCTGTTCTTGTTGTTTAAAACGTTTTTGTGCTTCTATTTTCTCTTTCTGCATCGCTTGAATTTTAATTTTTTTTTGTTTCTCTCTTTCTTCTTGAATAACTTTTTTAATATTTGAAACTCGATTAGAAATACCTTGAAAGAAATCCTGTAGAGATTTATCTAGATTAAAATTAAATCTGAGCATTGATCTCAATTTATCGCTTAAACTTAAAATTCCCGATACAATCGCTCTTGTTTTTTGGGTTTTTTTGTTTTTGAATTTTGACGGAATTAATTTTTTTTTTCTTGACTTGGTTTTTTTTCCTTTTTTTTTAACAATTCTTTTTATTATTGATTTTTTTTTGGTAATTTTTTTTCGTCTTTTAGCTCTTTTTTTTGATCTGAATTTTTTTGATTTTATTGACTTAATTTTTTTAAGTTTCTTTTTTTTTCTTTTCATACTGTCATTTTATTTAATAACAGTTTTTATGAATATATATAGTCTCTTGTTCTATGAGCAGATTGAAAGTTCTTGACAATTTGTAATTGAAAAACAACAAGATCACGGTATCTGAAAGCTGCCGCACAGCTTGCTAAATAAAATTCCCACATTTTACAAAATTTTTCATCAAATAAATCTTTTATCTCATTCCTTTTTGCTAAAAATCTTTCTAGCCAAGTCTCAAGTGTTTTATCGTAGTGTCTTATTAAAGTTTCTGTGTCAGCAACGATTAGACCAGTTTTCTCTATTGGTTTTATAAGCTGACTCAGTGAGGGACATACACCCCCAGGGAAAATATATTTGTTTATGAATTGATTTGGAGCAGAAGGTTTGTCCACTACACCAATTAGATGAAATAGGAAATTTCCATTTTCATTAAGTATACTGTTAATTTTCTTAAAAAAAGTGTTATAGAACTTTACACCTAGGTGTTCCCCAAAACCTACTGATACAATACGATCGTAGTTTCCCTTTACTAATCTATAATCTATTAATTCGAATTTAACTTGATTTTCCAAACCTAACTTCTTAGCCTTCTCTTTACAATAATTTATTTGATTGGTACTTAATGAAATTCCAGTTACTTCACAGTCATACTGTTTTGCTATCTCAAAACAAAGTCCGCCCCATCCACAACCAATATCTAAAACTGTTTGATTTTTTTTAATATCAAGTTTTTTTATTATATGTTGGATTTTATTTTCTTGTGCCTCTTCTAAAGTTTCAGTTTCTTCTTTCCAATAACCACAGCTATATTGACGATGGTGCTTATCAAGCATCACATCATAAAGAATTTCACCTTTTCTTCCACCAATATCATAATGAGCTTCAACATTTTTTTTAGATTTACCTGGAAAATTAAAATTAGAGATAAATCTCCATGCTTGATAAACTTTTTTAAAAAAAATACTTGCTGTGCTAACTTCACTTCTTCCTAGATTTTTCAGAACTTCCATTAAAAATTCCTTCAATGAGGCATTTTCAATGACTATATCTCCTCTAATAAAACCTTCAGGAAACTCAAGTTCTGGATTCAGTAGAATTTTCCAATTTAAATCTTTTTTCAAAAGTTTTAAAGTTATAGGGTTAATTTGTCTTGGTGAACCACAAATATATTTTTGATTTTCAGAATCAATTAGTATTATTCCTCCCTCTTTAAAAATTTTTGTAAATAATTTTGCTAAAATCATAAATTACGCTGCTATATTTTTTTCACTAATAAATTTTAGTTTTTGTAATTTTTTAATAAGTTCTTTCAGTTTTTGCTCACCCAACAAAGTGAGTGGAGGTAGTATATTCTTATAATTTTCATCTTTTATCGAATGAAAACTGTGCAAAGCTGATATTAAATTATAGCCGTCGAAGGTTTCACGAACACCTATTAATTGATCATTTTTTGTTTGCGGCATCTTATTTTCAAAATCATCAAATACTTTTCTGGCTAAGGAGTGCGTTGAGTTAGTTACTGCACTTATAACACCGCTAGATCCTTTTTCTAATCCTTTAAGAAGTTTAGCCTCACTACCCGGAAATATTAAAAAATTTTTAATTTTTAAATTTTCATATAAATTGTAAGACGAGTCTTTAACTCCAATTATATTTTTTGGAAATGACTCAACCAATTTTGTAATTGCGTCAGTTGAAAAAATATAACCAGATAGTTTTTGAAAATTATAAATTACAATTTTGACTTTTGGGCATGCTGATATTATTTTTTTGTAAAACTCAAAAACTCCCTCGTCAGAGTTTCCAACATAGTATGCGCTTGGCATTAACAAAATCGTATTAAAGTTAAACTCACTTGCATATTTTATTAACTCAATATTTTCATTAAGACTGTTGCAGCCTGTACCTAAATAAAAGTGTTTCCTTTGTTTGTGTGTAGAAATTTTTGAAATTAGCTCCATTTTTTCATTTTTAGAAATTAGTTGTGACATTCCAGTACTTCCAAAAAAGAAACATCCATGTAATCCGTTTTTGATTAGGTTCTCAGCGTGAGAAATAGTAGCCTCAACATTTAACGTTAAGTCTTTATTTAAAACACTTAAACTTGCTGCGTATACGCCTCGTTTCAACATCTTATTGTCCCAATTTATTGAAATAAATTATAATATAAGTTCTAAAAATGAAAGTTCTGATTCTGATAAATAAAGTTGGGCTAGGAGACTGTATAATTCACCTGAATTATATACATGAAATCTCGAAAAAATATGAAAAACCAGTTTCCATACTAGCTAAAGAAAATACTAGAGCAAAAGATCTTTTTCAAGACGATCCTCATATCAAAGAAGTGATAACATTAGATCGCTTAGAGGATAATACTGGTAGCCACGACGGTTTAAATGGATTTATAAAGTTGATAGGAGATATTAAAGAAAAAAAATTTGATAAAGTTTTTATATTTAATAGTTCAGTAAGATATTTTTTAGTTTGTAAATTTGCAGGTATCAAAAAAATTGCTCAATATCCTCTATTAAAAAAAAAGGGGCAACATGTTGTCAATACAGCAAAAATTTTTACTGAGAATGAAATTGATAAAATTGTATCAACACAACCAAAACTCTTTGTCAATCAGGATAAGATATTAAAAGCTCAAAAAAATATGTCATTAAATAATAAATGTATTGTATTAGGTATTAGTGCATCCGGACCGACTAAACGCTGGGAAATAAAAAATTTTATTAAATTAAGTGAAAAAATAAATCAAAAATTTCCATCGAAATTTTACTTAGCAGCTGGAAAAAACGACCAGGTTTTAATAAATGAAATATCGAATTCAAATATAGGATCTAATTGTATTTCTTTAAACAACTTAAAGATAAATGAAATACTTCCGATTATAGCAAATTGTAATTTATACTGCGGAAACGATACAGGTTTTATGCATATCAGTGCCGCTCTTAATTTAAAAACTGTAGCTTTATTTATGGATAGTCCAGTTCTTGCTTATGGAAAGTATTCAAAAAATATTAATGTAATTACCCCAGAAGGTGAGACTGAAGAGACAACAACCCATGATACTTTGGGTGCAGATAAGATCTCTTTTGATAAGGTTTATAATAAATGTATTGAACTTTTAACTAACTAAAATCAGTTTTTAATATTTTTTCTTTTGCTTCATTTACTAATTGACTCAATCTAGAACTGTCTACGTTGCGGTTCATATCAGGATGAATTTTTTTTTGTAATTGATTGGCTGCTTTTAATACTTCTTCTTTACTCGCACCCTTTTTTAATCCTAGCAATTTATAAGCCTCATCTGATGTAAGGCTTGATGATCCTGGAGTTTGACCAAATTGACCTTGAGAAAATCTTCCTGCGTTATTTTTCATGAATTGAATTAATCTCCATAATTGATACATTTGTAGAGCAGTAAATCCTTTGATCTTGAGACCAGAGAGCAAGATCAACCACATTGGAAGACTGAAGATGAATTTACCGCCAATTGTGAATAGTACAGCTAGAATTAATGATATATAAATCGCAATTTTTTTTATAGTTGTAGCTATCTTTTTTGAACTAGCCCTAGCGAACCAATTTAGAAAAAGGTAGATTACGACGAAAATGATAATTCCCAACAAAAACAAATTCATATAATTTCCTAGTATGAATATACCAAAACTTAAAAAAATAAAGACTACGAAAAAATATCACGGGATTCCACTAGAAGATGATTATTCATGGGTTGATCAGCCTAATATCCTTGAAGTTTTAAAGGATCCAAAAAAGTTAAATACTGAGGTCAAGGATTACATAGAAGCTAACAACAAAATAACCGAAGACTACTTCACAGACATTAAAGAATTACAGAAAAATTTATTTAACGAAATAAAAGGAAAAATTAAATTAGATGATACTGGATTAAAATATAAAGATAAAAAATATTATTATTGGTCAAAAACAGAAACTAAGGGTAATTATGGTAAGAGAATGAGGCAACTCGTTGATGGCTCTAAATCTGAGGAAGTTTTTTTTGATGGTGATTTGGAAAAAAAGAGTTCTGGTTCAGAGTATTTTGGAGTTGGCACTGTGAGCACTTCTTATTGTGATAATTTTATTGCTTACTCTCTAGATTTAAAAGGATCAGAATATTACACAATTTATCTAAGAGATCTTAGAACAGGAAAAAATGAAAAAGATGTAATTGAAAATACAAGCGGAAGCGTCACATGGGCTTTAGATAATAAAAGCTTTTTCTACTCAAAATTAGATCAATATCATAGACCAAGACAAATATTTAAACATATCCTTGGAACATCGACAGACCAAGATCAGTTAATATTTGAGGAAAAAGATGAAACTTTTACTTGTGGTATTGGCATTACTTCTGATGAAAAATTTTTCATTATTGGGTCTTCTGATCATATCACAACTGAAGAATATTTTTTCCCTACTGATACTGAAGAAATTAAACCCACGCTTTTTCAAAAAAGAAAAAATGATGTTCGTTATTCAATAGATTCTTGGCAAGGATATTTTTATGTACACACTAATGAGGAGGCTAGGGATTACAAGGTACTCAGATGTAAAACTAATCAGATAGATAAATTTGAAGTTTTTATCCCCGCTAAAAAAGAAACTGTTATCGGGGGATTTGAATTTTTAGATGATTATATTCTTAGATCAGAAAAATCTGATGCTATCTCAAAACTGTTTGTAAGAAATATTAAATCTAACAAAGAGGAAGAAATTAAAATTTCAGATGAGCCAATAGGTGTTCCCAGTGTTTCTTTAATGCAAAGAGATACAAATACTACAATGATAAGAGTTGGTTGGGAGAGTATGTCAACTCCAGGACAAGTGTATGAGTATGACATCATCTCAAAGCAAAAAAAATTAGTAAAACAAACAGAAATTCCATCTGGTCACGACTCTAGTAACTACGTTGTTGAAAGAATAAAAGCCGAGTCTCATGATGGTCAAATGATACCTATTAGTTTAGTTAGATTGAAAACAGCAAAACAAGATGGAAAATCAAAAATTCTTTTATATGCCTACGGAGCATACAAACATAGTATATCACCATCTTTTAGTGCATCAAGATTTTGTTTAATTGATAGAGGAATTACTTTTGCAATAGCTCATGTAAGAGGTGGAGGGGATTTAGGAGATAGACATCATGAAAAAGGTAAAAAAAAATTTAAGAAAAATACTTTTTTAGATTACATAGCTTGCGCCAATCATCTTATAGAACAAAGATACACATACAAAGGTGGAATTTGTTTTTATGGCGGATCCGCTGGAGGACTTACAGGTGGAGCTGTAGCTAATATGGCGCCTGATTTATTTTTTGGAATGCTTTTGTTAGTTCCATTTGTAGATACAATGACAACTATGTTAAATGAAAAGTTACCGTTAACGCCAGGTGAATGGGAAATGTGGGGAAATCCGATAAAAAGTAAGGAGTATTTTAAATATATTTTATCTTATGCACCTTATAACAATCTTAAAAAAAAAGATTATCCACCGATGCTTATTACCACATCTTTGTTTGATAACAGAGTCCTTTACTCTGAACCAGTTAAATATATTGCAAAACTTAGAGAGACAAAGACTGATAATAATGTTCAATTGTTAAAATGCAAAATGGAAGCAGCAGGTCATGGAGGAATGTCTGGCCGCGACAATGCGATCACAGAACTAGCAGAAGAATATTCTTTTATTTTAAAATCTGCAAAAATTTTAAAATAACAATCTTGAAAAAGTAAAAATAATTACCATATCTAATCTGTCGGTTGCCAAATGGGGCTGACTTTAACCTTGCTAACAAAGGAGGATATATGACAAGTAAGGATCTATCGATCTTTAATTCACTTAGACCTTTTAGCATTGGATTCGATGACATGTTCGATCAATTCGAATCAATGTTAGGAAATGGCAGTCTTGCCGTACAAAGCAATTACCCGCCATACAATATCAGAAAAGCAGGCAAAGATAAGTATGCTATTGAAGTAGCAGTTGCTGGTTTTAACAAAGATGATGTCGAAGTTGAATATGAAGATAATCTTTTAACTGTTAAAACAAAAGATGTTAAAAGAACTGAAGAAAAAGAAGTTGATGAAGTTATTCATCGAGGAATATCACAAAGATCTTTTGCTAGATCGTTTACAATTGCAGATGATGTAAAAGTGAATGGTGCCGAGCTTAAAGATGGTTTACTGACTATTTCTTGTGAAAAAATCATTCCAGAAATAAAGAAAAAAAGACTTATTGAAATAAAATAAGTTTACCTTACTTGCGGAGAACTTCTCCGCAAGTATCATATATTATCAAAAAAATACTCTGCTAAATTAATTCCCGTCAAATCATAATAAGTTTTAAGCCCAGTTGGACTTGTGACATTTATATCTCCTATAAGTTTCCCATTAACAAAATCAATCCCGGCAAAATAAATGTTATTTTTTTTCAATTCAGTAGCAATTTTTTTGCTAATCAATAATTCTTTAGAGTTGATATCAATTTTTTTCGCATAAGCCCCTTTGCTCATGTTAGAGAGAATGCTGCCTTTTCTAGGTATTCTAGAAATTGCGCCCATTACTTTTCCGTTTATTATAAAAATTCTTTTGTCTCCTCTTGAAATTTTTGCAATATATTTTTGGAAAATTATATGATTATATTTTTTTAAATATTTTGTAATTTTTTTTTTATCAAATTTCTTGATTAGTCTGACATCGTTACCACTATATCCTTCAATAGGCTTGATAACTATATTGTTTCTATGTTTTTCAAAAAAAGTTTTAATTTCCCCCAAATTTTCACTAATTAGTGTTGGAGGCATAAACTTAATAAATTTTAGTGAAAAAAGTTTCTCAGGAACTTCTCTAATTGACTTAGGGTGGTTAATTATTTTTATATTCTTTGAAAGACGATCTAAAATAAATGTAGTATTTATGTATTGTTGATTAAAAGGTGGCTCATTTCTGATTAATAATATTTTCACCTTAGATAAATCTAAATTAGTACTTTTTATTTTTTTAATAGGATACATATATTCATTTGATATATAAATTTTAGAGCTTTTAGCTAAGATTTTTCCATTATTATAGCTCAAATCTTTTGGTTCATAATAATAGATATCAAATTTTCTTTTTTGCGCCTCTAACCCTAATAAAATTGACGTGTCAGTTTTATAGTTTATCTTGTTAATTTCAGAGCCCTGAATGGCTAAAATTTTCTTTTTCATTTTTAAAAAAGTCCAAATTATTATTTTTGTTGTATTTATCTATTAACAATTGAGCTCTATTCTTTTTATTTTTAAGTACATTTTCTGTATGCTTTAAATAAATTGTCTCATCTTGGTTTTTCTTATTTTTTTTTCCTCTTTTTATTAATCCCGCTTTTGATAAATCTAAAAAAACTTTTCCCCACTCGTATAAAGTTTTACCTTCGAGCTCAGTTTCTAAACCTTTTTTTGGAGATTGCATGTAGGCATTCATTACGTTTTCTTTTCTCCATTTTTTAATAATACTAAAAACTTCTTCTAAAAAAGATGAATACAATAAACCAGTAAAAAAAGCGGGACCATCGCAGAAGCATTCCCAATCGCACGTATCTAAAGACCTAAATTCCACAAATTGTTTTAATCTTACCTCAGTAAAAATTGTTGCTAGGTGAGTTTCAAAATCATTTAAGGTCGCTTTATCTTTAAATCTTCTAATTTTTCCATCAATGAAATCTTTAAAAGTTTCACCATTAGTTTGAATATATTTTTTATCTTTAACTATAAATAAAACAGGGCAATTAATTATATAATCAAAATATTTTTCGAAAGTTACTTTTTCAAAAGCTATTGGCATAATTCCTCCCCTTGAAGTATGTTGCCACACTTTGTTTCTGTAAGAATAAAAACCTGTTAGTTTTTTATTTTTAAAAGGAGAATTAGCATACAATGCTATAAAAAGAGGAGTTAAATAATTTCCAACTCTAAAAATTTTTTCAAAATTATTTTCGCTGGTATAGTCGAAATTAACTTGAATACCACATGTATTATACATCATATCTAAACTTAATTTTCCATGTTTAGGCATTTCAGAGGTCATTATTCTATACCTTTTCTTCGGACTTTTTGGGATATTTTCAAGATCATTGAAAGGATCGAAAGCTATTGAAATAGTACTAACGTCAAGTCCCTTACTTGCTTTTTTAATTTCATTTAAAAAATTAGAACTTTCGCTGCATACTTGATGAATATTTTCTAGTGGCTCGCCTGAGAGTTCGCATTGAAACCCTGGTTCAGTTGTAATTTTTTGATTTCCTCTCTGCATTCCAATTAGATTTAAGTCTTCAAAAATTGGAGACCAATTTTCCTTTTTAAGATTTTCAAATAACTTCTTTAATGTATTATAATCAATTCTATTTCTATCTTTGCCAATAAATAAAAATCTTTCATGCTCAACTCCAACTTTGACTTGATCAGTATTTTTAATTCCTTTTATAAAATAGTTTACAAATTTGGATTTTGTATTTTCATTCATGCTTTAAAAACAGTTTTTACTGCTAAAGCCTACTACCACATTTCTAGTGTTAACTTCAAATTTTCTTACACACTTTATTTTATATTTTTCTGTAATATAGACGTAATTTCTGTTTCTTGATTTTAAAAATTCAACCTTATTAGGTTGTCCGTAAAATCTCTTTAATTCTGATTCTTTTTTGTTAAGCCAATTGCTCAATTCTTTTTGTTCTTGAGCTGTTGTATCTTCAATTTTATTTGAAACAGTCTGACATCCTAGCAATAAAACCAAAAATAATGTGTATAAAATGTTCAAATATTTTTTTTTCATTTTTTCTTTATTTTATAACGAAAAGTTATAAACAGATATATTTACTCTGGGTTGAATCTTATCAGATGTGCAAGATTTATTTAAGATTTTATCAAATATATAGAGTAATTAATTCTCTTGGAGGTTCTTTTTTATGATGGAAAAATATTTTGAATATAAAAAACACAAAACAAATTTTAAAACTGAGGTAATAGCTGGTGTAACGACTTTTCTTACAATGGCTTATATCATGTTTTTAAATCCCTTTATCCTATCCGGCGAATTCGCTGGAACAGAAAAAGGTTTTTTTGATTTTGGTGCAGTTTTTACTGCTACAATAATTGCAACATCTTTGGCTTGTTTCATTATGGCATTTTATGGAAAAACTTGGCCAATAGGGCTTGCGCCAGGAATGGGAATAAATGCTTTTGTTGCCTACGGTGTAGTTGCAGGAATGGGTTACACCCCTCAAGCAGCTTTAGGAGCTGTTTTAGTTGCTGGAGTGATTTTTTTAGCTATATCCCTTACACCCTTGAGAGCATGGCTGATTAATTCTATCCCTCGAAGCTTAAAACTTGGAATAGGAGCAGGAATTGGATTGTTTTTGGCAATTATAGGACTAGAAATAATGGGTGTGGTGGGAGACCATCCAGTAACACTTGTTACTCTTGGCGATATTAAAAATCCCTTAGTGCTATTAGGATGTTTAACTTTTGTTTTTATGATTGTTTTAGAAAAAATGAAAATAAGAGGAAATATTATTATAGGTATTCTTCTTTTTAGTATAATCGCTTGGGCTACGGGTTTAGCAAAATTTAACGGAGTTGTTGGGTCTATTCCGCCAATGACTTATCTTTTTGATTTTGATCTGAAAGCTGCACTAACGGCTGGCATGGCATCTATCGTGTTCACTTTATTGTTTATAGACTTTTTTGATACAGCAGGAACTTTAACTTCAGTTGCTAACGTTGCAGGAAAAGTGGATAAACAAGGTAAAGTTAAAGATATAAATAAGGCTATGCTCTCAGATAGCGTTGGAACTGTTGCAGGTGCAATGATGGGTACCACGACTGTTACAAGCTATGTGGAATCAGGCGCGGGAGTAAAAGCCGGGGGTAGAACTGGAATGACTTCTCTTGTCATAGGAATTTTATTTCTAGCTTGTTTATTTTTCTCACCATTAGCGACAAGTTTGCCTAAAGAAATTGACGGTGCTGCGTTGCTATATGTTGCAATCTTATTTGTAAGAAATATAACAGATATTGAATGGGAAGATATAGCTGAGTCAGGTCCAGCTGTTGTAGCTATGATAACTATGCCTTTAACTTACAGTATTAGTAATGGTATAGCTCTTGCATTCATTTCTTATGCATTAATTCAAATCTTTACTGGTAAATTTGGAAAAACTTCGCCAGCTATTTGGGTAATTGCAGTATTCAGCGTAATAAGTTTCTACGTAGCTTAAAAGTTTAGGGCCAGGTAACTCTGGCCCTTAATTTTTCTGATGTTTCTTTATTAAGTCCTCAACTTTTATTTCTTCATAATGCTCAAACGGTTGAACAATCCAGGGATTGCTGTCTAATCTTTGTGCACAAAAATCAGGTTCAAAAGTAGAGTCTTTTTTCTTCCATAGGACAGCTGTTTTAATTTCTTTTATATTTCCTTTCAAAGATGGGTATTTTTTTAACCAATCGATACTTTTGTTTAATGTAATTCCAGTATCAGATAAATCATCACATAATAGAATATTTCCTCTCATTTCTTGAACGGTTGAACTCATTTCCCTTGAAAAAACTAAATCTCCTTGTTGATCTTCGACACCCTCACCAGAATAGGACTCTACTGCTAAATAAGCACATTTTAATTTAAATACACGACTCAATACATCAATAATTGGAGCGCCTCCCCTCATAATTCCAATGAGTAAATTAGGCTTAAAACCACTTTTATGAATCTGTATGGCCAGTTTTTCTACGATTAGATTGTACTCTTTCCAATCAATGATAAGTTTATCTGCCATGAAGAAAGCTAATTTATTTTAAAGGAGTTGTAAATGAAAGGATATGTAGTTTGTGTTTATAAAAATATAAATAATGAGGAAAAGTTGAGTGAATATGCGGTCAAAGCTAGAGCAGCAGTTGCAAAATATAAAGGTAAATTTTTAATAAGGGGTGGGAGATCAACATCTAATGAAGGCGATAAATCTCCAAGAACAGTTGTAATTGAGTTTCCATCCTATGATGAGGCAAATAACTTTTATAAGTCAAAAGAATATCAAGCTGCGCATTCGATACTTAATGGTTTTGTAGATCGACAACATCAAACAGTTGAAGGGGTTTAATACTGAATTGGCTCATCGTCAATACTACGCCAAAGGTACCATGTGGCAACTGAACAATAAGGAGTAAACTTTTTATATAGTTTATTCAAAAAACTTTTTGGGGGATAGTATTTCTTTTTATAGTTATTGGAGATTGCTCTGAGTAGACCGATATCCTGCAGCGGCCATATATTTGATCGGTTATAAGTGAACAATAATATCATTTCAGCACTCCACCTTCCAATCTGTCTAAGATTTGATAAATATATTATAGCATCTTCATCACTCATTTTATTTATTAGTTTTGGATCGAATTCTTTTTTTACAAATTTAATTGACAGTTCTTTTATACCTAAAGCTTTTTGTCTACTTAAACCACAAGATTTAAGTTGAGATAAAGACAACTTAGATACATTAACAGGATTAATTTTTTTAGATTTCATCTGAAAATTTTTAAATACTGAATTAGCTGCCGAAACACTTATTTGTTGACCAACTATACTTTTACAAAGAGAGTAAAAAATATCTTTTCTAGTTGTCAAGAACTTATCATTATATTTTAGTATAAGTTTTTTTAAAACCTTATCTTTCCTAGATAAAATCTTAATAGCTTTTAACCAATAACTTGGATAATTTCTCATGGTCTAGAGCTTACTACCTTTTTTTTAAGCTTAGACTCTCTCATAAAAATAATCACAGAACTTATAATTATTAATCCAGCTCCAACTAGTGTTAAAAGTTTTGGTATTTCACCCCATATAAAATAACCTAATAGAATCGCAAAAACTAGATTTAAATATTTAGTTGGAGTTACTAGTGAAGCTTCAGCAAACCTTAATGAAACAGTCAAAAGTATATTAGCCACTGAACCAACAAGTCCTGTAAAAATTAAAAGAAAAAATTCAAATGTGTTTGGCATTACCCATCCAAACGGTAAAGTTAATAATCCTACAATCATACTTAAAAGTGAGAAATAAAGCGCTATTCTATAATTAGGTTCTGTTGAAGAAAGACTTCTTATGCTTAAAGCGACACAAGCAAAAAAAATACAAAAAATTATTGGAAAGATATAATATATATTTAATTCTTCATAAGCAGGTTTTACAATAAGCAGCATTCCAAAAAACCCAATTAAAACTGCAAGCCACCTTTTAATTCCAACTTTTTCTGATAAAAAAAATATTGATCCTAACGTAACGAAAATAGGGCCACCAAAAGTTAAACTTACTACATCAGCTAGAGGTATTTCTCTAAGTGCTATAAATAAAGCAATTATTGCTAACGTACCTGTGATTGCTCTAAATGCATGCAACTTGGGTCTATTTGTTTTATAAAAAGTTTTAAATTCACTTCGAGGAACAAGCATCAAAATTGGTATCAAGCCAAAAAAGAACCTTGAAAACAAAACTTGACCTACAGGAAACATATCTAGCCATTTAACACTTGCATCCATCATCGCAAAACATGCAACTGAAGCAATACCGTACAATACGCCTAATTGATTTCGTGTTAACAATTTAATATCCTCATTATCTGTATAATTAACTTATGAGGAAATGTACACTCGGACTAGGGTGCTTCTGGGGCCCTGAGGAAAACTTTAAAAATAAACCTGGTATAATGGATACTGAGGTAGGCTATGCTGGTGGGCATAATCCTATCGTATCATACGAAGAAGTTTGCAAGGGAAATACCGGTCATGCTGAGGTTATAAGATTGACTTTTGACGAGAAAATAATTTCATTCAAAAAAATTTTAGATTTATTTTTTAAGATGCACGATCCTACCCAAAAAGATATGCAATTTCCAGATATTGGAACTCAATATCGAAGTGAAATCTTCTATGAAGATGAAGATCAAAAAAAAGAAGCAAAAGAAGTTTTAGAAATTTTTAATAAAGAGGTTAATGGGAAAATTCAAACCAATATTTCTCGACTTAAAAATTATTGTAAAGCAGAAGAATATCATCAAAGATACTTTGAAAAGAACAGATAATGAAACAACTTGTCACCACGGAATGGTTGGAAAAAAATATTGACCAAGTAAAAATACTAGACGCTACCTGGTGTTTGCCTAATTCAGATAGAAATGCAGAGGAAGAATTTAAGTTGAATCGTATAAAAAATTCAGTTTTTTTTGATTTAGACAAGAATTCAGATCAGAATACTTCGTTACCACATATGCTACCTTCAATGCGAAAATGGGAAGAAATCGTTTCCAACCTAGGTTTAAAAAACTCTGACCATATAGTTATCTATGATAATTCTGAAGTCTACAGCTCATGTAGAGTTTGGTACACTTTTATTTACTTTGGTCATGATGCTAATCTTGTTTCAGTGTTAGATGGAGATTTTAAAAAGTGGTTAAAGGAAAGAAGACCAACTTCGAAGGAATCTATAAAAATTTCTAGATCAGATTATAAAGCAATAGAGCATAAATCAATTGTTATAAATAAGAGACAAGTTGAAGATAATATATCAAGTAAAAAATTTCAGCTTATAGACGCTAGAAGTAAACAAAGATTTTTAGGTATACAGCCAGAAATAAGAAAAGGGTTGAGAAGTGGTCATATTGAAGGTTCTAAAAATTTGCCTTTTCAATTACTTTTAAACGAAGATCGCACTTTTAAAAAGAGAGATGAATTGATCAATGTTTTTAATCAAAATCAAATAGACATATACAAAGGTATAGCTTTTACATGTGGATCTGGTGTTACTGCATGTATTTTAGGACTAGCTAATTCTATCATAAGTGGTAAAAAGCCAACTATCTATGACGGCTCATGGTCAGAATACGGACTAGAAAAAAAATGAAAACATTTTCAAAATTAAAAATTTTTTTAATCGTCTTTTTTATTAGTATTTTCGCAATTATAGCTGCAAGACATTTTATAGGCTTGCACTTCAAAAAAAAGTTTAGTGTAAGACCTGCTCCAGGAGTAATTGTTAAACAAGTTGAAAAATCTTTATTTTATAAAAGCATTGAAACATTTGGAACGGCTATTGCTCAAAATTCAAAGACTTATAGAGTCAAAACAAGTGAAGTATCTGGAAAGTTAAATATTGATAATAGATTTGTAAAAAAAGGTGAAGTAATTTTAAGGCTCAAAAGTGGCAAAGAAATAATTGCTGACTTTGAGGGAAAATTAGGAAAACGAGAAATCGCTCAAGGTGTTTTAGGCTCAGAAAGTTTAATTGTGACTTTAGATGATTTAAAAAAGATAGTAATAGATATTAAAGTTCCAGAAAATTATGTAAGTATACTTAAAAAAGGACTAAGGGCAGATATTACGAGTTCGGCATTTAATAAAATTTTTCAAGGAAAAATTGATGCAATTAGCTCAAGAATAGATCCTTCTACAAGATCAATTTTATCCAGAGTTTTGGTAGATAATTCAAGTTTTGAGATAATCCCAGGTCAATTAATGACTGTAAAAGTCATATATGACGAAATAAATCAAATCGGTGTTCCTGAAAGTGCTATAACAATCCAAGGGAGCACCGCTTTTGTTTATAAAGTAAAAGATGATACTGCTGAAAAAATAGATATTAAAATAGGTAAAAGAAATTTCGGTAAAGTTTCTGTTGTATCTGGAATAAATGAAGGTGACTATGTGATTACAGAAGGTGTATCAAAAGTAAGAAATAAGGCCAAAATAAAAATTATCAATTCTAGAAATTAAATGTTTTTAACAGACTTATCTATAAAAAGACCTGTAGTAGCATCAGTAATGAGTTTAGTGCTAGTGATATTTGGTCTTGTTACTTTTCAAGAAATTCCCACTGACGAACTTCCAGATGTCCAGCCTCCTGTTGTAACTATTCAAACTGATTATAGAGGTGCCTCCGCAGAAATCGTTGACACTCAAATAACTCAAAAAATTGAAGATTTTGTTGGGGGAACACCAGGTTTGGAAACGATTGACTCTTTTAGTGAGGATGAAAGCTCAAGAATTACACTCACTTTTGAAACTAATCTAGATTTAGATGATGTTGCTAACGATGTTAGGAGTTCAGTATCAAGAGTTTTAGATAATTTACCGGAGGGAGCAGAACAGCCTGAAATTTTCAAACAAAGTGCAGGGATGAGGACTACTATGTGGTTATCTTTCAATTCTGAAACAATGACTGATCTAGAGTTGACTGATTATGCTGATAGATATTTAACTGATACTTTTTCGACTGTTGATGGCGTGGGAAGAGTTCGTCTTGGTGGTCAAAGAGAACTTTCACTCAGAGTTTGGCTAGATCCAATCGCTTTAGCTGCAAGAGATCTAACCACTCAAGATGTAGAAGCAGTCCTAAGAAGTGAAAATACAGAATTCCCAGCTGGGCGAATTGAATCAAGAGATATCGATCTGACTATAAAACTGGATAAGGCTTATAAAGAAGTTGAGAATTATAAAAATCTTCCTCTAAAAAGAGCTAAAGACGGTTCAATCATAACTTTGTCAGATATTTCAAGAGTCGAATTGGGAGCTGAGTCAACAAGAACTCTCTTTAAAGGTAACGGAAAGCAAGTTGTTGGTATAGGGATATATCAACAGTCAGATGCGAACACTATCGCTGTAGCTAATGGGATCAAAAAAAAGATTAAAGAACTAAAACCTGGTTTACCACCAGGCACTACCTTAGAAGTTTCGTTTGATAGAAGTAATTATATAAAATCTGCTATTAAAGAAGTTTATAAAACACTCATCATTGCATTAATATTGGTGACTATTATTATTTATCTATTTCTAGGCAATCTTAGAGCTTTGGTTGTCCCTTTAATAGCTTTACCTGTTTCATTAATCTCAACTTTTTTATCAATTTATTTTTTTGATTTTTCAATTAACCTTTTTACTTTGATGGCCTTAGTATTAGCAATTGGTATTGTAGTTGATGATGCCATTGTGATGCTTGAAAATATAGTGAGAAGAATTGAGTTAGGAGATACACCTTTAGTTGCAGCTTACAAAGGATCTAAGCAGGTATCATTTGCAATAATAGCTACAACTGTTGTGTTGGTAGCTGTGTTTGTTCCACTAATTTTTATAAAAGGAATTACAGGAGTTCTTTTTACTCAAACGGCAATTACTCTTGCATCGGCTGTGATTATTTCTAGCTTTGTTGCTTTATCATTAAGTCCAATGTTAGCTAGTAAATTTTTGCAAAAAAATATGCAAAAATCTAAAATTGTTTTAAAATTTGAGAAGTTTTTAAAAGATCTTACGCATCTATATAAAATTTCACTATTAAACTGGATAAAGAAAAGAAAAACAATTACTATTTTTTTATTAGGAACACTTGTATTAACAATATTCTTTTTTAATTTTGCTAAGAAAGAATTAATTGCCCCTGAAGATAGGGGGGCATTTTTTGTAATTGTAAAAGCCCCACAAGGATCTGGTTTTAATTTTACTAAAGATAGAGCAGAGGAAATTGAGGAATTGTTGCTTCCAAATGTAGGCAAAGGTGAATATAGAAAATTAATCATGCGAGTTCCAGGTTTTGGAAAGTCCTCTAAACAAGTAAATAGTGGTTTTATAATTGTACTTTTAGAGCCTTGGGCTAAAAGAGATCGTCATGGAGTTGAAATAATGAGAGAGTCTTTTGGAAAAATTGCGAGAGTACCAGGAGTTTTAGCTTTTCCAATAATGCCTCAGGGAATAAGGACTGGCGGAATAGAAAGTCCAGTACAATTTGTTGTTTTAGGTAATACATATGAGCAATTAATTGAGTGGAAAGAGATAATTAAAAAAGAGGCAAGAAAAAATCCTGGTCTTACTTCTATTCAGGATGACTTTGATCTGAACAAACCTCAATTAAATGTAAAGATAGATCAAAAAAAAGCTGCTGATTTAGGAGTTTCGACAGAAGATATTGGAAAAACTATAGAAACAATTTTTGGTTCTAAAAGGGTTACAAATTTTACAAGAGATGGAAAAGAATATTCTATAATCTTGCAAGGTGATATCAAAGATAGACAAGAGCCAGATAGTATAAGTAAAGTTTTTGTAAGATCTAAAAACAATGGAAAGCTTGTATCTGTATCAAATTTAGTTGCATACGATGAAGAAGGACAATCTCCATTCTTAGCAAGATACAATAGACAAAAAGCAGTTACTATCTCGGCAAGACTTGTAGGAGATTATTCGCTTGATGAGGCTCTAAAGTTTTTAGTAGGTGTTGTGGAACAAAACACACCTCAAGCAAAAATTGCTTATAAAGGTGAAAGTGAAGAGTATAAAAAAACTAACACTGAACTTTATGTAATATTTGCTTTAGCACTAATCACTGCATACCTTGCTATGAGTGCTCAATTTGAAAGCTGGAGGCATCCACTGACAATTATGTTAACTGTGCCAATGGCCATTCTTGGTGGATTAATTGGTTTACTAGTAGTTGGTTCTTCATTGAATGTTTATAGTCAGATAGCGTTAATCATTTTGATCGGTCTCTCAGCTAAAAACGGTATCCTAATTGTAGAATTTGCAAATCAGTTAAGAAAGGAAGGAAAAAATTTAGAAGTAGCTGTATTTGAAGCTGCCGCAATTAGGCTAAGACCTATTCTCATGACAAGTATCTCAACAATTATTGGAGTTTTACCCCTTATTCTTGGAACTGGACCTGGTGCCGCAAGTCGATTAACAATTGGTATAACAATATTTGGTGGAATGTTATTCTCAACATTTTTTACTCTTTACGTAATCCCTACTGTTTATACAATTGTTGGAAGAGGAACCAAGAGGATTGATGCTGTTGAAATTGAGTTACAGAAGCAGCTTAAAAAATAATATATTTATTTTTATCTAGATTTTTTTTACAGAGCGTTAGTTGTTTTCTATATTTGCTTGCCATGTCCTTCACTGAATTTGCATATATTATAGCTTTTTTATCTTTTGAGTAATTTTTATAATTTCCCCAACCCTTATAATAGGCTAGATACTGTCGATAAGGATCTTTTTTTGAAATTTTTAATATCTTATTTGTTTTGTGAATATACCACCCTATAAAATCTACTGAGTCTTTGAATCTTGCTCTTGTAGCTAGAGGATTATTTGTTTCCCTTTTATATTGCTCCCAGGTTCCTTTCACAGCTTGAGAATATCCAAATGAAGATGAAGGTCTTTTAAATGGTATTACTTTAAATAATTTGGTTCTTGGAGGTTTTGCAAGCCAATTAAAGTCACTTTCTTTTTTTACAAAAGCTAGTTGTAAATGAATAGGTGCTCCCCATTTTTCATAGGAAGCCTTGGAATGTTTGTACCATAAATATCTCTCTTCAAAGATAGCACAACTATTTTGAGTATTTTTCGGAATTGACGAGCATGCACCTAATATAAAAAAAATTAAAACAAATATTATTTTTTTAAAAAGAATCACTTAGTAATTTATACTAAAAATTAGTTAAGCTTTCTCCATTTTTCTGGTTTCATAAACTTCCCTTGCCATAATCCTAATTTATTTTCTTTCGCAAATTCTTCATCTGGCACATATTTTTTTGAATATTTTCTATATGCTATTGCATATCCATTTCTTACCATCCACTGGTTTAAGTTTGTTTTTTCCTTATAACATGTAGCAATATATCTTTTGTATCTGTCTTTAGTTGTAAATATACATTTTATTTTTGATCCGCTAATTTTGCTTATTAACTTTTCTTTTGAAACTTTCCCGCAGCTATAATCTTTGTAAAATGTGAAGCCAATTATATATGAAATTTTTAAAGACTCTTTTTTACATTGTTGTCTTATTTCTGGAGCATCTATACCTTCTAGTCTAAATTTATTATTATTTATATGAACTGTATCTCCATCTACAATTTTTGGGACACCAGATATTTCTGCTGCTATTGTATTAGAGAAAAAAATCAAAAATAAAATTACAGCACGTAATGGCATTTAGTTCCTAGTTTTACTAAAAAGTTTTAATATAAAATAAGCCAATAACACTCCCAAGCTATTTGCATATAAGTCGTCAAGTTCAAATGCTCTATTAGGAATAAAATAATGTAATAATTCAAGAATAATTGAAATTGAAAATAAAAAAGAAAAGCTATTTATAAATTTTTTTTGATTACTTCGAAATATAAAACCTAGAATACTTAAATAGAAAAAAAAGACTAAATGATTAATAGAAGTACCTATAGGATTTGAAATAAAATCAGGTTGTTTTCCTAGATTACCGTATAAAAAGTAACCAATTAAACTTCCTGGAAACAAATAAAGAATTAATAGAATTATAAATGAAATATAGAATAAATATTTTAAAGTAGAGAAGATAGTATTTTTCATTTAGGTTTTTATATAGTACATAATAACTTAATTAATTTATATGAGTAAACTTATCTTAACAAGGCATGGTCAGAGTATCTGGAATGCTGAAAATAGATTTACAGGCTGGGTAGATGTTGATCTTTCAGAGAAAGGTAAGGAAGAAGCTAAAAAGTCAGGTGAGTTAATAAGTGAATTGAGTATTAAAGTAGACATTAGTTATACCTCTTATCTTAAAAGAGCTATTGAAACGCTCACAATTATCTTAAAAACATTAAATTTATCCATGAAGTTTAATACTGCTTGGGAATTAAATGAAAGACACTATGGATCTTTGACAGGTCTAAACAAAGAAGAAACCAAAAAAAAAATTGGTGAAAAACAATTTAAAAAATACAGAAGATCTTGGGATATATCACCTCCTCCTATGGCTAAAAATAGTAAATACCATGAAAATTTTAGTCCGTTAAACGGTGGAATTCCTCAAAATAAAATTCCTTTAACCGAGTCTTTAAAAAGTACTTACGAAAGAGTGGTCCCTTTTTATGATATTGAAATAAATAAGAATTTGAAAAATGGAAAAAATATTTTAATATCAGCCCATGGAAATTCACTAAGAGCATTATGTAAATATCTCTTTAAAATTTCAGATACAAAGATAAATGAACTAGAGATTCCAACAGGAAATCCACTAATAATCGAATTTGATAATCTTTTAAAAATTCAAAAATATTATTATCTAGATGATTCTAGAGCAAAAAATATAATTTTTAATCAATAGAACTTAAAGAAGATATTTTTTCAAATATTTCTATATTATTTAAATGGTAAAATTTTTGATTACTTTCCAATCCAACAAGATTGTTTTCACTTATTAATTTTGTCCAAACTTCATTCATTGAAAAAATATTTTTATTAAAAAAGGCTAAATGATTATTTTTCATGATTTGTAGACCAGTAAAAATAAATTGGTTCTGTTCATCTTTAGAAATTAAATTATTGTTTAAATTAAAGTCACCCTTGAAAGAATTATCCAAAGATAATTCTTTTTTAACCAGTAATAAACATGGTTTTTTATTTTTGAAATACTCTCTTTCTAAAGATTTTACTTCTTCATAATATTTATTACTCCAAAGCGTATCTGGATTAATTACAAAAAAGGGATTATCCTTAAATTCTTTTGTTCCCTTTTTCACTCCACCACCAGTATCTAATAGTAAATCTTTCTCATCTGAAATTTTAATTTTAACCTCTGATTTAAAATCTGAGATAAATTTTTCTATTTGATTAGCTAGATGATGAATATTAACAACTATCTCCTCTACACCGTGTTTGATTAAAAGATTAATTGCTCTCTCAAGAAGAGTGATGCCTCCTATTTCTAATAATGGTTTTGGTTTTTTATTAGTAAGAGGTTGCATTCTTTTTCCTAAACCAGCGGTCAATATCATCCCGTGTTTTATTTTCATAAAGTATTTATTGTTTTTAGTTTTTTAATTTTTAGATATTTTTTAAATAATACGTTTAAGTTCTTGAAAACAGGGTTTTTAAGACGTCTCTCAATTAAATTCCAAGTATAAGGTAAGTATTTTAGATAATTAGGTTTACCATCTCTTTTAAAAAGTCTTACAAATATTCCTAGAATTTTTAAATTTCTTTGTACAGATAATATTTCAAAATCATTTTTTAAATTTTTGTATTTCTCTTTTTTTAATTTAGATTTACAATAATAAAAATTTAATAATTTTTCTTGCAAATTTGAAGGTAGTTTTATTCTTACATCATCAATTAATGAAGCTATATCATATAATGGATTTCCAATTATCGCATCCTGACTATCAATCAAACCAAGTTTATTTTTATTTACAATTATATTTGATGCATGAAAATCTCTATGTACAAAAGTATTATTTTGAAAATAAAGTTTTTTATATATCCTTGTTAATTCATTTTTAAAAATATCTTTAATTTTTTTTAGTTTTGAACTTTTGTAACAATACTTTAAATACCAATCAAAAAATAAATCAGATTCTTTATGAAGATTCTTAATTGAATAATTTTGAAAATTAATTTTGAATTTTCCTACACGGTAATTTCGTTGCAACTTTATATTTTGTAGTTTTATAATAATCTTAATTAGATCTTTGTAATCATTAAATTTATTCTTTTTTTTTATTATTGAATTATAAAAAGACTTTTGCCCCAGATCAGTAATCTCAATAATATTGTGCTCATAGTGATTAGTAATTAACTTAGGTGCATATATCCTATATTTTGCTAAAATTTTGTTTACGACAATATAGGTAATTAAATTTTTAAATTTTTCTTTTTTAGCTAAAACTATAATTGATGTATTCCTTCCCTTTTGTAATCTATAAAATTCTCTAAATGACGCGTCCCCTGAAATTTTTTTAAGTTTATAATTCATTTAAAATTTTCCATTTACCTGTGCCTGCAAATTTTATCTCTCTCTCTTTTTCATTTTTAGCATAATCTATGTGTATTTCTAACTTATCAGATAAAGGAATATTAATTAGTTGTGGCCATTCAATAATCTTAATACTATCTTGCTTATCTAAAAATATTCCTAAATGCTTCAATTCTTTTTTATCTCTTATTCTATAAAGATCATAATGCATAATCTTAAAACTCTTTAAATCATACTCGTAAAGCAAATTAAAGGTAGGGCTAAGTACTTCGGTAATCTTTTCTCCTTTTTTTTCTTGCAAATAATTTATCAAATATCTTGTAAAAGTAGTTTTTCCTACGCCGATTTCACCGATTAAAAAAATACAATCGTTTTTAGCTAGCTTGTCTGCAATTTTTTGTGATAAGGAGTTTAGATGTTCTAAAGATTTTACAATCATTAGCCACTGTTTTAGTAGCGGTAAGTATCTGGTTTAAATGGTCCTGATGATTTAACGCTAATATAATCGGCTTGTTCTTTTGACATTTTAGTTAATTTAGCACCTACTTTTTCTAAATGAAGCATTGCAACTTTTTCATCAAGATGTTTTGGAAGCACATAAACTTTCTTCTCATACTTATCTGAGTTATTCCATAATTCAATTTGGGCTATTACTTGATTAGTAAATGAAGCACTCATAACAAAACTAGGGTGCCCTGTAGCACATCCTAAGTTAACCAGTCTTCCTTCTGCTAAAAGAATTATTCTTTTTTTACTAGGTAATTCTATTTCATGTACTTGGGGTTTTATCTCATCCCATTTGTAATTTTTTAATGCCTCAACTTGAATTTCATTATCAAAGTGACCGATATTGCAAAGTATCGCCCTGTCTTTCATGTCTCTCATATGATCAGCTGTAACTATATCTTTGTTTCCTGTTGCAGTTACAACTATATCAGCGTCTTTGATAGCTTCATCCATAATGACAACTTCGTAACCTTCCATAGCAGCTTGTAACGCGCATATCGGGTCTGTCTCGGTTACCATAACTCTTGCACCTGCTTGACGTAAAGAAGCAGCACTTCCTTTGCCAACATCACCAAATCCAGCAACAATAGCAACTTTACCTGACATCATTACATCGGTTGCTCTTTTAATTCCGTCTACTAAACTTTCTCTACATCCATAGAGGTTATCAAATTTAGATTTTGTTACGGAGTCGTTTACATTTATAGCAGGTATTAGTAGCTCTTTATTAATTTCCATCTTTTTAAGTGCTAAAACACCTGTTGTAGTTTCTTCTGAAACACCTTTAACATCTTTTAATAAATTTTTATATTCTTTGTGCATTAGAGCTGTAAGGTCACCACCATCGTCTAAAATCATATTTGGCTTCCAGTCTTTTTTTCCTTCAATAGTTTGCTTAACGCACCACCAGTATTCTTTTTCCGTCTCGCCTTTCCAAGCAAAGACAGGAATACCCGCTTTGGCTATTGCAGCTGCTGCATGATCTTGTGTTGAAAAAATATTACATGAAGACCATCTAACTTCTGCTCCCAATTCAACTAGAGTTTCAATTAAAACTGCTGTTTGTATTGTCATATGAAGACAGCCTAGAATTTTTGCACCCTTTAAAGGTTTTTTTCCTTTGTACTCTTTTCGAAGAGCTATAAGTCCTGGCATTTCCGTTTCTGCTAAAGAAATTTCTTTTCTTCCAAAAGCTGCTTGATTGATATCTTTTACTTTATAATCCTGAGCCATATTGAAGATGTTATTATCAACATAAATAAACCTTAGCAAGAAATAATGTTAGGACAATTTAGGAAGTAAAACCTCAACCTGGGCTCCTTTTGTATTTATTCTATTTGAGGCTGCTATTGTCCCTTTATGTAATTGGACAATATTTTTTACAATATTTAAACCTAAACCGGAGTGTTTTCCAAAACTCGCGGGTCTGTTGCTATAAAAACGTTTAAAAATCTTCTGAGGTGATGTTTCTGTGAAACCTGGTCCCTCATCTTTCACTAAAATTAATAAATTGCTTGAAGTTTCTTCAAGAGCAATTTCAATTTTTTGATTATCTTGGCTAAAGGAGACAGAATTATCTAATAAATTTGCAATTACTTGTTCTAATCTATTACTTATACCAAAAATGAAATGTCCATTTTTACTTTTAATTTTATTAATAATATTTATCTTAATTCTTTTATTTTGATTAATTAGATCTTGGTTAAAATCTTCTACTACACCACTAATAATTTCTACTAAATTAATTTTACTCATTTTTTCACGAGATAAAGATGCTTCATCTTTTAACATTTGAGTATAGTCAGTTATTAATCTTTCTATTCTTTCAACATCATGATTTATTATTTTAAGAAGTTTTTCTCCCTCAATCTTTGAGGAAGTTTTGTCTAAAAGTTCTGAAGCACTTTTTAAAGACGCGAGTGGATTTCTTATTTCGTGAGCTAAATCATTCGAGAATGTTTCTGCTCTATTAGTTCGTTGCTGTAATTCTTTAGTCATCTCATCAATTGATTGTGTGAGTTTTCCAATTTCATCATTTCTTATAAAAACTTTATTTATGTCAATTGCTTGATTAGATTTTTTCTTAATTCCGTCACTAAATTTAACTAAAAGTCCAATAGGCTTTAAAATATATTTGTTTAGAAATAGAGAAAAAATTAGAATCACAATTGCAACAGCAATCATAGTTCTTAAGATAAACGCTTTTCTCTCTTTAACAGCAATAGCGATATCATTCGCTTGCTCTGACACCACAATGTATCCGACATTATTATTTTGAAATTTAATTTTACTTAGCGTGCTAACTAAAAAATTATTTTTTTCATCAGAAGTTAGTGTCATTATTTCATCATCATATTTGTTTGTGATGATATCCTTAATTTTATCTATTTCCTCTTCTTCAAGTCTTTCTTCAATCTTTGGTGTAATTATTTCACCCCCTAAAGACTCCTCAAAAATTATATCTGATCCTGTAAAAACACTTTGATCCAAATCTAAAATATTCGTGTCACCAATAAGATTTCCAGATAAATCGTAAAATTGAACACGATCTAAGCTTTGAAATAAAAATCTTGTGGAAAGTAAAAAATCTCTAATTCCTTCTTTAGTGTATTCAATACTAAGTCTTTCGAGATTATCTTTAGTGTTATTAATAACTATTTTGTGATTATCTGATCTTTCTTTTACTAAAGTTGGTTGTATTGCCTCAAGATATATTATTGTAAAAAGTCCTAAAACAGAAAAGATTGTAAGGTTGATTATTAAAAACTTCTTTAAAATAGAAGCGGATTTTTTTTGTTTCATCAGCTAACATTCCATCTATACCCACTTCCATATCTAGTTTCAATTGCAGAAAACTTCTCATCAACCTTTTTAAACTTTTTTCTTATTCTTTTTACATGGCTATCGATAGTTCTATCCTCAATTTCTGTATTTTCCTTGTATGCTATATCCATTAAATGCGCTCTTTCTTTTATAACACCTGGTCTTTTAGCTAATTCTTTAACAATTAGAAATTCTGTAGTAGTGAGCTTATCTGGTAAGGCTCTACCGTTCCATTCGCACTCCAACTGAGCAGGGTCTAGTTTTAATTTACCATGGCTAATTATATTTTTAGTGTCATCGATAGTGTTAGATTTTTTTCTTAATTGAACTCTTATTCTTTCAATTAAAACTTTTGTAGAGAAACCTCCAGATTTTTTAACAAAGTCATCAGCACCTAACTTCAAACCAAGAAGTTCGTCAACTTCATCATCTTTTGATGTTAAAAATATTATTGGAATGGACATTTTTTTTTTTAGTTTCTTTAGTAACTCTTCTCCATCCATCCTAGGCATTTTGATATCTAATATTGCTAGGTCAGGTGGATTTCTAGTTAATCCTATTAAAGCTGACTCTCCATCAATATAAGTCTGAACTTTAAATCCTTCTCTCTCTAAGGCCATGCTTATGCTTGTGAGTATGTTTCTATCATCATCTACTAAAGCAATCGTTTGAGTCATAAGTTTATTCTCTTAATCTTATTGTCAAAATTTAGGCGATTAATGGGCCTCTCCCCAGTTGTTTCCTGAGTTAATACTAACTTCTAAAGGTATTGAAAAAATATGATGGTCCGAACTTGAAACAGACTTCATAGCTTCTTTAACAATTTTTTTGACTTCACTCTCATCTTTTTTTAAACATTCAAAAATAAGTTCATCGTGTATTTGTAAAAGCATTTTTGCTTTCTTCTCTTCTTCAAAAATTTTATCAATTTTAATCATTGCTAGCCTTATAATATCTGCAGCAGATCCTTGTATAGGTGCATTAATCGCTGCTCTCTCTTGAAATGCTCGTACACTAAAATTTTTATCATTAATTCCTCTTAAGTGAATTCTTCTTCCAAAAATATTTTTGACAAAACCTTGCTTCCTGCAAGTTTTTATCGTCGTATTCATATAATCTTTTATCTCAGGAAATTTTTTAAAATATTCATTAATAAAACCCAAAGCTTCTTCATTTGAAACTGATATTTGTTTTGCTAAACCATATTGTGTTATCCCATATATAATTCCAAAATTGATTGCCTTTGCTTTTCGTCTAAAATCCTCATTTACTTTTTTAAGCGGAATATTAAAAACTTGGCTAGCTGTTAGAGAATGGATATCTTGATTATTTTTAAAAGCTTTTTTTAATTCTTTTACATCAGCCATATCAGCAAGAATTCTCATTTCTATTTGGTTGTAATCTGCTGAAATAAGTAAATTATTTTTTTCTGCTACAAAGGCTTTTCTTATTTCTTTACCGTCTGAAGTTTTTATAGGAATATTTTGTAAATTAGGATCACTCGAAGCCAGCCGACCAGTATTAGTTGCCGCTAATAAAAAAGATGTATGAACCCTTTTTGTTTTTTTACTTATATGGTCTTGCAAAGCATCAGTATAAGTACTTTTTAATTTTGAAACTTGGCGCCATTCTAAAACCAAGTTTGGAAATTTATGACCAGTCAATGCCAAATCCTCTAAGATTTTAGCGCTAGTAGCTAAGCTACCTTTTTTAGTTTTTTTTAATTTTGCTATCTTTAATTCATTATAGATAATTTCTCCTAATTGTTTTGGTGATCCAATATTGAATTTTTTGCCTGATATTTTATAGATTTCTTTTTCAATTTTTATTAATCTTTCCTCAAATTTTTTGGAAAGTTTTTTTAAATAGACATCATCTACTTTAATTCCACTAGTTTCTAATTTTGATAAAATTTTTATCATTGGTTTTTCAAAGACTTCATAAATTTTTTCCAACTTTTCCCTTGATACTCTTTCAGATAGAATTTCATATAATCTTAAAGTTACATCTGCATCTTCAGCAGCATATTCTGTGGCGGATTTGAGATCTACCTCTGAAAAATTTAATTGTTTTTTTCCTGTTCCAACTATTTCTTTGTAGGATATAGTTTTATGTCCTAGATGTAATTCAGATAAAATATCCATATTGTGCCTATTATTACCAGCGTCTAATGTATATGAGAGTAACATAGTATCGTCTAGCGGGCTTAATTCAATGCCATGATTTTTAAATATAATAAAATCATATTTTATATTCTGGCCGACTTTTTTAATACTAGCATCTTCTAAAATAGGTTTAAGTTTTTTTAAAACTAAATCTTTTTTTAATTCAGTTCTCTCTAAATGTCCTAACGGAATATAGAAAGATTGATTGGGCTTATAACATATAGATATACCTACTAGATCTGCTTCTTGTGGATTGAGTGATGATGTTTCAGTATCAATTGCTATAATTGGCTGCTCATCTAATTTTTTTATTAATTCATCCAATTGTTTTTCTTTTGAAATAGTTTTGTAAGTTTTAGTATTTATCTTACTGTTTTCTTTTATTTTAGTTTTTCCATTAAATTCATTATTTACTGGCTCACCATAAAAACTAATTGCTTGACTTAGTAATCTATTAAACTCCATTTCTCTCAAGAAATTATATAACTTATCTTTATCTATATCTTTAATTATAAATTCACTTAGTTTATTTTTAATTGGCACATTTTCTTTTAGAGTAACTAATTTTTTACTTAACAGCGCTTTATCTTTATTAGCTATTAGAGTCTCTCTTCTTTTATTTTGTTTAATTTCAGATGCCTTGCTTAATAAATTTTCTAAATTTTTATACTTGTTTATAAGTTCAGATGCTGTTTTTATACCAATTCCTGGTACACCAGGTATATTGTCAGAAGAGTCCCCTGCTAGAGATTGAACATCAATAACTTGTAAGGGCTTCACACCAAACTTTTCTAGAACTTCTTTTTCTCCAATAATTTTACTTTTCATTGGATCAAACAATCTAATTTTATTTGAAACCAATTGCATCAAATCTTTATCTGAAGATATTACAGTTACTTTTGCTCCAGCCTCAATAATTTTTTTTGAGTAGGTCGCAATTAAGTCATCAGCTTCATAGTTTAAAAGTTCGACGGAAGGAAGATTAAATGCCTCTACTGATTTTCTAATATATTCAAATTGCGGGACTAAATCTTCAGGTGCCTCGGAGCGATTAGCTTTGTACTCACTATAGATTTCGTTCCTAAAATTTTTTCTTGAAGAATCAAAAATAACCGCAAAGTGAGTAGGTTTATTTTTAGAGTTATCCGATCTAGCGTCTTCTAAAAGTTTAAAAAGCATTGAGCAAAACCCACTTACTGCTCCAGTAGGAAGGCCATCACTTTTTCTGGAAAGTGGTGGTAAAGCATAATAAGCACGAAATATATATCCCGAACCATCAACTAAATAAAAATGGTCTGTTTTTTTTACTGAACTCATATATACATATTACAACGAATTCTAATCGAATAATAAAAAAGTATGAAAAAATTTGTATTAACTGTTGAGAATCTAACAAAGATTTACTCAAACTCTAAAACTAAAAAACAAAACATAGCTTTAAACGAATTAAATTTTGAGGTCAAAGAAGGGGAAGTTTTTGGATTACTTGGTCCCAACGGAGCTGGCAAAACAACTTTCTTAAGTATACTAGGAGGCGCAGTTATCAAAACTAAGGGAAAAATAAACGTATGGGGTTTTGATTTAGATAAAAATCCTCGTCAAGTAAGAGCCTCACTTGGCATAGTTCCACAAGAGGTGAATTTGGATGCTTTTTTTAGTCCAAGGAAACTACTCGAACTGCAGGCTGGATTATACGGTATAACAAAAAAAGATAGGATAACTGATTTAATTTTAAAGATGGTAGCTTTAGAAAAGCAAGCAGATGCTTATTCAAGAAGTTTATCAGGTGGTATGAAGAGAAGATTGCTAATCGCTAAAGCAATGGTTCATCAACCTCCGATTTTAATTTTGGATGAACCTACTGCCGGTGTTGATGTCGAGCTTCGAAATAATTTATGGAAAAATGTTAAGCAATTAAATAAAGAGGGTGTAACAATAATATTAACAACACATTATCTGACTGAAGCTCAGGAAATGTGTGATAGAATAGCAATTATAAACAAAGGAAATTTAGTAGCATTAGATACAACCAAAAATTTACTTGAAAGGATTAAAACTAAAAAAATACATTTTAAAGTTAAAAATATTAATTTCAGTGAGAGATTAAGAATGAAAGATATAAATTTTAAAATTAATTCAGAAAATTCTTTAACATTAACTTATGAAAAAAACTCTTTAGATTTTGGAGAAATAGTCCATTATCTAAATCAAAATAATGTAAAAATTGAAGATATTTATACGGAAGACGGTGATTTAGAAGATGTTTTTGTGCAGTTAACAAAACAGTAGATTTTATTAAAAAAAAAGATAAATTGAATTTATGGAGATAGTAAAAAGTTTAAAACAAACAAAAATAATTAAATACTTATTTATTGTTTTATTAGGTTCGATACTGCTTGCAATATCTGCAAAAATCAAAATTCCTTTTTATCCAGTCCCTATGACCATGCAAACTTTTGTAGTTTTATTCATCGGAATTGCATTTGGTTGGAAACTTGGTGTTGCAACAGTTTGTTTATATTTATTTGAGGGTATTATTGGACTACCAGTTTTTTCTGGAACACCTGAGAAAGGGCTAGGTATAGCTTACTTCACTGGACCAACAATGGGATACTTAATTGGTTTCGTTGTTGCAGTATATTTAGCAGGAAAATTTAATTACGACAATAATTTGATTAAAAACTTTTTAAAATTAGTATTTGCCACAAGTTTTATTTATATTTTAGGTATACTTTGGTTGGGAGGGATAATAGGTTGGGATAAGCCAGTATTTGAATTAGGAGTACAGCCATTTCTACTAGCTGAACTATTCAAAATATTAATAGCAACTTTGGTAGCTGTTAAAATTATAAAATTAAGAAATATTCTTTAATATTATCTTGGAGATCTTTTAGATAAAATTCTTTGAAGAGTTCTTCTATGCATCTTTAGTCTTCTAGCTGTTTCTGATACATTTCTATTACACAATTCAAAAACTCGGTGAATGTGTTCCCACTTTACCCTGTCAGCTGACATAGGATTTTCAGGTGGGCGTGCTTTGGACTCCGGTGAAGCTAAAAGTGCCGACTCAACATCATCGGCATCCACTGGTTTAGCAATATAATCTATCGCACCCTCTTTGACGGCTGCCACAGCTGTAGGTAGATTCCCGTATCCCGTTAACATCACAATCCTACAATCCTTTTTATTATTAGAGAGTTCTTTTATGACATCAAGACCGTTTCCATCCTCCAGTCTCAAATCCACCACTGCAAAGCCAGTGGGGGCTGTTTTGGCAATGTGTAGTCCCTCAGCAACAGTCTTAGCCTCTTTTACTTGAAATCCTTTCTTTTCCATCGCTCTTGCAAGCCTCCCTCTTAGTGGATCGTCATCATCCAAAATAAGAAGCGATTTATCATCAAAGTCTGCCAATTTTAGCTGCTCTGGAACGTTTTTTTGTGCTCTCATATCAATATATATATAGGTAATGTCGACAAGTTTTCAACGACAAATATGTCCTTTTTTTCTTTACATAGTGATAAAAAAACCTTAAACGCTAAAAAAATAAGATTTTTTTTATTAAATTTTTTAAAAGATCTTTGTGTAAACAAATGAGGGGCACATGAAATGGGAAAATTTAAAACAGTTAACGAATTAGTTAACTCATTAAAACCAGATTACCCCGTATATTGTATACGGCTTAACGAGATTAAAAAATCCGTAAGATTTTTTAAAGAAAATTTTCCAGGAAAAATACTTTACGCTGTAAAAACTAATCCTAACGAAAAAATTATAAAGCAAATAATTAGTAACGGTATCAATGAATTTGATGTTGCTTCTTTAAATGAAATAAAGCTGATTAAGAAAATTAAATCAGATTCAAAATTACACTTCATGCATACGATTAAAAGTAAACAAAGTATTTCTTCAGCTTACTTCGACTATGGTGTCAAAAGCTTCTCTTTGGATAGCAAAGATGAGTTAAAAAAGATTTTAGATGCAACTAAACAAGCGAAAGATTTAGAATTATTTGTAAGAATTGCAATTTCAAATGAACATGCAGAAATAGATTTATCTAGAAAATTTGGAGCTCTTCCATCTGAAGCTTTGGGATTAATTAGGTTATGTAAAGATAATTCTAAAAAACTTGGAATAAGTTTTCATGTCGGATCACAATGTATGCATAAAATTTCTTACTCTAAGGGAATACGTGAAATAGGAAATATAATAAAAAAGACAAAGATAGTCCCGGACACAATTAATGTTGGTGGTGGTTTCCCCTCTGTTTATCCAGACCTCAATCCTGAGCCATTAATAAATTATATGGACGAAATTAAAAAAGAACTAAATAATTTAAAACTCGGTAAATTACCTGAAATAATCTGTGAGCCAGGAAGAGCCCTTGTAGCGGAAAGTGGATCTACAATTGTTAAGGTTATTTTAAGAAAAAAAAATAGTCTGTACATAAACGATGGAACATATGGATCTTTATTTGACGCTGGTGCACCAAATTTTGTTTTACCATCAAAAATGATTACAGACGGAAGAGTTCAGTCTAAAAAACTGACTTCGTTTAGTTTTTTTGGACCAACTTGTGATGGATTAGATTATATGAAAGGGCCTTTTTTGTTACCAAATAATATTAAGGAGGGTGACTATGTAGAGTTAGGTCAACTAGGCGCATACAGTCTTACTTTCAGAACAAACTTTAATGGTTTTTATTCAAACGAAATTCATGAATTAAGTGACAAACCAATTATATCTATGTACGATAATTCAAATGATAAAGTTGGTTCTTTAGTAGCTTAATGAATAAAAAAAATAGTCCAAATATTGGACATAACAAAAAATCTCTACTTAATTCCCCAGTTGAACATATTGATATCAAGTCTTTTGATGCTCGCAAAATTATTGATGGTATGAGTAAAATGTCCTTCACTTCAAGAGATACAGCCAGAGCGGCAGCTATTTATAATGAAATGCTTGCAGATAAGGATTGTTCAATTTTTTTAACTTTAGCAGGTTCGACCTCAGCAGGAGGGTGTATGGATTTATATACTGATTTAGTAAAATATAATATGGTCGACGCGATTGTAGCTACCGGGGCCTCTATTATTGATATGGATTTTTTTGAAGCTTTGGGCTTCAAACATTATCAAGGTTCTCAATTTCAAGACGATACAGAATTAAGAAACAATTATATTGATAGGATATACGACACTTATATTGATGAAGAGGAGCTCCAAGCATGTGACAAAACTATATGCGATATTGCTAATTCTCTTAAACCTAAAGCATACACCTCAAGAGAATTTATTAAAGAGCTTGGAAAATACTTAAAAATAAATTCAAAGAAAAAAAACTCATTAATAGAAACTGCTTATGATAATAATGTTCCTATTTTTTGTCCCGCTTTCACAGATAGTTCAGCAGGATTTGGGCTTGTAATGCACCAGGAACAAAATCCTAAAAGTCATATCACTATAGACTCTATAAGAGAGTTTAGAGAAATAACCGAGATTAAACTCAAGTCAAAACAATCAGGTTTATTAATGGTTGGAGGTGGAGTGCCTAAAAATTTTATTCAAGATACAGTAGTTTGTGCGGAGTTATTAGGTAAAAAAGTTGATATGCATAAATACGCAATTCAAATAACAGTTGCAGATACGAGAGATGGAGCTTGTAGTAGTTCTACTTTAAAAGAAGCAAGCTCTTGGGGTAAAGTGGATGTTACGAAGGAACAAATGGTATTTGCTGAAGCTACTAGTGTATTGCCCTTAATAGCAAGCGATGCCTTTCATCGTAAATACTGGCAAGCAAGACAAAAAAGAAATTTTCAAAATTTATTCAATTAGACATAATGAGTAAAACAAAGATAGCATTAGTGCAGATGAAAATGTCGTCTGACCCTAAAAAAAATATTCATAAAGCTATTAACAAGATTAATACTGCAGCAAAAAAAGGTGCAAAAGTTATTTGTCTACCGGAGCTTTTCTTAACAAAATATTTTTGTCAGGTTGAAAGTCACAAAAACTTTAAATTTGCTGAAAAAATACCAGGACCTACCAGTAATTTATTTTCTGAAATTGCTAAAGAACTCAAAGTTATTTTAATAATTTCACTGTTTGAGAAGAAAACTTCTGGGCTTTATCATAATAGTAGCATAGTAATTAACGAAAAAGGTAAACTTTTAGGTAAATATAGAAAGATGCACATTCCAGACGATCCTCAATTTTATGAAAAGTTTTATTTTACACCTGGAGATTTAGGTTTTAAATCTTTTAAAACTTCAAAAGGAAATTTAGGAACTTTAATTTGCTGGGATCAATGGTTTCCTGAGGCAGCCAGATTAACAGCGCTTAAAGGAGCAGAAATTATTTTTTATCCAACTGCTATTGGATGGCACCCAAAAGAAAAAAAGAAATTTGGCAAGTCACAGCTCAACTCATGGCTTTCAATTCAGAGATCTCACGCAATAGCTAATGGTATATATGTTGCTGCAGTAAATAGAGTTGGAACTGAAAAACAAGGTAATAAGAAAATAGAGTTCTGGGGGAATAGTATAATATTTGATCCAAGTGGTAACGTCGTTAAAAAAGCAAGTTTAAAAGAAAATATTTTAATTTGTGAGATTGATTTTAAAAAAGTAGAAACCTCTAGACAACATTGGCCTTTTTTTAGAGATAGAAGAATAGACTATTATAAAGGACTACTTAAAAATCCAAAAGATGCCTAGAAAGACAATTTCCCTTTTCAGAATGCCAGCTGAGTGGGAAAAACAGAAATCTACATTAATAGGGTGGCCTTACAATAAAAATGATTGGCCGGGTAAATTTAAGAATATTCCCATGGTATTTGCCAAAATAATTTCTAAAATTACCTTGTCTCAGAAGGTAAATCTTTTAATTAAAAACTACAGTTCCAAAAATACAATTAAAAAGATGCTCCTGAAAAATGATGCAAAAATACGTAATGTAAAATTTATAACCTGTAAAACAAATAGAGTATGGATGAGAGATACAGGGCCAATATTTGCTAAAACTAAAAAAAATAAAAATGTTTTATTAAATTGGAAATTTAATGGTTGGGCTAAATACAAAAATTACAGCGCAGATAATAAAGTCAATTTGAGAATAAAAAGTTATTTTAAAGGAAAGATTATTAGTCCTAAATTTAATAAAAAATCAATTGTTCTTGAGGGAGGATCGATCGATGTTAATGGACAAGGTTTACTTATCACTACAAAAGAATGCTTATTAAGTAAGATTCAACAAAGAAATTCTTTTTTAAAAATAAAAGATTATGATCACATCTTTCAAAAATTTTTTGGAGTAAAAAAGGTTATTTGGTTAAATAAAGGAATTGTAGGAGATGATACTCATGGTCACGTTGATGATATAGCGAGGTTTGTAAGTTCTAATAAGGTTTTTCTCGCCTTTGAAAATAATAAAAAAGATAAAAATTATAAGAATCTTAATGAAAACTTTAATATTTTGAAAAAAATCAAAATTAATTCCTCGAAAATCAAAATTAAAAAAATTCCAATGCCAAGTCCTATTTATATAAATAAAGTGAGAGTTCCAGCATCATATCTTAATTTTTATATACTAAATAAATTTGTTTTGTTACCTACATTTAATGATCCAAAAGATAAAATCGTATTCGAAATTTTTAAAAAAGAATTTAAAAATAGAAAAATTATTCCAATAAATTGTTCTGAATTAATTTGGGGATTTGGAGCAATTCATTGTTTAACGCAACAAGAGCCAAAATAAGCCTTACATTTATAGTAAAATATTTTTAGGAGACCAGCTAATTACTACCGACGCACCACCTAAATTTTTATCATCTTTAAATAAAAGTCTAGCGTTTTGTCTTTCTAATAAAGTTTTACCCAAGAAAGTTCCTAGGCCTAAACCTGAGTTAGAATCTAATTCCAATGATCTAGATTTGATATACGGTTCCCCTAATTTATTTATAATGTCCTTAGGAAATCCTGGCCCGTCATCATTAACTGTGATTTTAATTTCTTTATCATTGCTTACTAAGAAAATATTAACTTTACTTTTCGAAAATTTAATCGCATTACCTATAAAATTTCTCAATCCGTAAATCATTTCAGCTGATCTTTGGATTTCAATCTTATTTTTATCATTATCAGATACTAAGGTTATTTCTTTAGAAGAAGTTTCTTTGAAAGAATTTACAATTTCCTCAAGTAAATCTTCTAACTTTGTAGAGCTAAAAAATTTGTCTTCCTCTATTTGCTTTTTTGAGATCCTTTTTAAAATTTCACTACATCTTTTAGATTGACTAATTAATAGATCAATATCTTTAGAAAGCTCATTATGATCCCCAATTTCTTTTTTTAGTTCCTTAGCAACAACAGTTATTGTAGCTAAAGGTGTTCCAAGCGAGTGTGCTGCTGCTGCAGCTTGACCTCCTAAAGACTCTAATTCATATTCTTTGTAAATTACCTCTTGAAGTTTTTTAAAAGCCTCCTCCGTTTTCTTTTTTTCGCCAGAGAAACGAATACCAAAATAACTTAAAAATACTAGACCTATCAAAATAGAGATTATAATTCCAATTTTGTAAAAGTTTGGAAAATGTAACAAATTCATATCCTCTCCTGGTAATGGTAAATGAAAAAATGATATTGTTAATAAAAGTAGTGATGTTATTAAACCTAATATAATTGTTGTGCCCATACTTAAAAATGTCGACGAAACAATCGCTGGAATTACTAATAAGAAAGAAAAAGGATTAAAAATTCCTCCTGTCAAATAAAGAAGAGCGCTTAATTGTATTAAATCATATAAAAGAAAAGGAGCTGCATAAAAATCTTTTAATTGATTTATTTTAATCCCAAATTGAAGATATAAATTTGTGGCTAAACCTAATGAAATAACCAAATAACTTTCTATGATTGGAAAGGGTAAATTTAGGTAATAAAAAACTACGCTTACTGCTAAAATCTGGCCAATAATAGCTATATACCTCAGAATTGTTAATGTATTTTTATCTAGGCTTAAATTCTCTTTTGTCCTGAAAAGAGTAGAAAAATTCATGCTTTAAATGTCAAGATTAGTTACTTCAAGAGCATTATTTGTAATAAAATCTTTTCTTGGAGCTACTTCATCTCCCATCAAAATTTCAATCATTTTTTGATCATCTTTAGATTTATCTTTTGTCCCTTTTGAATACTGGACTTTTAGCATTGTTCTATTATCCGGATTCAGCGTGGTTTCCCAAAGTTCTTCGGGGTTCATTTCTCCTAATCCTTTAAATCTTTGAATAGATAACTTTTCTTTTTGATCCTGAATAAATTTTTTATATTCCGTTGATCCTTTCTTTATTTTATTATCAGTGTAAGTTTTTAAAATAAAATCTTCTAAGGCTTTCTCATTTTTAATATAAATACTCTTGTTTGACTTAGTAACCTTGAACAAAGGAGGTTGAGCAAGATAGACGTGTCCATTCTCTATTAATTGATTAAAAGGATAATTGTTAAAAAAAGTTAATAATAATGTTCTGATGTGAGATCCGTCTACGTCTGCATCAGTCATTATTATTATCTTATCGTATCTTAAGTTATCTATATTAAAATCTTTGGACCCAGTACCCAGGGCATTTATTAATGTTACTATTTCACTAGAAGACATCATCTTTGAAAGTGCTTTAGTTGACTGATCCTCTCCATTTTTTTTTCCATTTACAAAAGTATTTAAAATTTTTCCTCTTAAAGGTAATACCGCTTGGAATTCTCTAACTCTACCTTGTTTTGCTGAACCGCCGGCCGAGTCTCCCTCTACTATAAATAATTCTGTCCCTTCCCTCTTTTGGATTTGACAGTCAGCTAATTTTCCAGGAAGACCAGATAATTCGAATGTTCCTTTACGCCTTACGCTATCTCTGGCTTTTCGCGCAACATCTCTCGCCATTGCTGCTTGTGATATTTTTTCAAGAACAATTTTTGCTACAGAGGGATTTTGATCAAACCAAGTTGATACCTTTTCCCCAATTATATTTTCAACAATGTTTCTTATTTCAGATGAAACTAATTTGTCTTTGGTTTGTGAAGAAAACTTTGGATCAGGCATTTTTATTGATAGTACAGCTGTCAAACCCTCTTTAATATCTTCACCTGAAAGATTGAGTTTATTTTTTTTGCTATTTCTATCATTAGAATATTTATTAATTACTCTTGTTAAAGCACTTCTAAATCCTAACAAATGAGTTCCACCATCTTTTTGTGGAATATTGTTGGTAAAAGGTAAAACTTCTTCAGAGTAACCGGCATTCCATTCGAAGGAACACTCCACAATTACATTATTCTTATTTGCAAAGACATATATAGGCTTTTTAAAAACTTCCTTTTCATTTTTATTAGTCAATATTGGTTTTTTTTTATTAATAAATTCAACAAATTCGGTGATCCCTCCATCGTACTTATGTAAATATTCTTTTGATTTTTTTGAGGAATTGTCAACTAGCTTTATAGATATACCTTTATTTAAAAAAGCAAGTTCCTTTATGCGTTTATCAAGTATTGATGAGCTAAATTTTATTGAAGAAAATATATCCTTAGAAGGTAAAAAAGTTATTTTAGTACCTCTTTTTCTTGTTTTGCCAACTTGTTTTAAAGGTTTTATTGATCGACCATCTTTAAACTTAATTTCATATTCCTTCCCATCTCTACAGATATTTAATTCTAAATTTTCTGACAATGCATTTACTACTGATACCCCTACACCGTGTAATCCACCAGAAACTTTATAGGAATCATGGTCAAATTTTCCACCAGCATGTAATTGTGTCATAATTACTTCTGCAGCTGATACTTTCTCATCTTTATGCGTATCTACTGGGATACCTCTACCATCATCCTCTACTGTAATAGTGTTATTTGGATTAATACTTACTATAATATTTTTGCAAAAACCTGCTAAAGCCTCATCGATAGAATTATCAATAACTTCAAAAACCATATGATGTAACCCTGAGCCGTCATCTGTGTCTCCAATATACATCCCTGGTCTCTTTCTTACTGCATCAAGACCCTTGAGGACTTTTATTGAGTCAGCCCCGTATGATTGGTTTTTTTTTATATCAGGTTTAAGCATTGTAAAAATCTAGATTGTAATAATGTATCATTTTTTCTTAATAATTAAAAACGTAAGTAGACAGGCAGGTCCCAGAAACATCTCATACCAACAGTTTTTAGGCGAAAATAAAATTATTTTTTAAATATCTCTAAAAATTAAATTTTCATTGGCATAATAACATAATAACTATTTTTATCTGCTAAATCTTCTATTAATACAGGAGATGTTGAGTCTTTTAAATTCATTTTTATATTTAAATCCTCAACCTCTGAAGCTATTTCAGTTAAATATTTCGAATTAAAACTTATATTTAAATTCTCTGAATTGAAATTTGCTTTAATTTTTTCATTTCCCTCGCCTGAATTAGCGCTATTTACTGATAGTTGCACGTAATCTTTGGTGATACCCAGCCTGACCCCTTCTTTTCTATCAAGAGAAACACTGGCCACTCTCTCAATTGATTTAATGAAATCCTGTGAGGGTAATATCAGCACTTTTTCGTTTCTTGTAGGTACAACTTGCTTGTAATCAGGAAATTTTCCGTCAATAACTTTAGAAATTAAAATTATGTTGCCTAATGTAAATTTGATCTTATTTTCTGAAGTTTGCATAGTTAATTTATCATTGCTTTCAGTTAGTAGAGAACTAAGTTGAAATACAGTTTTTTTAGGAAGAATAATTGAATTAAAGTTATTTGTATTACTAATCTCAAGACTACTGCACGAGAGTCTATGGCTATCAGTTGCGACTCCTGTTAAAAAATTTCTACCATGAGCTTCAGTTAAATGTAAAAATACACCATTTAAATAGTGCCTAGTATCATCATTAGATATAGAAATTTTTGTTTTGTTAAGTAATTTGAGAAATTTTTTATTATCAATATCTAATTCTTGACCTTCGATTTCTCCTCCAAAATTTGGAAAATTATCAGTTGGTAGGCACAGAAGATTAAAGTCTGAGTTATTGCTCTTCAAGCTAAGTTTATTTTCAGTTTTAAGTTCAAAGCTAAGATCTGCATTTGAAGATATCTTTCTCAATATGTCATAAAGTATTGCAGCTGAAGTAGTTGTGCTACCCTCATTTAAAATTTTAACATTTTCAATTTCATCAAAAAAAAATATATCTAAGTCAGTCGCAACAATTTTTAATTTTTTATTTTTAAGTTCAAGTAAAACATTTGAAAGGATCGGTAAGGTATTTTTTTTTTCTACTACACCCTGAACAAAATTTAAAGATCTTAATAAAACATCTCTTTTAACAACAAATTGCATTACTTTACTGTTCCAGTAAAAGACTCTTTATTTTGATAATATTTTTTTTCATTTCGTCGTCTTGCTCTGAAAGTCGTGTTATAGTTTTAACAGCATGTATAACAGTTGTGTGGTCACGATTAGCAAACCTTCTGCCTATTTCTGGCAAAGATCTTGTTGTCAACTTTTTTGCTAAGTACATAGCAATTTGTCTAGGTCTTGCTAATGGTCTAGAGCGTCTTTGAGAGAGCATATCACTTAGACCTATATTAAAATAGTTTGACACAACATTTTGGATTTTGTCTACTGTCACTACTCTTATTTGATTAAAGACATCCTTTAAAATATTCTTGCATTCATTAATTGTCAAAGATTTATTATGAATTCTGCTAAAGGCAACTATTCTATTCAATATGCCAACTAATTCTCTGATATTGGTTTTGCTTTCTGAAGCGATGAAGTTGATCACTTCCTCACTTAAATTAATATTCTCTTTAAATTGACTTTGAATCTCATCGATTTTTTTGTTAATAATTTTAATCTTCAGCTCTAAATCAGGCGGCTCAATGTCTACCACTAGTCCTCCCGCTAATCGAGATTTAATTCTATCTTGTACTTTATCCAGTTTCATTGGTGGCCTATCTGACGAGATAATTATTTGGGATCCTTTATCCATTAAGCTATTGAAAGTATGAAAAAATTCTTCCTGTAAGCTCTCTTTTCCGCTTATAAATTGAATATCGTCAATAATAAATATTGATGATTTTCTAAAAATGTCTTTAAAGTTGACCATATCATTTTTCTTAATTGATTTTATAAAATGGTACATAAAACGCTCAGCTGATATAAACATTACATTGTTGTCATTTTGCAATTCTAACCCTATAGCATTTAAAAGATGGGTTTTACCAAGACCTACCCCTCCGCAAATATACAAAGGATTGTACCTAGATAAATGCTCACAAACTTTAAGTGAATAAGAGTGAGCAATTTCATTGCTTTTACCCTTTATGAAGCTATCAAAACTCAATTTTTCGTTAAGTCTATTATAATTGAGAATAGAGTCTTTAATTTCAGTAACTTTGTTAATTTCTTCTATCTTTATAAACTCATTACTCTGTTTGTTTTCTTCTATAATCTTAAATTCTATTCTTGAAAGGCTTAATTTAAAGCTTTTTACTTGTTCTAAAATCTTATCTAAATATCGTGAGACTATCCAGTCCCTAAAAAATCTTGTTGGTACTCCTAAAATTAAATAATCATTAAATTCTTTTACAAGAGAAATTTTTTGCAACCAACTACTGTAAACTTCGCTACCAAATGTTTTTTTAAAAGAGCTTTGAACCTCACTCCAAACTAATGTATTTTCTTCATCGGATATGAAGTCGTTTTGTTTTTTTATATTTTTGTCCATGATTTAGAAAGAAAATCCTTTAAACTCTGTTTATAAATATTTTGCAACTAAGTAGAGGTTGTAAATTAAAATAAAAATTGATTTAGGTTGTAGACTTAACGTATTGATGGAATTTTATTTAAATTTATAAATATCTACATTTTGTTTTTAAAAGTCTAAATGTAGATATAAAAAAATTAAATTATCAACTTTAAATTGTCTTAATGATTAAATTTTTTTAGATATCCTGGAAATTTTTCTTGATGCCATTTTTTTATTTATCACTCCAGTTTTAGCAACCTGCATTAGAATTGATTGGAAAGTGGAGAAATATTTTTTTGCTTTTTCTTTATCTTTTGACTTTATTAAGGTATCCATTTTTTTGACTGCGTATTTATACCTGCTCCTTCTTAATTTATTGACTTGAGTTTGTATTTTTACCCTTCTAACTCTTCTTTTAGCTGATTTTGTGTTTGGCATTTTTAAGATTGTATATAGATCAGTATAATAACGGTCAACTTTAATATTTTTGGCATGATGGGCAGTAAAAAGTTGATCGGTTAGATATGACCATTTTTTTAATAATCTTCTTACAATCTGAATTAGAACATGACAAACCTATTCTACCATAAACTTTTAAATGTTCTTGAAATGAACCCTTTTTACCATTTTCACTTGAAAAATCCCTAATTGAGGATCCACCTCTGTCAATTGCACTTTTTAAAATTTTTTTTGTATTTGTTATAATTTTTCGTATATCAGTATCATTAAGCTTCTTAACTTTTCGATTTGGTTTAATGCAGCTGTAAAAAAGAATTTCGTTTACATAAATGTTACCTAAGCCTGAAACAAATTTTTGATCCATCAAGATATTCTTGATATTAAGATTTCTATTTAAAATATATGTTTTAAAATAATTAAAGTTGAAATTTTGATTTAAGGGTTCAGGACCTAGCCTTTTTATATGTGGAATATTTTTGATGTTTGTTAAATTATAAAATCTTATAAAACCGAACTTTCTGGTATCGTTATAAATTAATTTTTTATTTTTACTTAAAAAGAAAATTACTCTATCATGTTTGTGATCTTTATCATTTAAATCATAATAAAAACTTGTTTTAAATTTTTGTTTTTTATCAATATAAAAAAATTTTCCTGTCATGCCTAAATGTACGAGCATTAAAATTTTCTGATCAAACTCAAAAATTAAAAATTTTGATCTTCTAGTTACCTTCTTTACTTTTTTGCCAATTATAGTCTTTATTTCATTTTTACTTATCTTGTATCTCAATTTACTATCATTGACTTTGACTTTCTTAATTATTGAATTTTTGACTCTTTTTAGTAAGGACCTTTTAACAACTTCAACTTCTGGTAATTCTGGCATATAATTAATTTATGAAAACTAATATTCAAGATAAAACAAAATTAGTCAATTCCGTATTTTCTAAAGTATACAAAAAATATGACTTAATGAATGATATTATTTCTTTAAGGAAACATAGAGAGTGGAAGGTCAAATTTATTGAATGGATGAATCCCCAAAAAAATTCCTCCTTGATTGACGTTGCAGCAGGTACTGGCGACATAGGTTTATTATACTGTGAGAGAACTAAAAATTTATCAAATATCACTTGTATTGAACCAAATAAAGATATGCTTAATGAAGGGGAAAAAAAATTAAAAAATTTTATAAATGTTAAGTGGCTAAATGCAAATGCTGAAAGTATACCAGTTAAAGATAACTTATACGATTTTTATTCAATTAGTTATGGTATCAGAAATGTTAACGATATTAATAAATCCTTAAAAGAAGCTTTTAGAGTTCTAAAACCTGGTGGTCGATTTATGTGTCTTGAATTTTCAAAAATTAATAACGAAATATTAAATTTTTTGTATAAAAATTATGCAAAAACTATCCCAAGTATTGGCAAACTGATAGTTGGTTCAGAAAAACCTTATGAATACCTAATCGATAGTATTTCAGAATTTTATAATCAAGAAGAATTAGTTGAATTAATAAGAAAAAATGGTTTTTCAAATGTTGAGTATCGAAATCTATCAAATGGTATTTCTGCAATACACTCGGGATGGAAAATTTAGATGATTAAAAGAGTTATAAAATTATTTAAGATAGCAAGAAATTTATCTACATCTGGGGCAATTGAAACTATTAATGAAATCCACAGACTACCTACGTTACTAAATTTTTTCTTTAATATAATTTCTATTGGGTCTCAATCAAATTTTATACATAAAAACAAACCCCCAGGGGAAAAGCTTTGTTTAGCTCTTCAAGACATGGGAACAACATTTATAAAGTTAGGACAGTTTTTAGCTACAAGGCCGGATATAATTGGGGAAGAATTGGCAAAAAATTTAGAAAAACTTCAAGACAAAGTGCCTGCCTTTGATTTAGTTGATGCAAAAAAAATCATCAAAAAAGAAATAGGCGAGGATTTTTATAAAAATATAACCGAAATTAGCACTCCTATTGCAGCAGCATCAATAGCGCAAGTTCATTCAGCAAAAGTAAAAATTGAAAATAAGGAAATAGAAGTGGCGATTAAAATTCTCAGACCAAATATTGAAAAATTATTTAATGAAGAGCTCGATGCTCTAATGTTGTTTGCTTATATAATAGAAAACTCTTTTGCTAAGGCTAAGCGACTAAAATTAATCGAAGTTGTACACTTGTTAAGAGAAATTACTAATATTGAAATGGATTTAAGATTTGAAGCTGCAGCAGCAAACGAATTGTATGAAAATACAAAGAACGATAAAGGTTTTAATGTTCCAAAAATATATTGGAATTATACTACAAAAAAAATATTAACTCTTGACAAAGTTGATGGAATTTCAATTCGTGAACAAGTAAAACTTGAAGAACTAGGTATAGATCTTAAAAAACTTGCAGAAAATCTTATCCAATTTTTTTTAAAACAAGCTGTTAGAGATGGCTTTTTCCACGGTGACATGCATCAAGGCAATTTGTTTGTTGATAGATCTGGAAATATAATACCTGTGGATTTTGGTATTATGGGAAGACTTGACAAAAATAACAGAAGGTTTCTTGCAGAGATATTGTACGGTTTTATTAAAAGAGATTATGTTAAAGTTGCTGAGGTCCATTTTCAAGCTGGACTTGTTCCTAATAACGCATCTAAAGATGAATTTGCCCAAGCTCTCAGATCAGTAGGTGAACCGATATTTGGTCAAACCATTAAAGACATATCTGGTGGGAATTTATTAGCGCAATTATTCGAAATCACAGAAAAATTCAATATGCCGACCCAACCTCCTTTATTGCTATTACAAAAAACAATGGTAGTTGTAGAGGGCGTTGCAAGAAAATTGTATCCGGAAACTAATATTTGGGAAGTATCTAGACCAGTACTTGAAGAATGGCTTAAAAATATAAAAGGCCCTAAATCAACTTTTAATACCGCTATTAATACTTCTACTGAGATAATAAAACGTATTCCTGATTTACCAGATTTTATAGATAGAGCGGATTATGCATTAAAGTTAATGGCAGAGGGAAAATTGAATTTAGCAATTGGCAATAATAAAAATTTAGAAATGGAACAAATGAAAATTAAAAACTTTAGAAACAATGTAGTTATTAGTTTTTTTGGTATTGTAATTGTCTTTTTATTAGTATTTTAATTGATCATGTATTTAAAAAATAAAAAAATATTAGTGATCGTAGGTGGCGGGATTGCTGCGTATAAATGTTTAGATTTAATCAGGATACTTAAGAGAGGAAATAATGAAGTAAAAAGTATTCTCACAAAAAGTGGTAAAGAATTTGTAACTCCTTTGTCAATTACTACACTTTCAAAAACTAATACTTACGAAGATATTTTTGATAAAACATCCGAAGCTGAGATAGATCATATATCTTTATCCCGATGGGCTGATATTATAATTGTGATGCCCACAACAGCTAATTTCATGACAAAATTAAGTATCGGAAAAGCAGAGGACCTAGCTACGACTGTGATTTTAGCATCCAATAAAGATATTTTGTTAGTTCCTGCTATGAATGTAAGAATGTGGATTCATAAAGCTACACAAAAAAATCTAAAAATTTTACAAGACTATGGATATTTATTTCTGGGACCAGAAAAAGGAGAGATGGCATGTGGTGAATATGGGGAAGGTAAAATGTCTAGTCCAAGACAAATTATAGCTTATTTAGAAAATTATTTTAATAAAAGAGACTTAATAAAGAAAAAAAGATTAAAAGCTTTAGTAACTGCTGGCCCTACTCGCGAATATTTTGATCCAATAAGGTATATCTCTAATGAGTCAAGCGGTAAACAAGGTTACGAAATTGCTCTTGCTCTAAATAAGTTTGGTTTTAAAACTACTTTAATTACAGGACCGTCTAATATTAATTTTCAGAAAGATATAAAAATAAAGAAGGTAGTCACTGCAGAAGAAATGTTTAATGAAGTCAAAAATTCTCTTCCAGCTGATGTAGCTATATGCGCAGCAGCAGTTACAGATTTAAAACCCCTAAAAAAAAATAAAAATAAGATAAAAAAAGATGATTTAATTTTTAAATCTTTAAACTTTCAAAAAAATAAAGACATTTTAGAATTCTTAGGAAAAAATAATAGATTTAGGCCGAAATTAGTGGTTGGATTTTCTGCAGAAACTGAAAATTTAGTGAACAATTCAATTTATAAAATGAAAAGAAAAAATTGTGATTTAATTATTGCTAATAACGTCTCAAAAAAAGATATTGGTTTCGACTCTGATTATAACAAAGTTTCTATAATTGATAATAAAGGGAATACGAAAATAATCAAAAAGAGTAGAAAGAGCTTCGTTGCTAATAAGATTGCTGAAATAGTTTTAAATAAGCTGTTAGATAATAATAAATTATTTAATTAAATAGTATCTTTTGATGAGCTCATACTTAAATATTTTCAAAAGATTTGAGAAACATATCACACTTAAGAGAATAGGTGTAAGTGGTCAAAAAAAAATTTTAAATTCTAAAGTTTTAATTATTGGATTAGGAGGGTTAGGATGCCCATTATTAACTTATCTTGCGGCCTCGGGAGTTGGAAATATCGGGATAGTAGACCACGATAAAGTTGAAATAACTAATTTGAATCGCCAAACACTTTTCTCAGAAAGTGATTTAGGTAAATATAAGGTTTTGCAAGCAAAAAAAAAAATTTTACAAATTAATAAACTAGTAAAAATTAAAACCTACAGAGAAAAGGTAAACTTAAAGAACATAAATTCTATATTAAGAAAATTCCATATTATATGTGACGGAACTGATAATTTTGAAACAAGATATATAATTAATGATTATTGTAAAAAAAATAAAAAGATTCTTATCTCAGCTGCTATAAGTAAATTTGAAGGACACTTATTCAAATTTAATTTTGAAAAAAAAGGATCATGCTATAGATGTTTCATGCCTGAAAAACCAGATACTGAAAATAATTGTCAAACTGATGGTATTTTTTCTCCCTTAGCAGGTATTTTAGGGTCACTACAAGCTAATGAAGTTTTAAAAACTATATTAAATTTTAAAGATAATCTTAATAATAAAGTTGTGATATTTGACTCTATTAAAGTAAATTTAAGAAATGCTAAAATTTTAACTAATTCTGAATGTGTAAACAAATGTTAAAAAAGGTATTTTATCTTTTTTTATTTATTTCTATATTTTCAAACACTTTATCTGCTGAGGACGAATATTTCTTAACTTTACGAAATGATACAGTAAATCTTAGACAGGGACCCTCATTAGAATATCCGATAAAACTATTTTACAAAAAAAAATTCTTGCCTGTTTTAATTCTAGATGAGTTTGAAAATTTTAGAAAAATAAGAGATCATGAAAATAATACTGGTTGGATACACATTTCACAGTTATCAAAAAAAAAGGCGGCTATCACAATTGATGATGATCAATTAATTTTTAATAAACCTTCTATTTATTCCAAGCCTTTTGCAATTCTTAAAAAAGGTAGATTATGTAAGATTCATAAGTGTAGAGATGAATGGTGTAAGATAAGTGTAGATAAATATAAAGGTTGGGTAAAAAAAGATATTTTGTGGGGTCTATTATAAATTATTTCTTGTACTTAGCTGTCCAAATTTTATCTAGAACGAAATACCAAATTGCATTAGCTAACGGTTCTACAATTGCATCAGTAAGAGCTACCATAAATGACACGTCTGCTATTAACATTAAAACTGTTATGGCAATAGCGAAATGACCAATAGTATAAATTATTGTTCTTAATATAGATCCTTTATTATTCTCGTATATAGTTTTTGAGGCTGAAAAGATTCCGTGTGTAAATTCTGTCATTTAATTAAAAGGATTTTCTAAAACACAGGCTACTAAGTGAATTCTATTTTGTTCCCCTCCATTAAAAAAATTATGATATTTTGTATTATTAGTAATCGTAACTGATCCATCTGCCGGCATATGTCTACAAACTTCTTCGATTACCATTCTACAACCTTTATTTGTTATGATTGGAATATGAAGTCTTGGCTCTGGATCTCTGTGCCAACTGAGAGTAGATCTAGGTTCTTTTAATAATATTCTTACTCTTCCAAGTTTAAAGTGTTTCCTTAAAGTATTATAAACTTCCTCAAAATATGTCCCCTTAAATTCAGAAACTATTTCAGTATATTTTGCCTCATCGATAGGTTTATCTCTCTCAATTTCTTTACCTTTTTCATCAGGTATGGTCCAGTATGTGCCTCTTACATTGTGGCCCTCTGTAGAACTTTTGTCCCCTGGTACTTGGTTTAAAGAAATCGCTCCAAAGTTTTTAATACCTAATGTATTAAATTTCTTCTTTTTAAGTACAGTATTTAAATCAGCTCTCAATTTATCAATATCGAATTTTAGATTTGGAACAATATAAAAATCATCTTTTATATTTTGATTTAATGTTTCTAAATTTGGCGTTTTAACTATTTCCATATTAATTCAATTTTTTTAAGTTAATTCTGTCTGCATTCATTATTTTCGTCCAAACTTTAATAAAGTCTTTAATAAATTTTTCTTTATTGTCGTCTTGTGCGTAAACTTCTGCATAGGATCTAAGAATAGAATTGGATCCTAGGACTAAATCAGCTCTAGAGGCTGTAAATTTAACTTTGTTAGTTTTACGTTCAATAATATCGTATGAGTTTTTTCCAGTTGGTTTCCAAGTATATTTCATGTCAACTAAATTTACAAAAAAGTCATTTGTAAGTGCTCCAACTTTATCAGTCATAACACCTTTTTCTTTGGCATTTGAATGATTTGTTCCTAGCACTCTCATTCCCCCTACTAAACAAGTCATTTCCTGTGCAGTTAACCCCATAAGAGAAGCTCTTTCTAATAGAAGTTCCTCAGGCATTACTGAATAATCACCTTTAAAATAGTTCCTAAAACCATCATGATGAGGTTCTAACCATTTGAAACTTTTAATTTCAGTTTGATCTTGTGACGCATCACCCCTTCCAGGTTTAAATGGAACTTTTGCTTTAGAACCCGCCTTTTTAATAGCTTTTTCAAGGCCTACATTTCCTGCTAATACTATTGTATCGGCAATTGATGCTCCGGTTTTCTTAGCAATTCCTTCAAGCACTTTTAAAACTTTAGAGAGTCTTTTTGGTTCATTTGCTTCCCACTGTTTCATTGGTTCTAGACGAATTCTTGCTCCATTAGCCCCGCCTCTTTTGTCGGTTCTTCTATATGTTCTTGCGCTATCCCAAGCAGTGGTAATTAAATCACTAGAATTTAATTTTGAAGAAGAAATCATTTTCTTTACTTTCTCAACGTTATATTTCTTTTTAGGTTTTGGAACGTTGCCTTGCCAATATAAATCTTCTTTAGGCGCCCAAGGTCCAATATAGTTTTCTTTATTTCCCATCGTTCTATGAGTTAACTTGAACCATGCTCGTGCGAAAGAGTCCTCAAAGAATTTCGGATCTTTATAAAATCTTTCTGAAATTTTTCTATACTCTGGATCCATTGCCATCGCCATGTCGGCATCAGTAAACATTAATCTGGCTTTTTTATTTGGATCTCCCAAATTTCTTGGTTTTTTTTCCTCTTCAAGATTGATTGGTTCCCACTGCCAAGCA
>CACJPW010000001.1:155000-229687 GCA_902595375.1 uncultured Pelagibacteraceae bacterium | reverse complement strand
ATCGATAAAAGAAATGATATTTTTACTGAGTCAAATCTATTAAATTTTAAAATTCTTGCAGCAGTTATTGTAATTCCTGACCTGCTTACTCCAGGCACTAAAGATAGGATTTGGAAAAATCCAATAATGATAGCTGATTTGATAGTAAAGTTATGTTCCAAATTTTTTTTCATTTCAAATTTGTCACTAAAAAAAAGCAAAATTCCGAAAATTAATGTAGTCCAACCAATCAATTCAATATTTCTGAGTTGATAGATTAAATTGGTTTTAATTAATATATAACCAACTCCCATAACTGGCAGAGATGATATAAAAATCTTTAAAAATAGATATTTATTTTTTATAAAATTTTTTATGTCTTTGTAAAAAAAAGTTACTACTGCAATAAATGATCCAATATGTAAACTCACATCTAATGATAAATTTTTATTTTCAAAATTAAAAAATTCTGAAAAAATAATCAGATGTGAAGATGAACTTACTGGTATAAATTCTGTTATTCCCTGTAATAGTGAGAGAATTAAAATTTCAATCATCCAAAAAAATAAAATTTAAGGTTGTTTTTTATATGACATTTCTAAATGCATACCAGCTATGCAGAAAATAACATCAAAAATAAAGGATTTTATAAATATATATAAATATCATTGACCTTTATTTAGTATTATTTGTCTGAATTTTTATCTAATTTGACTGACTTATGAAAAAAAAAATGCTTCAGTTTGTTGATTTAAAACAAGAAACACCTTTGAAGAGAAGTACTTTGAAGAGAAAGCAAGATTTTAATGAAATATACAGCGAGTATATTACAGACAAAGCAAAAGAACAATCTAGCCGATGTTCTCAATGCGGAGTTCCTTTCTGTCAAATTCATTGCCCGCTGAGTAACAATATTCCTGATTGGTTAAAACTAACTGCTGAAGGTAGATTGAAAGAAGCATATGAAATTTCTCAAAGCACAAATAATATGCCTGAAGTTTGTGGTAGAATTTGTCCTCAAGATAGGCTTTGCGAGGGTAACTGTGTAATAGAACAATCCGGACATGGAACAGTCACAATAGGTTCAATAGAAAAATATATTAATGATACTGCGTGGGACAACGGCTGGGTAAAACCTGTTAAAGTTAAAAAGGAGCTTAAACAATCAGTAGGTATTGTAGGTGCAGGGCCTGCAGGATTGGCTTGCGCGGAAGAGTTAAGGAAATCAGGATACCAAGTTACAATTTACGATAGGCATGACAGACCCGGAGGTCTTTTGATTTACGGGATACCTAATTTTAAACTCGAAAAGTTTGTTGTAGAAAGAAGGACAAAGCTTTTGAAAGATAGTGGAATAAAATTCGTACAGAATTTTGAAGTTGGAAAAAACAAAACATTATATGAGCTTAAAGAAATGCATGATGCAATCTTAGTAGCAACAGGTGTGTATAAAGCAAGAGAGATAGACATTCCTGGGCAAAGCCTTAATAATATTTTTCCTGCTATGGAATTTCTTACTGCGTCTAATAGAAAGGGACTTGGGGACAAAGTAAAATTGTTCGATAACGGTACCCTAAATGCAGAAGGTAAAGATGTGGTCGTGATTGGTGGAGGTGATACTGCCATGGACTGTGTTCGAACATCAGTTAGACAAAAAGCTAAATCAGTTAGATGTTTATACAGAAGAGATAGAGAGAATATGCCAGGATCAGCCAGAGAAGTAGGCAATGCAATAGAGGAAGGTGTTGATTTTGTGTGGTTAACAAATCCAAAAAGTTTTATAGGTAAAACAAATGTTGAAGCTGTAGAGGTTAATAAAATGAGATTAGGTGATCCAGACTCAAGCGGTAGAAGAAAACCAGAAATTGTAATGGGGTCAGAATATAAAATACCAGCTGATTTAGTTATAAAATCTTTAGGTTTTGATCCAGAAGATTTACCAAAATTATTCAGCACTCCAGAATTGTCTATTTCACAGTGGGGAACAATAAAAATTGATTTAAAAACAATGCAAACTAATCTAGAAGGCGTATTTGCTGCTGGAGATATTGTTAGAGGTGCTTCTTTAGTTGTCTGGGCAATAAGAGACGGTAGAGACGCTGCAGTGCAGATTGAGAAATATCTTCAATCTAAATTTAACAAAAATAAATCAATTGAAGCAGCTTAATGAAAAATTATAAAAAAAATAAAATTCTTCTTGAGAAGACGTTTAATTACAAACCAGAAATGGAACACGATGCTTGTGGAGTTGGTATTGTAGCATCAACCGACGGGAAGAAGTCTAGAAAAATTGTAGAATATGGTATCGAGGCCCTTAAAGCAATTTGGCATAGAGGAGCTGTGGATGCAGATGGAAAATCAGGAGACGGTGCAGGAATACAAATTGAAATAGCTCCAGATTTTTTTAAAGAAAAAATTTTAGCAACTGGACATACTCCTGATAATGAAAGCAGAATTTGTGTTGGCATGGTTTTTCTACCTAGAGCGGACTATGTAGAGCAAGAAAAGTGTAGAGAAATAATTGAAACAGCTCTTTTAGATGGCAATTATTACATATATGGATGGAGACAAGTTCCAATTAACCCTGGTGTACTTGGAAAAACCGCTGAACAAAATCGACCTGAAATAGCGCAAGTTATATTCAAAAAAAACGAAATTTTAAAAACAAATGATCTTGAAAGAGACTTATTTGAAACTAGAAAAAAAATTGAAAAGATAGCAAGAGATAGTCAATTAAAAGATTTTTATATTTGCTCATTTAGCTCCAGATCGATTGTTTATAAGGGAATGTTCTTAGCTGAAATGCTTTCAGAATTTTACCCTGATTTAAATGATAAAAAACTAACATCAAGATTTGCAGTTTTTCATCAGAGGTATTCAACTAATACTTTTCCAAGCTGGGATTTAGCTCAACCATTTAGAACTTTAGCTCACAATGGCGAGATAAATACTCTAAAAGGCAATATAAACTGGATGAAAATTCATGAACAAGACATGTCGAGTTCGTTATTTAAAAATGTAAAAGATTTAAAACCTGTAATAAGAAGTTCATCAGACTCAGGAGCACTGGATAATGTTTTTGAATTACTTGTTCACTCGGGAAAACTTGCGCCATTAATAAAATTAATGATGATACCAGATGCTTGGTCAAAAAGAAGTAAGACTGTTCCAAAAAATCATCAGGATTTATTTAACTTTTTAAATAGCACAATTGAGCCATGGGATGGCCCAGCAGCTATATGTGCAACAGATGCTAAATGGGTGTTAGCTTCTTCAGACCGAAACGGACTCAGACCACTAAGATATTCTATTACTTCGGATAACTTGTTTTATGCAGGTTCCGAAACTGGTATGATAAAAATACCTGAAGAAAAAATTATTGAAAAAGGAAAATTAGGACCAGGCCAAATAATTGCAATAGATTTAAAAAGAGGCAAACTTTATAAAGATAAAGAAATAAAAGACTTAATAGCTAAAGATTATAAAAAATATAGTAAACAAATTTTAGATTTAGAAAAAAAAATCTTTGATAACGATGAGAAACCTATCTTTTCCGGTGATGAGTTAAAGAAAAGACAATACCTATCAGGATTAAGCGTTGAAGATTTAGAGTTAATTTTACACCCCATGGCAGAAGAAGGTAAAGAGGCCTCTGGTTCGATGGGAGATGACACACCAGTCGCAGTATTATCTAGTCATTTCAGACCAGTGTCACATTACTTTAGACAAAATTTTAGCCAGGTAACCAATCCGCCTATAGACTCTTTAAGAGAAAATAAAGTAATGAGTCTTAAGACAAGGTTTGGAAATCTTGGAAATATCTTAGACTTTGATAATTTAACGCAAGAGAATATTTATGTATTAGATAGCCCTATTCTTACAAACTCACAATTTAAAAAATTCAAAAAATTTTTTTCTAAAAAAACAAAAATTATTGACTGTAGTTTTGATATCGATTTATCGCTTAAAGATAGAATAGAAGAAATTAGAGTCGAAGCTGAAACGGCAGTGAGAGAGGGAAGCACATGCTTAATTTTATCTGACAAAAATATCACTAATCAAAAAGCTAGTATCCCCAGCATACTAATTACTGGAGCTGTACATTCTCACTTGGTAAAACTTGGATTAAGGGGATATTGTTCTTTAAATATAGAATGCTCTGATGCTTTGGATACCCATTCTTTCGCAGTTCTAATTGGTGTAGGAGCAACAACAGTTAACCCATATCTTGCAATAGACAGTATTTACCAGAGATTTGAAAAAAAGCTCTTTGGTAAAATTGATTTTAAAAGTTGTGTAATGAAATTTAAAAAATCTATTGATGCTGGTCTTTTGAAGATTATATCAAAGATGGGTATTTCAGTAATTAGTTCGTATAGAGGTGGATGTAACTTTGAAGCTGTGGGTTTAAGTAGAGCAATAGTTTCTGATTATTTTCCAGGAATGTCCTCTAGAATTTCAGGTATTGGAGTAATTGGTATTGAAAAAAAAATCAAAGAACTTCATGCAAAATTTAATACTAAAAATGTTTTTACACTTCCAATAGGTGGTTTATATCGGTATAGAAAAAGCGGTGAGGATCACCAATATCAAGGTAAATTAATACATCTTCTACAAAGTGCAGTAGGAAATGATTCATACGATCTGTATAAAAAATATTCAGAAGGAATTCATAATTTGCCGCCAATTAACTTAAGAGATTTACTTGAGTTTAAAAGTGTCAATAAACCTATAAATTTGAATGAAGTTGAACCAATAGATGAAATATTAAAAAGATTTGGCAGTGGAAGTATGTCACACGGAGCATTATCAGCAGAAGCTCATGAAACTTTAGCTACTGGCATGAACAGAATAAAAGGTGCTTCTTGCAGTGGAGAAGGCGGGGAAGACGCAAAAAGATTCAAAGTACTTCCAAACGGCGATAGCGCTAATTCAAGAGTTAAGCAAATCGCATCTGCGAGGTTTGGTGTAACTGTAGATTATCTGAATAATGCAAATGAAATTGAAATCAAAATTGCACAGGGTGCAAAACCCGGCGAAGGTGGGCAATTACCAGGTTTTAAAGTTACAAAAGAGATAGCACGACTAAGACACTCCACTCCTGGAGTGACATTAATATCTCCTCCACCACACCACGATATTTACTCTATAGAGGACTTAGCTCAATTAATTTATGACTTAAAACAAATAAATCCAAAAGCTAGAGTAGGAGTTAAACTTGTAGCTTCAACTGGTATCGGGACTATCGCAGCGGGTGTTGCAAAAGCAAAGGCCGACATAATTTTAATTTCTGGTCACTCTGGAGGGACTGGAGCCAGCCCTCAAACAAGTATAAAGTACGCAGGTATTCCATGGGAGATGGGTTTAACTGAGGCTAACCAAGTTTTAACTTTGAACAATTTAAGACACAACGTTACCTTAAGAACAGACGGAGGATTGAAAACTGGTCGAGATGTAGTTGTAGCAGCAATGATGGGAGCTGAGGAGTACGGTATGGGGACATCTTCTTTAGTTGCTATGGGCTGTATAATGGTAAGACAATGTCATTCTAATACCTGTCCGGTTGGAGTGTGTAGTCAAGATGAGTCATTAAGAAAAAAATTTACAGGGACTCCTGAAAAAGTTGTAAATTTATTTAAATTTGCAGCAATGGAAGTTAGAGAAATCCTAGCCTCTTTAGGTTTTAAATCTATAAATGAGGTAATCGGTCGAACTGATTTATTATCACAAGTGAACAAAGGTGCATCAAATTTAGATGATTTAGATTTAAATCCTTTACTAGTTCAAGCAGACCCAGGAGAAAATTTGAGATATTGTAAAGATAATCATATAAATGAGGTACCCGAAACTTTAGATGAGAGAATATGGTCGGAAATAAAAGACAAAATCAATACTTCTGAAAAAAATTATTTTGAATATGATATTGTAAATACATTGAGGTCAGTAGGCACTAGACTGTCACATCATATATATAAAAAATTTGGAAATGAAAAACTGAACGATGATACTATAAACATTAAATTGACAGGTTCAGCGGGGCAATCTTTAGGAGCATTTTTGACAAAAGGAATTAGTTTAACAATTGAGGGTGACTGTAACGATTATGTTGGCAAAGGACTTTCAGGAGGTAAAATTATTGTAAGAACCTCTAAGAATAGTCAATTAGTCTCAGATCAAAATACAATAATTGGCAATACAGTTTTATATGGAGCTACATCAGGAAAACTTTACGCATCTGGGCAAGCAGGTGAGAGATTTGCTGTCAGAAATTCAGGAAGCTTTGCTGTTATAGAAGGTTGCGGGGCTCACGGATGTGAGTATATGACAGGAGGTACTGCAATTATTTTAGGTGAAGTTGGAGATAATTTCGGCGCGGGGATGACTGGTGGAATGGCTTTTATTTATGATGTGAAAAATGAATTTGAAAACTTCGCTAATCCTGCCTCTATAATCTGGCAGTTAGTTGAAACTGATTATTGGAAAGATTTCTTAAAAGAGAGTATTAAAGATTTTTTTTCAAAAACTAATTCTCAAAAGGCAAAAAAAATATTAGAAAATTTTGAGAGTGAACTAAAATATTTCAAACAAGTTTGTCCAATTGAGATGTTAGATAAATTAGATAAACCAATCAGTTCAAAGTCTCATATTAAGAAAGTGGGTTAATGAGTAAACTTAAGGTCTTTTGCTTTGGTTTTGGCCAAGTTGCGGAAAGTTTTATTAAAAAACTAATTAATGAAAAAAAAGATTTTGATTTAAGCACCACATCTAGACAGGAAACTCACCAGAAAAATTTTAATAATATTAAAATTAATACATACCAATTCACTGAAGAAAAGTCTGATAGTTCTATTATAAAAATATTAGAGGATGCTGAATATATTTTAATTTCCATACCACCTATTGATGGCAAAGATATTGTTGCAAATTTCTTTGAAAAAAATCAAAAAAATATCAACAATTTTAAATGGATTACTTATTTATCTGCTACAAGTGTCTATGGAGATCATAAAGGCGATTGGGTAAATGAAAATAGTATTACTAAACCATCTTCACCTAATGGTGTAAGTAGATTACAAGCAGAAAATTCTTGGACAAGTTTATCAAATAAAAACAATTATCCATTACAAATCTTTAGACTAGCAGGGATATATTCAGATCAATTTAATATTTTGAAAAGGTTGCAGATAGGCCAAGTTCAAATAGTAGATAAAAAAAATCATTTTTTTTCAAGAATTCACGTTGAGGACATATCAAACATTTTATTTAGGTCTCTTAATAATTTTAAAAATAATGAAATTTACAATATTTGCGATGACAAACCCGCTTCTCAAGGTGAGGTAGTAGCATATGGCGCAAAGCTACTAAAACTAAAGAAACCAAATTCAGTGAAACTCGAGGAATTAGAAAGTAAAATGTTACAGAACTTTTATAAAGATTCAAAAAAAGTAAATAATAAAAAAATGAAAGCCTTTTTCAATTATAATTTGAAATTTCCAACATACGTAGAGGGATTAGATCACATCTTTAACAATAATGTCTAACTCCTTAATAATCCTTTTTAAAGGAGCTCTATTCGATAGGCTATGATCACCATTTTTAATTATAATTAGTTTCTTTTTTGCAAAAGGAAATAGTGAAATAACTTTTTTCGAAAAAGTTATTGGCACAACCTCATCATTTTCTCCATGAATCATAGTCACAATTATTCTAGATTTTACTTTTCTTGATAGGACCTTGTTCTTTCTTCCATCTTTAATTAATTGATGAGTGATAGGATATTGATTTTGTCTTTTTTTAGACATTGCATCACCGTGAGTAATAATAGAAATTCCTTTATTTATAATTTCCTTTTTTATTTTTTTTGAAAATTTTTTCCACATCAACCTATCGAGAAATTCAGGTGCAGAACCAATACCTACAAAACCTAAAATTTGATTTTTATAAAACTTAAATTGGTTAATCGAAATCCAAGCACCCATGCTTGAGCCAATTAATATAAATTTATTTTTTTTTACAATCTTTTTAATAGAAATTTTAACATCATTAGTCCACTTTGTGATATTTCCTTTAGTAAATTTACCTGATGATTTTCCGTGACCCGAATACTCAATTGCTAAGAAACCTAATTTATTTTTTATTGCATACCTCTTAAAAGCCAAGGGTTTCTTCCCATCAATATCTGACATAAAACCTGGAAGAAAAATTATATATAGCTTCTTTTTAAAATAATTGTCTAAATATCTAAGCTTTTTGGTATTAGAAATTTTTAGATACTTAAATTTTTTCATATAACGATTAGATAATTGTTATTATATATAAATAAGATGACTACTAAAATAAATGTTTTACAAGTAATACCTAAGCTTGGTTTTGGAGGGGCAGAAACAGGATGTTATGATATTGCTCATTATCTCGCTGAACAAGATTGCGGCTCATTTATAGCTACATCCAGTGGTGAATTATTGAAATACGTTAAAAAAGATAAAGTTAAAATCTTTAGAATTCCTGTGCATTCCAAAAATCCATTATTAATTTTTATAAATACTATTTTATTAGCATTATTAATTATAATTAATAAAGTAAATATTGTTCATGCCAGAAGTAGAGCGCCAGCTTGGTCCTGTTATTTAGCTTGTCTATTAACTAATAGGGTATTTGTAACTACTTTTCACGGAACTTATAACTTTAAAAGTAAATTAAAAAAATTTTATAATAGTATAATGTTAAGATCTAAATTAACTATTGCAGGCTCTAATTTTATATTTAATCATATTAACGAAAATTATAGTGAATATTTAAGTAAGAAAAAAAAACTCAGAGTAATTTTTAGGGGTATCAATGTAGATTATTTTAATCAAAAAAATATTTCTATTCTTAAGCAAGAAAAATTAAAAGAAGAGTGGGGTTTGTCCCCAGAAAAATTTATAATTCTTATGCCTGGCAGACTCACTTACTGGAAAGGACAAGAAAAATTTATCGAAGCACTTAATATTTTGATTGAGGATTTTAATGTATCAAATTTCCAAGCTATTTTACTTGGATCTGATCAAGGAAGAAAAGTATACAGAAAAAAACTTTTAAGTTTGATTGAAAGATACAGTTTATCAAAAAAAATAAAATTTATTAACAATTGCAAAGAAATGCCTTTAGCGTACTCCCTTGCTGATGTTGTGGTATCTTCATCGATTGAACCCGAAGCCTTTGGTAGAGTTGCAGTAGAGGCGCAGTCAATGTGCAAACCTATAATAGCTAGTAACTTAGGTGGATCCAAAGAAACCATTTTAAATAAGAAATCTGGTTTTTTATATAAGTTTGATGATCCAAGAGAACTTGCTAAAAGTTTAAATACTGTTATTGAATTTAGTCAAGAAGAGTTGAAATTAATCGGAAACGAAGGTAGAAAAAACGTAACAAAAAAATTTGATGTTGACTTAATGTGTGAATCGAATTTAAGGGAGTATAAAAAGTTATTGAAAAAATAATGTTACAAATTGAATTATTAGACGGAAAAAAAATACCCTTTTCAAAATCAATTAATGGATTTGAACTTGTAAAAAAAATTAGCAAGTCTCTAGAAAAGGCTGCTCTTATAATGGAAGTAAATGGAGAATTAAAAGATTTGAGTCACGAAATCACTAAAAATTCTAAAGTAAAAATAATTACACAAAATGACAAAGAGGGTATTGAAGTTATAAGACATGATGCAGCTCATATAATGGCTATGGCAGTTCAAGAGCTATTTCCTGGTACTCAAGTAACAATAGGACCAGTGATAGAAAATGGCTTTTATTACGATTTTGCAAGAAATGAACCATTTACATCTGGAGATCTAGTAAAAATAGAAAAGAGGATGTCAGAAATAATTGATAGAGATGTAAAAACAAAAAGAGAAGTTTGGGACAGAGAAAAAGCTATTAAGCATTTTAAAAAGATAGGAGAAAAATATAAAGCAGAAATTATCGAAAGTATCCCCAGAAACGAACAACTTAGTATTTACCATCATGGAGATACGTGGCACGATTTATGTAGGGGTCCACACTTATCATCTTCAGGTAAAATAGGCAAAGCATTCAAACTTACAAAAGTTTCAGGAGCATATTGGAGAGGTGATTCTAATAATGAGATGCTTCAAAGAATATATGGAACATGCTGGAGCTCAAAAAAAGAATTGGATGAATACCTTAATAGATTAGAGGAAGCTGAAAAAAGAGATCATAGAAAATTGGGTAAAGAAATGGACTTATTTCACTTTAGGGAAGAAAGCCCAGGAGCAGTTTTTTGGCATGAAAAAGGATGGTTGCTATTCCAAAAATTAGTAGACTATATGAGAATGAAACAAAGGTTAGCAGGTTATAAAGAAATCAATACTCCTGAATTGTTAGATAAATCGTTATGGGAAAAATCTGGGCATTGGGATAAATTTGGTGAACATATGTATACTTCTGAGACACCAGATGAAAAAGTATTTGCCATAAAACCAATGAACTGTCCAGGATGTGTACAAGTTTTTAATCAGGGCTTAAAAAGTTACAGAGACCTTCCTTTAAAATTATCTGAATTTGGAAAAGTCCATAGATATGAACCTTCTGGTGCTTTGCATGGGCTTCTTAGAGTAAGAGCTTTTACCCAAGATGATGCACATATTTTTTGTACTGAAGATCAAATTACGCAAGAGTCTCTAACAGTTACTAAGTTAATTTTGGAAATCTATAAAAATTTAGGTTTTGAAAATGTTATTTTAAAATACTCAGATCGTCCTGATAAAAGAGTTGGGGATGATAAAGTTTGGGATAAATCAGAAGCTGCTCTTTTAGCTGCTGTAAAAAAATCTAATCTTGAATACAGTGTAAATAAAGGTGAAGGCGCTTTTTATGGTCCAAAAATAGAATTTGTTCTAAGAGATGCAATCGGAAGAGATTGGCAATGTGGGACTTTGCAGGTTGATTTAAATTTACCAGGAAGACTGGGAGCATCCTTTGTTGACAAAGATGGAACAAAAAAAGTTCCCGTTATGTTGCACAGAGCACTATTTGGATCATTAGAAAGATTTATAGGAATTTTAATAGAGAATTACGCAGGTAAATTGCCTTTTTGGTTGTCACCGGCACAAGTTGTAGTATGTCCCATATCAGAGGAAAATAATGAATACGTAAAAAAATTATTTGAAGATCTATTTAAAGAAGGTATAAAATGTGAAGTGGATTTAAGAAATCAGAAAATAAATTATAAAATAAGAGAACACTCCCTTGCAAAAGTACCCTACATATTAGTATGTGGAAAGAAAGAGGAGGACAACAAAACGGTTACAATAAGAAAACTTGGATCAGATAAACAAGAGACTATTAAAAGAGAAGTACTTATAAAAAATATGTTACACGCAAATAAGATGCCTTTAAACTAAGTGTCCAATTTTAAACCAAATTATTTTCAAAGAAGAAGTAAACCTCAAGGTCCAAAAGCCAATGAACGTATTAGAGCTCTTGATGTTCAGGTTATAGGAAGCGATGGGAATAATCTAGGAACTTTACCAATTAAGAAAGCCATTGAACTTGCCAAACAAGAAAACTTAGATTTGATTGAAATTTCTCCTAACTCAAATCCTCCTGTATGTAAGATAATGGACATGGGAAAATATAAATATGACTTACAAAAAAAAGCTAACCAAGCTAAAAAAAAACAAAAAGTTGTTTCTTTAAAAGAAATAAAATTAAGACCAGGAACAGAAACACATGATTATAATTTTAAAATTAAAAATGCTAAAAAATTTATCTCAAAGGGAGACAAAGTTAAATTCACAGTCAAGTTTAAAGGAAGAGAAATGCAACATTCGGATTTGGGAAAAAATTTAATGAATAGAATTATAGATGAAACAAAGGATATTGCTAAAGTCGAAAGTCATCCTAAGATGGAGGGTCGACAAATGGTGATGATAATTCAGCCCATCTAAATGACAAGTATTATCGTCTTGTAAAGATTTGTTATTACATATATAAGTCCGACATATTTTATGCCGAAATTAAAAACTAAAAGCTCAGCAAAAAAAAGGTTCAGATTTACTGCTTCTGGCAAAATTAAAATGCCACAAGCAGGCAAAAGACACGGTATGATTAAAAGATCAAATTCACAAATTAGAAAACAAAGAGGTACTACGATTATGACAAAGCAAGATACGAAAATTGTAAAGTCGTATATGCCATATAATTTAAGAGGTTAGCATGGCTAGGACTAAACGTGGTGTAATAACTAAAGCAAAACATAAAAAAGTTTTAAAATATGTAAAAGGTCAGAGGGGAAGAAGAAAAAATACTATTAGAGTAGCTCGTCAAGCTATGGAGAAAGCAATGCAATACGCTTATAGAGATAGAAGAGTGAAAAAGAGAGAATTTAGATCTTTGTGGATACAAAGAATTAATGCAGGTGTAAGAGCCGAAGGCATGAGTTATGCCAAATTTATTAACGGTTTAGCTAAATCTAAAATCAAATTAGATAGAAAAGTTTTGGCCGAATTAGCTTATAATAATCCAGAAGTCTTTAAATCTGTGGTAAAAAAGGTTCAATCATCCTTAAATTAAAAGGGTCTTTGATTTAACATCAACTTAATATAAAAAATCAATATCCTGATGAGTGAATTAGATAAAATAAATTCTATTTTTAACGCTAAAATAGACAATGTTAAAAACAAAGAAGAATTACAAAATATAAAAACTGAGTTTTTTGGTAAGAACGGCCAAATATCTCAACAATTTAAATATTTAGGTTCTTTAGATTCTGATAAAAGAAAAAAATTTGCCTCAGACCTAAATAAGATAAAAAGCGATTTATCAAACCAGATAGAGCAAAAATTTTTTGAGATTGAAAACTTAGAGATTAATGAAAAACTAAAAAACGAAAAAGTTGATGTTACTTTACCAGTAAGACCATACCAACAAGGCAAAATACATCCAGTCTCTCAAGTGATAGACGAGATTTCCTCAATTTTTTCAGAAATCGGTTTTTCGGTTGCAGAGGGACCAGATGTTGAGACAGAGTATAATAATTTCACAGCGTTAAATACCCCAGAAGATCACCCTGCTAGAGATATGCATGATACTTTTTACTTACAGAAAGATAAAAAGTTATTACTGAGAACTCATACTTCACCTGTACAAATAAGAGCTATGCTTAATGGAAAACCTCCGTTTAAAATTATTGTTCCAGGTAGAACTTACCGCTGTGATAGCGATCAAACGCATGCACCAATGTTTCACCAATTAGAGGGTCTTCATATAGATAAAGATATTACAATGGGTCATTTAAAAGGATGTCTATATTATTTTATAAAAGAATTTTTCGAAGTTAAAAATGTCAAAATGAGGTTTAGGCCAAGTCATTTTCCATTTACTGAACCCTCAGCAGAAGTAGACATAGGATACAGGATTGAGAACGGAAAAATTGTTATTGGTGAAGGTGAGAAATGGTTAGAAATTTTAGGATGTGGAATGGTACATCCTAATGTTCTTAAAAATGCAAATGTCAATCCTAAAAAATATCAAGGATTCGCCTTTGGTATGGGTATAGACAGGTTAGCAATGTTAAAATATGGAATAAATGATTTAAGGGCTTTTTTTGAAACAGATTACCGTTGGTTAAGTCATTTTGGATTTGATCCTTTAGATGTGCCTACAAACTATAGAGGATTAAGCAAATGATAATAACTATTCCATGGTTAAAAGAACATTTAAAAACAAAAGCTAATGAGAAAGAAATAATTGAAAAATTAACTAATATTGGTCTAGAAGTAGATGGTGTAAAAGAAAATTCTGACGCAATGGGTTTGTTCAAAATTGCGAAAATTTTAAAAGTTGAGAAACACCCTAATGCAGATAAATTAAAAATTTGCGATGTAAGCATTGGTAAAAAAGAAATTTTAAAAGTAGTTTGCGGAGCGAATAATGCTCGAGAGGGTTTAATAACAATTTACGCTCCCCCAGGTGCTATAATTCCAAAATCTAACTTTAAATTAAAAGTTGCTAAAATTAGAGGGGTAGAGTCGAAAGGCATGTTATGTTCTGAGAGTGAACTTAATCTTTCAGATTTAAGTGAGGGTATCATTGAGTTAAAAAATAGAGAAAAAGACCTTGGAAAAAGTTATTTTAAAAGTAAATCAGATAGATCAATTGATATATCAATAACTCCTAACAGAGCAGACTGTTTAGGGGTTAGAGGAATAGCTAGAGATTTATCCTCCACAGGAATTGGAAAATTATTACCAATAAAAAAACGAAAATTCAAAAAAAGTGCAAAACACTCGATAAAAATATCAATAAAAAAAGACCCTAATCAAGGCTGTTTAGCATTTGGAAGCTGCTTTATCAAAAATATAGAAAATAAAGAGAGTCCAGAGTGGTTAAAAAATAAACTTATAGCATTAGGATTAAAACCAATTTCTGCTGTTGTAGATATTACCAATTATGTAATGTTTGATTTAAATAGACCACTACATGCTTATGATGCAGATAAAATTGATCAAGAAATAATTGTTAGAGATTCTAAAGATGGTGAAGAATTCGAGGCCTTAGATAACAAAAAGTATAAATTAAAAAAAGGGATGTGCGTTATTGCCGATAAGTCGAATGTTTTAGGATTAGGAGGTATAATAGGTGGAACTAAAACCTCAACTGAATTTGATACCAAAAATATTCTTTTAGAATCTGCATATTTCTTACCGTCCTCTATAAGAAAAACTGCACGCTCTTTATCTATAAATACTGATGCTAAATACAGGTTTGAAAGAGGAATTGATCCCAATTCTATTCTAGAGGGATTAGAAATTGCAGCAGATTTAATTCTTAAAATATGTGGGGGACAAGTAAGTAAATTTTTAGTAGGTGGTAAAAATTTTAACAAAAATAAGATTATTGAATTTGATACTTCAAGATTTGAAAATTTAATTGGAATTCCAATAGATATAAATGAAGCTCAAAAAATATTCAAATCATTAGGTTTTGAATGCAAAAAAAGTAAAAAATATTTAAAAGTAGAAACACCTTCATGGAGACCAGATATTACTCAAGATGTTGATTTAATAGAGGAGCTTATAAGAATTAAAGGTTTTAATAATATAAAATCGGTAGATCCAGAAAAAAAAAGAGAGAGTGAAACACTTAATTTTAAACAAAAACTATTTCATTTATCACAAAGATCCCTTGCTTCTAAAGGTTTCTTGGAGACTGTCACTTGGTCATTTACTGACTCAAAAATTGACCAACAATTTTCAAAAGGAGAAAAAGAGATTCAAATTTTAAATCCTATATCCTCAGATTTAAATGTTTTAAGAAGATCAATTTATTCAAACTTAGCAATTCATTTAAAAAAAAATCAAGATAGAGGTTACGAAGATTTATCTTTATTCGAAATAGGTCCAACCTTTTACGGTAAAAATCCAGGCGAGCAACAAATTGTAATAGGAGCCTTAAAATCTGGTAAAGTTTCCAGAAAAAGTTGGTTAGAAAAAGAGAGAAGCTTTGATGTATTTGATATAAAAAGTGACGTAATTAAAACATTGACTGAACTAGGAGTCCCTGAACAATATCTTTTTGTTAATGATAATACAAAAGAATGCTATCATCCAGGTAGATCTGGTTCAGTTTTATTGAAATCTGAGAAAGGTCCACAACTTGCTTACTTTGGGGAAATACATCCAGCTATTATAAAAAAAATGGACTTTAAAGAGCCAAATATTTTTGGTTTGGAGATTTTTCTAAAAAATGTACCTGAACCCAGTAAAAAGATTAGACAAACAAAGAAAAATTTTCAAGCATCAGATTTTCAGAAATCTGAAAGAGATTTTGCTTTCGTTATAGATAAAATTTTTAAAATTGGTTTATTAGAGAAAATAATTAGAGAAATTGACTATAAATTAATTCAAAATGTAAAAACTTTTGATGTTTATCAAGGCGAAAATATACCAAAAGATAAAAAATCAGTTGCAATTAATGTGATTCTTCAAGCTGATGATAAAACTTTAAGTGAAAAGGATTTAGACCAGATTAGCAAAAAAATTATTGAAGTAGTTAAAGATAAAACTGGCGCTACAATTAGGTCTTAAATGTCAGATATAAAAAGAATACGTAATTTTTCAATAATTGCGCATATTGATCACGGTAAATCAACTATCGCAGATAGAATAATACATAAGTGTGGAGGACTTACTGACCGTGAAATGAAACAACAAGTTTTAGACTCAATGGATATTGAGAGAGAAAGAGGAATAACAATTAAAGCTCAAACAGTAAAATTAAACTATAAAGCAAAAGATGGTAACAACTATATTTTAAATATAATTGACACTCCGGGGCATGTCGACTTCGGCTATGAAGTAAGCAGATCTTTATCAGCCTGCGAAGGGTCACTTTTAATTGTAGACAGTACTCAGGGTGTAGAAGCTCAAACTCTGGCAAATGTCTATCAAGCTATGGATATAAATCATGAAGTTATACCAATTTTAAATAAAATAGATCTACCCGCATCTGATATTGATAAAACTAAAAAAGAAATTGAGGATGTGGTCGGTATTGAAACCGAAAATGCTATTTCTTGCTCTGGTAAAACAGGCGAAGGAATAGACGAGATATTGGAAATGATAGTAAAAAAGCTGCCATCTCCAAAAGGTGAAACTAATAATAAATTAAAATGCCTGTTAGTTGATAGTTGGTATGACAGTTATCTAGGGGTAGTTATTCTTGTGCGGGTTATTGATGGAAAAATTAAAAAAAGTATGAAAATTAAACTAATGTCGAACAATCAAGACTATGTTATTGAAAAAGTTGGAGTATTTACGCCGAAACCGATTGATATAAACGAATTAAACTCAGGGGAAATTGGATTTATAACTACTGGAATTAAGTCTCTTTCTGAAACAAAAGTAGGCGATACGATTTGTGATGCATTAAATCCCGTGAGTGACCCATTACCAGGTTTTAAACCAAGCAAACCAGTAGTTTTTTGTGGTCTATTTCCAGTTGATAGTTCAGAATACCAAAAGTTAAAAGACGGATTGGCAAAACTAAAGTTGAATGATGCAAGTTTTTCTTATGAACCAGAGTCATCTAGCGCATTAGGCCTAGGTTTTAGATGTGGCTTTTTAGGTCTACTACATTTAGAAATAATCACTGAGAGATTAGAAAGAGAATTTGATGTTAATTTAATAACTACAACACCAGGTGTAATTTATAAGATTCATAAAAATAAAGGGCAAATACTTGATTTACAGAATCCATCTAATATGCCTGATCCATCACAGATAGAAAAAATTGAAGAGCCTTGGATTAAATCAACTATAATAACACCTGATGAGTATCTAGGTTCAATAATAAAAATTTGTCAGGACAAAAGAGGATTACAGACAAACCTATCTTATTCAGGAAATAGAGCAGTGTTATCCTATGATTTACCTCTTAATGAAGTAGTTTTTGATTTTAATGATAGACTTAAATCCGTATCAAGTGGTTATGCAAGTTTCGATTATGAAATTTCGGGATATAGAGAAGGCGATTTAGTAAAGCTTGGTATATTAGTAAATTCTGAACCTGTAGATGCATTAGCTATGATTATTCACAAAGATTTTGCCCAAAAAACTGGTAGACAAGTTTGTGAAAAATTAAAAGATTTAATTCCAAGGCACAATTTTATGATACCGGTTCAAGCAGCTATTGGAGGAAAAATAGTTGCAAGAGAATCTATAAAAGGTTTTAAAAAAGATGTGCTCACTAAAATTCATGGAGGGGGTGCAACTGATAGAAAAAGAAAGCTATTAGAAAAACAAAAAAAAGGTAAAGCCAGATCTAAACAGTTTGGGAAGGTAGAAATTCCTCAGGAAGCATTTATAGGAGTATTAAGGATAAATAAAGAAAATTCTTAATATTTTAATATTGATAAAAAATAATGTATATCTGGCCTCTTAATTTAAAATTATGATCAATTATAAAAAATTACTCAAATCAAAAAAATATAAAATAGCTGTGTGGGGCACAGGTTATATAGGTCTATCTACAATGGTCTATTTTTCAAAAAGAAAAGTCAAATGCCTTGGTTATGATATTGACAAAACAAAAGTAAAAAAAATTAATTCTGGAACTTTACCCCTTGCTGATCTTCGGAACTGGTTTGGATTTGATATAAAAGGACTTGTTAAAACAAATTTTCTTAAGGCAACTTCAAATCACAAAGATTTGATTTCCAAAGATTTTGTTGCACACTTTATTGCAGTTCCGACGGAGAAGGATGGTAAGCCATATTACAAACCTTTATTAAGCGTTTTGAACAATATCTCGAAAATAAATAAGGTTACGAAGTATCCACCATTGATTATTGTAGAGTCCACACTTGCACCTAAAGTTTCAGACAAAAAAATTATCCCTTTTTTAAAAAAGAAAAAATTTAAGATCGGTCAAAATATATTATTTTCAGTAGCACCAAGAAGAGACTGGTTTATTGAGGGAGTAAAAAATTTAGAAAACTTAGATCGAGTTTATGGTTCAACAGACATTAAATCAGCAAAAGTAACAAAAGATATCTTATCGATTGTTTGCAAAAAACTTCACGTTGCAAGCTCTTATAAGGTTTCTGAAATGGTCAAAAGTGTTGAGAACGCTTACCGTCATATGGATATAACTTTAGCAAATCAATTATCACTCGCATTCCCTAAAGATAATATGAGAGAGGTTTTAAAATTAGTTGGAACTAAGTGGAACTTAGAAACGTATCATCCAGGAATTGGAACTGGAGGATATTGTATACCTTTATCTAGTAGATATATTTTGTCTCAAGTAAAAAGTAGAAACAAACTAACTTTATTAAGGGAAACTATTAAAACAGATGATAAAATGAGCTCATTAGTAGCAAAATCAATTAAAAGAAAAGGATTTAAAAAAATTGGAATTTTAGGCTTATCCTACAAAGGCGATCTCAAAGTAAGCGTTCTATCAAAAGTAATTCCTCTAGTAGAGTCACTAAAAAAAATGAATTTAAATGTTTCACTATTTGATCCTTATTTTAGTTCAATGGAAATTAAAAATATTCTTAAGGTTAAAACATTTAAATTTCCAAAAGACATTTCAAAATTTGACTGTGTAGTGGTAGCTGTAGATCATAAACATTTTAAAATTGGGGCAGTTAAATTAAAAAAATATTTAAATAAATGTAAACTTATTATTGATCATGATGGTGCCTGGAAAAACTATGATCTAAAAAATAATTATCATTTATCCGGGGATAGTGGTTGGATTTAATATAAGAATAACAGATGAAAAAAAAATCAATAGTGACCGGCGGTGCTGGTTTTATAGGAAGCAATCTAGTAGATAAATTATTAAAAATTGGTCATAAAGTAATCGTTTTAGATAATTTTGTGTCTGGAAGAAGAAAAAATTTATCCCATCACAAAACTAAAAATCTTGAAATAGTTAAAATAGATATCTCAAAAAATAATAATCTAGTAAAATATTTTAACAATACTGACTATGTTTTTCATTTGGCAGGTTTAGCGGAAATTATACCAAGTATAAAAAATCCAACAAAATATTACAACAATAACGTTATTGGAACTCTGAATGTGGTTGAAGCAGCAAAAAAAGTCAAAGTAAAAAAATTTATTTATGCTGCTTCATCTAGCTGTTATGGAATACCAAAGAAATATCCAACGTCAGAAAATGAGAAGATCAGTACTCAGCATCCATATGGGTTAACAAAGTTTTTAGGTGAGGAAATTGTTATGAGTTACGCTTCAATTTTTAAAATGCCTAATATCTCCTTTAGATTTTTTAATGTGTATGGTCCAAGATTGGATACTTCTAGTCAGTACAGTGCCGTATTTGGTAAATTCTTAAATCAAAAAGCGCAAAATAAACCTTTAACTATTGTGGGCAATGGAAAACAAACAAGAGATTTTATTCATGTTGACGATTTAACAAGAGCATTTGTAAAACTAATAAATAGAAGAATAGTCAATAAAATTTATAACTTAGGATCTGGTAAAGAGACTTCAATAAATAAAATTGCAAATCTATTTGGAGGAAAAAAAATTTATATTCCAAGAAGACCAAAAGAACCTAATAGATCCTGTGCTAATATTTTGAAACTCAAAAAAGATACTGGTTGGAAACCTCTAATAAACATAGAAGAGGGTGTTGAAAGATTAAAACAATAATTATTTCTTAACTACCTCAGAAATTTGTTTGAACATATCCTCTTCTAAGGGAAATTTATTTTTCTCAATCTCTTTCTGGATTTGCTTATAATTTTGCATTATATAATTAGTTGTTTGGGTGAATGACTCAATATTTCTTTTCGAAACAAATATTCCTTTTCTTCCTTTAATAATATCAGCGATATCCTCAAAAATTAAAACTGGTCTTTTTCTTGCTAACGCCTCGTCCACAACATAAGGTTGACCCTCAGTAAAAGAGGGTAATACAAGAATGTTGTGGTTATCGTAAGTTTCAATTAGCAACTTTCTATTTGATATATAACCTGGAAATTTTATATTATCGCTCTTATCAATTATTTTTTTAAATTTCTTTAAAAGTGTCAAATTTTTAGTTTTTCCAATAATTGAAATTTCTGCTTCAAATTTAATATTTTTAAACATTTCCAAAAATTCGTAAATACCTTTTTCAGGATTTACTCTTGCGACATACAAGAATTTAATTTTTTCAAGACTAACATCTTTAAAATTCTTTAACCATTTATCATCTAAAGTAGAAGAAGATATCACATGACATTCACCTTTTTTGTATAGTCTATCGTGTAATGCTATGACAGTTGAGTAGGACGTTACTAAAAAATACATAATGTGATAAATCCAAACGGACCAAGAACCCAATAAATATTTCCATTCTTCGTGACCACTACTTATTAAGTAAACGTAAACTTTTCTTCTAAAAAGAAAAAGAAATAAAAAAGCAACAAAGGTATAAGGACTGATACATATTAAAAAGTATTTTGAATTTTTGTTTTTTAATGATGTAATTACAAAATAAATATACTGAAATATATTTGATGCAATTTTAACATTTCTCAAATTTAATTTATGATTTTCTTTTACTTTAGATTTTCTAACAATATACTTTACATTAAAATATCTAGCTAAACCTTCAGGTAAAATTTTAAAATTATAATTTCTTGAATAAAATTCGTTATTTTCAAGGGAAACTTTTTCATTGTTCAACACTATTAACTCGTCGTTTTTCATCTGATTTTTATAACCTAAATATAAGAAAAAAAGAATAAATATTTAATATTCTTAAAATTTTGTATTAATATAAATAGAATCTGTGTATTTCATTAAAGGAAATTTAAAATTTTTTAAATTCTTAAAAGAGAGTTCACTTAAATATTTTTTTGTATTAGATGAACTATAATCCATGTAATAATCTGTATAGTTATGTTCGACTATAATTACTTTAATTTTTGAAGATATTCTCTTTAAACCATTAAGAACTTCTATTTCGTATCCCTCTGTATCAATTTTCAAAATATCAATTTTTTCAAGATTATATTTTTCAAAAAAAAATGCGAGCGTCTCTACATTTACAATTTCTTCTTTATAAAAACCGGCATTTGATCCTAATATAAAAGATTTTATCTTAAAATGATTGGAATTATGATTTAATCTTGAAAAAGTAGATGTTGACGATAAGAAATTTTTATTCAGTTTTTTTGTTTCTTTTTTTCCTCCCAATGCAAAATTTAAAACTGTAATTTTATTATTAGATAAATATTTCTTTTTTAAAGAATCGAAACAATCTTTTTGTGGTTCAAAAGCATAAATATTTGAATTTTTGTATATACTATTAAAAAAATCTATACTTTCACCCTTGTGAGACCCCACGTCTATAATATTGCTACAGTTTAAATTCATCTTTTTAAGAAATTTCTCTATTCGAGGTTTATGAAAATAATTATCTAAAAAATTGTAAAAAATTTTAAAAATTAATCTCATTTATCATATTAATAATACATGATATGAGTAGTAACAAAGAATTTATATCTATTTTATATTTTAAAGAATCATGCTTATTTTCCTTTCAATATTTGCTTTTTTGACTATAGCGAGATCCAACTCGTATTTATTAGGTTACGAATTATTAAATATTGATGAGTCTCAAATGATGGCAAATGCTGTTAGATTTCATCTCAATAATTATAATATTTTTGAATTCGATGGAACAAGCTCTGGGTTTATAAATTCCCTAGTTTTAAATTGGCCCAATATTTTCGGTTTTGATGTAACATTTTTAAGCACTAGAATTACTGCAATATTCCTAATCTCATTAACTTTTTTCTTTTGTTACAAATATTTTAAAATAGAAACTAATAAAAAATTATCTTTACTTTTAATTTTACCTGGTCTGTTACTTTTTTCTTTAACAAATGATCCTGATTATGTTCATTATTCGAGTGAATTAATATCAACTCTTTTTATAGTTATTCTTCTATATGGATATAAAAAATTCTCAAAATCGAGAGATGGTAAATTTTTCTACATAGGAATAATTTTAATTGGATTAATATTCTTCACTAAAACTCAAATTATTCCAACTGCTGTTGTTTTACTATTTTCTGTTTGTTTATATAATTTAATTACAAGAGACTTTAAAATTATAGTAAAAAGTTTAATTCTTTTCTTTTCTCCAATTTTATTAATTTATTTGATTTTATATTTGAATGAAAATTTTTATGATTATTATTTAAATTATTTTGAATTTTCTAAAGCTGTTGTTTCGAAGTACTCAGTAGGTGAAAACATTAATTATAATTCTTTAGGAATAGATATCTCATCTACAAATAATTTAAAAAATTACCTTTTCTTCAATTCAGTTTTCCATTATTTTTATTTTCAAATTATAATTTTGATATCAATATTAATTTTAATCTTAATTTTTAGAAAAAATTTTTTTTTTAATTTATTAGATATAAATATTTTATTAGTAGGGATTAGCGTAATAATGGTATCCATATCAATATTAATTACTGGTGCCATTTATAGGCATTATTTTATACCTTTAATTCCATTGTCAACTTTATTTGTTGGATCAATATTAATTAAAAACCTAGAAATAGTTTTGAAACTAAAATTTTACAAGGCATTTTTTTGCTTTCTTTCATTTTTATATTTAGCTACTTTTTTCTTTGAGGGTAAAAAATTTTATGCATTAAAGTTTAAAAAAACTAAATTTCATATCAATAATTTGAATTTTGATTCACCAAAAATTTTAGAATATCTTGAAATTGAAAATGGAAAAATGCTTATTTGGGGATGGAATCCGCAACTTTATGTTCTCAGTTATTTTACGCCCTCTGATAGAGCAACAATTTCCCAAAAATATATAGATGATTATTCCAATAGTAAATATTTTGATAATCGATTACTAAATGATATTACAATTAATAAACCCGACTTAATTTTCGATTATGTAAAACCTAAGAGTTTTTTATATAATAAGCAAAGGCAAAATATAAAAAATTCTATACTTATAGAAACCCTGAATAATGAATACCTGGAGATTAGTAAACTAAATGATAATTGTCCAGATATGTATTTAAGCAAAGAACAATTTGATAAACTTAAAAAAAGAATCATCGAATATGAATTACCAGACCCAAGATTTAATAATTTAAATAATTACAGTGTAACAAAAGAAATTTGCGAAGATCATATTATATTCGATAAAGATAATGATGATAATCTTATTTTAAAATTAAATAAAAAAGCAAAAATAAAAAAAATTTATATTTTATCTTCTCATTTGAATGAAAATTCGATTGATATAAATTTTAAAATTAAAATGAAAAATAATGTTTATTCTAATAAAGTGGTTTTAAAAAAGTATCCTTTTTGGACAAAAATTATTTTAGATAATCAAAAAGAAGCAGAGGAAGTAATTTTAAATATTTCAAACTTAAAAAAGATGAAATATGGGTTAAATGAGATTAAAATTTTTAAAGATTAATATGGAGAGGTGGCCGAGTGGTTGAAGGCGCACGCTTGGAAAGCGTGTAAACGGGAAACCGTTTCGAGGGTTCGAATCCCTCTCTCTCCGCCATTTTTTTTATCCACATTCAATTAGGAATAGTATTAAATGTTAAGGTCGAATCAATTAAAATAATTTTAAGGGCAGTGGAGGGAGACTGAAGCTGCCTTTGCCTTTTATAGTCTTTTAATTCCTATAACTTTTAGCTTAGCTGTCCGTTCAATTCTCTCAATTGTTTGATTTATTTCCATAACAACTGTTTTTTTCATTGGGCCATATGCGTGAATAAGTTTTTTATTGGAAAGAGCCAGAGCCACATGACCTTTCCAATAAATAATATCGTTCTTTTTAATCTTTTTTAAATTTATATTTTTTTTGAAAAATTTAACTTGATCTTTGGTGTCTCTTGGACAAAACTTATTATTAAAATTTAAAAAAACCTGTATTAATGCAGAACAATCTATACCTTTAAAAGATTTTCCTCCCCATTTATATTTAACATTTTTAAAAATTGATATTTTTCTAAATGGATTTTTTTCTTTGTAAGAAATAGGCTTTAGGTCGTTCTTTCTTATCCATCCTTTTGAAAATTTAAAGAATTTTTTCTTATTATCTATAACTTTTATTTTTGAACCAAATGGTATTTCACTCATACCCTTTCTTTTATTTAAGAGTTTAAAAACTTTTGATTTCAACACATGCACTTTATGGGTCGGTTTTAAGAACTTAGAGAATTTTCTATTTTTAATATAACCTCTGTAACCATCCTCCTTTATCTTAACCTTTAACCATTTTTTATTTCTCTTTGATATTAAAAAACTATCTCCATAAATCATTTGTGTTATAATCTCAGATCTAATCGAGGGTTTTTTATAAAGATTTATAATAGTAAAATTATTTGTAAAATATTTAGTCATTTAACTTAAGCTTATCTTTGATTAAATAGAGAAATATTAATGACGGAATGACCATCACAGCAGTTATAATAAAGAATATTCCCCAATCACCATTTAGCCAGTCAACTAATGCACCAGAAGATGCCGCCAAAGTTGTTCTACCGGCTGTTCCAATAGATGCAAGAAGAGCATATTGAGTTGCAGTATATGTTCTGTCTACAAGCATTGAAATGAAAGCAACAAATGCCACTGTTGCAAACGCCGCTGCCATATCGTCAAAAATTACTGCAATTGCAAAGAGCAATTCGGATTTTCCCGACCAAGCTAATAAAGAAAATAAAAGATTTGTGGAGGCCATTAATATTCCAGATACAAACATTGCTTTAATTACACCTGAACGGATAGCAAACAACCCTCCTAGTAATGTGAATGTAACTGTGGTTACCCAACCAAGTCCTTTGGAGTAAAGAGCGATATCTGATTTAGTAAATCCTATTTCTTTGTAAAAAATAACAGACATTCTACCAAGAAAAGCCTCACCAATTTTAAAAAGGAAGACAAATCCTAAAATTGCTATTGCTATATTAAAACCATTTTTTTTAAAAAAACTTAATACTGGACCTATTACTGTACCAGTTAACCAAGCAACTATTTTTGTTATAAAATTTGAAGAGCCTAATTTATTTTCGATTTCTTTATCAGTTTGTCTTTGGCTCTCTGCTCTTTCAAAAGTTTGTGGCTCATTAACAAACAATAGACCAATATTACAACTAATAACAAGAATTCCTAAAACTAAAAAAGTTAACTGCCAGTAATTTTCAAATCCAGCTAATTGAAAAAATTCAGCTGCATTTAGAGCAATAACTCCGCCTAATTTATATCCAGTCCACCAACCAACTACCGCCATTGCAGCGCCTGCCTGCATTGACTTGCCTTCGTGTTCCCCAATTTGTTCAATTCTTAAAGCATCTACGGTAATATCTTGTGTTGCAGACGCTATTGCAATTATTAGCCCTAAACTAATTACTAATGTCAGATTTACAGTTGGATTTATTAAGCTCCAACAAATTAAACATATCAAAATTAAGGTTTGCATAGATATAATCCAGCCACGTCTATGACCAACTTTTTGCGTAAGCCAAGGAATTCTAATTCTGTCAACAATTGGTGCCCAAAGATAATTAAAAGCGTAAACAGCGAAAATTAGGCCTGCCCAACCAATTGTACTTCTGCTAAGTCCATCTTCCTTTAACCAAAGGCTTAAGCTGCTTCCGATTATTACCCACGGAAAACCACTTATCGCTCCGAGTAACAGTATCTTGAACATTCTTAAATCAAAGTATACTGAAAACGCATCTCCAAAAGATTGTTTTTTTTCTATTTTCATAAATTAATTTCTCCAAAAAGATGGAAAAAAAAGAACAAGTACGGCAAATAATTCTAATCTTCCAAGCAGCATCCCAGCAGATAAAATCCATTTAGATAAGTCAGGAATATTTTTATAATTTCCATTAGGTCCAATTAAGTCACCTAAGCCTGGCCCTACATTTGATATTGAGCTAGCTGCACCCGAAATTGATGTAATAAAGTCTAATCCACTAATAGAAAGTAACATTGCAATAATCAAAAAAATAAAAAGAAATGTAAAAATAAAGATGATCACAGACTTTATGAAATCATCAGAAATTCTATGATTATTATATTTTATTAAAATTACACTATTTGGTGATATTAGTTTCTTAATTTGGTTCTTTAAAAAAAGTAGAAGCATTTGTAATCTAAAAATTTTTATTCCACAAGCCGTTGACCCAGCACATCCTCCGATAAACATTAAAAATAAGAAAAAAATTAGTGAGAATTTTCCCCACAAACCAAAATCATCAGTGACGTAACCTGTACCTGACAAAATTGATATAACATTAAAAGATGATATTCTTATTTTTTCAAAAACGTTACTTTCATAATTTATAAAAATTAAATAAAAAAACATTATTGTTATTGATATTAACAATAAATATATTAAGCCTCTAATTTGAACATCTTGGAAAAAAACTTTTTTATTTCCCTGAATAAATTTTAAGTATGAAATAAAAGGGATACTTCCTAAAATGATAAATATACTTGCTATAATTTCGATATTTGGATTTTTAAAAAAACCAATAGATTCATTATGTGTTGAAAACCCACCTGTTGCAATTGTAGTCATAGCGTGGCTTATACTATCAAAAAATGACATTCCAAAAATCCAGTAAAAAAAACTACAAAGAAAAGTTAAAATTACGTAAGTTGATATAATAATTGCAGCTACCTCAATAGTTCTAGGTAAAATTTTTTCAGTTGTATCTGGACCTTCCATCTTGAACAATTGCATACCTCCCACTTTTAATAAGGGCAATATCGTAATTGCCATAACAACTATTCCAATACCACCAAGCCATTGCATTATCGCTCTCCACAACAAAATACTTTTTGGGGTTTCATCTAAGTTTGAAATTATAGTAGCTCCAGTTGTAGTAATACCTGACATACTTTCAAAAAAAGCTTCACTCAATGTAAACTCTTGAGTAGACAATAAAAAAGGTAAGCTTCCGAAACAAGCAACTGAAAACCAAGCCAGAGATGAAAATAAAAAAGTTTGTTTTAGGTTCAACTTAAATTCTTTCTCAAGATTTGCTAAAACAAATAATATACCTATGAAAATAGTGACAAAAGATGAAGCAATAAAACTGTGACTTCCTTCATCAAACATTATTTGTAAAAAATAGGGAGCTAGCATGGAGGCACCCAAAACAATTAATAGAATACCAATTAAAAAAAATACGGTTTTGTTTGTAGCCATTAAATTCGAGATTATTTAAATAGATTGAAAATTCAACTTAATATAGTGCAATTATGTCTGTATTTTGCGTATAAAATTTAATAAACCTTACTTATGCTCGATAATAACTTAATTCAGACAACGTCATCCTGGCCGTTTGTGGAAATAAGAAAACTTTTAAAAGATAGAACCGAAATAATAAAAAAAAAAGGTAAAATTACTTTTCAAACTGGTTATGGTCCAAGTGGATTACCCCATATAGGAACTTTTGGTGAAGTTGCTAGAACAACTATGATGATAAATGCTTTAAACCATATACAAAAGATTGATCACGAGTTAATTACATTCTCTGATGATATGGATGGTTTGAGAAAAGTTCCTGAAAATATTCCTAACGAAGAAATTTTAATAAAAAATTTAGGTAAACCTTTAACTGCAATACCTGATCCTTTTGAAAAGTTTAAAAGTTTTGGAGAACATAACAATGAAAAACTTAAAGAATTTTTAAAAAAGTTTAAATTTGAATTTATTTTTAAAAGTTCAACTGAGAATTATAAACAAGGGGTTTTTAATGACTCTTTAATGAGGGTAATAGAAAAATATGATGACATAATGAATATTATTATGCCAACTCTTAGAGAAGAAAGACGTAAAACATATTGTCCATTTCTTCCCATATGTCCAAAAACAGGGAAAGTCTTAGAAATACCTTTGATTAATATAGACAAAAAAAAAGGTAAAGTTGTGTTTGATAATAATGGTGAAAAATTAGAAACTGAAATTTTAAATGGTAATTGTAAACTACAATGGAAAGTAGATTGGGCTATGCGCTGGTTTACTTTTGACGTTGATTTTGAAATGTATGGCAAAGATTTAATAGAGAGCGCCATATTATCTAGTAAGATTTGTAAAACACTTGGAAAAACCCCTCCTAATGGTTTTGCTTATGAACTATTTTTAGATGAGAAAGGAGAAAAAATTTCTAAATCTAAAGGAAATGGAATTTCAATAGAGGATTGGTTGAGATATGCATCTCCAGAGAGCTTAGCTTTGTATATGTATCCGAACCCTAAAAGAGCAAAAAAACTTTACTCAGAAGTAGTTCCAAAAACTGTTGACGAATATCTTTCCTACATAGAAAAATACCCTTCTCAAGATACAAAAGATCAAATACAAAATCCTGTGTGGCATATTCATAATGGCAAACCACCTCAAGAAAAAATCATTATGCCTTTTTCGATGTTATTAAATTTAGTTGGGTCAAGCAATGCAGACAATAAAGAGATTCTTTGGAAATTTATAAATAGGTTTCATCAAGAAATTAATCCAAAAGACTATAAAATATTTAATAGCTTAACTGAATATGCGATTAACTACTTTAAGGATAAAGTTGAACCGAATAAAAAATTTAAAAAACCAAATAAAGTTGAAAAGAAAGCTTTAGAAAATCTAATAATTAAACTAAAAGAAATTGATCAAACATTGAAGCCTGAAGAAATTCAAACTCATGTCTATAATGTTGGAAAAGAAAACGGGTATGAAAAAAACCTAAGAGATTGGTTTAAACTAATATATGAAGTTGTATTTGGTGAGGAGAATGGGCCAAGAATGGGCTTCTTTATAAGTTTTTTTGGACTTAAAGAAACAATTGAATTAATAAATGATAAAATAAAATAATGTTCTCAATTTTAAAACCTTACATATTCTCTTTAGACCCCGAGGATGCTCATGATTTAGCGATTAACAGTTTAAAATTTAATGTTTTACCAAAGAGCATCTTTTCCGTAGATAATGAAGAAATTCTCGAAACTACTTTATTGAATGAAAAAATACCTAATCCAATAGGTCTTGCAGCCGGATTTGATAAAAGCGCTGAAGTTTATAATTCTTTGTTTAAACTCGGTTATGGATTTGTAGAAGTAGGAACAGTAACGCCTAAAAGACAGCTAGGTAATCCAAAACCAAGAGTATTTAGATTAGAAAAAGATCAAGCATTAATAAACCGTTTAGGTTTTAATAATCATGGTACTGAAATAGTTAATAAAAGAATATCAAGAAATTTGCCAACCGGTTTTTTGGGAATAAACATTGGACCGAATAAAGATACTAAAAAAAAAGAAGAAGACTATTATTTTTGCTTATCTAAACTTTCATCTCACGCAGGATATATAACAATTAATATATCTTCGCCAAATACAGAGGGATTAAGAGATTTCCATGATCAAAATGAACTTGAAAAACTATTATCTGGCATAACTAAAATTAAAAAAGATAAAAAAATTGTAAAACCTACGGTAATAAAACTTTCACCAGACATTAACGAAACTAGAATTAGTTATTTAGTTGAAATAATTACTAAATATAAAATTGACGGGATAATAATTTCTAATACAACTGACAAAAATCGAGAAAGGTTGTCTGACGTAAAAAAAAATGAAGCAGGAGGATTGTCAGGCCAGCCACTAAAAGATCTATCAACTAATCTTATAAAAAAATTCTATAAAGAAACTAGAGGAAAAATAGAAATTATAGGTGTTGGAGGGGTTGACTCTGGTTATACAGCATTTGAAAAAATTTGTGCTGGGGCTAACGCGGTCCAATTATATACAGGAATGGTATATAAAGGACCTGGAGTGGTTAAAGATATGAAAAAAGAGTTAATTTCAATTTTAAAAAAAGAAAATCTCAAAAATATTAGTGAAGCTGTTGGAATTAATGCTTGACCGCGGTTAACTCTGTACTTATATAGCTATAAGGAAATTATATGTCTAAACGATGCGAACTAACAGGAATATCACCTCTTAAAGGTCATAATGTGAGTCACGCAAAAAATAAAACTAAGAGAAGATTTTTACCTAATTTAAAAAAAGTATCTTTTAGAAGTGATATTTTAAAAAAAGATATTAAGTTAAATGTTGCTAATTCAGCTTTAAGGACAGTCGATTTTAAAGGGGGCTTAGATAAATTTTTGATATCTGCTAAGAGCAAGAGGTTGTCTAAAAAGGTAAAAAAAATTAAAGCTTCTATATCTTCAAAACTATAAAATGAGCTTATATTACAAACTATCAATCCTTATGGGTTTTGTAGTTGTAGTATCTAATTTCTTAGTACAATTTCCAGTTCAATTCTTAGGATTAAATGAAATTTTAACATACGGCGCTTTTAGCTATCCAATAACTTTTTTAATCACTGACTTAGCAAACCGTGCATATGGAAAAGTTGTTGCCAGGAAGGTCGTTTATGTTGGTTTTGTAATTGGGATTTTATTAACTCTTTTAGTTTCAACAAACTTTGATGATTTAATTTCTATAAGAATAGCTGTTGGGTCTGGAGCTGCTTTTTTTGTTGCTCAAAATTTAGATGTTCAGATATTTGATAGATTAAGAAAAAAAAAATGGTTTATTGCTCCACTTACTTCATCTACTATTGGATCAATAACTGACACTTTCTTATTTTTCTCAATCGCTTTTTATGCAACAGAAATACCCTGGATTACTCTCGCTTTAGGTGATTTAGTTGTTAAATTATTAATCACTTTAACAATGCTAATTCCTTTTAGGCTATTATTAAATAAAATCAGGGATTATACTCAAAATTCTACTCTTAAGGCTTAATTTAATGAAAGGTCTTTTTATTTTTTTCAACAAATAAATCAGTTAACTGATTTATCATTACATCACCAAGATCTTGAACATCAGTAATTTTTACTGCCCTATCATAGTATCTTGTAACATCATGACCAATACCAATAGCTAATAGTTCAATATTAGATTTAGTTTCAATCCATTTAACTGTTTTTTTTAAATTAGTTTCAAGATAATCACTTGTGTTAGTTGAAAGAGTAGAGTCATCAACTGGTGCACCATCTGAAATTACCATTAAAATTTTTCTATCTTCTTTTCTTTTATTCATTTTATTGAATGCCCACTTAAGTGCTTCACCGTCAATATTTTCTTTGAGTAATCCCTCTTTTAACATTAGACCCATATTATTTTTCGCTTGTCGCCATGGAGTATCTGCAGATTTATATATAATGTGTCTAAGATCATTTAACCTTCCTGGGAAATTTGGTTTATCATTTTTCATCCATTTTTCTCTGGACAATCCACCTTTCCAATGCTTTGTTGTAAATCCTAATATTTCTACTTTAACCATACATCTTTCTAAAGTTCTTGAGAGTATATCAGCACAAATTGCCGCTACAGATATAGGTTTACCTCTCATTGAGCCCGAATTATCTATAAGTATGGTTACTAAGGTATCTTTAAACTCAATATCTTTCTCTTTTTTAAAAGAAAGAGAGTTAAATGGGTCCATTATAACTCTTGGAAGTTTTGAAGTATCCAACAAACCTTCTTCTAAGTCAAAATTCCAAGACCTATTTTGTTTTGCTAATAACTTTCTTTGTAATTTATTAGCCAATTTAGAAATAAAATTCTTTAATTGTAATAATTGTTGATCTAAATTTTTTCTTAATCTTACAAGTTCATCTGTAGTCTCAAGATCTTCGGCATTAATGATTTCGTCAAATTCCTCAGTAAAAGACTTGTACTGTATATCACCAAATTTTTTATTTCCCCTTTTTTTAAGATCTGGCCTAGAGCTATCTTCTATTTCATATACCTCATTGGCTTTATCAGAGTCTTTCGCTTCATTGTCTAAATCTGGCACCCCACTATCTATTGACATTTCCTCATGCTTTTCTGCTTTATCTTTAGTTTTTTGCTCTTGATTTTGTGGTTTAGATTGTTTTTCATCATTCCTATTTTCTTCGTCTCTTTTTTGTTCCTCATCAATATTTTCGTCTAAACTCATGTTAGAAATTAGTTTTGAAATAAGAGAGTTAAATTTTTCCTGGTTTAAAGTTAAATCTTTTAGTTCGCTAATATCATTTTTCAATTTTTCATTGAGATCTTTTTTATATGACTTCAATTTTTTATCGATTTGACTCTCATTTTTAAAATCTAAAAATTTAATTCTTAAATAATTTTCAAAAGACTCGATAATTTTTACTTCACTACTTTTCAAATCTAAATTAGATATTCTATTTTGATAATATCTTTCAATATTATTTTTTACACCTTTGAAATAAGTTGTGCCAATTTTTTCACATCTAATTTTTTCTGATAAATTGTAAAGTTTTTTTGATATATTTCCTACTGGTTCGTATTTTTTCAAAGTATCTTTGTTAGAAAATCTTAATCTCAGTGATTTTGAGTCAGCTATTGCTCTAATTTCTTCGTAGTTCAGCCTATTATTTGTTTGATCAAGATTAGGTAGTCTTATTGAATTTTTATCTGATTTTGAGGGTTGGTTACCGAAGGATACTTCTATTTTTTGTGAATTAGATAAAGATCTTATTGTAGAACTTATAGCAGCCTTGAAATCTTCAATTTTTTCTTTTTTTGAATTCACTTTATAAGGTAACATTTATAGAGGATTCAGGCAGATCCTCTCCAAAACATCTTTGGTAATATTCAGAAATTATTTTCTTCTCTAAATCATCACATTTGTTCAGAAAAGTTATTCTAAAAGCGTAGCCCTTATCCTTAAAAATATCTGCGTTCTCTGCCCAATGCAGAACTGTCCTAGGACTCATTACAGTTGAAATATCTCCATTAACAAATCCTTTTCTTGTTAAATCAGCCACCTTAACCATATTTGATAATAATTCTTTTCCATCTTTATTATTAAAGCTTTTATTTTTAGCCAAAACAATATCCAGCTCTTTATCAAATGGAAGATAATTTAAACTTGATACTATATTCCACCTATCCATTTGCCCTTGATTAATTTGCTGGGTTCCATGGTAAAGACCTGTAGTATCTCCAAGACCGACAGTATTCGTAGTTGCAAATATTCTAAAAAAATCATGTTGTTCTAAAACTTTGTTCTTATCCAATAAAGTGAAATTTCCGTCACTCTCTAAAACTCTTTGAATAACAAACATTACATCTGGTCGACCAGCGTCATATTCATCAAATACAAGAGCAACAGGATTTTGTATCGACCATGGAAGTATACCCTCTTTGAACTCAGTTACTTGTTTCCCATCTTTTAAGATGATGGAGTCTTTTCCAATAAGATCAATTCGGCTGATATGACTGTCTAAATTAACTCTAATACATGGCCAATTTAATCGAGCGGCGACTTGCTCTATATGTGTTGATTTACCGGTTCCATGGTAACCTTGAATTAGAACCCTCTTATTAAAAGAAAATCCAGCTAAAATAGCTAAAGTAGTATCTTTATCAAATTTATAATCTGTATCGATTTTAGGAACATATTCATTTTTTTTTGAGAATGCTCCAACCTTCATGTCACTATCAAACCCAAAGGTTTGCTTTACCGATAATTTTATATCTGGTTTTTGCAAAAGTTTTTCTGAACTCATTTTCTTCCTAATGTTTTTTTTAACTGACTATATGCCAAAGTTATTTTTTTTAGTCTATCTTCAAATTTCTTACTGCCTTGGTTTTTATCAGGATGATATTTTTTTACAAGTTCTTTAAATTTAGAATGAATTTTTTCCCATTTTACCTCCTCATTTAACTCCATAACTTGAAGCGCATCTCTATCAGTTTGTGAAATCTTGGTCTTTTTAAAATCTCTAAAATTAGAAGTTTTGAAAATATTTAATTTATCTTCCAATGCATTATTCCAAAGGATATTGAAGAAGTTTTCTGATGAGCCAAAATTTTTAGTTGATTTATGCCATGTCAAATCTGATTTAATAAAAAATTCAACCTCTTGATCACTCATATTTTCAAAATAGTTCCAATTTTTATTAAAAATTTTAATATGTTTTAAACATAATAATCTATATTTCTTACTGTTATCTCTCTCCACTGGCGCTTTATATGATCCAATTTCTTTACAATTTTCCCAGTCACATATAATTTTCATAATTATATTTTATATAGTAAAATTCTTACAATGAAAAAGTATTTTAAAGAAATAGAAAGAAAATTAAAAGAGAACATAAAAATAGAAAAAATAGAAATTGTTGATAATTCATCTAAGCATTCAAAACATAAATTTTTTTCCTCTGAAAAGTTTCATCTTAAATTAAAAGTTCAATCTTTGTATTTGAGTTCGATTTCAAGAATTAATGCCCAGAAGATTATAATGAATATACTAAAGGATGATCTAAAAAACAGGATTCATGCCCTCGAGATTAGTATTGAGCAATAAGTTTACTATATTTTTTTAAACTATTTAATTTAATTTTTGATGAATTAGGCTCAGTAGTTTTACCAATTTTTTTCAAAAGAATAAAATTTATATCATCATCATCATTTTTTTTATCATGCTTTAAATAAGGTATTAATTTATTAATTGCACTTATTTTTGAAATATTCTTTATTGAGTACAACAAACCATTATTTTTATAAATGTTCTCAATTTCTTTGACAGTTTTGTAGTTACAAATTTTTTTAATATATGAAAGTCTAGCCTCTAAAATCATACCTGACAATACAGCATCACCATGGGAGATATTTTTTGAATACTTACTTTGAACTTCTATAGCGTGAGCAAAAGTATGCCCAAAATTAAGTTTCATTCTTAAATTTTTTTCATGTACATCTTTATTGACAAAATATAATTTTATCTTACAGCTTTTTCTTATAGCTGAAATTAGATATTTAGATCTTCTGTTAAAAATGTTTTGAGTATTTTCTTTTAACCAGTAAAAAAAGTTTTTGTCTTGTATTATTGAATGCTTAAGAATTTCAGCATATCCACATATAATTTCTTTTTTTGGTAAAGATTTTAAAAATGATGTATCTATTATTACTAATTTCGGTTGATAAAAAGAACCTATTAAATTTTTACCATAATCTGTATTGACCCCAGTTTTTCCACCAATCGCAGAGTCAACTTGAGCAAGTAAAGTTGTTGGAATATTTATAAAATTTATACCTCTTTTATAAATACTTGCTATAAAACTAACAACATCTCCTGTTATTCCACCACCAATACTAATAACTAAATCCGATCTATTAAAATTCTTAGACAATAATTTGTCTAAATAAAAATTTACACTTTTCAAAGACTTTGTTTTTTCATTTGCAGAAAATGTATAAAAAAAAGTATTATATTTTCTAAGTTTCTTTTTTATTTGCCTCTTAAAAGCATTTGGTACTTTTTTGTCTACTATTATTGCTATCTTTTTTGTTTTAGGACATATTAATTTTATCTTTTTGGCCAATATACCTAAAATATTATTACCTAAACAAATCGTGTATTCATTCGACTTATCTTTAAATTTAATTTGATGAATTTTCATATAGTTTTATTATTTTGTTACTTATGATTTCAGGTTTTAAATTATCACATTTGACTCTAAAATTTGCTTTATTATAAGTATTTTTTCTTTCTTTATAAATTTTCTTTACAGTCGTATTTAAATTTTTTTTTAATAATAGAGGCCTTTTTTTTGAACTTCTTAAACGTTTTATTAAAGCATTATTATTTATATCGAGCCAAAAACTAACACTTGAGTCTTTTACTGCTTGCCTAATTGCATTATTCAAGAAAGCCCCTCCTCCCAGAGATATAACTAACTTTTCCTTTTTTAATGTTTCTAATGTAATCACATTCTCTAAATTTCTAAAATATTTTTCACTTTTTTTCTTAAAAATTATTTCAATAGAGGTGCCCTCATGCTTTTCTATCAATTTATCAATATCTATGAATTTATAAGAAAGCTTTTTTGCTATTTTTTTTCCAATTGTAGATTTGCCCACACCCATCATTCCAGTTAAAACAAGGTTTTTAATCAATTTAGCATCCGATTTTAAATTTGATTTTTCATAAATATGTCTTATTTATTAAGTTTAAATTAATTCTAAGAGTATGCAACTTAATTACAATAGACAGCCAAAAATTGGAAGTTCTTTAATGAAATTTCTGGTTAAAATAATATTAGCAATCATATTGATAGTAATCGCATTTTTTTTGATAGAAAAAATCAATTTCCCAAGCCCTCAAAAAAAATATGACACTGACATAACAAATGATATTAAAAAGCTTTAAAAACTTTTTATTTCTATTTTTTTTTTTAATAGCGGCTACAGCAATACAATGTGAAGAGCAAATAGATATTTGGAAAAATAAAAATAATTCATCAAATCAAAATGTTCCCCAAGAAAATTTAAATATTGAAGATAGCAAAGTTTTGGATTCAAATTTCAAAATTAATAAAGATTCAGAAATACAAATTGAAAATAATCTTGCTGAAAATACTCCCACAACAAATATTTATGGCGTTTATGATCCAGAAGATTTTAATTTTAATGTAAATATGTGGTCTACTACAAATTCAGAAGATGTTACAGCCAGTATAAGTAGACTTAAGAAAATTAAATTATCTAAAACATCTAATGATATTTTAGAAAGTATTTTATTGTCATTTTCATATCCACCAAAAGGAATGAGTGATGATGATTTTGTGAAATTAAAAATCGATTGGCTTATTCAGAATGATAAAAGATCTTTGATTGAAAATTTTTTAAAACAAAATCAAAACTTTGTAGGAAAAAGTAAGGCAGTGCAATATTTAGTAGATAAAAGTATTTCTCAAGCTAAAATAACAGACGGTTGTAGACAAATAAAATTTATTGATACAACCGTAAAAGACTCATATTTAGAAAAATTTAAAATTTATTGTTTAGTTTTTAATAACAAAAAATCACAAGCTCAATTACTTTTAGATCTCTTGAGAGAACAGAAACTCTCTGACAAGTTCTTTGACGATAAGATTAATTTCTTATTAGGAATAACAACTAATACCTCAGATAAAATTAATGAACAAAATTTATTAAACTTTTACCTATCTAGTTTAACGGTAAAAGATTTTAATTATCAACCAAATAAAAAGACTAAGAAAGAAATATGGGAATATTTAAATTCAGCGAATTTAATAAAATTAGATGACGTAAAAGATAAACAAAAACTAAGAGAACTAGAGATGTCAGCAAATTTGGGTAGAATAGATGAAAAAATAATTTTCGACATATATAAACAAATACCCTTTAGTTTAAATACTTTAATAAATGCAAAAAATCTTTATCAAACTTTAGACGAAAGCGACTCAAGAGCTTTAATTTATCAAAAATTTTTACTTTCTGATGATGATAAATCAAAAGTAGAGTATCTTTTTTTACTTGAAGAACTTTTTAAAAAAGGAGGAATGGTTGATCTGTATTCTGGGTTTTTAAGTGATAAACTCAAGGAAATAGGATCAGAAAATATACCCAACAATTTTAAAGAAATAGCTGAGAAGAAAATGAAAGTAAATAATGAATTAATTTTAGGTAAAATAAAATACGATGATAAAAATCTACATCAATCAAAGATATTAAGATTTTATCTAGAAAAAGAGAACGAAAAGAAAGTTCAAAAAGATATCAATAGAATTTTTAAAAAATTGAGCAAAAACAAAAAGTATTTTTATTCTGCAAAAGACCTGGCACTTGTAGAGTCACTAGCAAAAGATGGATTCGATATTCCAAGTAGTTTTAATTTTGAGAAGATCAAATCAGACTATGAAATTCCAAAAAATTTATTACAATTAATAGAGAAAGACCAAAACGCCTTCCTTGCCTTAAAGATTGTAGAAATTATAGGGGAGGATGAGCCATATCAACTAGACCCTGAAACAATTTATTTCATAACCAATTTACTTAATCAAATTGATTTAGTCACAATAAGAAATAAAGTTCTAGTTTCAGCTCTTCCTAAAAGAATTCAATAAAACTATTTTAATGTCTAAGAGAAAAATAATAATTGAGCCAGATCCAATTTTAAGAAAAAGGAGCGAGCCAATAGAAAAAGTTGACAGTCAAGTTCGTAAATTACTTGATGATATGATAGAGACAATGTATGAGGCTCCAGGTATTGGTTTAGCCGCTGTACAAGTTGGAATATTAAAAAGAGTTATTGTGATAGATATTTCAAAAGATGAGAAAAAAGATCCATTATTTTTAATCAATCCTAAGATTATTTTTAAATCCAAAAATAAATCTGTTCATGAAGAGGGTTGCTTATCAATCCCTGGGTATTTTGCTGAGATAGAAAGACCTTCTGAGTGTCACTTAGAATATTTAGATTATAATGGTAAAAGTAAAAAAATAAAAGCAAAGGGTCTGTTGTCAACTTGCATTCAACATGAGATTGATCATCTTAATGGAACTTTATTTATTGATTATTTATCAAAACTTAAAAAAGATATGATAATAAAAAAATTAGTTAAGCATAAAAAAGAAATTAAAAAATCAATTTTATAATGGCTTTAGACATTGTATTTATGGGTACACCTAATTTTGCTGTACCAATTTTAAAAACTATATATAACTCAGAGCATAGAATTAAATGTGTTTATACTCAGCCACCAAAAAAAAAAAATAGAGGCTTAAAAAAGGATTTATCCTCAATACATAAAATTTCAAACCAACTCAAAATTCAGGTACGAATTCCAGAAGTCTTAGACATCAATGAACTGAATTTTATAAAAAAAGTTAAGCCGCACATAGTTGTAGTTGTTGCTTATGGAAAAATTATTCCAAATGCTTTTTTTAACATTAACACCACAAATTTTATTAATGTTCACGCCTCTTTATTACCAAGATGGAGAGGAGCTGCACCGATTCACAGAGCAATAATGAACTTAGACAAAGAAACTGGCGTTACTATTATGAAAATGGTACCTAAGTTAGACTCAGGTCCAATACTGATGAGTTCAAAAATTAAGATCAATCAAAATACAAGTTTTATTGAATTAAGTAACCAGATGTCTGAATTAAGTGCGGAACTATTGCTTAAATCTATTGATTTATTAGAGAGAAACAAAGCCTCTTTCATACCTCAAAATGAAAGTGACGCTACATATGCCAAAAAAATTCAAAAATCAGAGGCTAAAATCAATTGGGATGAGGATGCAAATAAAATTGTAGCCAAAATAAACGCACTATCCTCTGGACCTGGTGCTTGGTTTTATTTAAATGGATCTAGAATAAAAATTATCAAAGCAATAGAGATTAAAGCTAGTGGCAAACCTGGCGAAATTGTTAATAGTAATTTTACAATAGGTTGTAAAAAAAACTCTGTCAAAATTCTTGAATTACAAAAAGAGGGTAAAAAAACTTTGACAACAAAAGAGTTTTTAACAGGCAATAAAGTTGTAGTTGGTAATATTTTAAAAGACTAAGATGTATAATTATTTACTATCAATCGAATATGATGGTTTAAAATATGTTGGATGGCAATATCAAAACAATGGCCACTCTGTTCAAGAAAATATTGAAAAAGCAATTAAAAAAGTTTTAAAAAAAAAAGTCAGGTTGATTGGATCTGGTCGAACAGATAAAGGTGTGCATGCAATTTGTCAATGTGCTAATTTTAAAACAACTGTTAAAATTGAAAATAAAAGCAAATTTTTAAGTTCTGTAAATTTTTTTTTAAACAAAAAATTAATTTCAATTCTAGAAATAGAAGAAAAAAATTTAGATTTTCATGCAAGATATTCAGCTATAGAGAGGACATATGAATATTTGATAATTAATAGGGAGGCACCACTCTCATTGTATAAAAATAAAGCCTGGCACATTAAAAAAAATTTGGATATTAAATTATTAAAAAAGGGGGCTAAAGCTTTAGAGGGAGTTCATGACTTTTCAACTTTTAGAGCATCATCCTGTTCTTCAAAATCTCCAATAAAAAAAATGAAAAAAATAATGATTGATAAGGATAATAATAAAATTGTAATCAGATTTAAATCAAAGTCTTTTTTGCAAAATCAAGTTAGATCCATGGTAGGATGCTTAAAATATTTATCAACGAAAAAGTGGACCTTAGACTTTTTTATCAAAGTTCTTAAGTCAAAAAAAAGGGAAAATTGCGCACCACCAGCACCAGCTCACGGACTATATCTAAAAAAAATTAAATATTGAAAATTAAATTTATTTAAAACCATATTTTCTTATAGAATTTAAAGCTATAGAAAAAATAGAAATTAGATTTTCTAAATAACCGAGTTTATTATAATTTTTATTTATTCTCCACAACCAAAGTAAGTTTTTTAATTTTTCACTTGAAATTGAATTTTTTCTAATTCTATAAAAAGTTAAATATTTTTTTATTGCCACTGCACAATGAACTTTTTTAAGTAATTTACACTTGTAATAGTAATCATCACCATATTTTGTATTAATAAAGACCACATTTTTAGATATATTTCTTTTTATCATCATGGTGCTAGTAGCAATTGATGTATCTTTTATGAAACTTGAAAAGTAGTACTTTGAGTTTGGCCTAACATTATTTTTTCTAAGACCGATTGTTTTGTAATATGTATAGGTAAAATCATATTTTTCCTTTTGCATTAAGTTGAATTGAATTTTTAATTTATTTTTATTCCAAATATCATCAGAATCTAAAAATGCTAAGTATTTCGATTTAGCTCTTTTGATAGCATAATTTCTACAAAAAGCTGGTCCTTTGTTCTTACTAATAAAATATATATTTATTCTCTTATCTTTTTTGAATTTTAGAAGTTTCTTTATTGTTTTTTTGTTTGACCCATCGTCTACAATATGTAGCTTCCAGTCCTTAAAGCTTTGAGAAATTACACTCGAAATAGTTGCATCGATGTATTTCTCACTATTAAAATTAGGTAAAATTATATCGATCTGACTTTTATTTAATTTCATCTCTTAATTATTTCTATAATCTTATATTGAGGCTTGAGGCTCTTTTTTCTGAAAATCTTTATTATAATTTTCAATATCAGACCAAATATTGAAGATGCTCTAAATGGCAAAACAGAAAAGTTTATAATCATACTAGACCAAAGTATTAAAAGTTTTTTAACCGTATAATTACTTTCTCCAAGTTTTCTTTGATTATGATCAACGTTAATCATATCAATCTTTTTTGCATATTTTATAATTAATCCATCAATATAGACATCTGGTTCCTTAAATTTTACTATATCATTTACGATTATTTTATTAATACCTCTAAAGGAGGACATATATATTCTTAGTGGTTTATTAAGAAGAAAACTAGAAACAATATTATTGATACTACTTACAGCTCGTTTCCAACCAGCATGTTTTCTATTTTTGTAATTAGTATAACAAACCTCACAAGTATCTAGCTTTTTCAAAATTTCTGAGATAAACTCTGGTGGATGTTGCAAATCATCATCAATAGTTATTATTTTGTTTCCTTTTGAATTATTTAGTCCAGCCATAATAGCATTATGTTGACCAAAGTTTTCAGATAAATTTATACCTTTTAAAAATGAATACTTTTTTGAAATTTCTTTTATAACATTCCAACTGTCGTCCAAACTATAATCATTAATCAATATTAATTCAAAATTTTCAATTAAATTCGAATTTTTCATTTCCTTATATATTCTCTCAACTAATTCTGGTAAAATTTTAGAACTATTAAATACTGGAACTATAATAGAGACTTGCATATCATTTATAATATCTTTTTAATATTCTTTTTAAATAATTCTTGTCAGTTTTTACGTAATGATTAATTTTTAGTCTCCAAGGAGATTTATTAATTTTCTTTACTTTATAAATTGCTTTCTTTCGTAGAATTTTTTCTAGTTCTAATAATACATGATTAGGTGAATAAAATTTTTTGTTTAATAAATTTACTATTTTATTTTTGTATTTATGAACTTTAATCAATTTAATTGCGTTACTAATAGCATCATCTACGTCTAATAAATTTCTTTTTGTATTAATAAAAAGATTAAATTTCTTTTCATATTTGATGTTGTTGTAAAGGAAATTAGTTAATGTATGAGGGTTATTGTTATTACCTACTATTTCAGGAAGCCTAATAATCAAATAATTCCCTACTTTTTTTGTGATTATCTTTTCAATTTTAATTTTATTTTTGACATACCTTTTACTTAATCTTGAATAATCGTTAACTGAATATGTACTTATATATATTATTTTTTTTTTGCAACTTTTATAAAATTTTTCAAATCTATTAATCTCTTTTTTAAAATTTTTTGTATTTGTTTCTAGCGAATTTGAGATACCTGCAGCATAAATTATAACTCCGTTTTTTCTTAAAAACTTTGAGTACTTACTAAATTTTTTAGCTATAAAGCCCGACCCAATTATTAATGGTTTTTGTTTACTAATCATTACTTATTTTGTTTAATTACCATAATTGTGTATATACTTAAAAACAATTACAAAATTAAATATGTCCCAAAGAACAAGTACTTTATATAATTTTATAAACAATCCCACAGTATATAAAATTGTACAAAAAATTATGTCGGGAACTTCTTTTAGAAAAAAATTTGTAAAACAAAATATAAAAAAAAAGAATTTAAAGATATTAGATATTGGATGTGGACCAGCTGAGATTATTGAGCATATTCCTAAATGTGAATATTACGGATTTGATATTGATAAAAGATCGATTGAATATGCTAAGAAGAAATACTCAAAAAAAAATTATCATTTCTTTTGCAAAAAATTCAAAATCAAAGAACTAGATAAGCTGCCAAATTTTGATTACGTTTTACTTTTTGGAATTTTACACCATTTGACAAATGATGAAGCAAATAAGATTTTAAGTTTATGTAAAAAAAAAATGAAAAAAAATGCAAAACTTTTGACTGAAGATCCAATTTTTATTGAAAAACAAAATATAATTGCAAAGTTTTTTGTAAAAAAAGATAGAGGCATAAATGTTAGAACAAAAAAAGAATATTTAGATTTGTTAGAAAAACACTTTAAAAATCTAAAATCTGAAATTACACATCAGAATTTTATTCCTTATACTTGGTTTACTACAATTTGTAGGAAATAAATTCAAAAAATTGAATAGTAGTATTTTGAACTGAAACTAAATAAAAAAAAGTACGTAACAATAAAATACATTTTTTTATCACTCAAACTTGGTTTTAATTTAAAAAAAGTAAAAAACAATATTATTAATAATGGATCAAGATATTCTTGATAAAATGGAAAAGTAAGAAAAGATAAAACAACAAAGTAAATTATAATAAAAAAGTCAAATTTATTTTCAAAAAAAATGTAAATTAAAGTAAATGATAAAAAGAATATTATAAAAGTTAAAAATAACCTTAAACTTGAATTTTCAAAAAACATTAATAATAATTTGTGGATTATACCCTTACCATCTTTTGATATGGTCTCGAAATCTCCAAAAATAAAAATGAATATTAAATACAAGAAAAAAAATACAGAAGTTATTAAATATTGCTTATTAAAAATTTTTTTAATTTTCCTCTTTCCGAAAACATCACTTAAGAAAAAGGGTAATATATAAAAAGCGATTATTGTAAGACAGTAACCCGGATGGAAAAGGTTTATTGATTTACCTACATTTCTTGCTTCTGCAGCAGAGGTTGGTATTAGAGATCCCCATGAAAAAATTAAATAAATGTAGGGTATTGATAATATAAAAAAGAAAATTATGGATAAATATTTAAAACGTGATTCAATATTTAAATTTAATATATAAAATAAGATTAAAGTAGGTATAAAAATTAATTTCTGATCAAAGTATATAACTAGTGAACTAAATAAACATGTCAAAAATATATTAATAAAATTATTTACTTTGTGATTTTTTTCGAGATCTTCTTCTAAACGAATAAATGACAAATACGACAAAACTAAAAAAATTAAGCCGTAATTTTCTCCCAAACCCCAATAGGCTGTAGTCCTGAAGTATGGACTTAATAATAATAAAAAAGAACATAGAGCAAGTAAATTTTTATTTATTTCAGGAAACTTTTTTTTTATAGCAAAGAAGAATAAGACTGGTAAAAATAAGGATATTATAAAACAACTTATTCTAAAAACTTCCTGATTATAAGTAAATGGATTAAAATAAATATGTATTATATAGGAAAGAGGTGGTCTGCTATCATCGTACAAAGGATTAGCTAAATTAGCAAAAATACCCTCTTTTAAAAGTAACAGGTTGTTCCATATTGTCTTGAAGTCACCGTCATATCCACCGGCTCCAGCTGAATTTTCGTTACTGTAGAAACCATAAAAAAAATAAAATAAAATTATAATAGAAATAAAATTTATTTTAAATTTACTTACCATTTTTCTTATTTCTTCTTTTTAATCTCCACCTTGATCCCTCTCTTAAAATATACCCAACACATTTTTTAGATCTGCATTTGCAAGGAAAATCTTTATAATCTTCGTCATAGCTGAAACCATAATCATATGATAGCTCCTCACCTTTTTTTATATCTTTCATTGCGTAGACCCAAACTTTTAAACCTTGACCGAAAACCTCACAATTTGGTTCACAAGAGTGATTTATTAATCTTGCAATATTAAATTTGAAATCTCCATCTAGATCAAATCTCTTATTAATATTAAAAAGATATATAGCTTTTTTGTTGTTAAATTTGGGGTCTTTTTCACTTTTTTTTATAGAAATAATCTTCCCTTTGTATTCTATAATTTTTTTACCTTTTTCAATATTACAATTCGCGTATAATCCATTTTTGTCAATTTTTGATTTTTTTATTTTATATAATTTCACTTAAAGTACTCTACTAAAATATTGTTATATATTTTTGTAAGTTTTCTTAAGTCAGTCAATGAAACACATTCATCAATTCTATGCATGGTTTTATTTACCAATCCAAATTCCAAACAGGGTGAAATTTTTCTAATAAATCTTGCATCAGAAGTTCCTCCAGTTGTTGAAAACTTAGGATTAATACCTGTAATTTTTTTAATTACTCTTTTGGCCATGAAAATTGTTTTGTCTGGCTTTGTTAAAAATGAGTCACCATTAGCAATATAATTGATTTTATAAGTACAATTATATTTTTTACAAATTTGTCTGACTAATTTGTTTATTTTCCTTTTTAAGGATAATGCAGTATGTAAATTATTGTATCTAATATTGAATTGAGACTGAGCTCTCGCAGGTATTACATTATGCGCTTTATTATCTACATTAATTGACGTTATCTCTAAATTAGATTTTTGAAAATTTTTGTTGCCTTTATCTAGTTTTAGATTTTTTAACTTACCGCAAATACTTATAAGAGTATCAATAGGATTTTTTGACAAATGTGGATAGGCAACGTGTCCTTGAGTACCAGAAATTATAATTTTTCCTGACAAACTTCCTCTTCTTCCAATTTTTATCATTTCACCTAACTTTTTTGGATTAGTAGGTTCTCCAACTATGCAAAAATCAATTTTCTCTTGTTTTCTTTTGAGATAGTCAACAACTTTTTTTGTTCCATTAATTGCATAACCTTCTTCATCGCCAGTAATAAGTAAACTTATTGAGCCACTAAATTTTTTACTATTATTCAAAAATTTACTCACAGCAGCTATAAAGCAGGCTATAGAACTTTTCATATCGTTAGCACCTCTTCCAATTAAATAATTTTTCTTTACAACAGGTTTAAATGGATTAACCGACCAATCATTAATATTACCTGGAGGCACAACATCAGTGTGTCCAGCATAACAAATATTAGGTCCCCTTTTTCCGATTTTGGCGTAAAGGTTTTTTATTGGCTTACTTTTTTTGTCTTTAAATTCTAAAATTTTACAATTAAAACCAAGTTTCTTTAGTTTTCTGCTTAGAAATTTAATTGCGCCTGCATCTCTCGGAGTGATACTTGGAAATCTAATTAAATCTTTTGATAATTGTAATTCGTTAATTATTGACATTAGTCTCTTAACAAATCATTAATTGATGTTTTGCTTCTAGTTTTTGCGTCAACTTTTTTTACAATAACCGCACAATATAGTGACGGTGCGTCAGGGTTAGACTTATTAGGTAAACTTCCTGGTACCACCACTGAATAAGCCGGGACTTTACCGTAAGATATTTTCCCTGAGTTTCTGTCTATAATTTTTGTAGATGCGCCTATGTATACACCCATAGATATAACTGCTCCTTCTTCGACCAAAACTCCTTCTGCTATTTCAGATCTTGCACCTATAAAACAATTGTCCTCAATTATTACTGGTCCTGCTTGTAAAGGTTCTAATACTCCACCTATACCAGCTCCTCCTGATACATGACAATTTTTTCCTATTTGTGCGCATGAGCCAACTGAAGCCCAAGTATCAATCATGGTTCCCTGATCAACATAAGCACCAAGATTTACAAAACATGGCATTAATACAGCACCTTTAGCGATATGAGAACCTTTTCTTACCACTCCATTAGGGACATGTCTGTATCCAGCTTTCTTCCAATCATCTTCATTCCACATAACTGATTTTCCAGGTACTTTGTCATACCAAGTAGTATAAGGTCCTTTTGACATAGTCATTTTATTAATCCTGAAACTTAATAGGATAGCTTTTTTTACCCATTGATTAACTTTCCAAATACCGTTTACTTTATTTGCAACTCTGAGGGTTCCCTTGTCCGTAAGATCAATTGTTTCGTTTACAGCGTTTAAAATTTTAACATCAGATTTTTCTGAAATATTTTGTAAATTTTCAAATGCATTATTTATTATAATTTCTAATTCGTTATTTTTCATTTATCTCCTTTAAAAAGGTTGATAGTTTATCTGTTTTATAATTAATAAAATCAGAGTCTGAAAATTTTGATGCCCATGGTTCATCATTTTTAATCCAAACGGTTTTCATTCCCATTTCAAACGCCGGTTTTAAATTTCTTGCTATGTCTTCAAAGAATATACAATATTGTGGCTCAATTTTGTAATTTTCTACTAATTTTAGGTAAGGTTCTTTTGAAGGTTTTGGAATAAATTCACAGTCTCGAATGTCAAAAATACCATCAAATAACTGGTCTATACCTATTTTCTTAGTTACATTTTTAGCATGCTCTCTTGAGCCATTTGTAAATATGTATTTTTTGCCTTCTAAATTTCTAATTTGATTTCCCAAAATCTCATCTTTAGCCAAAAAACTCAAATCAACATCATGAACAAATTCTAAAAATTCATCAGCATTAATTTTATGATTTTTAATCATTCCATTTAAAGTAGTATTATACTCTTGAAAATAACTTTTTTGTATTTTTCTGGCTTCTTGGATGTCAACATTAAGTTTATCAGATATAAATTTTGACATTTTTTTATCAACTTGATCAAATACTTTTGTAGCTCCATCATATAGAGTGTTATCTAAGTCGAATAACCAATATTTTATATCATTCAATTCACTCATTTTCTTATAAGTGTTCCAGAACCAGTGTCAGAAAATATTTCATGAAGTATAGAATGTGGTTTTCTACCATCTAAAATTACAACACCTCTCACGCCATTTTCGACTGCATCAACGCTATTTTTTATTTTGGGTATCATGCCTCCCTCGACGATTTTCCATTTAATCAAATTTTCTAAATCTAGTGGTTTGATCTCAGAAATGAGATTTTTTTTGTCATCATAAACACCTTCAACATTAGTCATTAGAATTAGTCTTCTAGATTTAAGTTTTTTAGCTATTGCACTTGCAGCTGTGTCACCATTGATATTAAAAGTTTGACCATTTACTCCTTTACCCAGAGGAGCAATAATTGGAATTTTATTCTCATTAAGAGCTGTTTCAATCAAACTAATTTCAATTTTCTTAGGAATTCCTACGTAACCGAGTTCTTCTCTCTCTGGCTCAACCTCTATAATATTATTTTTTTGTGTATGAAAAGAAGCTGCTTCGCAATCTAAACCTTTAAGAGATTTAACAATATCTTTATTAAAATCAATCAGAACTTCTTCTACAATTTTAATTATATTCTTATCAGTTACCCTTAGTCCATTAATAAATTTTGATACTATTTTTTTTTTATCTAACTCTCTTTTTATTCTTGGGCCGCCTCCATGAACTACTACTATTGATAATCCAAGATTGTTGAGAACTTTAATGTCAGATATAAAATTATTAAATACATTTCTATCTATTAGAACATTCCCACCATATTTTATAACAATTTTTTCTCTCTCATATTTTGAAACATATTTCTTTACTAAATTAATCTCTGGGGCATCTTCAGGCCAAAATTTTCTTATCTCTTCTAGAGAAATATTTTTTGACATTTAATTTGTTTTTACTGTCGTTTTTTTTACGATTACGTATTGTTGTGCAATTGTCAAAATATTATTAATTGTCCAATATACAACTAACCCTGATGGAAATGACGCAAGTATTATAGTCAAAAATAATGGAAAGAATGCAAATATCTTAGCTTGTATTGGATCAGCAGGTGCAGGATTTAATTTTTGCTGAACCCACATTGAGACACCCATTAAAATTGGCCATATACCTATAATCATAAAGCTCGGTGGATCCCAAGGAATTAGTCCAAATAAGTTAAATAAAGTGGTCGGATCTTGTGCTGACAAATCCTTTATCCATCCAAAGAATGGTTGGTGTCTCATTTCTAAAGAGATGAAAAGCATTTTATAAATCGCAAAAAAGAATGGGATTTGTATTAAAACCGGCAAACAACCTGATGCAGGATTAATTTTTTCTTTTCTATATAAAGCCATCATTTCTTGTTGTAATTTAACTTTATCATCTTTATGCAACTCTTTAAGTCTCATCATTTCTGGTTGTACTGCTTTCATTTTAGCCATTGATCTAAACGAAAAATTAGCTAGCGGGAAGAAAATAAGCCTTATAGCTATAGTTAATAAAACAATAGCAGTTCCAAAATTTCCGGAAATTTTGAACAAGTAATCTATTACAAAAAATAAAGGTTTTGTAAAAAAATAAAACCACCCCCAGTCTATTACTAAATCAAATTTATTTATTTTTTGTTTAGCAGCATATCCATCAATCGTTTCAACTTCTTTGGCAGCTATAAATAATCTTAATTGATTAGAACCTGATGATGATTGATCAATTCTAACGGGTTCATTAATAATATAATTGGCTTTGAATCCATTTTCGTAAAGGAAGGATGATTTAAAATTTTTACCTGACTCTGGTACAAAAGCAGTCATCCAATATTTATCTGTTATACCAAGCCATCCCTCACTTGATTCTCTTACTATTTTTTTCTCTTTTACATCATCATAATCGTCCTCTTTTAGCTCATCGTCAAACACGCCAATAAAACCTTCATGTTGTATATAAAAATTTTGAATATCATCGGGAATTTTGTTTCTTGTCATTTGTGCGTAAGGGAAAAGTTCTATCGATGCGTTTGTATTATTTTTTACTTTTTGAGTTATTTTAAATAAATATTTGTCATCTAATTCAATTTTTTTTTCAAAAATTGCACCTTCTTTATTATTCCACTGCAAAATTACCGGTGAGCTATTTGTTAAGATATTATTACCTTTAACAATCCAGTCAGATTCTTTAGTTGGTACTTTAATTTTATTTCCTATACTTGTCCAACCACTTTCAACATAAAAACCGTCTTCGGTATTTGAAGGATTTAAAAAAATTATATTTTTTTCATTCTCTACCTTTTGTTTATGTTTTTTAAATGAAATATCGTCTATTAAAGCACCTTTTAAATTTATTGATCCTACAACACTATTGTTTTCTATCCTAATTCTCTCACTTTTATTTATAGACTCGTCTCTTGTAAGTTTTGTGATCACTTGAGGTTGGTTTATCGTTGGCGTAATTGATTCTTGCTCAGATTTTTTTCTATTTTCTGCATTTTGGCTAATTTGTTGTTCAGTAGGTTTTCTAGGAGTTTCAAAGAACGCACCCCAAAAAAGCAAAACAGACATAGATAGAGCTATTGCTACAAAAACATTTTTATTATCCATTTTTCTTTTCCTTAATATTTGTCGTTGGAACACGATCTAGTCCACTGCTACCACCAAAGTATTTAAAAGGATGACATTTAAAAATCCTTTTCATACCTAAACTTGACCCTTTGATAAAACCGTGAGTTTCAAGTGCTTCAATAAAATATTCTGAACAAGTAGGCAAAAATCTACATCTATTTCCTAATAATGATGAAATAAAAATTTTATAGATTTTAATTATAGAAATTAGAATTTTTGTCATTTTATCTTTTTAATTGACTAAAACTTTTCTCCATTAATGGCAAAAGCACATTTTGTTTTTGAGCATAAGCATTAGACTTTCCGAAAACTATATATGTGTAATCCTTACTAATTGCACCCTTTTTTTTTAATAATTTCTGAACATTTGCTTTTAATTTTCTTCTTATTTTGTTTCTTTTTACTGCGTTTCCAATTTTCTTTTTCATAACAAAACTTATCAATAAATTTGTATTCGTCTTAGGCTTTATGAAATTTTTTGCCGCAAATATAGAAAAATAGTCAGTATGAATTTTTTTTTCTTTAAGAACTTTTCTGAATTGGAAGCTTTGTTTTAGGCTTTCAAGCTTTACCATTAATCTTTATGTGGATAGAGTTTTTCTACCCTTGGCTCTTCTTCTTGCAATCAGCTGCCTTCCAGTTTTGGTAGCCATTCTTGCTCTAAATCCATGGCGTCTTTTTCTTACTAAATTGCTAGGTTGATAGGTTCTTTTCATAAATATTTTAAGTTATATATTTTAATTGCTGTCTGTTGTACAGGTAAATAATGAGTAAAAATTTAAAGATATTTTTAGGAATTGCATACTTGCTTATTTTATTCATCTTTTTATATTTCATCTTCTCGAGTATTCAAATAAATAGGTTAGGAGACTTTACATATTATAAAGATATCCAATCAGAATTAGATAATTTTATTAGTAAAAACTTAATTATAAATTTAATTTATTTTTTTATTTTCGCAATTATTTGGGTAGCACTTCTTGGCTTTGGATCTCCTATAGTTATAGTTTCTGGAATTTTGTTTGGCAAATGGCTGGGAACTTTTATTTCAATCATTTCAATATCTGTAGGAGCATTGGTTCTTTATTCAATCGGAAATTTCTTTTTTAGAAATTTGGTTAAAGATATTCTTGAAAAAAAGTTTGAAAAATACATTAAATTATTTCAAAAAAACGAGTTCTATTACTTTTTTATTTATAGATTTGTAGGTGGTTTAGGTGTTCCATTTGGTCTTCAAAATTTAATTCCAATTTTATTTAGTATGAAAAAAATAAATTATTTTTTTGCTAGTTTATTAGGTTTAATGCCTGGTTTTTTTATTTTTAATACTATAGGAGCTGGATTAAATAAGTATATAAAAAACGCAGAAAGTTTTGATATTTTAAAATTAATTTTTACTCCAGAAATTTATCTACCAATCTTAATGTTTGCAGGTTTGATGATATTATCTATCATTATAAAAAAAAAATTTTTTGATGTCTGATTTAAACAAAAATATGCTATCAAATAACCTGAGCCCTTATTTAAGGCAACATAAAAATAATCCAGTAAATTGGCAAATTTGGTCTAAAGAAATATTAGATCATGCAAAAAAAATTAAAAAACCTATTTTATTAAGCATTGGTTACGCTAGTTGTCATTGGTGTCATGTTATGGCTCATGAAAGTTTTGAAGATGGCGAAACAGCAAAAATAATGAACGACCTTTTTGTAAATATAAAAGTTGATAGGGAAGAGAGACCAGATTTAGATTACGTTTTTCAAAGTTCTTTTCAACTTTTTAATCAAACAGGTGGCGGTTGGCCTTTAACAATGTTTTTAGATGAAAATGGTGTACCTTTTATGGGCGGTACATACTTTCCAAAATTTTCAAAAAACGGGTTGCCATGTTTCAAAGACATATTAAAAAAAGTGTCAGAAGCATACAAGGATCAAAGAGAAAATATAATAAAACAAAAAGATCTTATTATTAAAAATTTAGATTTAAAAAAAACCTCTGTTTTTAGTCAAGATCTTGAACCAATACTTGAAAATTCTTTAACACATTTAGACAGTCTAAATGGAGGTTACAAGGGAGCCCCTAAATTTCCAATTTTCAACTTATTTGAGACGATGCTTTATTTTTATAATAAATCTAAAGATAAAAAATATCTTTTACCGGTAGAACTTATACTAAAACAACTTTGCTCAAAAGGAATATATGATCATGTCGAAGGTGGAATATCCCGTTATACAACTGATGAAAATTGGATAATACCTCATTTTGAAAAGATGCTTTATGATAATATACAGTTTATATTATTACTTTCCAAATATTGTAAACTAAATAGCAATGAATATTACAAAAATAAATTAGAACAAACTGTAGAATTTTTAAAAAAAGATTTTTTAAATAAAGAAAAATTCTTAGGTTCAGCTTATGATGCTGATAGCGAGGGTGAGGAAGGTAAATATTATGTTTACGATTATAATGAAATAAAAGAAATTAAAAATTTAAATAAATTTTATGAGATAACACCTGAGGGTAATTGGGAAAAAAAAATTATATTAGTTGAAAAGAAAGAGCCCTCTAAAGAAATAATAAACAGACTTCTCGAAATTAGGTCTACAAGGAAAAAACCTTTTTTCGATGATAAAACTCAATTAGATTTAAATTGCTTATGGGTCAGTGCTTTGGTTGCAGCTAATGATATTTTGCCAGAAAAGGGTTATTTAAAACTTGCTGAAGAATTTTTCAACAGAATTGAGAAAAAGTATATCAAAGATAAAATTTATCACAGTTATTCAAAAGAAGTTGTTTTTTTAGAAGATTATGCTTTTTTAATTAATGCCATAATTGACTTATCTGAAAAGACCTTAAATTTTAGATATAAAGACTTAGCAAAAAAGTTATTGCTAGAAGCCGAAGATAAATTCTATCTCGAGAATAAAAATATTTTTCAAAAAAATATTAAAGATAATGGCGACATTTTTTTTAATCCCATTGATATTAGTGATAACACAATTCCTAATGGAAATGCAATTATGTTAATAAACTTTGTTAGGCTAGGCATGATGGACAAAGCAAAAAAATTATCATCAAGTCTAAATGGATATTTAAATATTTATAAAAATCATATGATGACTGCAGTCAGAGCTATAGATTTTTTTAATAATATTAAAAATGGATTAAATTGTAATGAACAGGGTTGTGAAATAAATGTTAAAAAAAATTAATTGGATGTTGTGGTTAATTTTAGTAATTCTGTGGAATTATGGATTTCCACAAGCTTCGCCTTTTCAAGATGTTTTAGTTGCCGTATTTTTGTCGATTTTGTTTATAATTATTCAATTGCTACAATCAAGATACTTGCAAAAAACTAATTCAAGAAGTAAATTTGATTAAATGAAGGGGCGCTTATTATGGGAATTCACTACGACTACAAATCAACACGAGGCGATAAAGCTATGAAAAAAGAAGCAAAAAGAAAAGCTCGTATTGAGCAAAGACGAGCAAAGAAATCTAGCGCTAATCCTAAAGACTCAGATAAAGATTTAATGCATGACATTAACAAGCCTATTACTCTTGAGGACTTAACAAACCCAGATAAGAATTAAAAAGTAAATGAAATCTTTTGATAAGAAAGATTCATTACTTAAAAAACGTGAAACTGCACTCAAAAATAATTTAAAAAAAAGAAAGAAAAATAAGATTAAATTAAAAATAAAAAATGCCAGTACTTTCAGATAAGTGGATTAAAAGAACAGTAACAACAGAAGGCATGATTAAGCCTTTTGTAAGCAAACAAGTTAGAAAAGGGAAAATATCTTTTGGGCTATCATCTTATGGATATGATGCAAGAGTTTCCAACGAATTTAAAATATTTACTAATGTTAATTCAGGCATTGTAGATCCTAAGGTTTTTAAAAAAGAGAGTTTTGTTACAAAAATTGGCAAAGAATGTATTATACCTCCAAATTCTTTTGCTTTAGCTAGAACTATAGAATACTTCAAAATTCCTGATGATGTTTTAGTTATTTGTCTAGGTAAATCTACCTATGCTAGGTGTGGAATTATAGTTAATGTCACTCCTTTAGAGCCTGGGTGGGAGGGGCATGTGACTTTAGAATTTTCTAACACTACTCCACTTCCTGCTAAAATATACGCCAATGAAGGTGTAGCTCAATTTATATTTCTTAAAGGAAATGAAAAGCCCAAAGTGACTTATGCAAAACGAAAAGGTAAGTACATGAAACAAAGAGGTGTTACACTTCCAAAAGTATAGATTTCTTTAATGCAAAAACTTATTATTAAAGGAAAAAAACATTTATTAGGTAGTATTTCAATATCTGGATCTAAAAATGCTACACTCCCAATTTTGGCTGCCTCAATATTAGCCAATAAGGTTAAATTATCTAACATACCAATAGTAAAAGATATTTCTACTATGGTCGAATTATTAAGATATATAGGTCTAAAAATTAAAATTATAAATAAACACAAAAAAATTTTAATTGAGAATAAAAATGAAAAAGTCAATACGTTAGCTCCATATAAACTTGTAAAAACTATGCGCGCAGGTGTTTTAGTTTTAGGCCCACTTTTATCAAGGTACCAAAAAGCAAAAGTTTCTTTACCTGGTGGTTGTGCGATTGGTACAAGGCCTGTGAATCTACATTTACATGCTTTAAAGAAACTAGGAGCAAAAATTAAAATTAAAGATGGTTATATAATCGCTGAGGCTAAAAAAGGGTTATTAGGAACCAAGATAAGATTCCCATCAATTTCTGTTGGAGCTACTGAAAATGCCATACTTGCTGCATATAAGGCTAAAGGCAAAACTGAACTTTCAAATTGTGCGATAGAACCTGAAGTACTTGATCTCATCACATTTTTAAAAAAACTCGGAGGTAAAATTAAGATTTCAGGCAGGAAGATTATAGTTTACGGTAAAACTTCAATCAAAAAAAATATAGCTCACAAAGTAATTTTTGACAGAATTGAGTTTGGCACATATCTAATAGCAGCAATTTTGATAGGAAAAAAAGTTTCAATAAATAATATTAATACTAAGTATTTTAAACAGGAAATCAGTATTTTAAAAAAAATGGGAGCAAAAATTTTTATTTCAAAAAAGTCTATTATAATTTCCAAAAGTAAAAATTTAAAGAAAATTTCTGTTTCAACAAAACCCTATCCAGGATTTCCTACAGATCTTCAAGCTCAATTGATGGTCTTAATGACTCAAGCTAAGGGCACATCTAAGATTAAGGAGAATATTTTCGAGAATAGATTCATGCATGTTCCTGAATTGAAAAGAATGGGCGCCAACATTGAAATTAAAAATAAGACTGCACTTATTAAAGGTCCAACAAAGCTTACCGGGGCGGAGGTTATGGCTACAGACCTGAGAGCTTCAGTGAGTTTAGTATTAGCCGGATTAGTCGCTGATAATCGGACAATAGTAAATAGAATTTATCATCTGGATAGAGGTTATGAGTCTTTAGAATATAAACTTAAAAACTGTATGGCAAAAGTAAAAAGAGTTTAAATGAAAGTTAAAAACCTAAAATTGATTGCGCGCAACGAGACAGATTTAAGAGTAATTTCTGCTCATTTACAAGACGCTATTGTTAATGTGGCAGAAATCGCAAGCTTAGAAAAAAATAGGATCTTCTTAATGCAACTTAATAGGTTTATGTGGGAGGATGTAGAAAAGGGTATTTTTAGAAATAATAAACGAATTAGAACAGTGCTTAAATTTGAAAATGTTATAAAAGTACTATCTAAAAATATCAACCAGTCAAAAAAAGATAAATTTTTGGATTTTCTTACTATTGAAACTAATCTAATGCCTGATAATAACTATGAAATGAGGATAGTTTTTGCAGGTGACTCGGTAGTGAAAATAATTTCAGAAGTGATCGAGATAACTTTAGATGATCAAGGCGAGGCATGGGATACAAAGAATACCCCTAAACATAAGGAAATTTAATGTTAAAATTTTTAAATGGGAATCAGAAAAATTTCTTGAGAAAATTAGAAATTATTTTAAATAAAAGAAAGACCAAACAAAAAACTAAGTCATCAGCTGTAAAGAAAATCTTAATTGACGTCAAAAAAAATGGTGACAAAGCGATAATTAAATATGAAAAAAGATTTTCAAAAAATAAAACAAATTCGTCAAGTATAAAATTTTCTAGAAACGAAATTAACAAAGTCTGTAAAAGTATTGATAAAAATTTAAAAAGATCTATTGATCTTGCATTTAGTAGAATTAAAAAATTTCACCAAAAGCAAAAGTTCTCATCTTTTAGCTATAAAGATAAATATAAAAACCTTTTATCATATAGATATTCACCGATAGATAGAGTAGGAGTTTATGTTCCTGGAGGAACAGCAAGTTACCCTAGCACGGTACTAATGAATTGCATTCCTGCTATAGTTGCAGGAGTAAAAAATATTTATCTCACAACCCCCACTCTTGGAGAATTGGTAAACCCTGGAATAATATATGCTGCAAAAAAATGTGGTGTGAAAGAAATTTATAAAACTGGGGGAGTTCAATCAATTGCAGGTTTAACATACGGCACAAAAACATTTAAAAAAGTAGACAAGATTGTAGGACCTGGAAATGCTTTTGTTGCTTTAGCAAAAAAAGAAGTTTTTGGAGATGTAGGAATAGACATGGTTGCAGGTCCATCAGAAGTCAGTATTCTAGCTGATAAAAAATCAAATCCAGAATGGATTGCTTCTGATTTGATAGCACAAGCAGAACACGATATTTTTGCGCAATCAATCTTGGTGACTAACTCTAAAGATCTAATTAATTTGGTAAATTTAAGTATTAAAAAACAATTAATAAATTTACCTAAAAAAAGAATTGCATCATCTAGCTTAAGAAAATTTGGCTTAGCAATTTTTGCAAGTTCCAAAAAAAAAATTCTAGATATAGTTAACTTAATAGCACCTGAGCACTTAGAAATAGATTTTAAAAATTATAAAGGTATAATTAAAGGTATTCGAAATGCTGGTTCGATATTTATCGGCAAATTTTCTCCAGAGGCGATTGGTGATTATTTAGCGGGACCAAATCATGTTTTACCTACCTCGGGTTCAGCAAAATTCTCATCTGGTCTATCGGTTAATGATTTTTTAAAGCGTCATTCAATGATAAAAATTACAAAATCAGGTATTGAAAGATTGGGCCCATCAGTTATAAACTTAGCCCAACATGAGAATTTAGATGGACATGCTAACTCTATCAAAATTAGAATTAAAAAAGGAAAATTAATTGGCAAAACAAGAGACTTTAGAATTTAAGGGAAAAGTAACTGAACTGTTACCTAATGCAATGTTTAGAGTGAAGTTAGAAAATAATCATGAAATTTTAGCTCACACAGCTGGAAAACTGAGAAAGAATAGAATAAGAGTACTTGCTGGTGATAACGTAATGGTAGAAATGACACCATACGATTTGACTAAAGGTAGGATTACTTTTAGATTTTAGGCCTTGTAGCTCAGTAGTAGAGCAGTACCCTGAAAAGGTATGTGTCGTAAGTGCGATTCTTACCAAGGCCACCACCGAGTAATTTAAGCACATCGATATTTAAAATTAAATTTGATAAATTTACATATGAGTAAAAATATTGGATTGGTTTGGTTAAAAGACGATTTTAGATTAAATAAAAATTTGGCGCTTTTAGAAGCTACAAAAAATCATGATCTAGTAGTGGCTTTTTTTTTATACAAAAAAAAGAAATTCGAAAACCAGGAGGCTCAAAGATGGTGGATAAGTAAATCTTTAGGTGAATTTAAAAATAAATTAAATACTTTTAACATTAATCTTGAGATAATTGATACTGATAATTACAAGTCTTTCTTTGAAAAAATTTTTTATAAAAAAAATTTTTCCATTTATTGGAATAGAACATATGAACCAGAATATCTTAAATTCGATGAATTTCTATCTAACAAATTTAAAATTAATAAAATTAGATTTAATATTTTTAAGGGAAATATTTTAAATGAGTATGACGAAATAAAAAAAAAAGACGGAGCACCATTTAAAGTATTTACTCCTTTTTGGAGGACTGCAGAGAAATTTTATTTTGATAAAATTCCAAAAAAAAATAAAAAATTATCTAAATGCGTTAAAAAAATTTCATTTTTCAAAAATACTATAAATGAAAAAGAAATATATCCAAAAAAAAAATGGTTTAAAAAGTTCGAGGAATATTGGATTCCTAGCGAAGATAATGCATTAAATCAATTGAAAATATTTATAAATGATAAAATTGAAAATTATTCAGAGGCCAGAAATTTTCCTAATGTAATTGGTACCTCAAAGTTGTCACCATTTATAAAGCATGGGCAACTACATGTGGAAACTATTTGGGAGGAATGTATTAAAATTAAAAAAAAAGGTGTCAATAAGTTTTTAGCTGAAATTGGTTGGCGGGAGTTTAATCATTCACTTATAAACCATTTTCCACACATGCTAAAAGGAAATTACTCTAAAAAATTTGATAAATTTCCATGGAGAAAAAATATAAAATTTTTATCTGCATGGAAAAGAGGATTAACTGGCTATCCAATAGTTGATGCCGGAATGAGAGAGTTATATTTGACAGGTTGGATGCATAACAGAGTTAGAATGATAGTTGGATCTTTTCTCGTCAAGCATTTACTAATTAACTGGTTAGAGGGAGAAAAACATTTCAGAAACTGTTTATTAGATTTCAATGAAGCAAATAATGTTTCAGGATGGCAATGGGTAGCTGGATGTGGAGCTGATGCAGCGCCTTATTTCAGAATATTTAATCCAATTTTACAAGGTGAAAAATTTGATAAAGAGGGTGAATATGTAAAAAAATGGGTTCCAGAATTAAAAAATGTGCCAAAAAAATTTGTACACAAACCTTGGGATTTGAACGATAGCAATATTTTAAAACTTGGTTCTGATTATCCTATGCCAATAGTTTCTCACGAAAAAGCAAGGGCAGCGGCTTTGAGCGCTTTTAAAAGTATATAAACTATATACTGCCGTGACAGTGTTTAAATTTTTTTCCTGAACCGCATGGGCATTTTTCATTTCTTCCAACTTTTTTGTAATCATTAACTTTTTTATTCTGAATAACTTTCTCATCTTTATTCTGATCTTTTGAAGAAACAACAATATTAAGATTTAGCAGAAGTCTAATTACATCATATTTAATTTTTGTTAATAGACCTTCAAATAAAACAAAAGCTTCTTTTTTAAACTCAGATAAAGGATCTTTTTGACCATATTGTCTCAATCCTATAACTTGTCTTAATTGTTCTAAGTATTGAAGATGTGATCTCCATGAATAATCTATAATTTGAAGAAAAATTTTTTTCTCTAAAATTTTATTTTCTTCACTACCTAAAAGATCTATCCTAGACTGTTTTTTATTTAAAAATAAATCTTCCAATTCCTTTTTATAATCGCTCTCGCTTTTGGATATTAAACTCTTCAATTTGGCGTCATTTAGAGAGTTACCAGTAATATTTTTTATCTGAGTTAGATATTTATCGTCATTTGATTTCTTATAATTTGTTATTGATACATCTATTTCTTTTAATATTTCCCCAAAAAAATCCTCTAAAATCAAATTTATATCGTTCTGTTTCAAAACTTTTAATCTTTGAGAAAATATTACTTGTCTTTGATCATTCATAACATCATCGAATTTAATTAGGGTTTTTCTAATATCAAAATTTCTACTTTCTACTTTCTTTTGCGCTCTTTCCATTGACTTATTTATCCATGGGTGATCAATTGACTCATTTTCTTTTAAACCTAATTTTTTAAGAACTCCATCAATAGAGTCTCCACCAAAAATTCTCATTAGTTCATCTTGTAAACTGATAAAAAAAGTAGTCGCACCCGGATCACCTTGTCTACCTGATCTACCTCTTAATTGATTGTCTATTCTTCTACTCTCATGTCTTTCAGTTCCAATAATAAAAAGTCCACCTAGCTCCTTAACTTTTTTCTCATTAATCTCAAATTCTTTTAAATCGTTTTGTATGCCTTCCTCATTGAAATCTTTATTTCCACCAAGTTTTATGTCAGTCCCTCTGCCAGCCATATTTGTAGCAATAGTAACAGCACCAACTTTTCCCGCTTCTGCTATTATCTTAGCTTCTTTATCATGTTGTTTTGCGTTAAGAACATTGTGTTTAATTTTTTTTTCATTGAGATATTCTGAAATTTTTTCTGATTTTTCTATGCTTGTTGTTCCAACTAAAACAGGTTGTCCGATCTTATTACAATCAATAATTTTTTTTGTAATTGCATTATATTTTTCTTTTTCAGTTCTGAAAATTTTATCATTGTAATCTTCTCTAAGCATTTTTTTATTAGTTGGTATAGTAACTACATTTAATTTATATATATCGTAAAATTCCTCGGACTCTGTCATTGCAGTTCCAGTCATACCTGATAATTTTTTATAAAGTCTAAAATAATTTTGATAGGTAATTGATGCCAAGGTTTGATTTTCATCTTGTATATTTAAATTTTCCTTAGCTTCAATAGCTTGATGTAGACCATCAGAGAACCTCCTACCACTCAAAACTCTTCCGGTAAACTCATCAATTATCTGAACCTTACCGTCTCTTACGATATAGTCTGTATCCTTTTTGAAAATTAAATTTGCCTTTAAAGCTTGATTAGTATGATGCACAAGATCTAAATTAGCTGGATCATAAAAATTATTATTTTTTAAAATATTTTTTTGTAAAGCTAGTTTTTCTATTTTATCTACTCCTAAGTCAGTTAAAATGACATTTTTATTTTTTTCATCTAATTCGTAATCATTTTTCTGTAAGTTTTTTATAAAATCATTCGAAGTAGTGTAAAGTGTAGTCTTATCTTCTAATTTACCAGATATAATTAGTGGAGTTCTCGACTCGTCTATGAGAATGCTATCAACCTCGTCGACAATACAATAATTATGATCTCTCTGAACCATTTCAGCTAACTCGTACTTCATGTTATCTCTTAGATAATCAAAGCCAAGTTCATTATTAGTTGCATATGTGATATCAGAGTTATAATTTTTTTTTCTGTCTTTATCTTCTAAATTATTAGTAATACATCCAGTTGATACGCCTAAATAGTTAAACACTTTACCCATCCAGATGGAATCCCTTTGAGCTAAATAATCGTTCACTGTAACTATATGAACACCTTTACCTGTTAAAGAGTTTAAATACGCAGGTAAAGTTGACACTAATGTTTTTCCCTCACCAGTTTTCATTTCAGCAATTTTACCAGAGTTTAAAATTAAACCACCAGCTAATTGAACATCATAATGTCTTTCACCAAGTGCTCTTTTGGCTGCTTCTCTAACTAAGGCAAAACTATCAGGGATTATTTGCTCTAATTTTACCGAACCATTTTGAACAATTTTTTTGAAATAAGCCGTTTTTTCTTTTATTTCACTTTCTGATAAAGAATTTATCTCTTTTTCTTTATTATTTATGGCTAGGATTAAATTTTGAATTTTATCTAATTCTTGTTGATTAGAGCTTTTAAATATTTTACTAAAAGTTCTTGTAAATAAATTCATTATACATCTATATATGTATTTATTACTTAAATTAAATAGCAATTATGACAATTAACATCAAAAACTTCCTTAAAGATAAATCAAAACTATCTAAAATGGGAGAGTTTCAAAACTTAAAACCTATTGAAGGTTTGGAAATGTCCTCAATATCTGCAGATTTGTATGGAGATGGGAGAGACGATCTTGCACTCTTTTATTTTAGCAAAGGTGCAAATTACGCAACCCTCAGTACTTCGAATTCAATTACATCAGAATTTATACCTTGGAATAATAATTCACATAAAAAAGTTATTAAAGGATTATTAGTAAATACTAAGAATGCAAATACATTTACCGGAAAGCAAGGCAAAGATAGTATTGATATACTTGCTAAAAATTTATCTAGAATATTAACTATTAAAGAGTCAAAGTCTCAGAAAGGAACAAGTGAAACCGTTAAAATAAAAGACTTAATTTTCGCGTCAACTGGAGTAATCGGTGAGGAATTCCCAGTTGAAAAAATTAGAGAAAGATTATCAGATTTAGTTGATAAATTAAGAGGAGATCATAATAAAATGTATTGGCTAAAAATAGCCTCCTCTATTATGACCACAGACACAAAACCAAAAGTAGCTTATGAAGAGATAATTGTTGGCGACGAATTAATTAGAATTTGTGGTATAGCAAAAGGGTCAGGAATGATCGCACCAAATTTAGCTACCATGTTGTCCTTTATATTTACTAATGCTGATATCAATTCAAATTTGCTAAAAACTCTTTTAAAAAGGGCAGTAGCTAATTCTTTCAATGCGATATCTGTAGACAGCGATCAATCTACTAATGATATGGTATCAATTTTTTCTACAAGAACATTAAAGATAGGACAAAATTTATCTCTCAATGATAAAATTTTACAAAAATTTGAATTAGCTCTTAAAAAATTATGTTTAAATTTAGCAAAACAAATAGTTGTTGATGGAGAAGGAGCAAAAAAATTTTTAACAGTAAATGTTATTAATGCAAAATCTTTAGGAAGTGCAAAAAATATAGCTTTCTCAATTGCTAATTCTCCGCTAGTTAAAACGGCAGTAGCTGGTGAAGATCCTAACTGGGGTAGAATAGTTATGGGGATTGGAAAGTCAGGAGAGTTAGTAGATCCAAAAAAATTAAAAATAAAAATAGGTAGTTTTATTGTTGCTGAAAATGGAAGAATATCGGAAAATTATAGTGAAACTAAATTAAGAGATTATATGAAATGGGATTCAATTGAAATAGAGGTTAATCTAAAACTGGGAAATGATGCATTTAAATGTTATACATGTGATTTTACTCATGACTATATAGATATTAATGCCGATTATAGAAACTAAAATATGATTAAATATAATTTAAAATGCGAGAATAAACATGAATTTGAAAGTTGGTTTTCTGACTCAAATGAATATGAAAAATTGAAAAAAAAAATGTTACTAGAATGTATATATTGTTCATCAAGCAAGATTAGTAAATCAATCATGTCCCCAATGGTTTCAATAACAAAAAACTCGAATAAAAAAATTAAATCAAATTTAGATAATAAGTTTGTCGATGAAAAAAAAAGACTAGTAGAAATAAGACGATTTGTTGAAAAAAACTTTGACTATGTGGGTGAAAATTTTAGTGAAAAAGTTAGAGAAATTTATTATAACAAGAAAACCAAAAAGGCTATCTACGGAACTACTACTGAAAAAGAAAGAAGAGAATTGTTAGACGAGGGTATTGATTTAATAACAATCCCATGGGTTAATAAAGATAATTAGTTTTTTCGGCTACATATAACGTAATTAACCGATAAATCATCAGATAATTTCCATTTGTTAAGTATTAAATTGTAATTAAAACCCTTAACGTCTTCTGTTATAAATTCTTTATTATTCAAAATCTTTTCAAGTTCCTCAGGTTTTAAAAATTTATTCCAGTCATGTGTGCCAACTGGAAGCCATCTTAAAATATACTCAGCCCCTATTATTGCTTTTATATAAGATGTAAATGATCTATTTAAAGTTGCTGTAAACATTATACCTCCTTTTTTTAGTAAACTATAACAGGACTTAAGATATAAGTTTACATCATTCACATGTTCTACAATTTCTAAATTTAATATTATATCATATCTTTCTTTCTCTAAAAGTTTTTCAGGTGAGATGTTTTTATAATTGATATTTAAATTATTTTTTTTTGAGTGAATTTTTGCAATTTCAATATTTTTTTTAGATGCATCTATTCCTGTAACTGAAGCTCCAAGTCTAGCCATAGGCTCACTAATCAAACCACCACCACAACCTATATCCAATATTTCTAAACCAGACAAAAAATTATTCCCTTTGTTAGAGATAATATAATGTTGCTTAATTTTTTTTGTTATATAATCTATTCTAATGGGATTAAACATATGCAGTGGTTTGAATTTTCCTTTGGGATTCCACCACTCATCAGCTAATTTTGAAAACTTTTGAATTTCCGCTTTATTTATAGTACTAGTCATTTATCTTATTTTTAACTTATTTTTATTTTAATGCATTAAATTCTTTTTAGTTATATTAAATTTTTAAAATGATAAAAAAAGTATTAAAGTTTGGTGGCACATCTGTTGGTACAATCGATAGAATCCAGCATGTGGCAAATATTATCAAAAAAGAGCAGGGCTCTAATAATCGAATTATAGCCATAGTTTCGGCAATGTCGGGTAAAACCAATGAATTAATTAAACTTTCAAAAAATATATCCAATGATTTTAATAAAAGAGAATACGATGTTCTTTTATCATCTGGTGAGCAAGTCACATGTGCACTATTAGCTGGCGCATTAATTAATATTGGCGTTAAAGCTAAATCATGGATGAATTGGCAAATACCTATTTTAACAAAGGGGGAACATTCAAACTCAAGAATTATAAATCTCAGCACTGAAAAAATAGATGATTTTTTAAAAGATAATGGAGTTGCAATCATTCCAGGATTTCAAGGAATTTCAGAAAATGGTGATGTCACAACTATTGGTCGTGGCGGATCTGATGCAACAGCAGTAGCTTTAGCTAAAATTTTTAAAGCAGACATATGCGAAATTTATACAGACGTAGACGGTGTTTATTCGACTGATCCAACAAAAATACCTGTAGCGAAAAAAATTGACAACATATCATTTGATGAAATGTTAGAATTATCATCATTAGGTGCAAAAGTTATGCAATCATCAGCAGTGCAGACAGCTATGATGTATGATATTCCTTTAGAGGTAAAGTCAACATTTACAAACAGAAAAGGTACAAAAATTTTTAACCAGGAAAATATAGACTATTCTAAAAGTGTAACTGGTGTTGCATACTCTAAAGATGATGCCAAAGTCTCAATTTTGGGAGTTGAAGACAGACCTGGAATTGCTGCAAATATTTTTGAGCCATTAAGCAAATCTCAAATTAATGTCGATATGGTTATTCAAAATATATCTTCAGATCAAAAAATTACTGATCTAACATTTACAATAAAAAGAGACGAACTATCAAAAACAATTTCAATATTAGAGAATAATAAACAAATTAAATATCAAAAAATTGTTCATAACGATAAAGTCTCTAAAGTTTCTATTGTTGGCGCTGGCATGGTTTCTACTCCCGGCATTACCTATAAAATGTTTAGAGCATTATCAGATGAAAAAATTAACATATTAGCTATCTCAACATCTGAAATAAAACTATCAGTAATAATTGATGAAACAAATACTTTGAAAGCTATTAGAAAATTACATACAACATTTGACTTAGACTAATATGGAAGTAAGACCGCATAGAAAAATTTTTAGAAAAAAGACAAAAAGAATTAAAGTTGGAGAAGTTTCTGTAGGTGGTGATTCTCTTATTAGTGTACAATCTATGACCAATACATTGACAACAGATGTTAAAAATACAGTTAAACAAATAATATCTTTAGAGGAAGCAGGTGCAGATATTGTAAGGGTCTCTTGCCCAGATAAAGAGTCCACAGAAGCACTTAAGGAGATTACAAAAGAGGTAAATGTTCCTATCGTTGCAGATATTCATTTTCACTATAAAAGAGCTATAGAGGCTGCCCAAAAGGGGGCAAGTTGTTTAAGAATAAACCCTGGAAATATCGGAGACAAAGATAGAGTTTTAGATGTTATTAAGGCTGCAAAAGATTTTAATTGTTCTTTAAGAATAGGAGTTAATGCAGGTTCATTAGAAAAAAGATTATTAGAAAAATACAAAGAACCTTGTCCTGAGGCATTGGTAGAAAGTGCCCAAAATAATATTAAATTGTTAGAAGATCATGATTTTTTTAATTTTAAAATAAGTGTAAAATCCTCTGATATTTTTCTTACTGTAAAAGCTTACAGAAAACTCTCTGAAATTTGTGATTACCCTCTTCACTTGGGAGTAACAGAAGCTGGTGGGCTTTTTACTGGCAGTATTAAATCCTCAATTGGTATCGGACAATTACTGATGGAAGGTATCGGAGATACAATAAGAGTATCTTTATCGTCAGACCCTGTTGATGAAGTTAAAGCCGGTTTTGAAATACTTAAATCACTTGGAATAAGATCTAGAGGTGTTAATATTATTTCTTGTCCATCTTGCGCAAGGCAAGCATTTCCTGTGATAGAAACTGTAAAAAAATTAGAGAAAAAATTATCTCATATTAAAGAACCAATCAATCTTTCAATTATTGGATGTGTAGTTAATGGACCTGGAGAAGCTGCACATACAGAGATAGGTTTAACTGGCGGAGGAAACGATAGTAACCTTTTATATCTATCTGGAATTCCACACACAAAAGTTGCTAATGCCAAAATTATAGACAGAGTTGTTGAGCTTGTAGAAAAAAAAGTCAAAAAAAAAAAATAACAAATGGTTCCAATTGAAAAGGTTAAAGATATAATAAATAAGCACGATAATTTGGAAAAAGAATTATCATTTGGAGATATCGACTCAAAACAATTTGCCAAAAAGTCAAAAGAGTATTCTAACTTAAGAGATATTATTTCAATAGCTAGAGAATATTTAAAATTTGAAAATGAGAAAAAAGAATTAGAAAACATTCTAAGTGATAAGAGTAACGAAAAAGAAATAATTGAAATGGCTGAAAAAGATTTAAATGATATGAAAATAAAAAAAAAAGATTATGAAGATAAATTAAAGATCTTTCTTTTACCAAAAGACGAGGACGATGACAAAAATGCAATAGTTGAAATAAGAGCAGGGACAGGGGGGCTAGAGGCATCACTTTTCTGTTCTGATCTTTTCAAAATGTATGAAAAAGTATGTTCTAAAAAAAAATGGTCTCTCGAAATTATTAATATATCTAGAAGCGAAGCTGGTGGATTTAAAGAAGTAATCTTTTCTGTAAGTGGAAATGACATTTACTCTTACCTAAAGTATGAGTCAGGTGTCCATAGAGTACAGAGAATTCCCAAAACAGAAACACAAGGACGTGTTCATACATCTGCTGCTACTGTAGCGGTATTACCTGAAGTTGAAGAAGTAGATATTAAAATAAAAGACTCTGATTTAAGAATTGATGTGTTTAGAGCTGGGGGGCCTGGTGGTCAATCTGTAAATACTACTGATAGTGCTGTAAGAATTACGCATTTACCTACAGGTGTTGTAGTAAGTCAGCAGGATGAAAAATCTCAGCACAAAAATAAAGCCAAAGCTTTGAAAATCTTAAGATCAAGGGTATATGAATCTGAAAAAACAAAAAAAGATCAAGAAAGATCTAGTAACAGGAGAAGTCAAATTGGAAGTGGTGATAGATCTGAGAGGATAAGAACCTATAATTTTCCCCAAGGGAGAGTTACAGATCACAGAATAAATCTGACATTACATAAATTAGACGAATTCTTAGCTGGAGAAATTCATGAAGAAATGAACAATCAACTTCGAATGAAAGATCAAAATTTAAAACTTGAAACTTTAAATTTATGAACACCTTAGATTTACTTAAGACTGGCTCTAATAAATTAAAAAAAAATAAAGTATTATCCTCTTTATTAGACTCCGAAATCTTACTATCAAAAGTTTTAGACAAAACCAGAGAGGAGATGCTATCTAACACCGAAAATAAAATATGTCTTGACCAGCTAAAGCAGTATAAGAAATTTATTTTAAGAAGATCACAAAAAGAACCGGTAGCTTATATATTGAATAAAAAAGAGTTTTGGAGCAGGGATTTCTATGTTTGTAAAGATACTTTAATTCCTAGACCAGAAACCGAACTACTTATAGATATTTTACTTAAAGTCTTTAAAAATAAAAAGATTTCAATTTTGGATATAGGGACTGGAAGTGGATGTATACTAGTAACGATTATAAAAGAATTAGTAGAGACAAAAGGGATTGGTATTGATATTAGTAAAAAAGCTATCTCTATTGCTAAAATTAATGCCTTAGCTCATCAAGTTTCATCAAGAGCAAAATTTATACATAAGTCTCTTGATAGTTATTTCAGTCAAAAATTCGATTTAGTAATTTCGAACCCGCCTTATATAGAGAGAAGGGAAATTAAAAATTTAAGCGACGATATAAAGAAGTTTGAACCTATAATAGCCTTAGATGGCGGAAATGATGGGCTTGACCTTATCAAAAAAGTTATCTACAAAACTAAACAAATCCTTAAAATTAAAGGTACTCTTGCTTTAGAAATAGGTAACGGACAATTTAAAGAAGTTTCAAAATTATTATTATTAAATAATTTTAGAATTGAATATAAAATAAAAGATTACAAAAATAATATTAGATGCATAATCTCTAAATATCTAAATAAATAACGTGAGTATGAATAATAACAGAAGAAGAAGTTTTAGACCTAGACCACAAAAAAACAATTTCAGAAGAAGAAGTGGTTCAATAAGTTCTAATGTTACCAACGGTATTAGTAATAATGGTAATATGAATTTCAATAGAAACGTATCCTTAAATAATTTACATAGTGTTGAAAAGGCAATGCAAAAGTTTAATCAATTAGCTAAAGACGCTCAAAGTAATGGTGATCCAGTACTTGCACAAAATTATCTACAACATGCAGACCATTATTTAAGAAGGTATAATGAATTAAATTCTAGAAAAGATAACTCTATAAATAGAAATAAAACATCTGAAAGTTCTTCTGATAAAGAAACTGAAAATTTAAATTCTTAAAAAATAATAAAAATTTTATCTAAGGTTGGATAGTTTTAAGTCTATCTTAATCCTGTCTAACTCAAATTCTTCTCTGGCCTTGCCTTTTAAAATTTTCCCAGATGGAAGTTTTAATCTCTGTGAATTTACTTTTTTACCATTAACGATTACTTCATAATGCAAATGTGGACCCGTTGATAGACCTGTTGAACCCACATAACCAATTATTTGACCTTGTTTTACTTTCCTACCTTCTTTTACTCCTTTAGCAAAAGATTTCATGTGTGCGTAAACAGTTTCGTAAGTTGAGTTATGTTTTATCTTAACACAGTTTCCACCTCCACCACACCATCTCGCTCTTGTTACGGTGCCCGTGCCCGATGCCATTATCGGTGTTCCGCTTGGAGCAGCAAAATCTGTCCCTCTGTGCATTTTATTGTAACCTAATATTGGATGTTTTCTCATTCCGAAAGATGAGGATAATCTAGCACCATTAATTGGTGTCTTCATAAGTGATTTTGTTATACTCTTACCTTTAATATCATAATATTCTTGCTCACCTTTATAAACAAAATTATAAAGATTTATTTCTTCGCCGTTAACATACATTGATGCATAAATAATTTTTCCTGTATCTCTAACTTTACCATTATCATCTTCAAATTTTTCGTATAAAATTTCAAACCAATCTCCTTTTCTAATATCTCTTTGGAAATCTACTTCAAAACCAAATACTCTTGCAAATTCAATGATTATGTTGGCCTCTACTCCTCCATCTGTAGCAGCTTTGTAAAGATTACTTTTGATTTCATTTTTTACTACTACTTCTCTTTTATTCAATTGTAGTAAATTTTCTTTTATCAAAAAATCGTTTTCAACTCTTCTAATTTCAATGCTACTAGTATTGCTGATTGGATAAACTAAATTAACTAATTCACGCCTTTTTTTATCAATTATTTTATAAACTACATTAAGCTTTCTACCAGAATAAATATTTGTGAGCCTTTTTCTTTTTAGATTTAATGAAATTTTTTTGATATCATCTTCCGCAATGTTAAAATTTTTAAGTATTTTTTCAATAGAGTCGTTATTTTTAATAATATATTTAATTTCTACGTACGGACTATTAATTTTAGAGAAAAAATAATTCTTTAAATTTATAAATTCTCTTGTGTTTGAAACTGTTTCAAGATTTTCTTTGTTTATCAATTTTTTATTATTATTCATTTTTGAAACTGTTAAGTAAATAAAAGAAAAAAAAATTAAAAAAACTATTACAAAAAGAGGATAAATTGACATATTTTTAACTTTTTCGAATTTGGCAACAGGTATTACTTGTGAAAATTTTTTAAAAAAGTTATTGAATATCTCATCTAGCGTCATAGTTGTTTTCTACAAAAATTGTTACTATTTTGCAATGCGAAGTAGCTCTAAAAGTACCATTTTCCGCAGTTTTTTGCTTAATATACGCCTTGACTTATCAGAGAATTGTAATAAAACCAGCGCTCGCCTCTACGAAATAATAATATTACAGTAGCTAGAGGTGTGTAGATTTTATAAAAAATCTTAGCTTTTTTAAATTGTAAATTTTAGAAGAGAAGTGTGGACGGCTAGGTTAATAAAGAAATTGTCGTACACGCTTTAACGAAAGATAACTTTATTTACTTTAAAGTTATTAAAGCTAGTGTGCGCCGTTATTAAACTTGAGAGTTTGATCATGGCTCAGAACGTACGCTGGCGGCACGCCTAACACATGCAAGTCGAACGCAGTAGCAATACTGAGTGGCAAACGGGTGAGTATAATGTGGGAATCTGCCTTTTGGTTTGGAATAACACGGGGAAACTTGTGCTAATACCGAATAAGCCTTTACGGGGAAAGTTTTAATGCCAAAAGATGAGCCTGCACTTGATTAGCTAGTTGGTAAGGTAAAAGCTTACCAAGGCTTTGATCAATAGCTGTTCTTAGAGGAAGACCAGCCACATTGGGACTGAGACACGGCCCAGACTCCTACGGGAGGCAGCAGTGGGGAATCTTGCACAATGGGGGAAACCCTGATGCAGCGATGCCGCGTGAGTGAAGAAGGCCTTTGGGTTGTAAAACTCTTTCGTCGGGGAAGAAAATGACTGTACCCGAATAAGAAGGTCCGGCTAACTTCGTGCCAGCAGCCGCGGTAATACGAAGGGACCTAGCGTAGTTCGGAATTACTGGGCTTAAAGAGCTCGTAGGTGGTTAAAAAAGTTGATGGTGAAATCCCAAGGCTTAACCTTGGAACTGCCATCAAAACTTTTTAGCTAGAGTGTGATAGAGGTAAGTGGAATTTCTAGTGTAGAGGTGAAATTCGTAGATATTAGAAAGAACACCAAATGCGAAGGCAACTTACTGGGTCACTACTGACACTGAGGAGCGAAAGCATGGGTAGCGAAGAGGATTAGATACCCTCGTAGTCCATGCCGTAAACGATGAGTGCTAGACGTTGGAAATATATTTTTCAGTGTCGCAGCGAAAGCATTAAGCACTCCGCCTGGGGAGTACGACCGCAAGGTTAAAACTCAAATGAATTGACGGGGACCCGCACAAGCAGTGGAGCATGTGGTTTAATTCGAAGATACGCGCAGAACCTTACCAACGCTTGACATGTTCGTCGCGAGACTAAGAGATTAGTTTCTTCAGTTCGGCTGGACGAAACACAGGTGCTGCATGGCTGTCGTCAGCTCGTGTCGTGAGATGTTGGGTTAAGTCCCGCAACGAGCGCAACCCCTACTTTTAGTTGCCACCATTTAGTTGGGCACTTTAAAAGAACTGCCAGTGATAAGCTGGAGGAAGGTGGGGATGACGTCAAGTCCTCATGGCCCTTATGTGTTGGGCTACACACGTGCTACAATGGCACTTACAATGGGATGCAAAGAGGTGACTCTTAGCCAATCCCTAAAATGTGCCTCAGTTCGGATTGTACTCTGTAACTCGAGTGCATGAAGCTGGAATTGCTAGTAATCGCGGATCAGCGCGCCGCGGTGAATACGTTCCCGGGTCTTGTACACACCGCCCGTCACACCATGGAAGTTGGTTACACCTTAAGGCAAAGCTTATACCTTTGACTACGGTACGATCAGCAACTGGGGTGAAGTCGTAACAAGGTAGCCGTAGGGGAACCTGCGGCTGGATTACCTCCTTTCTAAGGAAGACCAAAATATTTCTTTTGGTCTTAAAAAATTAAGTTAATGTGGCCGTCCTCATTTCTCTTCTTTTAATTAAAGTGTCTCATAAATGCTTAGGGGCCGGTAGCTCAGGTGGTTAGAGCGCACCCCTGATAAGGGTGAGGTCGGACGTTCGAGTCGTCCTCGGCCCACCATTTTTCACGGGGGATTAGCTCAGCTGGGAGAGCGCCTGATTTGCATTCAGGAGGTCAGCGGTTCGATCCCGCTATCCTCCACCATTAGCACTTTTAGTTTTTTCAAATTGTAAATAACGAATATCAATTTTGATTGTTTAATAAGCTTAAACAATCAAACAATATCTATATCCGATTGTTCGAATAGATGAACAATCTAAAATATTCGAAAAGATGAATATTTTTTAAAAATTTAATTTAGACAGAAAATTATTTTCTGTGCATAAATCAAGCGTTTAAGGGCGTATGGCGGATGCCTAGGCACTGAAAGGCGATGAAGGACGTGGTATACTGCGATAAGTTTCGGGGAGTTGTATGCAGGCTTTGATCCGAAAATTTCCGAATGGGACAACCCTCCACTTTATGTGGAACTTTAAACTGAATTCATAGGTTTAAAGAGCTAACCCGGAGAACTGAAACATCTAAGTAACCGGAGGAAAAGAAATCAATTGAGATTCCGTTAGTAGTGGCGAGCGAAAGCGGAATAGGCCAGCAACTGTATTAAGATAATCTAAATAGTTTGGAAAAACTAACCATAGAGGGTGATAGTCCCGTAGGAGTAAAGCTTAATATTGTTCTTGAGTAGAGCGGGACACGTGCAATCTTGTTTGAATTTAGGGGGACCACCCTCTAAGCCTAAATACTCTTCAGTGACCGATAGTGAACTAGTACCGTGAGGGAAAGGTGAAAAGAACCCCTATTAGGGGAGTGAAATAGAACCTGAAACCGTATGCCTACAATCAGTCGAAGCTCTTTTTAGAGTGACGGCGTACCTTTTGTATAATGGGTCAGTGACTTAATTTATCCAGCAAGCTTAAGCCGATAGGTGTAGGCGCAGCGAAAGCAAGTCTTAAATGGGCGTTAGTTGTATGAATTAGACCCGAAAACGAATGAGCTTACCATGAGCAGGTTGAAAGCAGGGTAACACTTGCCGGAGGACCGAACCAGTTGACGTTGAAAAGTCTTTGGATGACTTGTGGTAAGGGGTGAAAGGCCAACCAAATTCGTAGATAGCTGGTTTTCCGCGAAAACTATTTAGGTAGTGCGTTGAGTAAATTAATGTTTGGAGGTAGAGCACTAAAGGGGCTAGGGGAGAGAAATCTTTACCAACCCTCATAAAACTCCGAATGCCAAACATTTTACCTCAGCAGACAGACCGTGGGTGCTAAGGTCCATGGTCGAGAGGGAAAAAGCCCAGATCACCAGATAAGGTCCCTAAATCATGATTAAGTGTGAAAGGATGTGGAGATTCCTAAACAGCCGGGAGGTTGGCTTAGAAGCAGCCATCCTTTAAAGATAGCGTAACAGCTCACCGGTCTAATAGAGTTTCTGCGCCAAAGATGTAACGGGGCTCAAATCATGTACCGAATCTGTGGATTTACAATTTCTTCCGAAATTGTAACTGGTAGCGGAACGTTCTGTAAGCCTGTAAAGGGATACTCGTGAGAGATCCTGGAGGTATCAGAAGTGCGAATGCTGACATAAGTAACGATTAACAGAGTGAAAAACTCTGTCGCCGAAAATCCAAGGGTTCCTGCGCAAGGTTAATCCGCGCAGGGTTAGTCGGCCCCTAAGACGAGGGCGAGAGCCGTAGTCGATGGAAACAAGGTTAATATTCCTTGACCAGATGGAAGTGACGGATTTTGTAAGTTGTTAACTCTTAATGGATTGAGTTAGCCGTGAAAAAGTCCCAGGAAATAGCTCCATCATTAGACCGTACCCGAAACCGACACAGGTGGATTATTAGAGTATAATTAGGCGCTTGAGAGAATGATGTTGAAGGAACTCGGCAAAATGCCTCCGTAACTTCGGAAGAAGGAGGACCCATTTTTAGGCAACTATAAGTGGGTGGCACAAGCCAGGGAGATGCGACTGTTTATCAAAAACACAGGGCTCTGCTAACACGTAAGTGGATGTATAGGGTCTGACGCCTGCCCGGTGCTGGAAGGTTAATGCGATTAGTGCAAGCTAATTTCTGAAGCCCCAGTGAACGGCGGCCGTAACTATAACGGTCCTAAGGTAGCGAAATTCCTTGTCGGGTAAGTTCCGACCTGCATGAATGGCGTAACG
>CACJPW010000001.1:0-152500 GCA_902595375.1 uncultured Pelagibacteraceae bacterium | reverse complement strand
TTTTTTTTTAATTTTTTTTTTTATTTCTTTAAAAATAATTTCTTTAAATTTATAGTTAAATAATGATGAGATCTGGTTGTAACTAAATTTTGAATCAGCAATATTTGATAATATATTGAAATTATAAAGTAAATCTTTTCTAGTGTTATAAAATAAAATTCTAATATTGTTCTTATGAAAAATTATTAAATTTAATTTAGTAAAAAAATCGTAGAGAAAAAAGTTTTTTTTTATAATTTCTTTAAAAAAAAACATATTTATTTTTTTATTAATAATGCGTCTGGTTGATATTTTTTTTTTAAAAACTTTAAAACAAATTTTTTATTATTCTTTTTATAAAATTCAATTAAAGCCTTTTTTTCACCCTTATCAGTTGAATGTTGAGCTTCATCGAATGCAATTACACCACCTTTTGAAAGTTTTTTAGCTAATTGCTTTAGAATTATTTTCACCGGTTCATAAATATTACAGTCAATATAAATAAAAGAAATTTTTTTAAATTGATTTTTATAATTAATTAGATTCATTATATCATCATTAAAAATTTTAATATTATTAAGCTTAAAAAATTTTAATACTTTTGCTATCTCTTCCGGATTTCCAGTATATCTTCCCTTTTTAGATTTTTTTAGTTTAGTAGGATTAGGGAAACCTCCGAAATTATCAAAACCAAAAATTTTTTTTTTCAAATTAAAATAATCTGCAATTTTTTTTATAAATATAAGATTATTTCCGTTCCAAATTCCAAACTCAATAATATCACCTTTTACTTTTTTTGTTCTTTGCAAAATCTCATAAATTTTAATTTGTCTATACAGAGCCTTATCACCAATTAACATGCCAGAATTTTCAAGAATAAATTTCTTTGTAAAATTAAAGTCAAGTATTTTTGAATATTCTTTACCTGATAGACTTCTTTTATAAAAATTCATAAAATGATTTATATGTGCTTAAGTATTTTCTCTCTCTTTTTTTTGTCCTCATCCGTTAAAAAAAAATCTAATCCTGTTCTGATGTTATTTTCATAGTGATTACAAGTTTCACAAATACCGCTTTTCTTTGAGTAAGAGAATAAATCTTTTCTTGCGTCAGTTAAAACTTTGTTTGTATAAATCTTAAAAATAGAATCCGCGTCGTTCTTATCTATTTTTGAAATACTATTATCAATTTCTTTATTTTGATATGAGTGACAACATAACTGAACTGATCCATCGTATGAAATTACGAATTCTCTTATTGGCTTCTCACATGGGTTAACTCTAACTTTCTCAGGTATAAGATGTTTCATCACTCCTCCTCGCGAGTTACCAGCGTCATCCCAGTTCGTGCAAACCACTTCTACATAAAGATTATCAATCATAAAAGAAAATTTAAGCTTTTCTAACTCATCTCCAGATAAATCATGATCGATCTTTTTTGCGAACCTTTTAATTGATTTTTCAGCATAGTGTCTCGTCCAAGATGTATTTTTAGCAGGATGCAATGTAATCAAAATTTCTTTTAATCCACTTTTTTCAAGTTCGTTAAAAGTCTTTATGTTTTTTATGTAATCTCCGTTGCTATTACAACTTAATATAGCTTTAGGAAGATTTTCACTTAACATTTTTACTCTGTTTAAAAAATTCTTACTTGCCAGGGGTTCATTAAATAAATTTAATGAAACTCTACCATCATAATTCAACATTTTTAATGAATTTATAATTGTTAAAAGTAGTTCATTATCTATTTCTAAATTTTTGTCACTTCTTTCGTATATCGCAACTGGACAATAAGAGCAGGCCCTATTGCAATAATACGACATTTCCAAACATACTAATTCGACATACTTCTTAAAAAGATTTCTAGCTTTTCCTATATTTATATTTTCATGTTTTAGAATCTCGTTGTCAAACTTACTATCTTCATTAAAAATTTTTCTTTCCCAGTAATTTTTTTTATGTTTTATATAATGACCCATGAAGTTTAATTTTAAACTTTTATTAGTCCCTTATTTTGTTTAAGTCTACACCGACATAAGGTATTTTCATTGGTGCTTTGACGTTTTGTAAATAAGGTAACTTTTTTAAAGGATTAAATCTTTCAGTTATAACTATCCTGACAGATTTTTTATCAGTATTTTTAAAGCTAGAGTGTATCAAACTTGATATAAAAATTACCCCATCTCCCTTTTTAATACTCAAGTTTCTCTTTCTATATTTTTTGTATATTTTCTCATCAATATTGGTAAATTTGTTAGTCCATAATTTTTTTTTCTTAAAAGAAGGCGGTGGTGTCAGTGAGTGTTTAAAGAATCCCTCTGCGTGAGACTTTTCATAAACAGTCAAACCCCCAGTTTTTTCGTTTGTATCAAAAATTGGTATCCAAAGACCTAACGTATAAGCAGCGAATTGATTTGTTTCTTGGTGTGGTAATAAATTTCTGTCATTAGTTTTATCATGCACATGTATCGCAGGCCTTCCAGAATATACAACTTTAGAATCAAAATACTTTTTAACAAATTCAATCATTTCATTTTTATGAAGTGTTTTTAGTAAATCAATATTATATTTAGAGATATCGTACCAATTTCCTTTGAGTTTTTTGTTAAATTTTTTAATTTCATAATATTTCTTTTGTAAATTTTTTTCTTTACTTGGTTGTATATAATTCAATGAGTCTATTAGGCTTTTTTTAATTATGTTTAAATCTTTGGAACTTAAATAATTTTTAATTACGAAGTAACCGTTCTTATTCAATCCATCACTTATTTTTTTATAATTCCACATATTTTATTTTTTTATACTAATTATTTGCAACACTTGTAAATTTTTTGTTTTTGTTTTTAAAATACTCTCTTCTTAATTGATTAGCACTTCCACCAGACTCAATAATTTGATCAGGGTCGCTTTCTCTTACTGAAAGTAGGTATTTTTGGTTTTCATCTAAATTTTTTTTAAAATCACTATTTAAATATTTTTTATAATTAAGAAGTTGATCATGATCTCTATTCTTGATGTTCAACATTATTACTTTTCGCGCCTCGCCGCTCAAGTTTATGGCTCCCGCATGCCATAAATTTAAATTAGCTACAACAATAGTACCTGCTTTTACCTCTAATCTGATTTCTTTAGGGTGTTTGTCATTTATATTGATATGATCGTCCGGCCAGCCTGTGAGTTTATGAGTTCCAGGTACAACTCGCATTGCTCCATTAGATATTTTAGAGTCATCTAAATAAATAAATGCAACAATTCCAGCATAAGATTCATCTTCAGAATTTCGTGGGAATCCATCAAAGTGCAAAGTTTGCTCTCCAAGATTTTTAAGAGGATTTCTTAAATTCATTCCACAAATTTTAATTTCACTTTTTATAATTTGCTCTGCACAAATTAAAATTTCTGGAATAGTAATAAGCCCCAAAAAAACACTATGTTTATTTACTAATCCACCAAGTCTCTGCGCTCCACTTTCAAATCTCTTTCCTGGTTTAAAGTATTTTTCCTTTCCTTCCCATCCCCCTTTATCGCCCTCTTTCTCAATCAATTTAGTTGCCTCGTTTCTTAAAGAAATAAGATTTTGTTTCATATATTTTGAATTTTTAATAATAATATAACCATTTTTATCCAAAGTTTTTTTCCAATCATCCTTCAAATCAATTTCTTTATCTGACAAAGATTTAATTATTTTTTTTGTTAAATTATTCATGTAAACTTTATATTATATTAGCTTAATTTTTTTTCAAATTAATTTATTTTCGTTTAACTTATTAGTAATATTAATAGTATCATTTAAATTTAAATTAATAGTATTAGATATTTCAAAAAGGTTTCTTTTACCATCCGCATAAACTAAAAAATTTTTAATCATCTTTCCTTTTTTATAGAATTTTTTACCAATTGTGGACATCAAACCTCTCTTACCTAAATTCGGTTCACAAAGGAATTTATTTTTTGGAAAAAAATTCTTATTTTCTATTGCGTCAATTATATTTTTTAAAATTTCAAAAGAGTTTTTCAATCCCTTTTCCGAAACATATTTTAAATCATCTTTATCTGTGTGATACTCTTTGAAACTATGAAACCTTGATCTACAAAATCCAGTAACTGGTAAGTCAACTCCAGGATAACAATATTGTCTTTCATCCGACCCTCTATCAAGATAACTAAATTTGACTAATTTTTTTTTTCCTTTTAATGCTGAATTTAAGGCCAAGTCCGATAGTTGTTTACCGTGTCTAGAACTAATAATGCTATATTGATTGTCGTCTCCAAGACAGCTTAATGCAAAACCCATAATCATATTTTTTTTTAAAATTGTAATTTTCTTAGACAAATAACTTATGGATCCGATAGTTTCTGGTAAAAAAACAAATCTATATGAAAAATTAGATTTAGGATATTTTTTTTCCAAGTAGTTGATAAGGTGTATTTGAACAGCTAGACTTGATAAATTATCATTAGCCATAGACGGGTGACAAATATATGTTGAAAAAAAAATTTCCTTTTTTTGTTTACCTTTTTTAAAATACTCTCCTATTTCAAGAAAGCTTTTTTTAAAAGTTGTATCAATACTTACAAAATATTTATGCTTTTTTAATTTTTTTACTTTATTTTTTGGCATACAAAAACCCCAGTCTTTTTTATAGTAAGATGTTACATAAGGAGTAGCATTAGGTAATTTATCATCATAATGTATCTTCTTCAAAAGCTCTGCTCTTGATATCCATTTTTTTACAGGAGATGAATGATAAACAATACTTAACAAATTTTTTCTAAAATCTAAAATTTTCTTACCATTCGGTTCCATTATATACGCATCATTTATATTCCACTCGTTTGGCACTACCCAATCAAAAACTTTTTTTCCTGATTTAAATTTTATTATAGATATTTTAGGTATATGCTTTTTAATATATCTCATTGTTTTCCTAGTAGGCTCACTTATTATACTACGAGGCATATAAAAAAGATCTTCAATAGTTCTTTTAATTCTCATGACAAAATATAACAAATATAAGCTTAATGTTCAAATTATGAACAATATCTTTACATTTGTCCAAATTTGTTTAAAACCCTTATATTTTTGGTGATTTAACATAAAAAATGATATCATTTGTAGTAACTTGTCACAATTACGGTAAATATTTGCAAAAATGCGTTGAAAGCATTTTAGATAACGATAAGTCTTTTTTAAGAGAAATAATTATAATTAATGACTCAAGTAAAGATAACACAGAGTATGTCGCTAAAAAATTAAAAAAAAAAACACAGAAAATTAAATATTTTAAAAAGAATTTTAATTCTTTAAGTAAATCTATTAATTTTGGAATAAAAAAGTCTAAATCAGAATGGATAACAAAAATAGATGCAGATGATTATGTTTCAAATAAATTTATAAGCAGCCTATACAATCAATTGATAAAAAAAAAATTAGACTATATTTGTGGTAATATTATGGAAATAGATGATAAAGGAAAAAAGATAAAAACAATTAATCAAAATTTCAAAAAATTTAATAATTTTAATTACCCAATGGGAAGTGGTTCAATATTTAATAAAAAACTTTGGAGAGCTGTAGGAGGTTTTGATGAAAATCTAAAGTTTCAAGACGATTTTGATTTTTGGCTTAAAATAAAAAAAAAACAAAACTTTAATAAGGGTTATATAAATCAATCACATTATTTTTATTTAAAACATACTGGTAATATGTCACACAATTTCCTAAAAAAAAACTGTGCTAAACTTTACGTAATTTTAAAAAATCTTATATGACTATTTTAGTTACAGGCAGTTCTGGGTTTATTGGATCTAATCTGATTAGATTTTTTCAAAAAAAAAATATTAAGTTTTTTGGTGTAGATAAAGTTTTTAATCCATATTTTAAAATAAAAAATTTTGCAAAATTTAATTTAAATAATAAATCAGAAATATTAAGATTATTTAGAAAACAAAAAATAAAAAAGGTGATACATCTTGCTGCTCTCCCAGGCTTTGTAAACTGCCACAAAAAACCGAAAAAGGCGTACGAAGATAATGTTTCAGCAACACTTAATCTTTTAACTGCGTGCAAAAGTTTCGGAATTAAAGATATAATAGTAGCTTCATCAATGGGTGTTAATAATTTTTACAAAAATCCAAGCATTTACGCTCTAACAAAGATCGCTTGTGAAAATATTTGTAGGTCGTTTAATAAAATTTATAAAATGAATATTAAAATTTGTAAGATTTCTAATGTATTTGGACCTTACTCATTACATAAATTAAGCTCTGTTCACGCATTTATAAAACAAATTATCAATAATAAAAAAATTCAAATTCATAAAAAAGGAATGCAGGAAAGAGACTTTATTTTTGTTGAGGACGTTTGTAAAAAATTATATTTATCATTGAATTCTAGAAAACCTTTTGAAGAGTTTAAAATTAATAACAATAGATATTTAAGAATAATTGATTTATTACATATTCTTAATAAAATTTCAAAAAAGACAATTAGTTATGAATTTGTAAAAACACCAAGCGGATACGATGATACGGTTTACAATAAAAAAATATTAAAAGAAAAAAAAGATCTAACTAAAAAATTTGCAATAACTTATAATTGGTATAAGAATACCTACAATATAAAATGAAAATTTTAATCCTTGGAGCAGATGGTTATTTAGGCTGGCCTACCGTGATGTACTTTTCTAAAAAAGGCTATGAAGTTTACGCAGTTGATAATTTATCAAAAAGAAAAATTGAGACCGAGTATGGCGTTGAGCCTATTAATATATTAAAACCTTTTAATGAGAGAGTTAACATTTGGAACAAGAATCAAAAAAATCAAATTAAGTATTTAGTAGCAGATTTATTAAATTATAAAGTCCTGTGTGAAATTTTAGAAGAATTTAGACCTGACACCATTATTCATTATGCTGAACAACCTTCAGCACCATATTCCATGGCATCAAGAGAAAAAGCAGTCTTTACTCAACACAATAACGTAATAGGAAACTTAAATCTTTTATTTGCGATGAAAAAATTTTGTCCTAATTCTCATTTAATTAAGTTAGGCACAATGGGAGAATATGGCACTCCAAACATTGATATTGAGGAGGGTTGGCTTGAGTTAGAGCACAAGGGAAGAAAAGATAGAGTACTATTCCCAAAAAAACCTGGTAGTTTCTACCACCTATCAAAAGTTCACGATAGCGCAAATATAGAATTTGCTTGCAGAATTTGGGGCTTGAAATGTACCGATTTAAATCAGGGATTTGTTTATGGCATTTCAACTGAAGAAATGGAATTAGATTATGAAAATTTATCAACTGCTTTTCACTATGATTCAATTTTTGGAACAATTATTAATAGATTTATTACACAAATAGCATGCAACAAAGATATGACAGTTTATGGAAAAGGAGACCAAAAAAGATCGTACTTAAATATTTCTGATACAATAAAATGTGTTTCCATTGCTTGTGAAAATCCCCCAAAAAACGGAGAATTTAGAGTTTTTAATCAGTTTACAGAGTTTTGTTCTCTTAATGAAATTGCAAAAAAAATTAAAAATTATGCTGACAAAAACAAAATTAGATCAAATGTAACTCATATAGAAAATCCTAGAATTGAGGATGAAGATCATTATTACAATCCAACTAATACTTCATTAATATCGCTAGGATTAAAACCTATAATTATGGATGATAATCAAATAGACAAAATATTTAAACTGGTAAAAAAAAATCAAAATAGAATAAATTTAAATACGCTTGACCCGAACATTAAGTGGAAAAAATAATCAGAAAAATGTTAAACAGAAAAATTCCCTATGTCATTGCTGAAGTAGGAAGTAATCATTTAGGTAAAAAAAAACTATCCGAACAATCAATTTACCTTGCAAAAAAAGCAGGAGCGGATTGTGTAAAATTTCAATTATTTGACGAAAATAACTTAGTAAATCAAAAATTAAAAGTTTACAAGCACGTAAAAGATAAAAGATTGAAATACCAGCACGAGAGATTCAAAAAAGTAAAAATTACTATCGAACATTTAAAGATATTATCTAAGCTCGCTAAAAAAATTAAAATTGATTTTTGTGTTACTCCTTTTGATTACAAGTACGTTAATAAAATAAAAAATTACGTATCTTTTTTCAAAGTGGCTTCAGGAGATATAAATAATTATCTATTATTAAAAGAAATAGCTAGAACTAAAAAAAAGGTCATAATTTCATCAGGTATGGCCTCATTAAATGAAATTGAAAAAGCATTAAAATTTTTTCCAAAAAAAAAAGTAATTTTACTTCATTGTGTTTCCAGCTACCCAACATTGAAAAAAGATGCGAATTTAATTAATATAAAATTTTTGAGGGAAAAATTTAAAGTTACGACTGGGTACTCAGATCATGTGCCAGGAATTGAAACAGCTGCTAACTCAATTTTTTTTGGAGCACAAGTTATTGAAAAGCATTTTATGCCTAAAAAAACTAAGCTTGCAGGTGACTATCAACTTTCAATAAATCATATTGATCTAAAGAGATTAATTATTTTAATTAAAGAAAATTATAAAATAATTGGTTTAAAAAGAGAGAAAGAGTTTAATTGTGAAAAATATGGAAAAAAAACATTGAGAAGAAGTATTTACTTCTCAAGAAATTTAAATAAGCATGAAAAGATTAAAAAAAATGATGTAATTTTTTTAAGACCATTTAATAAGAAGGGCGTAAAAATTGAAGATTTCAGTAAAATTATTGGCGTTAAAATAAAAAACAAAGTTAAGAAGAACCAACTTGTTGCTTACAAAAATTTGAAATCGTGAAAAATTTAAAATGTGTTATTGAAGCCAGAATGGGCTCTAAAAGACTTCCTGGTAAATCAATGAAATTTCTTACTACTAAATTTAGATTAATTGATTTTATAATTGGAAATATTTTAAGCTCGTCTTTTTTCAACAAAAAAAATATTTTTTTACTCACATCTAAAAAAAAAAATAATCATAAGCTGATTTCTTATGTTACCAAGAAATACAAAATTAATATTATTAAGGGTTCAGAAAAAAACGTTTACAGTAGGTATAAATTTTTTGATGATAAAAAAAACTATATTCTTTTAAGAATAACTGCTGACAATCCATTAGTCGATCCAAAATTAATAGATTCTTTTATTAGATATTTTATTTCATCAAAATCTGATTATCTTACAACTCGAGCAATGAGCCATTCTAAAAGATGGAAAGTCAAAAGTGACTATCCAAAGGGTATTTCCTTAGAAATTTTTTCCTCAAAAAAATTATTTGTAAACGATAAAAAGTTTAATATTAAAAATCAAGAGTCTCCAACTTGGTTTTTCTATAATAAAAAATTTTCAGCTAAAATTAATAAATTTAAATCTTTTGGATATTATAAAAGATTTAAAAAAAATTTTTCTTTTACAATTGACACACTGAAAGATCTCAAAAGACTCAGAAAATTTATAAAAAAGCATAATTGTACCCCAGGAAAGAATAATTTTTATAAACTTTGTAAATCTTATTAATTTAAATTTACCATATTAATTCATTTTTTATTGCTTTAATTACCTCTTTAGGACTAGACTGAAAAATCATATCACTTTTTCTATTTGAAATTTTGCTTAAGTATTTATCGTGTTTTATTTCTAAAATTTCATTAATCCTCTTAGAAAATTGATTGTAGTCACAATTTTTCAAATTACAAATGCCTCCTACTGGAAAATTAAATAAATCAATCCCTGTTAAATTACATGCTAAGATTTTATTTTTACATGCCAACATTTCTCTGAGGATTGTAGATGTTTTGGCGATAGTCAATTCACTTCCATATGCTGAATAATAAGAATTGTATCTTTGAGACTCACTACTCATTGATGAATAGGTAGTTATATAATTAAATTCATCTTGAGATAAATTTGATTTGTAAAATGCAAGTTCTCTTGCACTACCTTTACTATTTTTTCTTCCTTTAAAAGCAAATACAAATTTCAAGTTTTTATGCAAAGAATACTTAATTGTCCATTTTATAAGTTTTAAAAAACCTCTTTGTGCTTGGTCAAATATATCAAGTCGCTTGTTTTCAAATGTATCATTCCAAGCTCCAATATCTGATAATAAACAAATATCAAATTTTTTAATATCATTATTGTTTTCTTTTTCGATTAAAAAGTTTGACAATTTAAGACTTCCAATAGGTTTAAATTTTCCTACTTTTATTTTAAATTTTCTACATTCATCAATTTCAAATTTACCGAAACATAAATAATAGGGTATAAACAATCTTTGATTTAGATTTTTCTTAATAATTTTTTTTTTAAACATATACTCAGAAAAATCCCAAACATGCCTCATCGCACCCTGAATTGCTATAATTTTTACGTCATGGTCAACATTTTTTGCTATTCTTGAAAATTGATCACTATTATCAATTAATGTCAAAATTATTTTTGGATTTACAATTTTAATTAAACTTAAAAAATATAAATCTTGAATTTTAAGTTTATTTTGACCAAACAATTTATGAAGATTTTTTAAAATATTTAGAATAAGTCTATACGTAAAAAATAATTTACTTAAATGGTGAGTTCTATTCTCTAATATAAAATAATCTAAATTTTCTAAGATATTTTGTTTTAATTCTGGCAACCCTTCTTTATCAAAAATTAATATATCTTTTTTTGGTATCTTAAAACTTATTTTACATTTTCTGTAAATTTTAAAAAAAAGGACTAATTTTTTAAGCATAAATTTATTATTGCTACTTTAAGCTTTTTTTAAAATTATCAAAATCCCCGGGGTCGTCTATGTCTAGTCCACTGCCGTAATCTGAAATTATAGGCAAAGGATTTTTACACAGGCGATTTTTATTTTTTAGATATATTTCCCGTTTGGCTATAAATGCACAACTATTTGCAACATATAAAGGGTCGAGATCCTGCGTCCTAGGCCATTTTAATTTGTTATTTTTATGAGTGATCCATTTTTTTTCAGGGCTAAATATAAATTTCCTAATTAAATCGGCAGAAAATGCGCTTTTATTGTTCTTATTCATAAAAAACGATTTTAAAAATTTATAATAACAATTATGATCGTAAAGAGGACTAGTAACATGGGTCCATAGAATGAAATCCCCATTACAAATTTCTGGTACTTTAAGAATAAGTTTATCAAGAGAATTATCACTTGATAATATCTTTGTTCTATTATGCAACTTTATCCACTGAAATTTTTTAACAAATCTTTTTATTATCTCACAGTCTGTTGAAACAACAAATTCAAAACTTTTTAGAGAATAAGGCCCGAGTTTATTTTTTAAAATTATTTTTCTAAATTTGTTTAATTGATGAATTTTTATCTCTGTTAATCCTAATTTATAACCTGGAAGGGACTTGATGTTTTTTCTTTTCAATCTTTTGCTACCTTTTCGTATTGGTAAAAAAAAACTAATCATTGAGCCAAGGATTTGAAAAATGCAATTTATATGCTGTTTTTGTAATACTTATAATATTTATTTTTTGTTTTATTAGTGAGTCAATACATTTTTGTGTCTCTTCAAATATGATTTTTTCTTTCTCATTTTCATAATCACCATCAAAAAATGCTAATTTTAATTTTTTCATCTTTAGATTGATTAATAATTTTCCGAGGAGCATTAATGGGTTTGCAGCTATAGTATTAGAGTAAATAATTTTAGTATTAAGTTTTTTTATTTTTTCAGAAATAAATTTTTCCTCAGCGATTACACACTCTAATTCTTTCAAAAAATTCGTCTTTTTTTCGTACTTTATTTTGTTAATCTCATTTCCTGTCAAAATCAAAAACTTTGGATTTGCTATATCAAATTTTGAGTCAATAAAATTTGTTAAAGCATTACTACCACTAAAAATTATTGGGACGTTTTTATTTATCGATCCAAGTAATTGTTTTCCGTATTGCAAGAAGCTTTTCGCTCCACCAATAAAAACTGGTGTATCAGATTTCAATTTTTTAAGGCTTTTAGAATTATTTGTTTTTTTAAAAGTAATTTTATCTCCAACATTATTATTTGATACGACTTCAATAGCAGTAGAGGGATCCAATCTTCTTTTTTGAATTAAGTTCATCATTTCAGCTTGAGAGTATCCATTTTGAGAAGCAAAAGCGTAAGCAAAAGAACTTCCCCAATTAAGTTTATTTTTTAATAATTTTAGTTTTTCTAAAAAGTTATTTAAGTAAAATCCTTTAATCTTTTTTCTCAAATGCGGATAAATTGATATTAATAATTCTGTCTCAGCATTTCCCGCACCTCGACCCATTCCTAAAAAAGTACTGTCAACTATTTCACAACCATTATCATTAGCAACTAATGAGTTTGCCAAAGCAAGACCACAATTATTATGGAAATGAGCACCATATATAAATTTATTCTTGTATAGGGAATTAATTTTTTTTGTAAAAGAATAAATATCATCTGGTTTAAGTGCACCATAGCTATCTACAAATGCTACTGTATCAATAAATTTTGAAATATTTTTGAAAATTAATTTTATTGATTTATCCTCGTTAAACCATTTGCTTAAATACATAAGATTTAAATTAAAAGAAATTTTTTTATACTTATTTGCTGTTTTCGAAACAATCATTGTAAATTTTTTAAGGTCTTTAGGCGCAACAGCGAATCTAACACCGTCTATATATTTTGACTTTTCTTTAAGCAATCTGTCCAAATCTTTAGAGTTATTAATCTCTTTAAAATTCACCATTACAAAAATTTTTTGATTTTTGTTTAGTATATTTTTTGCTTCAGTTAATATTTTTTTGTTTAAATGATAAAACTGCCCGTTACTATCTCTTTCATCAGATAGATAACCTAACTCTATTATAGAAATAGGTGAATTTGCTACAGCTAAAAAATATTGATTGGTAAATTCTTCCGTAAAATTCCAATCTGTATAGTATCCACCATCTCTTAATGTACAATCTAAAATTTTGATATTTTTTTTCATTAACTACTTTAACATTATAAAAGTATTATATTCATTTTATCATTTATTTTCAGCATTTAAACATTTTACTTTACTAAAATCTTATTTAAGATTATTATGTTCAAATTATGAACAATAATGAAAAACTTAAGCAAGAACATTTCGATTTACTCAGAAAAATTAAGAATAAACCCAATTCCTCACAAAGAGAACTAGCCCAGGATTTGGGTTTGAGCCTTGGTAAATTGAACTATTGTTTAAAAGCTTTAAAGGCAAAAGGCTTAATAAAAATAAAAAATTTTCAAAAAAATCCAAACAAAATAAATTACCTCTATGTGCTGACTCCCAAAGGGATTGCAGAAAAAACAAAACTCACGATTAATTTTATGAAAAAAAAATTAAAAGAATACGATGAATTAAAAACTGAATTAAAAAAAAAATAATCGTACCCAGGTTAAATATCATGAATGATTTTCCTTTTGACAAAATTTTAAACCGACTAAATATTAAAAAAAATGATAAAATTTTAGTTAATTCAAATATTTTAAGATTAATTTCCATTTTTAAAGATAAAAATTTGCCAAAAAATATTATTGAAATTTTAATAAAAAAAATTTCTCCAGATGGAAATCTTTTGTTTCCAGCTTTTAATTGGGATTTTTGTAAAGGTAAATCATTCGATTATTTTAATACAAAATCTAATACAGGAGCATTGAGTAATCTTTCGCTGAAAATGAAAGATTTTAATAGATCTAAAAATCCGATCTATTCTTTTACAATTTACGGTAAAGATAAAAATAAAATTTCTTCAATGCAGCATAAAAGTTGTTTTGGTTTCGACTCTCCATTTGGTTACCTGATAAAGAACAAAGGTAAAAATTTATTTATTGATATTGATTACAAAGAAGCATTCACTTTTGTACATGTTGCCGAAGAAAAAATAGGTGTAAATTATAGGTATATAAAAAAATTTGAGGGAAAATATACGGAGCGTAACGGGAAAAAAATTAATAAGACCTATAAAATGTATGTTAGAAAAATTAATGAAGTATCTAAAACTGTAATCGATAAAAAATTCGATAAAATCTTAAAGAACAAAAAAGCTTTAATACAAACCTCTTTTAAGAAAATTAAGTTTTCGATAATTGATATTAATGTAGCCTATGAATTAATGAAAAGCGAAATTAAAAATAATTCTGGATTAATAAGAGGAGAAAAAATTTAATAAATATGGAAATGTTCAAAAAATTTAAAGCCAATTCAAATTCAATCGCTTTAGTTGATGATGAAATAGGTGTTTTAAAATATAAAAACCTTAGCGATTATATTGATTTTTCAAAAAGTAAAATTAACAATAAATCTGTAATTTTACTTATTGCAGATAATTCAGCACCATTTGTTTTGGGATATGTTTCGTTATTAAGTTGTAAAAATGTCATCAATATTTTGGTTGATGTATCTTTCTCAGATAAGTTCATAAAAGATACTATTGAAAAATTTAAACCTAATTATGTTTTATCCCCTAAAAAAAAAACCAATTTGATCGAAAAATATAAAACAGTTATCAGTATTTATTCATACGCGATATTTGAAACAAATTATAATTATAACAAAAATTTAGATTTTAAAAATTTTTTACTTTTATCTACATCAGGAACTACACAAAGTCCTAAATTTGTTAGACTATCAAAAAAAAATATTACAGATAATACTAAGAAAATTTGCGCAAGTCTTCCAATAAAGAAAAGCCATTCGACCGTCACAACAATGCCTTTAGGTTATTCATATGGTTTATCCATCTTAAATACTCATCTTTACAAATGCGGAAAAATTATTTTGAATAATAACACTATTTTAGAAAAAACTTTTTGGAATAAGGTTAAAAAATATAATATTAATTCTTTCGGTGGAGTGCCAGAATTTTATGAAATTTTAAAAAAGATTAATTTTGAGAAATATTTTTTAAAATCGATAAGTTATATAACCCAGGCAGGAGGTAAATTAGATGATAACACAGCAGAATATTTAGGAGCACTATGTAAGAGAAATAATGCAAAATTTTATATTATGTACGGTCAGACAGAAGCAAGTCCAAGAATGACAATTTTGAAATGGCCACAATTTTTTGAAAAGAAGAAAAGTATCGGCAAACCATTGAAAGATTATAAAATTAAAATAATAAATTCGAAAAAAAAATCATTAAAAATTAATAAAAAAGGTGAGATTGTGTTTTACGGTGACAATGTTTGTCTAGGATACGCCAAAACTATTAAAGATTTAAAAAAAGGAGATACTAACAAAAAAACTCTTTATACTGGAGATTTAGGATTTAAAGATAAAGATGGTTACATTTATATCGTTGGCAGAAAAAGTAAATTTATAAAAATTTATGGCAAAAGACTAGATTTAATAGAAATAGAAAAGTTTCTTCAGGAAAAAGGTATTAAAGTTCGTTGTATAATTGAAGACAAAGCACTCAAGCTTAATTTATATAATAATCAAAATAAAGAGGAAAAGATTAAACTAGATTTAAAAGATAAATTTAAAATTAATCAGAATTTTATAGTTATTAACAAAAAGTTTAACAAAACTTTTAAAGATTTGAATTATGGAAAAAAATAAGCATTTTTTGCAAAAAATAACTCAATTAAATAATTATCATTATCAAAATTCTATCCAGTATAAAAAGATCGTGGATTTAGTTTATTCCTCAAAAAAAAAAATAAAATTAGATGAAATTCCTTTTATACCTGCAAAACTTTTTAAAGAGATTGATTTAAAAAGTATTCCTAGTAAAAAGGTTTTTAAGGTTTTAAACTCATCTGGAACAAGTAGTGGAAAGCCTGCCAAAATTTACCTTGATAAAGAGAATGCTAGGAAACAAACTATAGTCCTTAATGAGATAGTTTCTAAGATTATTGGAAAAAAAAGAATGCCAATGTTAATTATTGATGAAAAAAAAAACATAAATAATCCAAATAAATTTGATGCAAAAACTGCTGCAATTATTGGCTTCTATATGTTTGGGAATAATCATGAATATTTAATCAAAAATGGTTCAATAGATTATAAATCTCTAAATAAATTCTTAGAGAAATACAGTTCAAAAAAATTCTTAATTTTTGGCTTTACTAGTTTAGTTTTCGAAAATTTGATTAAAAAAGTTGAGTTAAAAAAACTTAAACACAATTTTGCAAATGGGATTTTAATACACGGTGGTGGATGGAAAAAAATGGAGGAAATTAAGATTTCCAACAAAGTTTATAAAGAGAGACTAAAACAAAAATTAAAATTAATTAATGTGTATAATTATTATGGACTTATTGAACAAACCGGCTCTATATTTTTTGAATGTAAGGGATGTGGGTGCTTTACGCCCAGTAAATATTCAGAAATACTAATTAGAGATAAAGATTTCAAGACGATTCCTAATAACCAAAAGGGATTTATTCAACTTTTGTCTATCCTTCCTAAAAGCTATCCTGGTCACAGCATTTTAACTGAGGATATTGGAGAAATTGTTAGCAATAATTGTAAAGTATGTAAAACAAACAAAAAGTTTAAAGTTTATGGTAGGGCAGAGCAATCTGAAATTAGAGGATGTAGCGACGTATGACTTTTGAAAAGGAAATTAAATATTTAGTTGGAGGTCCAAAATTTAACTTTGAGCCTTTTGAGCCATTTAATAATGATGTAATAAAATTTTTAAATTCATTTTCCAAAGAACTTGCCAATGTTGAAAACCTTAAAGATTATCCTGATTTAAAATCATTGTCTTTTTGGTGCAGAAAAAATAACTTTTTGAATATGAAAAAAAATTATAATTTTTCATATGCCAGGTTAGGCGTTGGATTGATTTTCCATATTACACCTGCAAATATTCCTACAAATTTTGCCTATTCGTTAATTTTTGGCCTTTTATCCGGAAACGCCAACGTAGTAAAAGCTCCGTCAAAAAATTTTGAACAAATAAACATTATATGTAGAATAATTAAAAAACTACTAAAAAATAATACTTTATTAAAAGATAAAATCACTGTTGTTAAATACAAAAATAATCAGAATTTTACGAAGAAGTTGTCATCAATTTGTAATGCTAGAGTAATTTGGGGAGGAGATAAAACTATCAACGATATTAGATCTTATAGAATAAACGAACGTGCATTAGACATCACATTTGCAGATAGATATTCATTTTGTTTAATAAGTTCAGCTAAACTAAAAAAATTAAAGGAATTAGAATTCAATAATTTAATAAAAAAATTTTACAATGATACCTATTTAGTAGATCAAAATGCTTGCTCATCTCCACATCTTATCGTTTGGCTTGGGGATCAATGTGAAAAAACTAAAAATAAATTTTGGCTTAAATTACATCAAACGATCAAAAACAACTATAATTTAACAGAGTCTGCAATTATTGAAAAGTATAGCGATCTTTGTAAATACGCAGCTTCTTTAAGAAATATCAAAAGTATAAAAAATTTTAACAATTTATTATATAAAATTAAATTAAATAGTGTTGACGATAAAAATCATCTAAATAGAGGAAAATGGGGTCTGTTTTTTGAATATGATCTTAAAGATTTAAATAAGTTAAAAACAATAGTAAATAATAAATATCAAACTGTTACATATTTTGGAGTTGATAAATCTATTATCAAAAAATTTGTTATTGATAATAAATTGAAAGGAATTGATAGAATTGTGCCAATAGGACAATCTTTAGATATTACTCTTTTATGGGATGGAGTAGATGTAATTAGTTCTTTATCACGAGGATTGAAAATACAATGAACACACTAGAATTAGATAGAAAAATGATACATGATTATCAACAAAATCGAGATCCATATTTAATGATAGATCATGCAACTGAGGTTAGACCAGGATTAAGTGCTAGAGGATTTAAAGATTTTAAAAATAACGAATGGTTTTTCAAAGTGCATTGGAAAAATGATCCAAATGTACCTGGAATGTTACAAATCGAATCTTTAGTACAGATGGCTGCATTAGCTATTTTAAGTTTACCTGGTAATAAAGGAAAAGTTGTATATTTGACATCAGCAACTAACTTAAAATTCATAAAAAAAATCACACCAGGTTCCAGGCTAAATATTCATACCAAAATTAAATCTTTTAAAAGAGGTGTAGCATTATGTGAGGGAAAAGGTATGATGGGAGAAAACTTGGCTTGTAAAGCTGAATTTAGCCTGATATTACCGGATGAAATTAACAAATACAAACTAAAATAAATGCCCATAGCATCTTCATTATTAAATAAACCTAGGTTAGTTGAAAAATTAAAAGATTTTTATACCTATGTTCAAAAAAATGATGGCAAGGTAGGAACAAAAACAAGAGGAATTGATCTTAATTTTAATAACGCTTGTAATTTAAGATGTAAATATTGTTTTACAAATTCTCCAAAAGGAGATCATGTAAAAGAATATTTGGATATAAATGCCATAAAAAAATTAGCAGATGAAGCAGATGAATTAGGTTATTTTGAATTTGATTTACAAGGTGGGGAACTTTTACTACAACCAAAAAAACTCTTCGAGGTGCTAGAGGCAATAAAACCAGAAAGATTTTATTTGTACTTAACAACCAATGGTTTTTATTTGGATGCCAAGATGGCAAAGAAACTTGCCGAATATAAAGTTAGTAGAGTTTCAGTAAGTATAGATAGTATGGATGAAAAAATTCATGATGAGATAAGAGGCAGAAAAGAGTCTTGGAAAAGAGCTATAGCAGCTTTAGAACATGTAAAAAACGCGGGGATGGATCCTTATTTAAATATTACAGTTGGCCACTACAACGCTAATACAGAGCATTTTAAACAATTATTAGATTACTCAAAAAATAAAAGGTACAGAACACTTCTTAATGTAGCTGTGCCCTCGGGAATGTGGCAAAACGCAGAAAATATTATTTGCGATGATCAAGATAGAGCCTACTTAAGAAAAATACGAAAAGAATATAAAAATCTTGTTAGAAATATATGGAACCCTTTTGATAAAAACCATGAAAAAATTCTAGGCTGCACCACAGTAAATAGAGTCTACATTACGCCTATAGGAGATGTCTTAGTTTGCCCATACGTGCACATAAAAATTGGAAATATTTTCGAACAGTCACTAAAAGAGATTATAGATCATGGTTTTAAGATTAAATATTTTAGAAATCACAGTGATCTTTGTTTGGCCGGCGAAGATAAGGAGTTTATAAAAAAATTTATGACTAAAAGCGGTCAGACAATATTTAAACCTGCTCTAGCCAAAGATATTTTTTCTGAAGAAGATTTTGTTTAAGTATGTTATTAAAAGATAAAACAGCAGTAATAACAGGCTGTAACCGCGGCATTGGTTTATCAATGCTTGAAACTTATTCTAATCACGGAGCTAAAATTATAGCCTGTGTTAGAAAAACAAATAACATATTTGAAAAAAAAATTAGTGAATTATCAAAAGAAAATAGTAGAAAAATTGATATCGTTGAATTTGATCTTTCTAACGAGAGCGAAATTGAAAAAGGATTTAAAAAAATTAAAGAATTATCACAAAAAGTTGACATCTTAATAAATAACGCTGGTATTAATCAAATTTCCCTATTTCAAATGACAACTTTAAAAAGTCTAAGAGAAATATTTGAAGTTAACTTTTTTGCGACATACAGTTTTACCCAAAAATTACTAAAGTTAATCACAAAAAGTAGCAATGGAAAAATAATTAATATCTCTTCAAATGCAGCCACATTGTGTAGTCCAGGAAGATCTGGGTATGCATCTAGTAAATCAGCAGTTATTGCTCTTACAAAAGTATTATCCAAAGAGTTGGGAAGATATAAAATTTGTGTTAATGCAATCGCGCCTGGTTTAACCGATACTGAGATGAAGAACCAAACTTCTGAAAAAGAAATTAAGGAAGCTTTAAATCAAACTCCTTTAAACAAGATTGCTACACCAAATGATATTGCAAATGTATCACTATTTTTAGCATCAGACCTATCTAATCACGTTAGCGGAGAGACAATTTTTGTTTCAGGAGGAATGTAAATTATGAATAATGAACTTTTAAAAATTGAAAAATTGTCCAAAAATATTAGAAAAAACATTTTAGATATGGCTTTTTACGCTGGAGCATCAAGTTCCCACTTTGGAGGGGCTTTATCAATTGTAGATATTATTTCAGTCTTGTTTGGAAATAAAATGAAATTTAATAATAATCCAGAATGGCCTGATAGAGATAGGTTTATTTTAAGCAAAGGCCATGCATGCTTAGCTTACTATGCCGCACTATGTGAAATAGGATATTTGTCCTCTGAGGAACTCAAAACATTTGAGAAAGATAATAGCAACTTACTTGGACACCCAGTTATTAATCGAAATATAGGAATAGATTTTTCTAACGGATCTTTAGGTATGGGTTTATCTCTAGGTATAGGAGTAGCAATTTCATTTAAAAAAAAGAAAAAAAATAATAATGTTTTCGTAGTGATTGGTGATGGGGAGTGTAACGAGGGTTCAGTATGGGAAGCCGCGATGGCAGCAGCACACTTCGAGCTGAACAACTTGAATATAATTATAGATAATAATAATTTTCAGCAAACTGGTTCAAATAATCAAATTATGTCATTAAAAGGACTTGAAAATAAATGGTCTAGTTTTGGTTGGAATGTTTCCATGTTAGACGGTCATAATATAAAAGAAATAAACGACTATTTTAAAAAAGATAATGGCAATAATAAACCAAATGCGTTAATCGCAAAAACAATAAAGGGTAAGGGATTTTCGTTTTCAGAAAATAATAACGACTGGCACCATGCAGTTTTATCCAAGTCTCAATATGAGAAGGCTTTAAAAGAAATTTTATAATTATCATGGAAGTAAATGAGAGAAATATAAAAATGTGGTCGACAATAGGGTCAAGAGCTACATTTGGAATTGGGGCACTTAACCTAGCAACAAAAATTGATAATTTAATGGTTCTAACATGCGATGTATCAACTTCAGCAGGATTAGATAGATTCAGAAAGACTTATCCTGAAAAATATTTAGATCTTGGAATAGCTGAACAAAATATGATTGGAGTAGCAGCGGGACTTGCAAGTGAGGGTTATAATGTAGTTACTACAACTTTTGCTCCTTTCCAAACAGCAAGATGCTGTGAGCAGATAAAAGTCAATGTAGGTTACATGAAACAAAAATTATGTATGGTCGGGATTGCTAGCGGATTAGCTTTAGGAAATCTAGGATTTACTCATTGCTGCATCGAAGATATAGGCATTTTAAGATCTATACCAAATATTCAAATTATTTCACCAGCAGACTCGCTAGAAACTATTAAAGCTTTAACCGCAGCTGTGGAGTCAAAAAAATCAACTTACATAAGATTAACAGGCTCTTCTAATAATCCCATAGTTTATAAAGAAGATTACAATTTTAAAATTGGTAAATCAGTAAAATTAAAATCAGGTTCAGATATATCTATATTTTCAACTGGTGCAATGGTTAGCACTAGTTTAGAAGTGGCAAAAAAATTAGAAGAGTCCAAAATCTCGAGCAATGTAATAAACATGCATACTATTAAACCAATTGATGACGAAGCTATTAATGATGCAGCGCTCAAATCTAAGCTGATTATAAGTATTGAAGAGCATAATATTATTGGAGGTCTTGGAAGTGCTATATCTGAGCAATTAGTAAAGACAAAAAATAATGTCAAGATGCTTTGTATTGGAATAAATGACCATTATGTTAAAGGGGGTAGTTATGCTTATCTTAAAAATAGGTATGAATTATCAGCTGACAAAATTGTAAACAAAATATTGAAAAATTTGGAATAGCTTATGGAAAATAGAGAAAAATATAAAGAAATTTTCATTAAATCGCTTTCAATTAAAGAAACGGATTTCACAGATGATCTAAAATATAATGAGATACCTGAGTGGGACTCAATTGGGCATATGACATTGATGTCAGGGCTAGAAGAAGGTTTTAATATTTCTATTGAAACTGATGACATAGTCGATTTTTCGTCATTTAAAAAAGGAAAAGAGATATTAAAAAAATATAAAGTAAATTTATAATTTCGTTAAAAATTTTGAAAAAATACAGTTTAATTCTCACAAATAATCTTGAAAAAATTGATCGAAATGAGAACCTAATTGGAATTGTATCAATAGATCCCTCATTAAATTTAGATCAAAATATTGAAAAAATAAATTTTCCTAATTTAAAAAAAAATGAAATACTCAATCGATATGAGGACTGTAAAACAATTTTTGATAAAATTTTAGTAGAGTTAACTCAAGCGCTTAATAAACTTCATAACATAAACTTTTCTAAAAGAGCTTGGAATATCATACTAGGCACTTGGCTAAACGAATATATACAAATATTCTATAAAATTTATTATCAATTGGATTATATAAATAAAAACTATAATTTCGATAAAATTTATACGATAGATTATAAAAAATTTGATTTTAGTGTAGAGGATACCCACTCATTTAGAGTAGCAAATGCGACAGACGAATGGTTTTATTTATTAAACTCTAAATTAACAGATTATTTTTTAAAAGATAAAAAAAAAATTTATTCCTCACCTTCTATAAGGAATTATAAAAAAAATTTATATAAAGACAAAAAAAATATTCTAAATAAAATTAAATATATATTCAAAATACAAAATTTTTTTCTTAAAAAAATTTTTAATTACGATACAGACGCATTTATAAGTGATACAGCATTACCATTTCGTTATGAAAAAACACTTCAGTTTAAAATCAACAAAATACCCTTAGACTGGAAAGAAATTAATATTAATTATAATCCAACTGATTTTAGTTTAAGGTCTAAAATTTCATTTTATAAAAATGATAATTTTACTGATTTAGAAAATTTTTTAAGAACAAACATACACGAGTTCTTACCAAAATTTTCTTTAGAAAATTTTGCTGAAATCAAAAGAATTGCAGAAAGTAACTTTTATCCCAGAAATCCTAAATTTATATTTACCTCTAAACTTTATGCCTATGACGAATGTTTTAAAATTTATGCTGCTTTACAGGTAGAAAAAAATACAAAATATAATGTAGGACAACATGGTCAAAATTATTTTACTCAGATCCATCATAATTTTTTACCAGAACTAAATTTTTCAGATAATTTTATCACTTGGGGATTTAGTAATAGAGAAAAATTAAAAGGAAACTTTAATTTTAAAACTTTTGGCAGAAACTATAAATTTAATAATGATGGAAATTTAGTAATTTTCTTTCCATGGTTAAGCACATCTATTCACAATCTTCACTCACATAAAATCGATATTTTTGAAAAAATTCAAAAGATATTAAAGATTATAAAAAAAATAGATCCAAAAATTAAAAAAAAAACTATCTTAAGACTTAATCGATCTTATTATGAAAATTTTTTTGGAATTGTTTACTATGATTTTTTTAAAGATTTGGGATTAAAATGTGACGATGGAAATTCAGATGTAAACAAATTAATCAAAAAGTCAAAACTTAATTTCTTCACTTATGACTCGACTGGAATTCTTGAAAATTTTAGTCTTAATATACCAACGATTTTTTTAAATGACGTAGATTATAAGAATAATATAAATGAACATTTTTTTGACAAATATAATCTTTTAAATAAGAGAAATATTATGTTTTTAAATGAAAATGAATTATTAAATCACATAAACTCCAGTTGGTATAATATAAATGATTGGTGGATGAAAACTGAAAATCAAGAAGCTATAAAAGAATTTAACAAAAATTTTAATATAAAATTTAATAGTGACTCTATGGAAAAGTTAATTAAGGACTTAAAATAGTATATCCATATGAATAAACTTAAATTTTTTAAAAAAATTATAAATCATCTAAACCCTGAAAGAAAAAAAGATTTAATTATAGTTTTTATATTTTCTTTTTTATCTTCTATTGCTGAGTCCATATCTCTTGCAATCTTAATACCTTTTATCAGCTTTTTTTTAGATCCAAATTCTTATCTTTTTGGCAGTTTTTTTAATAATTCTTTCACTTTTTTAAATATAAGTTCTGAGAAGGAAATATTAACTTTCGTATCATTTTTCTTTGTCATTATTGTTTTATTAAGTTGTTTCGTAAAATTAAGATATATAAAAAAATCAAATAAATTAATTGAGGATATAACAAGTGACTTTAGAATAAAAATATTCAATTTTTTATTAAGTCAAGATTACAGCTATTATTTCAAACATGGTTCAAATGAAATAATGAGCAACTTATCTCAAAAAACTAATGCATTTTCTACAATTATATTTGCTACAATAAATATTTTAAATTCTTTTTTAATTTGTCTAGCCATCGTAATAATTTTACTAATTAATGATCCTCTCTTTACGCCAGCAATTGTCGCTTTTGTTACAGCATTTTTTTTAATTATATATAAATTAAAGTCAAAAGATGTTTCTGCAAAAGGGCAGAAAGTAAATCTAAATCAAAACTATATAATAAATATTTTTGAAAATGCTGTTGGATATTTACAAGAGATTATAATCTATGATTTAAAAAGAATGTTTTCAAATTCTTTGGCAAAAGCATCTAAAACAACTGCCACATCTATATCAAATATAAGATCAACAGCTATGCAGCCAAAAATTTATTTGGAGACATTCTTTATAATTTTAGCGATCTTTTTTATCTACTTCTCGAATTTAACAGCAGTTTCAATACAATCTAATCTAGCTTTTCTAGCCATACTAGCATATGGAATTCAAAGAACTTTGCCTCAAATAAACAATATATATAATCTTTCGATAAACTTTAAATCTGTAAAACCTACTATTAATAGTTTTCTAAAAATATTAGATAGTGGTGGTCAAAAAATAAACTTAGAAGCAAATATTACTTTAGATAAAATAAAATTTCAAAAAGAAATTATTCTAAAAGATGTTAGTTACAAGTATGAAGAAAAAAATAATAAAGTTTTAGAAAATATAAATTTAAAAATTAATAAAGGTGATAAAATAGCTATAAAGGGAAAAACTGGCTCAGGTAAAACTACTTTAATTAACATAATGACTGGGTTACTAACCCCATTAAGCGGTAACTTATTTGTAGACGAAATTGAGATTAACGAGGAAAATAAAAAAAATTGGCAAAAAAATATAGCATTAGTTCCTCAAAATGTTTTTTTGAATGATTGTTCTATTCTGGAAAATATCATGCTTGGGTATGATTTAAGTAAAAAAAATGAGGAAAAACTCAAAACAATCCTGAAAGATTGTGAATTGGACAACTTTATTAATAAACTTCCAAACAAATTAAATGAAAAAGTTGGTGAAAGGGGTGTAAGAATTTCTGGAGGACAAAAACAAAGAATTGGTATAGCAAGAGCGTTATACAGAGACTCTGATATAATTATTTTAGACGAACCAACAAATGCACTAGATTTTAAAATGGAAACAAAAATATTAAATTCGTTGCTTGAAAATAGAAAAAGCAAAACAATTATAGTAATAATGCATAGTGAAAATTTATTAAAACATTTTGATCGAATTATTAATTTAGATGATATTAACGAAAAAAAAAGTGAGGATTCTAAATAGAAAATTTATAATTTAAATTATTTAATCTTATGAATATGAAAGTTATTATTCTTGCAGGAGGACTAGGGACTAGACTTAGTGAATATACAAAGACTATCCCAAAACCTATGGTAAAAGTTGCAGGTTATCCTATAATTATACATATCATGAAGCATTACGTATTATACGGTTTTACTAAATTTTATATAGCATCAGGGTATAAGGGTTATGTTATAAAGCGATATTTTAAAAACTTTAGAAGGAATGGAAAAGTTTTTAAACATAAAATCTCAAACAAATTATGTGATGTTTCAATTGTCGATACTGGTTTAAAAACACTAACTGGAGGCCGTTTAAAAAGATTAGAAAATTACGTGAATGATAATGAAAATTTTTTTTTTACATACGGAGACGGAATTTCCTCAGTTAATCTAAGAAAATTGCTTTCGCATCACAAAAAGATGAAAAAGAAAATAACAGTAACCGCTGTAAGACCCCCCGCACGTTTTGGAGAGTTAAAGGTAAAAAATAATAAAGTAATTTCATTTAAAGAAAAACCACAAATAAATCAAGGGTGGATTAATGGTGGTTTTTTTGTTGCACAAAAAAATTTTTTCAAGCTCATAAAAAATGATTTTGATATTCTTGAAAAAAAACCTTTAGAGTCTGCGTCAAAACAAGGTGAATTAAGTGCTTTTAAGCACTATGGATTTTGGAAATGTATGGACACAGTAAGAGATAAACAAGTAATAGAGGAAGAATTGAAAAAGAAAAAATTATGAATATATTTATCACCGGATCTAATGGCTATATTGCAAGAAATTTTATTAAAAAAGCTATAAACAAAAAAATTAAAATTTTCGCATTAACAAGAAAAAAAAATAATCCAAAGTTAAAAAATGTAAAATGGTTAGTAGGTAGAATAGACAAAAATTGGAAAGAATTAAAAAAAAGTGATGTGCTTATGCATTTTGCTACAGTCGGCGCTTATGATAAATATGTTGATTTTAAAAAAGCTTATGAATTCAATTTAATAAAATCTTCAAAACTTTTAATAAATGCAATTAATAATAACTGTAAGAAATGGGTAATAATTTCTACTAATAAAGAAGAAAAAATTTTAAGATCTTTAAAACAAAAGAAAATTAATAGTACTTTTTTAAAAGAACCTCATTTTAATTATGCTTTAACAAAGTACATTTTCAGTGACTTATGTAAAAGTTATTCTAAAATTTTCAATGTAAAGTGTCGTATTATAAAGTTGTTTCATGTATATGGAAGGGACGAACCAAAACAAAGACTGTGGCCATTACTTAATTCACACGCAAAAAATAATAAAGATCTTAAAATGACTTCAGGTCATCAGAAATATGATTTTAATTATATAGACGATGTCATTGACGGACTAATTACAACATTAAATTTCAAAAAAAAAAATAAAAGAAGTTTTCCCCAAGAATGGGAACTTGCCTCCGGAAAAAATATGTCAGTTAAACAATTTGCGATAAAAATATGGAAAAAAAATAAATCGAAAAAAAAAATACTTTTTTCAAAAATAAAAAAATTCGACTCTTCTAATTACTTAATCAATAAGAAAAAACTATGGAGAATTAATTATAGACAGCCATGAAGAATTTAAAAAAAAAATCAGCAATTATTTTATGTGGTGGTCGAGGGACTAGGTTGGGATCCTTAGGTAAAAAAATTCCTAAAAGTTTGGTTAAGATAAACAGTTATCCAATAATTTGGTATATTATTAATAATTTAAAAAAAAACTCCTTTAATCATTTTATTTTGCCTGTTGGTTACAAAGGAAACTTGATAAAAAAGTATATAAAAAAAATTTCTAAATTCAAAAAACTGCATATTGATATAGTTGAAACAGGAAAAGATACACCAATAGCAAAGAGAATTCATATGATCAAAGATAAGGTTATTTCTAATAATTTTTTACTTATGAATGGAGATGCAGTTTTTGATTTTAATTTAAGTAAGATATTTAAAGAACATGAAAATAAAGGAAGTGATTTAACTTTTATTGGATCGGATAACCAATTAGCTTATGGAACAATTGGTATAATTAATAAAAGAATTGTAAATTTTGATAGAAATATAACATTTAATTCTGTCCAAAATAAATCTAATAAAAAAATTATTTCTTACGTATATTCTGGAATGTCTATTTTTAACAAAAAGTTACTAAGTCTAAAATTTAAGAATCTTAAAAATTTTGAAAAACAGCTTTATCCTTTAATTATTAGAAAATTTAAATGCGATTTTAAAATATTTAATGGTTTTTGGCATTCAATTGATAATTTAAAAGATATAGATAATATAAAAATGACAAATAATAAAAATAAATATTTAAAATTAAGAAAATTAATTAAAAAACTAAATGGATAATCAATTCTGGAAAAATAAAAAAGTATTTATAACTGGACACACTGGTTTTAAAGGTAGTTGGTTATGTTTATTACTATACAGTTTAGGTGCAAAAATTACTGGTTATTCTTTAGACCCGATTACAAAACCTAATCTGTTTGATGATCTAAACTTAAAAAAATTTCTCGTAAAAGATTATAGACAGGATATTGAAAATTTGAATAAATTAAAAAAAGCAATTAAAGATTTTAATCCATCAATTATTTTTCATTTAGCTGCTCAATCAAGTGTACTTGTGAGTTATGAAAATCCATTGAAGACGGTATCAACTAACGTTTTAGGTACAGCAAATGTTCTTGAGACTATAAAAAATACTCCATCTTTAAAATCAGCTATAATTGTTACGACAGATAAGGTTTATTTAAATCTTGAAAAGAAAAAAAAATTTAATGAAAATTCAAAACTCGGTGGATATGATCTATATAGTTCTAGTAAAGCCGCATGTGATATAATTTCTGAGAGTTACATGAATTCTTTCTTGTCAAAAAAAAAATGTGGATTAGGAATAGTTAGATCAGGAAATTGCATAGGAGGTGGTGATTGGACTAAAGATAGGATTATAAAAGATTGTGTTGAGTCGTTTTCAAAAAAAAAGCACTTGTTAATAAGAAGTCCTAATGCAACTCGTCCTTGGCAACATGTTCTAGATCCTTTATGTGGATATTTAAATCTTGCCAAAAAACTTTATCAAAATAATAAAAGATATAGCGGATCATGGAATTTTGGCCCAAACAAAAAAAACAATTTAAAAGTAAAAGAGATCGCCAAGATTGGGAGAAAGATATTTAAATCAAAATCAAAAATTTTTTATGGTAAAAAAAAATATTATGAGTCCGAAAATTTAGCTTTGGATAGTTCAAAATCGAAAAAATTGCTTAAATGGGAAACGAAATTTTTTGATAAATCAGCTTTAGATTTAACATTTAATTGGTATAAAAAATATTATGATTTTAAAAATAAAAAAGAATTAATAAATTTATCATTTAGTCAAATCGAATTATTTAAAAATAAACACTCAGTTTGAAATGCTTCTATCAATTTGTATACCTACATATAATAGGCCTGAAGATTTAAAAAATTGTATAAATTCAATATACAAACAAAAAGGTGTCGATAAAAAAAAATTTGAAATATGTATTTCAGATAATTGTTCTAAATTTAATATTTTAAAAATCATAAGCCCTTATAAAAAAAAAATTAATATAAGGTATAGTAGAAACAAAAAAAATCTTGGTTTTGCAATGAATGTATTAAATGTTTCTTTAATGGCTAAAGCTAAATTTATATGGTTTTTAGGAGATGACGACCTATTAACAAACAATTCCCTAAGTTATTTGCTAGGTCTAATTAAAGATAACAAAAAAATAGATTTTTTTTTCATAAATTCTAACCATTTGGACAAAAGTTATCTAGAAAAATTTCCCAAACCATTTGATATTAAAAATTTGCCAAGAAAAATGAAAACTCTATCACCAGTGAAAAATAATAGAAAAGTTAAATTTTTTCAGTTAATAGACCACAGAGTATGTTTTGATTACTTATTGGGGTTCTATGTAAACGCATTCAGAACAGATCTGTGGAGAAAAAACCTTCATGTTCTTGATAAAAAAAAAATGAAAACACCAGGTACTTGGTCAACTTTTGATAACACATGTTTTTTTATAAAAGTATTTTGTGCTGCTTTCAAAGACTCCCAAGCTTTTCTATGCGCCAAGCCATTAAGTGTTAATTTGGGTGGTGTAAGAGAATGGGGTAAATTGTATCCTTTTGTTGAAATTGTAAGACTACCTGAAGCTCTGGATTACTATAGAAGCAAAGGATTGAAATTCTCACAATACATTTATACAAAAAACTACTCTATGAGAAATTTCTTCAATTACTTTTTTAAAATTTTTATTGGCGGTGAAGAAATGGGTTTACAATATGTCAATCTGAGAAAACATTTTTTTAGAAATCTAATTTATCCAAATGCCTGGTTTTCAATATTTTATTTTTTTTCAAGAAAACTTAAAAAACAGTTTAATTTTTAGTAATGATTGAAGGTGTAAGAGTAACAAATTTGAAAATTATCAAAGACGATAGGGGCTCAGTAATGCATATGTTGAGGTGTGATGACTCTATATTTTCAAAATTTGGTGAAATATATTTTTCTACAATAAACCCAAATTCAATAAAAGCTTGGCACTTACATAAAGAGGCAACGTTGAATTATGCCTGTATTGCAGGAAAAGTAAAATTAGTTATGTATGATAATAGAGAAAAAAGCAAAACCAAAGGTTCTTATCACGAATTAATATTATCACCGGATAATCACAGGTTAGTAACAATACCTAAAAATATATGGAACGGATTTAAAGGTATAGAAAGACAAGTTTCAATTGTGGCCAATTGTTTGACATTACCTCATAATGAAAGAGAAATGGTTAGAAAAGATCCTTATGATAAAGATTTTAAGTATAATTGGTAAAAATCTATGAAGTGTTTAATTTGTGAAAAGACGAACAATGTTAAATTTTTAAGCGATTATAAATTAGAAATTAAAGAAGATACAAAATACTTTAAAAATGCAAAAATTTATAGATGTGAAGAATGTGACTTTGCATTTGTAGATCCAATGCCTTCGCCAGAAGATCTCAATTATTTTTACGAAAAGGTGTACAGATCCAATGGACGCCCACCCTATTTAATAAGTGAAAATTATGAAGACCAAAAAAAACATTACCTAGAAGATAAAAATTTAAGTTATCTAATTTATTTAACAAGTTTAATTGATTTAAAAAAAATTAAGAAACTTTATGATTTTGGTGGAGGAGATGGAGATTTAGGATATGCACTCAAAAAAAAATTCCCAAATTTAGAACTTTTTTGTACAGAACATGACTCATATTGTGAAAAAATTTTACATGATCGTGGGTATAGTAATTTAAAAGATTTTTCAAATTTAAATCAAAAATTTGATTTGATTATTACCACTCATTCTTTAGAACATATTACTAATATAAATGATATTTTTGATAAATTTAAAAGTATATTAAATCCTGGTGGATTTATTTTTTTTGAAGTGCCTAACTGTCCTAAAGAGTACTGGAACGGAAGACCTTACGATTCTCCTCACTTACATTTTTATACAAAAAAAAGCTTTGAAAAATTAGCAAAAATTCATAGTTTAGAATTCATAAATTTTTCTTCTTCGGCATACAGTTTTGACAAAGATCATTTAAACCAAAAAAAATCTCAAAATGATTACTATCAGATGAAAAGTTCAATCTTCTCAATTGGAAATCTTAAAAAATTTTTAAAAAGGATATTACCAAGTAAATTTATAAGTTTGAGACAAGATATTTTGCAACTAAAATTCATTAGAAGTGAAGAAAGATTAAATTGGTTCGTAAATAATACTGGTGATAATTGTTATATCAGAGGAGTTTTAAAAAAAAATAATTAATTTAATGAAAGCTCCTTTAATAAGTGTAATTATTAATTGTCATAACGGACAAAAATATCTAAAAAGTTGTATTAAAAGTATTTTAAATCAAGATTACAACAATTTTGAAATAATTTTTTGGAATAATTTTTCAACTGACAAAAGTGAAGAAATAATAAAAAAATTTAAAGATAAAAGAATTAGAATATTTTCATCCAAAAAATTTCTAAAATTATATAAATCTAGAAATCTTGCAATAAATAAAGCAAAAGGCAGTTTTGTTACTTTTTGTGACACAGATGATATGTGGATGAAAAACAAACTTTCTAAGCAAGTGGATTTATTAAAAAAAAATCATAAAATTAAATTTATTTACTCTAATTACTATGTATTAAATGAGTTAAACAAAACAAAAAAATTAAGATTTAAAACAAATTTGCCATCCGGAGAAATTACTCAAAATTTAATTGAAAATTATTTTATTGGAATTCTTACGATTATGATAGAAAAAAAAATTTTAATCAAAAATTTTTTTAATCCGAATTACGACATTATTGGAGATTTCGATCTTTTTATGAGATTAAGCACTAGATATAACTTTTACTCAATTCAAAATCCATTAGCAATTTATAGAGTTCATAATAATAATTTTTCATCCAAAAAAAGAAATATCTATATTTCAGAGTTGAGAAGATGGTTAAAAGATAATTTGAAACAAAATTGTTTTAAAAATTATTCATTTTCCAGTATAAAATTTTATTTATTTAAATTAAAAATAAAGTTATTTTTAAATAAATACTTCTCTATTAAATTGGGCGTGTAGTTCAGTGGTAGAACGCTACGTTGACATCGTAGAGGTCATAAGTTCAATTCTTATCACGCCCACCAATTCCCTTTTAAAAAAGGGGGTTTTGCGCTATTTACATAATAAATTAAAAATAATATAAGACTGTGCCTGGTAATTATTGCGAAGGGGCAACACCCGATCCCATTCCGAACTCGGAAGTTAAGTCCTTCAGCGCCGATGGTACTTTGTCTTAAGATACGGGAGAGTAGGACGTTGCCAGGCTAAAATATTTTATGAAAATAGCCAGTTCACTTAAATCGTTAAAGAAAAGAGACTTAAATTCTAAGTTGGTAAGACGTAAAGGAAAAATTTACGTTATTAATAAAAAGAATCCAAGATTTAAAGCTCGACAGGGTTAACCATGAGCGAAAATGACTTCAAAAAAACTTATAGTGGTTTTACTAAGTTTGTTTTATGGGGCACTTTAGCAGTTGTGGTAATTTTAGTTATATTGGCCTTAACGTTGCTATAATATCAAAACTATTATGATCGTAGGTTCTACAAAAGAAGATCTATCCCTAGAAAAAAGAGTTTCACTTACACCAGAGACTGCAAAGAATATAATAGATCTAGGTTTGAAAATTTGTATTGAAAAAGATTATGCAAAGCACATCGGTATAAACGATAGAGAATTTGAAAGTCATGGGGTAGAGATAAAAAATACTGGTAGTGAAGTTTTAAATTCTTGCAACTTGTTAATGAAAGTTAATTGTCCTTCAGACGATGAGATAAAAAATCTTAAAGAAAAAATGATTTTGATTGGTATGTTGAACCCTAGCAAAAATCAAAAAAAAATTCAGCAATTGCTAAGTAAAAAAATTGATGTTTTCACATTAGAATTACTACCACGTATTACTAGAGCTCAGTCGATGGATGTTTTATCATCTCAATCAAATTTAGCAGGGTATCGATCCGTAGTAGACTCGATCTTTGAATTTGAAAAGGCTGTACCAATGATGATGACTGCTGCAGGAACAGTTCCAGCAGCCAAAGTATTAGTTATAGGGGCTGGAGTAGCTGGCTTACAAGCAATAGCGACTGCAAAAAGATTAGGAGCGATTGTATCTGCTACCGATGTAAGAGCTGCATCAAAAGAACAAGTAGAAAGTCTAGGAGGTAAGTTTCTAACAGTTGATAAGGCAGAGGATATGGAAACATCTGGAGGATATGCAAAAGAAGCCAGTGAAGATTATAAAAAAAAACAAACACAAATGATGCAAGAAGCTTTAAAAAAAAATGATATTGTAATTTGCACAGCTTTAATTCCTGGTAAAGCTGCACCTCGAATTCTTAGTGAAGAATTAGTTAAATTAATGAAACCTGGATCAATTATTTATGACTTAGCTGTTGAACAGGGTGGTAACTCTGCTTACTCTGAAATAGGAAAAATAAATATTATAAATGGTATAAAAGTTATTGGAGTGAAGAGCTTAATGAATAGGTTGCCACTAACAGCATCAAGTTTATACGCAAAAAATTTATTTAGTTTTATAAGAAATTTATACAGTAGAGAAAAAAAAAATTTTAATATTAATTTAGAAGATGAAATTATAAATAAGACTTTAATTAAGAAGGAGATTAGCTAATGGATATTGACCCTTTTATTTTTAGGCTTAGCATATTTATTTTGTCAATATTTGTAGGTTATTATGTAGTGTGGAGTGTTACACCATCTTTACATACTCCATTGATGTCAGTAACTAATGCAATTTCTTCAGTGATAATTGTTGGTGCAATAATTGCTGCCTTAGCAGGGTCTTCTGAAAAAGTTTTTGGGCTATCAAGTTTATTTGGCTACGCTGCAATTATATTAGCTGCAATAAATATATTTGGTGGTTTTCTTGTAACTCAAAGAATGCTGCAAATGTATAAAAAAAAGAAAGATAAAAAATAATGATTTCTCCGAACCTATCTGCAGTATTCTATTTAATTTCAGGTATTTTATTTATTCTAGCCTTAAGGGGTCTTTCTTCACCAGATACCTCCAGACAAGGAAATTATTTAGGTATTGCTGGAATGATAATTGCCATATTAGTGACATTCTTGTCGATTGGCAATTTTTCAGTGTCATTAGTTTATGTTTTTGTTTTTTTAATCATTGGCGGAGCCATTGGTTCATTTATAGCATTTAGGATACCTATGACTGCAATGCCAGAGTTAGTTGCAGGTTTTCACAGTTTGGTTGGTTTAGCTGCTGTATTTGTTGCGATTGCAGCTTTTTTGAGTCCCAGTGTATTCAATTTAGGAGAGGTTGGTAATATTAAATTAGCCAGTCTAATAGAAATGTCCATAGGAGTTGCTGTTGGAGCAATAACTTTTTCAGGCTCTATAATTGCGTTTTTGAAATTAAGAGGAATAATGTCAGGAGCTCCAATTACTTTTACTGGCCAACATTACCTTAACTTAATTTTAGGTGTAGCCATATTTTTACTAGTTTTTTATCTATGTAAAACTCAGACAGCTAATATTTTTTGGATATTAATACTAATCTCATTTTTGGTGGGTGTTTTATTAATTATCCCGATTGGTGGTGCAGATATGCCTGTAGTTATTTCAATGTTAAATTCTTATTCTGGATGGGCAGCAGCTGGTATTGGCTTTACATTAGAAAATACCGCTTTGATAATTACAGGTGCATTAGTAGGTTCATCCGGAGCAATTCTTTCTTATATAATGTGCAAGGCGATGAACCGATCATTCTTCAGCGTCATACTCGGAGGATTTGGTGCGGATAGTTCATCTAAAGACACGAATGATAGTAAAGAGCAAAAACCTGTAAAAAGTGGCAATGCTGAAGATGCCGCCTTCCTAATGAAAAATGCATCATCAGTGATTATCGTTCCTGGTTACGGAATGGCAGTGGCCCAAGCCCAACATGCATTAAGAGAAATGGTAGATAAATTAAAAAAGAGTGATATTAAAGTTACTTATGCAATACATCCTGTTGCCGGTAGGATGCCAGGTCATATGAATGTACTTTTAGCTGAAGCTAATGTTCCATATGACGAGGTTTTCGAACTTGAAGATATTAATAATGATTTTGCTAACGCAGACGTTGCTTTTGTAATTGGAGCTAACGATGTTACTAATCCTGTTGCAAAAACAGATCCTAAAAGCCCTATATTTGGTATGCCTGTTCTTGATGTTGAAAAAAGTAAATCAGTGCTGTTCGTCAAAAGAAGCCTGTCGCCAGGGTATGCAGGAATAGACAATGAGTTATTTTATAAAGAAAATACTTTAATGTTATTTGCAGATGCAAAAAAAATGACCGAGGACATCGTTAAGAATTTAGACTAATGAAAACGAAAATTTTTTGTGACATCGCAAATTTTAATACAATAAAATTTTACAACAAAAAATCACTAGTTGATGGTTTTACTACTAATCCAAGTCTAATGAGACTAGCTGGTGCCAAAAATTATGAAGAATACTGTCTTAAAATTTTGAAAATTTGTAAGAAAAAACCAATTTCTTTTGAGGTATTCGCAGATAATCCAAAGGAAATGCTAAGACAGGCTTACAAAATAAATGCTTGGTCAAAAAATGTTTACGTTAAAATCCCGATTGTTAATTCACAAGGAAGCTTTATGGGATCAGTTATCAAAGAATTAAGTGATAAGGGTGTCAATCTAAATATCACAGCAGTTTACACATTTAATCAAACAAAATATATTCTTAAAAAATTAAATAAAAAAACTAAAACAATTATCTCTATATTCGCAGGTCGAATGGCTGATAAGGGTAAAGATCCTGTGCCAGTATTTAAAAAAAGTATAAAATTAGCAAAAAAATTTAAAAATGTAGAAATACTTTGGGCAAGTACTCGTGAAGCATATAATTTTATACAAGCAAAACAATTAAATTGTCATATAATCACAATGCCTCCAAAAGTTATTGACCAAATCGACTCGTTTGGAAAAAGCTTCAAAGATATGACAATAGATACTGTAAAGGGATTTCTCAAAGACAGCAAAAAATCTAATTTTTATCTGTAATTGGTTGCGGGGGTAGGATTTGAACCTACGACCTTCAGGTTATGAGCCTGACGAGCTACCAGACTGCTCCACCCCGCGATAAATTATTTTTTCTTAATATTAATAGCTTGTAATTTATCTTTTTCTTCTTTTATATCGTAGATAATTGTTTGTTCTTCTTTTAATACTCTTAATTTTGAATTTTCCAGTGCTGAAACATGAAGAAATATATCTTTTTTTGTTTCATCATCGGTTATAAAGCCATATCCTTTTTTGGCGTTAAACCATTTTACTTTACCTGATGGCATATTTAATCCTCTCATTTTAAATTAATATCTATTCTTTAGTTTTTGAAGTTTTTTTATTCTTTTTAAATTTTCAGTTTGGACTCTCTTTTTTTTTTCAGATGGCTTTTCATAGGTACTTTTCATTTTCATAATTTTAAAAAATCCCTCTTTTTGCAATTTTCTTTTGAGAACTCTAATTGCTTGTTCTACATTATTGTCTTTAACGTCTATTTTAATAAAAACCTCCTGTTAATCCAGAGCTTGTTAACATCTGAAAATTTATTTGTCTATAGTGATGCAGCTTGAGCCTTTTTTTCCTCTCTAATTTTGGCTTTTTTCTCTCTCTCAACCCTTCTTTTAGCTTTGTCCAAACTTTTTTGGAAAGCATCCTGAGAGCATAAGGCTAAAATAACTGGGTCACGGGGTTTAAGATTTGAAAAGTTCCAATAACTTCTTTTTCTTATTAGTGATACAGTGCCTTTAGTGCTCCCTACAAGTCTTGAAATTTGACCGTCCGTTAGCTCAGAGGCATTTTTACATAACCAAAGTATAGCATCAGGTCTATCTTGTCTTTTTGATAAAGGTGTATATTTAGGTTTTTTTCTTTCTTTTACTTCTATTTCATCTAATTTTTTTACTAAAGTTAATTTCTTTTCTGGATTTTTGGAACATTTTTCAATTTCCTCTCTAGATAGTTGCCCAGCTAGTATTGGGTTGTAAGCCTTGATACCTTTTGCTACATCACCATCTGCTATTCCTTTAATTTCCAATTCATGTAAATTACAAAATTCTGCAATCTGCTTAAATGTTAAAGTTGTGTTTTCAACTAACCAAACTGCAGTAGCTTTTGGCATGAAAGGTGTATCAGTCATAATTATTTTTTTGATCTCAGGTTGCTAAATTTTTTATTATATTTACTTACTCTCCCTTTATCTAAAACTTTCTGAGTTCCACCTGTCCAAGCGTAGTGAGACTTTGGATCTATATCTAATTTTAATGTGTCGTTTTCTTTACCCCAAGTGGATCTAGTCTCAAAAGTTGAGCCATCTGTCATCACAACTTTGATTTTGTGATAGTTTGGGTGAGTGTTTTTTTTCATGAGCGTTTTTTATATGAATAATTAATTTTACTCAATATCTTTTTTAATAATTAAACCCTTAAGTTCTTCATGAATATTAGCGTTAGATGCTAAAATGTTCCTTTTTAGGGGTAACTTACTATCTTTTTCAAAATAATCTATGAATCCACCAGCCTCTTTCAAAATAATTATACCAGCAGCTATATCCCACAAATTTAATTCTCTCTGCCATAGGCCGTCAAATCTTCCACAGGACACATAAGCTAAATCTAAAGCTGCACTTCCAAATTTTCTTATTGGGGATAATATTTTTTTTGAAACTAAGATAAATTCTGAAAAAATCTTATCTTTAATTTTACTAGAATTTTTTGGACCGCCTGTGACTAGTAAAGCATTTTCAAGTTTTTTTTTATTAGAAACTCTTATTCTAGAATTATTTAGATAAGCACCATTTCCTTTTTCAGCAAAAAACATTTCGTTTTTTATAGGATCGAATATAACTCCACATTTAATCTCATTATTTTCCTCGTAACCTATAGAGATAGCAAATTGTGGAATACCGTTCAAAAAATTTGAGGTACCATCAATAGGATCAATTATCCATCTTTTACTTAAATTCGACTTATTTATTACTCCAGTTTCCTCGGTTAAAATTCCATAATCTGGATGAGCTTTTTGCAACTCCTCAATTAAAATTTTTTCGGTTCTTTTATCTGCAGACGTAACAAAGTCTCCTGGTGCTTTTGTCGATACTTGAAGTTTTTCTATTTCTCCAAAATCTCTAATTAAAGATCTTGACGCTTTCATACAAGCTTTAGTAATTATATTTAAATGAGGAGAATTTAATCTCATCAATTAACTCTTTTCACATACTCTAATGTTCGAGTATCAATAATAATTTTTTCCCCTATTTCAATGAAGGGTGGCACATCAACCTTAATACCACAGTCAAGCAAAGCAGGCTTATATGAGGAAGAAGCAGTTTGGTTTTTTATAGCTGCATCTGTATTTTGAATAATGCACTCTATATTTTTTGGAAGTTCGATTGAAATTGGTTTTTCTTCCATGAACGATATAGTGACTTCTAAATTTTCTTTTAAAAGTTTAAATTTTTCACCTATTACAATCTTTGATATTTCCACCTGCTCAAAAGTATTATTATCCATAAAATGGCAAGAATTTCCACTTATGTATAAAAAATTAAACTTTTTTTCTATTACCTCAGCTTTTTCAATATTTTCGTTTGATCTAAATCTCTCATTAAGTTTAGTCCCTTTAATTATACTCTTTAGTTCTACTTGGTTGAAAGCTCCGCCCTTCCCAGGTTTGACATGTTGAATTTTTAAAACATTCCAGTAATCATTCTTATGCTCAATTATCATACCAGGTTTTATTTCGTTAGCAGTGATTTTCATACAAACTTTCTAATTGCTAATTCGGGTTTTAACCTGGGGTTATCCCAAATAAAACTTGATATTGCAATATATTTTGCTCCGGCGTTTAGTAATTTTTTATAATTTAGATTGTTAATTCCTCCAATTACTACAATTGGCTTTTTAAAGTTCTTTTTTGACCACTTTAAAACACTAAGATTTGCTTTTTTTGCATTAGGCTTAAGTCTAGATTTAAAAAATGATCCAAGAGCAATATAATTTGTTTTAAGTTTGACAGCATTTTTAGCAAGAACTTTTGAATTATGGCAAGTTATTCCCAAAATTTTATTGTTAAGTTTTTTTCTTGCAATTTCAAATGATCCATCAAATTGTCCCATATGACACCCATCTGCTTTAGTCTTATTTACTAAAAGAAAATTATCATTTAAAATAAACTTCACTTTGTGTTTAGTTGTAATTTTTCTAATTTTTTTGGCAATTGTAATCAGTTTAAAATTGCTTATATTCTTTAATCTTAATTGAAAGAATTTCACATTTTTAAAAGATAAAACCTTATCTAAGTTTTGATAAAAATCTTTTGTTATTTTTGACGGTGAAACTAAATATACAAATCTTTTCAATAGCTTTAAGCTGCAGCCCCTTTTTCCAATTCTTCAGTCCACTCTCCTTTTGAAGACAAGCCATTCATTTTAGCTCTGTGGTTAAAAGCTTTTTGAATAATTTTTGTATTATTTTGATTTTTTCCAAATTCTTTTAATGCACTAGCTTGCAACCCTCTACCATAAGAAAAAGTAATTAAAAAATTGCTATCATTTATTTTATTAATGGAATTTAAATTTTTGCTAGACTCAATTTCAGATTGACCACCTGATAAAAAAGCTATACCTGGTACTTCACTAGGTACGTTTTTTTTTAAACAATCTAATGTTTTTTTTGCTATTTCTTCGGTACTAGATTTATCTTTACATTCAGAGCCAGGTATAATCATGTTAGGTTTTAAAACAGTTCCTTTTAAATCAACTTTATGAATTTCCAATTCATTGTAGCACTCATTTAAAACATTTGTTGTAACTGTATAACATTTATCAATATTATGTGATCCATCCATCAGTACTTCTGGCTCAATTATTGGAACCATTTTTGCTTCTTGGACTAAAGCAGCGTATCTTGCTAGTGCATGTGCGTTAGATTTAATTGATTGAGAAGAAGGAAGTCTTTCAGTAATTTTATATACAGCTCTCCATTTAGTAAACCTAGCTCCTAAATCATAATATTCGTTTAATCTTTCTCTCAAACTATCCAAACCTTCAGTTATTGTCTCTTCATTAGATCCCGCTAAAGGTTTAGCTCCTTTATCAACTTTGATACCTGGTATTGCTCCATTTTTTGAAATTAGTTCAGGTATAGTAGGCCCTAAAGTTGTTTTTTGTCTAATTGTTTCATCGAATAAAATTACTCCTCCTATGCACTCTTTCATCGCGCTCGCATTAAATAATGTTTGACGAAAATTTAATCTATTTTTTTCTAAATTTTCAACATTTATACTTTTGAATCTTTTTGCTATAGTACCTGTACTTTCATCTGCTGCTAAAATACCCTTACCTCTAGCGCACATTTTTTTCGCTATTTCATTTAAAGTCATAAAATATTATTTATTTTAAAACACTTAGACCAGGCAAGTCTTTTCCTTCTAAGTATTCTAAAAATGCACCACCTGCTGTTGATAAGTGAGAAAAAGAAAGTTCGTTTTTACTATTATTAATTGCAGCCAGGGTATCTCCTCCACCAACAACTGAAATTAATCTCTTTTCACTAGTACTTTTCGAAATAGCTTCGGCAATAGAAATAGTTCCATTAAGAAAATTTTTATTCTCAAAATATCCTGCTGGCCCATTCCATAAAACTGTTTTAGATTGATCAATTATTCGTTTAATTTTATTAATCGTATTTGACCCAATATCTAAAATAATTTCATTGTCTTCAATTTGTTCGAGGTTTTTATTTTTTCCTTCTCCCTTATAGTTTGTACCAACTAAACAATCATTAGGAATAATTATTTCACAATTATTTTTGTCAGCTTTATTATATATCTTTTTAATAATTTCATTTGAATTATTCTCAATTAAAGACTTCCCAACTTTTAAATTTTTAAAAATAAAAAAATTATTAGCCATTGCACCAACAATAATTAGATTATTAATTTTTTCTATTAAGCTTGTAATTACATTAATCTTTGTTGAGATTTTTGATCCACCAATAATACATGTTACTGGTTCTTTTTTATTTTTAATAACAAGATTTATTGCATCGATCTCTTTCTTCAATAAAGGGCCAGCAAAACTCTTATCTATAAATTTAGTAATCTTATGGATTGAAGTTTGTTTTCTATGAGAACATGAAAAAGCATCATTGATATAAATATCACCAAGTGAACCTAACTTTTTTGCAAAATTTTCGTCATTATTTGTTTCCTCTTCAAAATATCTAATATTCTCAATTAATATCACTTCACCTTCTTTTAAGTGAGAAAACTTATTTTCTACCTCATCGTCAAAATTACCCATGTAGAAATAAACATTTGTTTGAAGGTTCTTTTTAAGGTATTTATAAATTGGTGCTAAAGAAAGGGTAGAGTCTTTTTTTCCTTCTGGTCGTCCTAAATGACTTAAAATAATTATTTTTGCTTTCTTATTAATTAATTCTTTCACAAAAGGTAAACATAATAAAATCCTTGTATCGTCCGTAATTATCTTATCTTTAATGGGGACATTTAAATCCAATCTTAAAATTATTTTTTTATTTTTAACATTAAAATTACTAGGAAAAAAATTTATTTTATCCATTAATGTAGATTATTCTCTTAATTTTTTTTGAATGAAATTTGCTAGCTTATCCTCCGATAAATCAAAACGATCATAAAGATCTTTATAAGGTGCACTTTCTCCAAACTGATCTATACCTATATTCATTCCTTTATTTCTTACATATTTTTGCCAAGATATCACACTTCCCGCCTCTAAGGTAACAACTAAAGAACTCTCTTCAATAATGTCGTTACGAAAATCTTTTGTTTGTTTATCAAAAAGTTCCATACACGGCATCGAAACAACTTTTGAATGAATATTACTTTCTTTTAACTTTTCTTGAACTTTTAAAGCTAGCTCAACTTCAGTTCCAGAAGCAACTATTGTTAAATTGTTTTCATGAGAAGTGATACGTACAACGTAAGCGCCTTTTTCACATTTATTTTCTTTTGTATTCTTAGGATTTATGTAAGGAACTTTTTGTCTAGATAAAGCAATAGCACTAGGAGTGTTAGAACTTTTTAAAGCTATTTCCCAACATTCAAGAGTTTCATTGATATCTGCAGGTCTAAAAACATTTAAGTTAGGAATAGCTCTTAGCCCCGTAAGTTGTTCGATAGGTTGATGAGTAGGACCATCTTCCCCTAAACCAATTGAGTCATGAGAAAAAATATATATTACTTTAAGACCCATTAAAGCAGATAATCTGATAGCAGGCTTACTATAATCTGAAAAAATTAAAAATGTTCCACCATAGGGTATTAAGCCTCCGTAAAGAGCCAAACCATTCATTATTGCTGACATACCATGTTCTCTTACTCCATAATGTATATAATTCCCGTTGAAGTTTTTTGAATTAATAATTTTTGAATTATTAGTTTTTGTATTATTAGAACCACTTAGGTCAGCTGAGCCACCAATTAATTGAGGAAGTATAGAGGAAATGCTTTCAATTGATGCCATTGAGCATTGTCGTGTAGCTAAACTTGGCTTTGTATCAAAATACTTTGTTTTTTCTTTTTCAATTAAACTCTTAAGATTATCTAAAGCAGAATTTATAAATTTATTTTCTAATTCAATTAACATTTTACTATTTTTTATTTTAATTGTTTCTTGCCATTTTTTTTCTAACAATTCACCTTTGTCACCAATTTTTCTCCATTCATCCAAAATTTTTTGAGGAATTTCGAATGGTTGATAATTCCATTTAAGTTTTTTTCTAACCAATTTAACTTCTTCTTCTCCTAATGGTGAACCGTGAGATGAGGCTTTACCAGACTTATTTGGGGAGCCAAAACCTATTACCGTTTTACAAGATATTATAGACGGCTTATTAGATTTTGATGCTTTCGAGATCGCTTTTGATATTTGTTTTTCATTATGTCCATTGATATCTATAAAATTCCAACCATATGACTCAAATCTTTTTTTATAATTATCAGACACACTTAGTGAAGTAGAGCCGTCTATCGATATCTTATTATTATCAAAAAAAACTATTAAATTTTTTAATTTTAGATGACCCGCTAAACTCATGGCTTCATGGCTTATTCCCTCCATGAGATCTCCATCACTTGCGATGACATAGGTTTTATTATTTATAACATTTTTGCCGAATTTTTTTCTATAGATTTCCTCAGCTATCGCCATACCCACGGCATTTGCCAAGCCTTGACCTAAGGGACCAGTAGTAGTTTCAATCCCAGTTCCTTTTTTATATTCAGGATGACCTGCACAAATAGAATTTAGTTGTCTAAAATTTTTAATATCTTCGATTGAAACACTTTTGTATCCTGTTAAGTAAAGCAAAGAGTAAAGCAACATAGAACCGTGTCCCGCAGATAAAACAAATCTATCTCTATTAATCCAATTTGGATTTTTTGGATTAAACCTCAGGTGGTATTTAAATAAAACCGTAGCAACATCTGCCATACCCATAGGCATTCCAGGATGACCGGAATTAGCTTTTTGCACAGCATCGACCGATAAAAACCTTATTGCGTTTGATAAATGATTTAAATTTACACTCACTTTTAATAACCTATATAGACTTAAATTAAGTATATCAATATTATGATATAATATTTTATGAGCATAATTGAAAAAAAAGAAAAAAACTTAAATCAATTAATAAATAAATTAGACTCCCTTACTTTAACTTATTCACAACCAAACTATGAGATTGAAAAAATAAAAACTGAAAAAAATGAAATTTTAAGAAAAAAAATAGAAATTGAAAACAAGAATCAAGAATTGGCAAGAGAACACGAGTATTTAAAAGCTAAAATAAAAAATTTAATGTTAGAGGTAAAAAAACGTTCTGAAATAGAGGATAATTTTAATCAAGAAATAGAAGAACTTTCAAAAGAAACGGAAAGTTTAGTTTCGGACATAGAAAAATGGCAAACGTAAACGTAAAATTTAATAATAAAGACTATCTACTATCTTGTGATGATGGGCAGGAAGAGTCTTTAAAAAAACTTACAGAATTCTTAGATAAAAAATATTCTGAACTTAAAGATAAGCTAGGAAACATAGGAGAGAATAAGCTTCTATTGATAACAACAATAAAATTAATAGATGAATATTTTGATCTTAAACAAAAAGTAACAAACCAAAAGAAAAAACTAGATGATATTTCAAATAAATTTAAAGAAATAAGATCTTTAGCAATTAATTACAAAAATGACAAAGATATTGAAATTAACAATCTTAATCAAAAATTAGAAAATTTTAAGAAAGCTATTGAAGAAAATAATTCCCACTATGAGGCAATGTTAGATAAAACAACTCAATCACTCGAAAAAATCATATTAAATACAGAATCTTTATCCAAAATTCAATAAATGGAAGAAAAAAAGTTGCTAAGAGCTAAATATTTAAGAAAAAGGAAAGCAGGTTATTTTGAAATAAAAAAAGATTTTTTTTCACCGCTAATCAATTTAATTAAAAAGTCACATAAAAGAATTAAAAATATTGCAATATTTTATCCCACAAACCATGAATTAAATATTTTCAAAATTTTTGAAATTGATTATTTCCGTAAATTTAAAATTTTATTACCTGCAATAGAATCGAATAGATCTATGAATTTTTATAAATGGAAGAAAAACGATGTAATATTTTTGAATAAATTTGGAGTTCCGGAGCCAGAGAAATCTGTAAAAATAATACCACATGTTATTTTGTTACCACTATTAGCCTACGATAAATACAAGCAAAGAATTGGGTATGGGAAAGGTTTTTATGATAACTATCTTAACAATTTTAGTAAAAAAAAATATTTAATAACTATCGGTGTTGCTTTTTCTTTTCAAAAATATCATAAACTTCCAGTAAATAACAAAGACTTTAAACTAGACTATATAATTACAGAAAAAGGTATAATTTAATGAATATTTTAATTCTTGGAGATGTAATGGGATCTTCAGGTAGAAAAGTTGTAAAACAAAACCTTAAGAATATATTAAAAGAACACGATATAAATTTTTCCATTATTAACGGAGAAAATGCTGCAGATGATGGAAAAGGAATAACTCAAGAAATTGCTAAAGAGTTTTTTTCACTTGGAATAGATGTAATAACTTCTGGAAATCATATTTGGGATAAAGAAGAAACTACATCTTTTATTGAAAATGAAAAAAGACTGCTTAGACCAGCTAACTTAGTAGAGGGTTCCCCAGGAAATGGTTACGGTATATACAATTCTAAAGATAAAAAATTTAAAATAGGCGTGATTAATTTGATGGGCAATGTTTTTATGAAAAAAACAAATGATGTTTTTTTTACTGCTAAAAATATTTCTAAAAAAATTATTTTGAAAAAAAATGTAGATTTTTCAATAATTGATTTTCATGGAGAAATTACAAGTGAAAAAATGGCAATGGGACATTTTTTTGACGGTCATTCGACTTGTGTAGTTGGTACTCATACTCATGTGCCAACTGCCGATACTAGAATTTTAGATAACGGAACAGCGTATCAGACAGACTTAGGTATGTGTGGGGATTACAACTCTGTTATTGGGATGGATAAAGAAAATTCGATTAAAAAATTCTTTAAGGAAAAAGATGCTCAGAAACATTTTCCTTCTAAAGGTGAAGCGACATTATCTGGGGTTATTGTCCAGGGAGATAAACAATCCGGACTTGCAAAAAAAATTACTAGGTTGTTACTAGGCGGTAGTTTAACAAAATAAATATGGCAGGACACTCTCATTGGGCAGGTATAAAACATAAAAAGGGTAGAGCTGATAAAGAGAGATCTAAAATATTTTCAAAACTTTCAAGAGAAATTACAGTTGCAGCAAAACTTGGAGACAAGGACCCTGATATGAATCCTAGATTACGAACTGCTATCCAAGCAGCAAAACAAGCTAATATGCCTAAAGACAACATTACTAGAGCAATCAGCAAATCTGAAATTTTAAACGGAAAAGATTATGAGAATTTAAGATATGAGGGTTTTGGACCATTCAATACCGGTCTAATTATCGAAACTTTAACTGATAATAAAAATAGATCAGCATCAAGCATTAGAACAATTTTACAAAAAAATGGTGGCAGGTTAGGAGAGTCAGGATCTACAACTCACTTATTTAATAATTACGGTATAATTCATATTGAGAACAACAAAATTAAAGAGGACGAAGTTTTTGAAATTTCAATTAATGCTGGTGCTGTCGATTGCTCTCAAATCAATAATATTTATGAAATAATTACAAAAAAAGAGGATTTCTATAAAATTAAAACAATTCTGGATAAAAGAACTGATAGTTTGTTGTATTCTTCGATAGAATGGAGAGCTTTAAATTACTTAAAATTGAATAAAGAGCAGAGCAAAAAAATGTTAGCAGTTTTAAATGCCCTAGAAGAATTAGATGACGTGCAAAACATATTTACTAATGCAAATATTGAAACTTAAAAATGAAAATTATTGGAATTGATCCAGGCTTAAGCGGTGCTATTGCAATTTTGGAAGATAAAAAAGTCTTAAAAATATTTGATATGCCAGTAATGTCTGATGGTAAAAAAAATAAAAAACAATTAAATAGTGCCCATTTAGTAAACTTAATTAAAGAAAATACGGAAAGCAATGAAGAAGTAGCTGTAGTTGTAGAGCAAGTAAACGCTATGCCAGGTCAAGGAGTAACTAGCATGTTTAATTTTGGTCAAACTTTTGGTGCAATAAAAGGTATTTGCGCAGCCCTTAATCTATCTATTTTTTTTGTTAGACCTTCAAAGTGGAAAAAGCATTTTGAGTTAATTAATTCCTCTAAGGACTCAAGTAGGACTAAGGTGATAGAAATGTATCCTTCGATATCAAATCAATTAACAAAAAAAAAAGATGTAAATAAATCTGACGCAATTTTAATTGCGAGATTTTATATAGATACAAGATTAGATTACAAAAATTAGTATTTATTTGGCTTAAAACGCCAAATTCATGACACATTCTAAAAGTATTCATCCCTGATGGAACAGGAAATAGCATCTCAAATTGTTGGTTTAGGAGGAGCATCAGATTTTTCTTTGTGGAGCCTTTTTGTCAGAGCTGATTTTGTAGTAAAATTTGTAATAATATTACTTATAGCTAGTTCGATTTTTTCTTGGGCATTGATATTTGATAAATTCAAACTTTTTAAAGCGATCAATAAATCAACTGAAGATTTTGAAAAAAAATTTTGGAAATCTAAATCTGCCGAAAGTTTTAATAGCAATCTACCATCAAATTCTAAAGATCCTGCAACGTTGATATTTAAAGCTGCAATGAATGAACTATTAAAAACTAAAAGACAATCCTCTGCAATTCAAGCAGCTAGAGTTGAAAGAATTTTAGAAATTGCTACCGATAATGAATTAAAAAAAGTAGAGAAAAATTTCACTTATCTTGCTACAATTGGATCTACTGCACCTTTCATTGGTTTATTTGGAACAGTTTGGGGAATAATGAATTCTTTTCAATCAATTGCTATCTCTAGGAATACTAGTTTAGCAATCGTAGCGCCCGGAATAGCAGAGGCTCTTTTTGCCACTGCACTAGGTCTATTGGCTGCAATTCCAGCGGTTGTAGCTTATAACAAATTCAACAGTGATTCCCGAAGATATTTTTCAAAAATCGATAACTTTTCAAAAAGATTTTTATCTATAATTTAAACAATGTCATTCAAATTCAATCGCTCAAAAAATGAACCAATGAGTGATATTAACGTAACTCCTTTTGTTGATGTAATGCTAGTGCTTTTAATCATCTTTATGGTAACTGCTCCTTTACTAACAGTTGGTGTTCAAGTAGATCTCCCAGAGTCAGCTGCAGACTCATTGCCTGATGATCAAGAGCCACTAACAATCAGTATTAACTCAAAAGGTGAGATTTATATTCAAGAACACAAAGTAACTTATAAAAAAATGATTCCTAAACTATTAGCAATTGCAAAAAATAGAACAGATACGAGAATTTATGTTCGCGGAGATAAAAATATTAATTATGGAAGAGTGCTTGAGGTAATGGGAACATTATCTGGGTCTGGATTTTCAAAAGTTGCCTTAATCTCTGAACCATACAAAAATTAGGATGAATTATGTTAAGAAATTTATTTTATTCAATATTCTTTCATTCATTAATGATAATATTAACAGTTATAAGCCTACCTTTTATGCTTAGAGAACCAATAGATTTACCACCAATAGTATCCGTTGAGTTAATTCAGATTTCGGATAAAACTAATATTCCCTATGCTCCTAAAGTGAGAAAAATTATTGAAGAAAACAAAAAGAAAGAAAGTGAGAGAGTTGTTTCTGACCAAGCACCACCGGCAGCAAAAGCAAAAGAAAAACCTGATAGAATTCCTTTGCCAAACGAAAAAAAAGAGGAAAAACAAATAGTTAAAAAAAAACAAAATCCTGAGGAAATTAAGCCACAAATAAGACAATCATCAGAATTTGAAAAAAAAGAACTTGTAGACACAAATCAGATTGCTGCTTTAATAGATAAGGCTAAAGAAATTGAAGCTACAGACCAAAAAAGTGAGAATAAAATTACGCAGAGCAATAAAAAAAATACTTTTGCCTCAGGTCTTACTTTATCAGAAGAGGATGCACTTAGAGCACAAATCTTTGGGTGTTGGAGTATTCCTTTAGGACTTCCTTATGATAATAATTTATTAGTGAGAATAAAATTACAATTAAAGAAAGATGGAACAATAATGAAATCTGAAATTTTAGATCATGAGCGTATGAACCGCCCAGGTCAGAAATTCTATAAAGTTTTAGCTGAAAGCGCGTTGCGAGCTGTTAGATTGTGTCAACCACTCAAAGTTCCGCCAACTGGATACGAAAAATGGAAAGATTTACAGTTGAATTTCAATCCTGCAGAGATGTTAAAAGGTTAAAATGAAGAGATTTATTTATATATTTTTTTTTAATTTATTTTTTCTTAATAAATCTTATTCTTTAATTGAAGTTGATATAACCAGAGGAAATCTTGACCCGTTACCGATCGCTGTTTCTCCATTACATGTTGATATCAAATCTGATAGTCACGCGGATATTAATGTTAAGGAATTAGGTTCAAATATTTCTCAAATAATAGAGAGAAATTTTAAAAATACAGGATTATTTAATCCATTAAAAAAAGACGCTTTTGTTCAAAAACCAGATATTGCTCATTTAAAACCTAGGTTTGAAGATTGGAGACTGATTAAAGCTCAAGCTCTAGTGACCGGTAAACTATTAATAAAAGATAAAAAACTAAAAGTAGAATTTAGACTTTGGGATCTTACAGCTGGACAAGAAATGACTGCTTTAGCTTTTACAACTACTCCATCTAACTGGAGAAGGGTCGCACATATAATATCAGATAAAATTTATGAAAGATTAACAGGTGAAGATGGATATTTTGATACAAGGATTATTTATGTAGCTGAAAGTGGCCCAAAAAATCAAAGAGTGAAAAAATTAGCAATCATGGATCAAGATGGAGCAAATATAAAATATCTAACTTTAGGAAACGAGCTGGTTTTGACTCCAAGATTTAATCCGACAAATCAAATGGTAACATACATGTCTTATTTTAGGAATAAACCTCGTGTTTATTTATTAGATATTGAAACTGGAAACCAAGAAATCGTTGGAAACTTTCCAGGCATGACATTCGCTCCAAGATTTTCTCCTGATGGTAAAAAAATTATAATGAGTTTTGCTAAAGATGGTAATTCTGATATTTTCACAATGGATTTAGAAACACGAGTTGTTGAGAGGATTACTAATCACTCTTCAATAGATACATCACCTTCATTTTCACCAGATGGAAAATTTATAGCTTTTAATTCGGATAGAAGTGGACTACAACAAATATACGTTATGAGAAGCGATGGCTCAAATGTAAAAAGAATTACATTTGGAAAAGGAATTTATGGAACTCCAGTTTGGTCGCCTAGAGGAGATTTAATTGCTTTTACAAAAATGCATAAAGGAAGATTTTATATCGGAGTTATGAGAGTTGATGGATCTGGAGAAAGATTGCTTACAGAAAATTATTACCAAGAAGCTCCATCTTGGTCACCCAATGGAAGAGTTCTCGTTTTTTATAGAGAAACAAAAGCAGGAACAAAAGGTGAGGGATTTTCTGCAAAATTGTGGTCAATAGATATTACCGGTTATAATGAAAGAAGGCTATCCACTAAAACCGATGCTTCAGACCCATCTTGGTCCTCATTATTATCAAAGTAAAGTAATATTTTATGTAAAATATGCTTGAATAACATCAAATAATTTGGTTTAACCAAGCTAAACCTAGGGGAAAAAATGACATTAAATTCGAATTTAAAAAACATATTTTTAGTAATCTTCACAACTTTAATTTTAAGTGCGTGTTCAACTGCTAAAAAATCAGCTGATATTGAAGGTGATGTTTACACTGGTAAAGAAACAGTTGAATACTTAGCTTCAGGTGTTCCTGATAGAGTATTTTTTGCTACGAATAAGTCGTCTTTAACTACAGCTTCGAGAGCTACTCTAAGAAAACAAGCTACTTATCTTAGAAAAAATAAGAACCTTAATGTAACTATTGAAGGTCATGCCGATGAGCGAGGTACAAGAGAATATAACTTAGCTTTAGGAGAAAGAAGAGCTAACGCGGCTAGAGATTATTTAATGACTTATGGTATATCTGGTAAAAGAATTTCTGTAATTAGTTATGGAAAAGAGAAGCCAGTAAATCCGAAATCTTCACCGATCTCATGGTCGCAAAACAGAAGATCAGTTACAGTTAAAGTTAACTAATAAAAAATTAATATCAAAGACCCTTTAAAAATGATTATTTTAAAGGGTCTTTTTTTTGCCATTTTATATAACTAAGTAAATTGTATGAGCAATTTGTTCAAAAAAATAATTATTTTTTTATTAGCTTCGTTTTTTATTATCAGCTTAGCAAAAGCAGAGGAAGAAGAGGTTTATCTTCAATCAGTAGTAGATCAAATACAAGTAATATTAAAAGACTTAAAAACTTTAGAGAAAGCAGTCTACCAAAAATCCGATATTTCCAGCTCAACAAATTCTAACTCAATGAAAGCCGATGGCTTAAACGAAGATATTCTAACTAAGCATTTATTAAAACTTAATGAAATTGAAAATCAATTTAGAGAATTAACAAATAAATATGAGGAAGTTAACTTCAAATTAGATAAGTTATCAAGTCGAGTCACAAAAATTCAATCAGATACTCAACTTAGAATTTCAGATTTAGAAAATAACGAAACAACTGTTGTCACACAAAAAAATACAAACTTACCTGGTACTAGCAAACCACAAGATTTCGGTGCGAACCCAGGTTACAGCACTTCAAATTTACCCAAACAACAAGCAATCAACTCTATTGAAAGCGCAAAGGCTGTTATTGAAGAGGAACCTGAAAACAAACAATCTTTGTTGCCAGAAAAAAGTGCAGAGGAACAATATGAATTTGCAGTAAGTTTTATGAAAATAGGAGATTATGAAACTGCTGAGCTAGCCTTAAAAGAATTTATAGATAAAAATAAAGATCATAATTTGGCAGGAAGCGCACAGTACTGGTACGGTGAAACTTTTAGGATAAGACAATTGTATTCTGACGCCGCAACTGCTTACTTAGATGGATATCAAAATTATCCAAAAAGCACAAAAGCACCTGACAATCTTTTAAAATTGGGTATTACAATGGTACAATTAGGTGAGAAAGATCAAGGGTGTAAAATGATTGTAGGTCTTAAAAAAGAATACCCAAAAGCAAGTAAGTCTGTGCTACAAAAAGCTCAATATGAGCAAAAAAAATTTAAATGTTCTTAGAAATTTCTTTGAAAATTCTTATCAATTTTTAGAGATCTATAATCATTTCAAAAAAAAAATAAAAAGTTTAAAAAGTAAAAAATTTTTAGTTGCCGTGTCTGGTGGCCCAGATAGTCTCGCACTTGTAGCTTTATCTCAAGCTTATAGTTTTGAGACTAAAACTGCATTTAATTATTTATTAGTTGATCATAACCTAAGAACATCATCTGCTAAAGAAGCTAAAACAGTAAAAAAGATTTTAAAAAAGCATGATATAGAACTCAATATTGCAAGAAATAAATTAAAAATTAATAGCAATATTCAAAAAAATGCCAGAGATATAAGATATAAAATTTTATCTCAGTATTGTGAGAAAAAAAAAATAAAATTTGTAATAACCGCTCACAACCTAGACGACCAAGTAGAAACTTTTTTCATTAGACTAGCTAGAGGAAGTGGTTTAACAGGTTTGTCTTCTATGAGCACTTTAAATAGATTTAATAAAAACACATCTGTATTTAGACCTCTTTTAGATATAGAAAAAAAATCGTTAGTATACATTTCAAAAAAAATATTTGGTAAATATATTAAAGATCCTTCTAATAAAAATACAAAATATTTAAGAACAAAAGTCAGAAATTTAAAAAAACCTCTTGAAGATAGCGGGATTGAATATTCTCAAATTATAAAATCAATTAAAAATCTTGCCTCAAGCAAAGCTACACTAGATAATTTTATTAATAAAATCTTAGAGGAAAATGTTAATTTGTCAAAAAAAGAAGTAACCATAAATTTTGCAAAATTTAACGAATTTAATGATGAAATTAAGATCAGATTAATTAATCATTCGATCAAAATTTTAAAAGACAACTACTACAATCCAAGAGCTAAAAAAGTGACAAAATTAATAAAAAATCTAGAGAAAAAAAACTTTAAAAGATCAACTCTGGGGGGGTGTATTATTTCCAAAAAAAATAGAATTTTGACCTTTAGAAGTGAAAAAAATGTGAAAAATTCGTGAAATGGTTATATTTTGTCTTATTTACAACTTATAATTAGTTACTTAATACTTGTTTATTATAATTTAATGTTTATTTAAATCTTATGAATGTCAAAAACTTAATAATGTGGGTAATAATAGTCCTCCTATCAGTTGGATTATTTAACATGTTTCAGGATCCAGAAAAAATAAAGTCTGAGAGAAATACATTGCCATTTTCAAATTTCATCAATGAGGTAGATGCTGGACGAGTTGTCGAGGTAAAAATACAAGGCAACAATATCTCAGGAGTTTTATCAAATGGTAAAACTTTTACTACTTATTCACCTAATTACCCAGAATTAGTGGACAGATTGTCTTCAAAAGGAGTAAGTATAGTTGCTACCCCTCAAGAAGATAAAATGCCATCATTATTAGGCATCTTACTTTCTTGGTTCCCAATGCTTTTACTGATCGGTGTTTGGATATTTTTCATGAGACAAATGCAAGGAGGAAAAGGTGGCGCTATGGGTTTTGGAAGATCAAAAGCTAAACTTTTGAATGAGGCTCAAGGAAAAGTAACCTTCAATGACGTTGCCGGAGTCGAGGAGGCTAAAGAGGAAGTTGAGGAGATAGTTGAATATTTAAAAGATCCAAAAAAATTTAGTAGATTAGGAGGTAAAATTCCTAAAGGGGCATTATTGATCGGCCCTCCAGGTACTGGAAAAACATTATTAGCAAAAGCAATAGCTGGCGAGGCAAATGTGCCATTCTTTTCTATTTCAGGCTCAGACTTTGTAGAAATGTTCGTTGGTGTAGGTGCGTCTAGAGTGAGAGATATGTTTGAACAAGGTAAGAAACACTCGCCATGTATAATATTTATAGATGAAATAGATGCTGTTGGAAGAAGCAGAGGCGCTGGTTTAGGTGGAGGGAACGACGAAAGAGAGCAAACTTTAAATCAGCTATTAGTCGAAATGGACGGATTTGATACAAATGAGGGAATAATTTTGATAGCTGCTACAAACAGACCGGATGTATTAGATCCAGCTTTATTAAGACCAGGAAGATTTGACAGACAAGTTGTGGTTGGAAACCCAGATATCATTGGCAGAGAAGCAATCTTAAAAGTTCACGTTAAAAAAATAAATACCGGACCGGATGTAAAACTTAGAACTATTGCGAGGGGAACTCCAGGATTTTCCGGAGCAGATTTAGCTAACTTAATTAATGAATCCGCTTTACTAGCCGCTAGAAAAAATAAAAGAGTTGTAACAATGTCAGATATAGAGGAAGCAAAAGATAAAGTAATGATGGGAGCAGAGAGAAGGTCAATGGTAATGTCAGAAGATGAAAAGAAACTAACTGCTTATCATGAAGGTGGTCATGCCATTGTTGCGTTAAACGAAAAAGCTTCAGATCCTATTCATAAGGCGACTATCATTCCAAGGGGTAGAGCTTTAGGAATGGTAATGAGACTCCCAGAAAGAGATCAACTTTCAGTAACTAGAGAAAAAATGCACGCTGATATCGCTGTTGCAATGGGCGGAAGAATAGCCGAAGAAATAATTTTTGGTCATGATAAAGTAACTTCTGGAGCTTCTTCAGATATAGAGATGGTAACTAAAATGGCGAAAAACATGGTTACAAAATATGGAATGACCACTGAATTAGGTACTATCGCCTATGGAGAAAACGAAGAAGAAGTTTTCTTAGGAAGATCCGTAACAAAGCAACAAAATATGTCAGAAGATACAGCAAAAAAAATCGATAATGAGGTTAAAAAGATTGTGGACAAAGGTTATGAAAGAGCAAGAAAAGTTCTTACAGATAAAATCGATGATCTTCATAAAATTGCAAAAGCATTATTGGTTTATGAAACTTTATCTGGGGACGAGATAAGAGATTTAATATTAAAAGATATTAAACCGACTAGATCATTCAAAGAAGAAGAGAATGATGATGGAAAATCTTCGTCAGCACTTGGATCACTAGGATTAAAGCCGAAGCCCGCGATTTAAAAAAATGATAAAATATTACACAAGAGCGTGTAATTTTTATCACGGTAATATTGCAACAAAACTAATTAAAAAAAAAGTCGCAATGCCACTCTGCGGCAAAAAAAATATAGCATTTGACAAGATAGAAATTTTTAGAAGAAATAATAAAAAGATTGAAACTAAAATAATAAATATAAAAGATATTAAAAAACTAAAAAATTTTGAAAAAATAAAAATTAAGAGTGATTTAAAAAAAATTACATCAAAAAGAAAAAATTTTTTAAAAAACATTAATTTTTCCTCACCTTCAATTATGGGAGTTTTAAACTTAACGCCGGATAGTTTCTCTGACGGTGGAATATACAATCAATACAAAAAGTCGAATAGCCATATATCAAATATGATAAAATCTGGAGCTGAAATTATTGATATAGGCGGAGAGTCAACTAGACCAGGTTCTAAAACTCTAAACTCTAAAATTGAGTGGAAAAGAATAGAAAAAATTGTAAAAGAATTTAAAACTAATAACAAAAAAAGTTGTCTATCAATAGATACTAGAAAATTAGAAGTTATGATTAGTAGTATAAATTATGGAGCTGATTTGATTAATGATATATCAGGTCTTAGCTTTGATAAGAAAACTTTACCTTATCTGAATAAATATGGTATCCCAAAAGTTTTACATCACATACAAGGCACCCCGAATACAATGCAAAAAAATCCAAGATACAAAAATGTCTTATTGGACATCTATGATTTTTTTGAAAATAAGATCAACAACGAGTTAAAAAATAGAAAAATAATATTAGATCCTGGAATTGGTTTTGGTAAAACTTTGAAACATAATTTGACTTTAATTTCTAAAATATCTCTGTTTCATAGTCTAGGTTTACCAATATTAGTCGGTACATCAAGAAAGAGATTTATAAGCCAAATTTCAGGTAAATATGATAGCTTTGAAAGAATAGGTGGAACACTTGCTTCAGTTCTTTATTTATTATCACAAGGAGTACAAATTTTTAGAGTTCATAATGTAAATGAAGTAAAACAAGGGATTATGGTTTTTAATAAAATAATTTTAGATAAATGAAAAATAAATATTTCGGTACTGACGGCATAAGAGGAACTGTAAACAAAGGCAACATTACTGGTGAAAAATTTTTTAAATTTGGACTTGCATCTGGGACATACTTTAAAAATCAAAAAAAAACAAAGCAAATTGCAATTATTGCTAAAGATACTAGATTGTCAGGCTACACTCTAGAACCCGCGCTTGTCTCTGGCTTAGTTTCTGGGGGAATGCACGTTTTTACCTTAGGACCATTACCAACAAATGGTTTAGCTATGTTAACAAAATCTATGAAAGCTAATATGGGTATCATGATCACAGCTTCACATAACCCATACTATGATAATGGTTTAAAATTATTTGGACCAGACGGAATGAAATTATCAGATAAAATTGAAAAAAAAATTGAAAAATTAATTGATGCTAAAAATACAAAACAACTAACTGATCCTAAATCATTAGGAAGGGTAAAAAGACTAGAAGATGGTAATGAGAAATATATTCAAATACTGAAAAGAAATTTTCCAACTAATTATAATTTGAAGGGAATTAAAATCGTTTTAGATTGTGCAAATGGTGCAGGTTATAAGGCAGCGCCTAAGCTTTTAAAGGAGCTAGGAGCAAAAGTATTTACCAAAGGTATTGAACCAAATGGCTTTAATATCAATAGAAAATGTGGTTCTACCTATCCCGAAAATATCAAAAAATCCGTTAAAAGACTGAAAGCCGATGTTGGCATCTCATTTGATGGCGACGCAGATAGAATTATTATGTGTGATGAAAAAGGAAAAATCGTAGATGGTGATCAAATCATAGCAATGCTTGCAAGAAGGTGGAGGACAAAAAAAATTTTAAGAGGTGGAGTGGTAGGGACTTTGATGTCAAATTTTGGACTAGAAAAATTTTTAAAAAAAGAAAAGATTTCTTTTATCAGATCCAAAGTTGGAGATAGGTATGTTAAAGAAAAAATGAAAAAGGTCAATTTTAATTTAGGCGGGGAACAATCAGGTCATATTATTCTAGGTAAATTTGCTACAACTGGAGATGGTTTACTTGTAGCGTTAGAGGTATTATTTTCTCTAAGAAAAAAAAGAAAAGCAAGTGAAATGCTCAATGTATTTAAACCTGTACCTCAAATATTAGAGAATGTAGTTGTTAAAGATAAAAATATAGTTGATAAAGCTGAGGTCAAAAAAGCAATAAAAGATGCTAATAGTCTAATGTCAAATAAAGGAAGAATTTTAGTTAGAAAATCTGGTACTGAGCCAAAAATAAGAATAATGGCAGAGTCTTACGATAAAGATTTAATATTAAAATGCATAAAGCTAATTAAAAAACAAATAAAATAAATTGAAGTCAAGATCAAAAATTTTAATTATTGCTGGCTCTGACTCTTCAGGCGGTGCCGGGATCCAAGCAGATATTAAAACTGTAACATCATTAGGGAGTTATGCCATGACAGCAGTAACTGCAATCACTGCTCAAAATACGACTGGCGTTAAATCAGTATTTCCTATTCATCCTAAAGAGATAGAAAAACAGATTTTATTTACTTGTAAAGATATTAACCCTGATGCGATAAAAATTGGAATGCTACATTCTCATGAAGTAATAAATTCTGTATGCAAAGCTTTAAAAAAAATAAATAACAAAAAAATAGTATTAGATCCTGTCATGGTAGCTAAAGGAGGATCAATATTACTTAATATATCTGCATTGAAATCTCTTAAAAAAAAAATGATAAAGATGGCATATTTAATTACTCCAAACATCCCTGAAGCTGAAATTTTAGCAAAAAAAAGAATTAGAAATACAAACGATATGATAGATGCTGGCAAAATTTTATTAAGATTTGGAGCTAAAAATATTTTAATTAAGGGTGGGCACAAAAAATCAAAAAATATTGAAGATATTTTTTTAAATGAAAAAGAAATAAAAGTATTTAAAAACAAAAAAATTAAAACAAATAATACTCACGGTACTGGTTGTACATTATCTAGTGCAATAGCAACATTTTTATCATGTGGAAAACCTTTAAAGAAATCTTGTGAGTTGGGAATTAAATATGTAAACCAAGCAATAAGGTTTAATCAAAATTATGGAAAAGGTCACGGTCCAATTAATCATCTAAATTCAATAGTGTTAAACAAAAAATATTTGTAATGAAAAATGTTGTAGTGGTAGGATCACAATGGGGAGACGAGGGAAAAGGTAAAATCGTTGATTGGCTCTCTAGCGAAGCGGATATAGTTGTTCGTTTTCAAGGAGGACATAATGCCGGCCATACATTAGTTATTGATAAAAAAGTATTTAAATTGAGATTACTTCCATCAGGAATAGTCAGAAAAGGAAAAATTTCTATATTAGGAAACGGTGTGGTAATAGATCCATGGGCACTTCTTAATGAAATTAAAGAAATCAAAAATTTAGGTATCAGTGTAACATCTGAAAACTTCATGATATCAGAGTCAGCTTCTTTGATACTCCCTTTTCATCAAGAAATGGACGAAATTAGGGAGGATACCGCTGGAAAAGCAAAAATTGGAACCACTAGAAGAGGCATAGGACCCTGTTATGAGGACAAAGTTGGTAGAAGATCTATAAGGGTTATGGATTTAAGATCGGAGAGTAATTTAAATAATAGACTAGAAAACGTTCTCCTTCATCATAATGCCATTAGAAAAGGTTTAAAAAAAAAGATTTTTAAAAAAGATGAACTCAAGAAAAAATTACTAAAAATTGCACCTGATATACTCAAGTTTGCTAAACCAATTTGGTTGAAATTGGATGAATTTAGAAAAGATAGAAAAAAAATTTTGTTTGAAGGCGCCCAAGGCATCCTATTAGATGTTGATCATGGGACTTATCCTTTCGTGACTTCTTCAAATACTTTACCGGCAATGGCCGCCACTGGCTCAGGTTTAGGACCAGATAAAATTGGCTATATTTTAGGTATTACTAAAGCATACACAACTAGAGTTGGAAGTGGGCCGTTTCCAACAGAGTTGAAAAACAATATTGGTGAAATGCTAGGAAAAAGGGGTAAAGAATTTGGAACAGTCACAGCAAGAAAAAGAAGGTGTGGCTGGTTTGATGGTGTATTAGTTCGTCAAACTATTAAGATATCCGGAATAAATGGAATCGCATTAACCAAATTAGATGTACTAGATGAACTTGATGAAATTAAAATGTGTGTTGGTTATGAACTTAAAGGTAAAAAACTAGGATATCTGCCAGCAGCATCTGAAGATCAATTTAAAATAAAACCTGTTTATCGCTCATTCTTGGGATGGAAAACAAATACACAAGGAATTCGAAATATCAAAGATCTACCTGAAAATGCAAAAAAATATATTTACGCTTTGGAAGATTTTGTAGGTGCAAAAATATCTAGTATTTCAACAAGTCCAGAGAGAGATGATACAATATTAGTAGAGGATCCTTTTAAAATTTAATCGGCTGGTAATAAATTTTTAGATTTTCTTGAATTAATCATAGTTTTTTGTAGTTTTTCAAAAGCTTTTGTCTCAATTTGTCTAATTCTTTCTCGACTGATATTATACTTTTTACTAAGTTCCTCTAATGTAATAGGATTTTCTGATAATCTTCTAGCTATAATAATTTCTCTTTCTCTTTCATTTAAAGTTTTCATAGATTCATTTAATAATTCTTTTTTATCATCATGTTCTTGTTTTTGGGAAATTATTAATTCTTGATCTAGGCTATCATCTACTAACCAATCTTGCCATTCTTCAGTTTCTCCTTTTTTTATGGGATCGTTTAGAGATTTTTCCTGGCCCATTAATCTTCTATTCATATTCACAACTTCATCTGAGTCGACGTCTAATCTTTTAGAAATTTCTCTTACTTGATCTTCTTTAAGGTCACCGTCTTGATTAGGAGCTATTTGTTTTTTTAATTTTTTTAAATTAAAAAAAAGTTTTTTTTGAGCAGTAGTAGTACCAATTTTAACAAGACTCCAAGATCTTAAAACATACTCTTGGATTGCTGCTTTAATCCACCACATAGCATATGTTGCAAGTCTAAATCCTTTATCTGGATCAAATTTTTTTACAGCTTGCATTAAACCAATGTTACCCTCAGAAATAAGTTCATTCACTGGTAAACCATAGCCGCGATAACCCATTGCGATTTTCGCAACTAATCTAAGATGACTTGTTACTAATTTATGTGCTGATTGCAAATTACCATTTTCTCTCCAATTTTTTGCCAACATATATTCTTCCTCAGCGTCAAGCATAGGAAATTTTTTAATCTGCGCAAGATATACCGAAAGCCCTCCAACTGATGGAGAAGGCAAGTTAGAAATCTGTGAGTTATCTTTCATACTCTAAGACATATATATAATTTTAATATTTTCAACTAGCAAGATTATCCAGTAAATTTAGCATTTTCTTGAAATCATCTGGTAATTCAGCCTTGAAACTAACCCATTTATTTTTTGTTGGATGAACAAATTCAATCGTTTGCGCGTGTAAAATTTGTCCACTTATTTTATTTAATTTAGATAAAAAAGTTTTATTTAATTTTTTAAATTTTAAATTTTTTTTTCCGTACTGTTTATCTCCAAGCAGGGAGGAACCTTTGTGTTTTAAATGAACTCTTATTTGATGTGTTCTTCCTGTTTGAAGATCACATTCAATTAAACTTATTTTTGGTATATCTTTAATGTTGTAAACTTTAATAGTTTTATAGTTTGTAATTGCTTTTTTACCTCTTATCTCACTTACACTCATTAATTGCCTATTTTTCTTATTTCTTGCTATTAAGGTTTCTATAGTACCATGCAATGGTCTAATCACTCCCCAAGTCAAACATTTATATTTTCGAATGATACTGTGTTCTGAGAATTGTTTAGATAAATTTGAATGCGCTAAATTGTTTTTAGCAATAACCAATGATCCACTCGTCTCCTTATCAATTCTATGAACTATACCTGGTCTTAAAACTCCATTAATATTTGATAATTTATCTTTGTATCTGTATGCTAAGGCATTAGCTAGCGTGTTTTTATAATTGCCAGCACCAGGATGTACAACCATACCTTTTGGTTTGTTGATAATTATTATATCTTTATCTTCGTACAGAATATTCAAATTTATTTTGTTTGGAGTTAATTTACTTTCCTCAGCTTTCAATAAGTTTATAACTATTTTATCCAGTATTCTTATTTTTTTAGCAGGAGAAGTACATAAAAGCTTATTTATTTTAACTAAATTTTTTTCAATTAATTTTTTAATATATGAGCGAGTAAAAAAAGATATTTTTTTGGATAAAAATACGTCAAGTCTTTGACCAGAATCTTTTTCAGAAATGACGAATTTTATTGTGTTATCCATAAATTAATCTTAAGATAATTATCAAGCGCCGGTAGCTTCAACTGGATAGAGCGCCGGATTTCGGCTCCGGAGGTTATGGGTTCGACTCCTATCCGGCGCGCCAGGTTTAAATTGTCCATTTTAAAAATTTTTCCTTATGTTCAAGAATATATTCAGGATAGCTATTATCTAATTCTATTTTTTTTAAACTGAAACCTCTATCAAAAATATCTTGATTTTTTAAAATTTTCTCTTGGATTTTTTCTTCATTAAGTATTTCGTTATCGAACTCTCCATGTGAGTAAGATTTTATCTTTTTCATTATTTGTTCAGGTGTTTGTAAAAAAGAAAAGTGCCACCCTCCATTAATAATTTGCAAATTTCTTTTATCGAGTCGCCAAAAAGGGTATTTTTTAAATTTTAAATTCCTTAAATTTTGCATATTAGTGATGTATTTTTTTTTTGTAATTTTTGATCCTATCCAATTACTTTCGTTTAAATTTTGTAAATTTAGTTTGTACATGAACATTTTTTGTGAAAAGGCTATATACTTCTTATTTTTTCCTATTTGATTTAACTTTCCTAAGTCAGGAATCTCATCTGAGTCAGATAAAATGATTAAATCATCTGGTGAAGCATTTTCGATACCCTCTAACAGAGAATTTCTTTGATGCTGTTCTATTGGCGACTCACCCCCAGTATGTTTTTTAAATTTTATATCTTCATTGTAATTAGCTATTATAAATTTTATCTTGCCTTTAAACTTAGAAAATTTATTGATATCAAAATTTATCTTTTTTTCTTTACCTTGATGTGTTTTTGTAGACTCTGCAATTACGAAATAATCAACATATTTATCAAGTATGTTCATTCGTAAATCAACAATATGATCTTCATTAAAGTATTGAAAACAGTCGTAAATTGCCATCTTATTTATTTTTTTGTGAAAGTTGTTAACCCAATTTTTTTTCCTTCAATTATTGAGGATGAGCAATGAAGATTAGTTCTATCAAAAATTAACATAGAGCCAACTTCCCACTCATAAATTAACTCTACTTCTAAACCAATCAAATTATCTATTTTTTCATGATTAAGATATTTTCTGTGAAGTACTTGGTCAAATGGCTTATTCCCGAACATTCCAATGTGTTCTGAAGATCTTTTATTTTGTCCATAATTTAATTTTTTTAATTCAAGCTCGTTTTTATCTGTTGTAAAATTTGTTGATTGTCCATAATGCCTATTTCTAAAAATAACGGTACTTCCTACTGGTGTTAGTGGAATTAAACTTTGTTTATAGATTAAATCATTAAGGTTAAATCCACCATCAATATGTAAACCTATTGGATTATAACTTTCTTGAAATAAACCAAGTATATCTTTTCCATCCTCAGATTTCAAATTATCGTATTTAAAATTTCCTATTTCATCACTTAATCTTTTATAAAATAATTCTTCCAATTCCTTGCCATAATCAGATAGCCATCTTTTTTTAATTACGTTTTGTTTCTTATTGTGAACAGTAGTTGGCAAAGTATTATAAAGTTCCATAAATTTTGAAATTTCATTATTATTAAATATATTTTTGATTATTTTTGGTTTACCTTCGTTTTTTTTTATCTCTTCGATCTGTTTATGCATCTTATTCACCCATATTTATTAAGGTTCCTCTTTTTTTTGCACCAAAATAGGAAATATAAAAAATTATAACACCAAATATAAAATATGCTACAGATATAGAAATTGACTTAAAAATATTTAAATAGTTAACTGAACTATTCATTAAAATATTTCTCATTTCCTCAAAAATATGAACTAAAGGAAGAGATTTTGCTATAATTTGAAGAGATGTAGGTAAAATCTCAATTGGGTAATATATACATCCTAAAGGAGCTAGAAAAAATAAACTTGCCCAAGCAATATTTTCAAAAGAAGGTCCGTATCGCAACAATCCTGACGTTACAAGTAGACCTAAAGTTATTCCAAATAGATATAATGCAAGTAATAAAAATATTAATGGAACTCCAAGTTTTAAAACAGATACGCCAAATAAAGGTATAGCTATTAAAACTGCAGGAATTAAACCAATTAATGTTCTGATGATTGCAGTTAAAGTAAGAGCTGCAATTATTTCTCTTATTCTTATTGGAGCTATAAATAAATTTGTAAAATTTCTACTCCAGATTTCTTCTAAAAACATCATATTAAAACTTATACTAGCCCTAAATAAAAAATCGTATAAGATTGCAGCAGTAAGAATTACACCAACAGTATTATTATAATACTCAGAGTTAAGTGTAAAAAACTTTGATATAAAACCCCATAAAAATATTTGAACCGTTGGCCAATAAATTAAATCTAATACTCGTGGGAAAGAATTAATTATTAAATAAAGATGCCTTAAACCCAAAGCGTATATTCTATTAAAGTTCATCTTTACTCCTAGCTAACTTGAGAAATGTATCCTCTAAATTATCTCTACCATGTTTTTTAATTAATTCTTCGCAAGTACCATTATCTATTATCTTACCATTTCTCATCATAATGACACTATCACACAGCCTTTCAACTTCGCTCATATTATGCGACGCTAACAAAAGTGTAATTTCATTTTTAGATTTGTAATCCTGAATATAGCTTCTAACAAAATCACCGATATCTGGATCTAAACTTGCTGTTGGTTCATCTAAAAGCAATACTTCAGGTTTGTTTATTAAAGATTTAGCTAATGAAACTCTATTTTTTTGACCAGAGGATAGCTCTCCTGTTTTTCTCTCAAAAAAATTTTTTATATCAAGGTCGACAGATATATCATTTATTGTTTTATCTAAATTATCTACACCATATAATCTTCCATATATTTCAAGATTTTGTTTCACTGTTAGTTTTTTTGGTAATTCAATGTAAGGGGATGCAAAATTAAATTTTTTTAATATTTCATCTCTTTTAAATAAACTTATATTTTTATCTTCAAACTTAATTTCACCGGATGATGGAGTAACAAGACCTAAAATCATTCCGATTGTCGTAGTTTTTCCACAACCATTTGGTCCAAGCAATCCTACTGTTTTATTTTTTTTAATTTCAAAACTAATATTATTTACAGCTAAATATTTATTATAAATCTTAGTGAGATTTTTAACTTCAATAAGCATTATTTTGACGCTCTCTTTAAACGGTCATTAATAGCTATACCGGGTCCTATATTTGGAATATTTGAAACAAAAATTTTCTTATAACCTTTATTTTTAATTTTTCGCATAACCTGGTATAAATTAGCTGCTGCCTCTTTCAAGTCTGCTTTTTTACTTAAATTAAAAAAATTTGACGATTTTTTATACTTTTTGCCAAAAGTTATAAAAGCTTCATCAACTTTAGAGGGTTTCTTTCCAATTACAATTGGTATACCAGGAGAATAATGTTTTTTTTGCATTCCTGGAGACTTTATTAAAGATTTCTTTTTAGAAAAATTAATTTTTAAAATACTTTTTATTTGTTTTGGACTTATTATACCGGGTCTTAAAATTTTAGGTTTTTCTGTTAAATCTACAACAGTAGACTCAATTCCAATTTTTGATTTGCCTCCATTAATAATTATTTTTAATTTTTCCTTAAATTCTTGATAAACATCTAAAGCACTTACCGGACTTAAACCTGTAGAGAGATTTGCACTTGGCATTGCTAGAGGGAATTTTATTTTTTTCAGAATAGATCTCATAATTTTATGACTGGGGAATCTTATTGCGATCGTTTTTAGGTTAGCGGTTACACACGACACGATTTTTGAGTTTCTTTTTTTTTTAAGAATAAATGTTACAGGTCCTGGACAAAACTTTTCATAAAGCTTGACAAAATTTTTATTAAACATAACGTCTTTTTTAGCATCACTATAATTATAATAATGCACAATTAAGGGATTTTTTTTTGGTCTTTTTTTCAGTTTAAAAATCTTATTAACTGCTTTATTTGAGTAGGCATTACCAGCTAGGCCATAGACTGTTTCAGTCGGTAAGCTAGCGATATTTCCTTGTTTCATAGATTTAATTGTTTTTTTTAGTATTTTCTTATTAAAAGAATAAATATTTGAATAGATGTTTTTCATAATGTAATTATTATTTAGTTTATGAAAATCGAAAATATTCCAGCTACAATCAAAAGTAAATCATTAAAAGAGGCGCGGGATGAAATAAATGAAATACTTACAAAACTTGAGGCTAATAATTTGAAATTAATCGATATAATAAATGATTATAAAAGACTAATGATTTTAAATAAACATGTTGAAAATCTTTTTAAACAGAAATCCAAAGAAATATCAAAACTGAAAAAAATAAATGATAAAAAATAAATTAAAAAAAAACGCAGAAAATGTTGATAGATTTTTAATTAGATTTTTAAATAAACAAAATAAATCTATTTTAGTTAAGCCTATGAAATATGGTGTAATAGAGGGAGGAAAAAAAATAAGATCAACGATTATTTTAGACACTGGTAAATTATTAAAAATAAAAGAAAAAAAATTAATAGATATTTGTGCAGCTGTTGAGTGTATTCATTCATACTCTCTTATTCACGATGACCTCCCATGTATGGACAATGACTCATTAAGACGAGGAAAACCCTCAACTCACAAAAAATTCGGTGAAGCAACAGCCGTACTTGCAGGAAACTCTTTATTAACACTAGCATTTGAAATTATTTCCTGTGAAAAAAGTTTATTAACTAATTATCAAAAAAATCAAATTGTTAAATTGTTATCTAATTGTTCAGGTCACACAGGTATCGCAGGTGGACAAGAGCAAGATTTAAAATTTGAGCATAAAACCAAAAAATTAAATCAAATAATTGAAATGCAACGAAAAAAAACTGGAAAACTGTTCAATTTTTGTCTTCAATCAGTTGCAATAGTCGCTAACAAAAATATGAAACATAGATCTTTTTTTGGTAACCTTGGGGAAGATATAGGTTTGCTATTTCAATTAGCTGATGATTTTTTAGATGAAAAAGGATCCAAGAAACTTATAGGCAAACCTATAAAAAAAGATAAAAAAAAGGGAAAATCTACTCTTATAAACCTTATGGGTTATCAAAATGCATTACACTTCGCACATAAATTAAAGAAAAAAATATTGCTTAAATTAAGAAAACATGGAAAAAATGCAAAAGATTTAATAGATACAATTGAATTTATATTAGGACGAAACTTTTAATGGTAAGACTTATCAAACAGATTAATTTTCCCTCAGACTTAAGAAAATTTAAAAAAGATAACTTAAGACAAATCTCTAATGAGCTTAGAGATGAATTAATCGAAGTAGTATCTGAAACAGGAGGTCATTTGGGAGCAGGGCTTGGAGTAGTAGAATTGACTGTAGCTCTTCACTACGTTTTTGATACACCAAAAGATAAATTAGTTTGGGATGTTAGCCATCAATGTTATCCTCACAAAATTATAACTGGACGAAGAGATAGGATAAAAACATTAAGAAAGGGCGGAGGATTGTCTGGCTTCACAAAAAGAACTGAAAGTGAATATGATCCGTTCGGAGCTGCTCATAGCTCAACCTCAATTTCTTCAACTTTAGGAATGGCTGTTGCAAAAAAATTATCAAATAATAACAATAATGTAATTGCAGTTATTGGAGACGGTGCAATGAGTGCAGGTATGGCTTATGAAGCAATGAATAATGCTGGTGCATTAAAGTCAAATTTAATTGTAATATTAAATGACAATGATATGTCAATTGCAAGACCTGTTGGAGCAATGAGCAGCTATTTAGCAAAACTGCTTTCAGGAAAACTATATTTTAGTTTTAGAGAAACAATTAAAATGATTATATCTGCATTTTCAAAAAGATTTAGCCAGAAAGCAGGAAAAGCAGAAGATTTACTTAGAAACATCGTCACTGGCGGAACTTTATTTAGCGAACTAGGATTCTATTACGTTGGCCCCATAGATGGTCACGATGTTGAAAATTTAGTACAAATTTTTGAAAATGTAAAAAATTCAAATCATCAAGGTCCAGTTTTAATTCACCTGAGAACTCAAAAAGGAAAAGGTTATAAACCCGCAGAAGACTCAGGTGATAAATATCACGGAGTTTCTAAATTTAATGTATCGACTGGTGTACAGTCTAAATCCAAGTCTAACACCCCATCTTACACCAAAGTTTTTGCCGAAACACTTATCAAACACGCAGAGCAGGACACTAAAATTGTTGGTATTACTGGTGCGATGCCATCAGGTACGGGCCTTAATTTTTTTGAAAAAAAATTTCCTGATAGAACTTTTGATGTTGGAATAGCAGAGCAACACGCTGTAACTTTTGCTGCTGGGTTGGCCACAGAGGGGTATAAACCTTATGCGGCCATATATTCGACATTTTTACAAAGAGCTTATGATCAAGTAGTTCATGATGTTGCATTACAATCTTTACCTGTAAGATTTGCAATAGATAGGGCAGGTCTAGTAGGAGCAGATGGACCAACACACGCTGGATCTTTTGATATTACATATTTAGCTACATTACCTAATTTTATAGTTATGGCTGCAAGCGATGAAAGTGAGTTAGTAAAAATGATAAACACTTCTGTAAATATTAATAATAAACCTTCAGCTTTCAGATATCCTCGTGGAAATGGAACAGGAGTAAAACTACCGTCAATAAAGGAAGTTTTAGAAATTGGTAAGGGAAGAATTATTAAAGAGGGAAAAAAAGTAGCTTTACTAAATTTTGGAACAAGACTTGAGGAATGTAAAAAAGCTTCAGAAAAACTTCTTCTTTCTGGAATAAATTGCACGATTGTTGATGCTAGGTTTGCGAAACCTTTAGATGAAAAATTGATTCTGGAAATAGCTACCAACCATGAAGTGCTGATCACTATCGAGGAGGGCTCGATTGGAGGCTTTGGTTCTCATGTTATGCAATTTTTGTCTGAAAGAGGAGTCTTCGATAATGGATTAAAATTTAGATCAATGATTTTACCTGACATTTTTATTGATCAAGATACACCAGAAAAAATGTATGAAGTAGCTGGATTAGATTATTTATCTATTGCTAGTAAAGTAAAAGATACTTTAAACAGTAATATAATTTTTGCTAAAAATAAAAATAAAATCTCAAATTAACCACATTGGGCTCTGTGTATTAAAAAATGATCTAATAGCACACAGTTCATCATGGCCTCACCTATTGGAACAGCTCTAATACCAACACAAGGATCATGTCTACCTTTAACAGAAATTTTTGTATTTTTACCAGATTTATTAATTGTATCTCTACTTGTCAGAATTGATGAAGTTGGTTTAACTGCAAAAGATGCAATTATATCTTGACCACTTGAGATTCCCCCCAAAATTCCACCTGCTTTATTTGATTTGAATTTCACCTTTCCTAAACCCCTACTCATTTCATCCGAGTTTTCTTCACCACTCAAAAATGCTGCACTCATACCTGCTCCAATATTTACTCCTTTGACAGCATTTATGCTCATCAATCCAGCTGCAAGGTCAGTATCAAGTTTAGAATAAATAGGAGCACCTAATCCAACTGGTATTCCTGACGCTCGTAATTCAATTATTGCACCACATGAGGAACCGGCTTTTCTTACAGCCAAAAGATATTTTTCCCACAATTTTACTGATTTTTTATCTGGACAGAAAAAAGGATTATTTCTAATTTCACTATCCTTCCATTTTGATTTATCACATGACATTAAACCTAGTTGTGTAACTGCACCAATTACGTTAAATTTTGGACCAATTAAATTTTTTAGCACAGTTTTTGCAATAGCGCCTGCTGCAACCCTACAAGCTGTCTCTCTAGCAGATTGGCGTCCACCACCTCTATAATCTCTAATGCCATATTTTTTAAAATAAGTATAATCTGCATGACCTGGTCTAAATTTATCTTTTATGGTCTCATAATCTCTTGATCTTTTATCTTCATTATAGATAATAATTGACACAGGAGTACCAGTAGTTTTACCGTCAAAGACTCCAGATAATATTATAACTTTATCGGACTCTTTTCTCTGAGTAGTAAATTTGGACTGTCCAGGCCTTCTTCTGTCCATATCCTTTTGAATATCCCTTTCAGATAACGGTATATTAGGTGGACAACCGTCTACCACACACCCTATTGCAGGTCCATGGGATTCCCCCCAAGTAGTAAATCTAAATATTTTTCCAAAAGTATTAAAAGACATTGATAATTAATGTATAAATTATTTTAAAGAATTTATGAATCAAAAAAATGGCAAAAATTCACTTGGATTGGACATTTGTTTCGAAGATTTAGAAAATCCTATAGAATTATTCAAAAAATGGTTTTCTAAAGCAGAAGAAAACGAAATAAATGATCCAAATGCTGTCGCTATAGCAACTTCAAGTAAAAAAAATCAACCTAATGTTAGAATGGTTCTTCTCAAAGGTCTAAGCAATAAAGGATTCGTTTTTTATACAAATTTTAACAGCAAAAAAGGCAGTGAGCTTAAAGATAACAAAAAAGCCTCAATGTGTTTTCATTGGAAAAGCCTAAGACGTCAAGTAAGAGTTATTGGAAAAGTTGAGGAGGTTTCTACGATAGAGGCAGATGAATATTTCAATTCACGACCTTATAAAAATAGGATTGGTGCATGGGCATCATCTCAATCTAAAATTCTTGATCAAAGAAAAACTTTTTTGGAGAAAATAGAAGAATTTGAAAAAAAATATCCAGATCAAAAAAATGTCCCTAGACCACCTCACTGGTCTGGCTGGAGATTATTACCTGACGAGGTAGAATTTTGGTTAGATGGAGACGGAAGAATTCACGAAAGATTAAATTATAGAAAAAAAAATGGTATATGGGAAAAAGAACTTCTTTATCCTTAAAAAGATCTATTAAGACTAAAGCTGGTGAGATTTTGTAAAATTTTTTTATCTTCAGAATTTGGAAAAATGCCGAGAGCATCATAAGAAACATTTACAAAATATTCGGCTTTTTTAAATGTAGCCTCAACTGCTTTGTATTTATTAATTAAAGCAAGTGTTTGAATAAAATTTTCCTCTGATCTTTTTTCCTTTTTCATTATCTCCATTAAAAAAATCTTTTCATTATCGTTTCCTTTTTGAAATGTTATAATTAGAGGAAGTGTAACTTTTCCTTCAAAAAAATCTTTACCTATTTCTTTGCCAAATAATTTTTCTTTAGCATAATAGTCGAGAGCATCATCTGCTATTTGAAAAGCTAAACCTAAGTTTCTTCCATATGACTCTAGTGCTTTTTTTTCTTTGTAATTACTTCTAGATAAACAAGCGCCGGTTTTAGTTGCAGCAGAAAAAAGTGAAGCAGTCTTTAAATTAATAATATCTACGTATGTTTCCTCTAATAGATCTGCTTCTCCTTTATGTTGAAGTTGTAATACTTCACCTTGAGCAATTTTTGCAGAGGTGGACGATAATAATTTTAAAACCTCTAAATCTCCATCTTCAACCATCATTTCAAAACATCTACTTAGTAAATAATCTCCAACCAAAATTGATGACTGATTTCCCCAAATAGAATTTGTAGTTTTCACTCCTCTTCTCAATTCACTTTTATCAATTACATCGTCGTGCAATAAAGTGGCTGAGTGTATTAGTTCCACGCAAGCAGCTAAGTTAATATCTCTTTTGTTCTCTTCATAACCAGTTAATTTTGCAGATTCTAATGTTAATAAAGCTCTTAATCTTTTACCTCCTGAGCTTAAATGATGATTACTCATTTTTTCAATAAGGCTGACCTCACTTTTAAGTTTAATTTGAATAAGATTCTCTACTTTTTGGAGCTTTTCGTTCAATAAGTTTTTAAGTTCCAAGTAAGCGGAATTGGCTGATTTTTTAAGCGGTACTACAGATCCCATATGCGATATTTATATTTGTTTTTAAGCAATAATAAAATTTTTAATGGTAGCGTGGTGACGCACCTATAATTCAACTATAAGTAGCGAAATTATTAATTAAAATTTAAAATATTACTGTTATAAGATTATAAAGAATTCGTCATAAAAATATGTTTTCATTTTTTAAGAAAAAAAAGGTAGTTCCTCACGTAAGACTCACTGGGATAATTGGCTCAGGGGGTAGGTTTAAACAAGGAATGGAGTTAGCTAATCAAAGAGAAATTTTAAAGAAAGCTTTTTCAGTAAAAAAAATCTCACATGTAGCTATATCAATAAATTCTCCGGGTGGATCTCCTGTTCAATCACACTTGATTTACAGTTACATAAGACAACTTGCAGAAAAAAATAAAGTAAAAGTAATTATATTTGCTGAAGATGTCGCTGCTTCTGGTGGATATTTTATAGCTTGCGCAGGAGATGAAATTTATGCAAACTCAAGTTCAATAATTGGTTCTATAGGAGTGATATCAGCATCTTTTGGATTTAAAGACCTAATTCAAAAAATTGGGGTTGAGAGAAGAGTTTATACTGCTGGAAAAAATAAAAGCACTTTGGACCCTTTTAAAGAAGAAAAAGAGGAAGATATTAAAAGATTAAAAACTATACAACTTGAATTACATGAAGACTTTATAAAAGTTGTCCAAAATAGTAGAGGGTCAAAACTTAAGGATCCCGAAAAAAATAATATTTTTACCGGAGAATTTTGGACTGGAAAAACATCATTAAAACTTGGGTTAATTGACGGTATTGGAAACGCTGATCAAGTTTTAAAAGAAAAATTTGGCGAAAAAGTAATTATTAAAACATTTGAAAAACCTAAAGGTTTTATTGCAAGAAAACTTTCTTCATCCATTAAAGACCCAGTTGAAAAACTTGTCAATTTAATTGAAGAAAAATCGATGTGGCAAAAATTTGGTTTATAGATGCCAGCTAAAAAAAAAGTTAAAAAAAAAAATAACTCTCTTTCTTTCCAAGATATAATAATAAATCTTCAAAAATTTTGGGGAAGAAATGGCTGTGTAATCTTACAACCATATGATTTAGAAGTTGGAGCTGGGACTTTTCATCCTGCAACTACGTTAAGATCTCTAGGCCCTAAACCATGGAAAGCTGCTTATGTTCAACCCTCAAGACGACCAACGGACGGTAGATATGGTGAAAACCCAAATCGTTTACAACACTATTATCAATATCAAGTAATTATTAAACCATCCCCGAGCAACATTAAACAAACATATTTAAAAAGTTTAGCGGCTATTGGTATTGATGTAAAAAATCATGATATCCGTTTTGTTGAAGATGATTGGGAAAGTCCAACTTTAGGAGCAGCAGGATTAGGATGGGAAGTCTGGTGTGATGGAATGGAGATTACTCAATTTACTTATTTTCAACAAATGACAGGTATAGAATGTAAACCTGTTCCAGTTGAAATTACTTATGGTCTAGAGAGGCTATGTATGTTTGTTCAAGAAAAAAATAATGTTTTTGATCTGGATTGGAATAATAATGGTGTGAAATATAAAGAAGTTTTCTTTCAAGCCGAAAAAGAATTTTCTGCTTATAACTTTGAGTTTGCAAATACTGATACTTTACTTAAAAATTTTGAAAATACTGAAAATGAGTGTAAATCTTTACTTCAAAAAAATCTTTCATTACCAGCTTATGATCAGTGTTTAAAAGCTAGTCATATATTTAATTTATTAGATGCCCGAGGTGTTATAGGTGTAGCAGAAAGAACAGGTTACATCACAAGGATAAGAGAGCTCGCAAAAGGATGCGGCGCACTATGGTTAAGCTCTCAAAGTTAATTTATGGCAGAACTTTTATTGGAACTTTATAGTGAAGAAATTCCACCTCAACTTCAAATAGGAGCAAGAACACAACTAAAAGAATTTATTGAGAGTTCATTTAAAGATAATGAAATTAAATATAAAGAGTTATTAGTATTCTCTTCACCAACAAGACTGGTTCTTTTAGCTAATGATATAGCTGAGAATATAAAAGTAGCAGCTAAAGAAATTAAAGGACCAAAAATAGGATCTCCTGATCAAGTTATACAAGGTTTTGTGAAAGCAAAGAAAGTATCAGAACAAGATTTAATCGAAAAAGATACTGATAAAGGAAAATTTTACTTTATCAAAACTCAACCTAAGTCAATTTTAGTTGAAGAATTATTGAGCAAAATTATTCCTAAAGCTATTAGTTCAATTAGCTGGAAAAAGTCAATGAAATGGTCTGATCATAATTTAATGTGGGGAAGACCTCTTCAGTCAATATTTGCAAGATTTAATAATAAAAAACTTTCTTTTATCTTTGATCATTTAAAGACAACAGATGAAATAATTGTAGAGCAAGATCTGAGAATAAAATCCAAAAAAATTAATAATTTTAAAGAGTATATAAGTTTTCTTAAAACTTTTAATATTATTGTTGATCATCAAGTTAGAGAACAAATTATTCTTAAAAAGATTAGTTCTATTTCAAATTCTAAACAGTATAAAGAGAAAATTAACAAAAACTTATTAGAGGAAGTTGTAAATATTGTTGAAGACCCTAATTTATTACATGTAAGTTTTAACAAGGATTATTTAAAAATGCCTCAAGAAATTATTATCTCTACTTTGGAGAAACAACAAAGATATTTTCCAATTTTTGACAGTAGAGAAAGATTAACAAATTATTTTTTTGTTGTAGCGAATAAAAAAGATGAAAAAAAATTCATTATAGAGGGAAACAAGAGAGTCATTGAGGCGAGATTAGCTGATGCTAAATTTTTCTGGGATAAAGATAGATCTAAAAATTTGATCAAACAAATAGCAAATTTAAAATCAGTTACGTTTTATGAAAAACTTGGAACTGTTTATGACAAAACTCAAAGACTAAGAAAACTTGCAGGTTTTCTGTCTGATGATTTGAATATAAGCAAAGAAAAAGTACAATTAGCGGCTTCAATTTCAAAATCTGACTTATGTTCAGATTTAGTAGGTGAATATCCTGAACTTCAAGGAGTTATGGGAAAATATTTTGCTTTAGCACAAGGATTTGAGGAGGATATCGCTAATTCAGTTAGTGATCATTATTTACCTATTGGTTTAACATCTGCGTTACCTAAAAAACCGTTTAGCTATTCAATTTCGATTGTAGACAAGATTGACACTTTAGTTGGCTTTTTTGTTATTAATGAAAAACCTACAAGCTCAAAAGATCCTTTTGCTTTAAGACGAGCAGCAATAGGTTTATTAAGAATAATAATTGAAAATAAATTATCTTTTAAATTAAGAGATCTAATTGGTTATGCAATAAGACTATATCAGGAACAAGGTGTTGAGATAAAAAATGAGAAAAATGAGCAAGAGGTTATAGATTTTATTAAAGAAAGAATGAGAAACGTTTTAAAGTTAAAAAATATTAAACCTGATATTATAGAAGCTTCGGTTAGTTCGCATGCTGGAGATAATTTTTTAGATCTTTATGCAAAAACTATTTTAATTCATAAATATAAAAACAAAGGAATTGGTCTTAATGCAATTAGCTCTTATAAACGGGCATCAAACATTTTAGATAAAGTTGGAAAAGGAATCACAGGAAGACCAGATGCTGTTCTATTTAGAAAGGAAGAAGAGAGAGTTCTTCATGAAAAAATTAATGAAATTAGAAAAGCTTTTACTGTAAAAGATGAAAATAAAGACTACGAAAGTTTGCTAATAAAGTTATCTGACACCAAAGAATCTACAGATAATTTTTTTGACAATGTGGTAGTAAATGATGAAAATCATGATATTAAAAATAATCGATTAGAGCTATTAAAAATGTTTTGTAACACTTTTGATAATTTTATCGATTTTTCAAAATTAGAAGGTTTGTAATGGCAAAAGTTGTATTTAGTTTTGATGATAAATCCGCAAAAAAATTAAAGAATAAAAAAAATATTTTAGGTGGTAAAGGCGCCAATCTTGGAGAGATGGGAAGATTAGGTTTACCCGTTCCACCCGGATTCACTATTACAACAGATGTTTGTGATCTTTTTTATAAAAACAAAAAAAAAATTCCTAAAAGTGTTATTAAAAATATTGAATCAGAGCTTAAAAATATTGAAAAGAAAACTAAAAAGAAGTTTGGTGATCTTAAAAATCCATTATTAGTTTCAGTTAGATCAGGTGCTAGAATTTCTATGCCTGGTATGATGGATACGATTTTAAATCTCGGTCTTAATGATAAAACAGTTGAGTCATTGAAAAAAAAAACTTCAAACGGTAGATTTGCTAAAGATAGTTATAGAAGATTTATACAAATGTATAGCAACGTTGTTCTCGGTGTTGAAGGACACTTGTTTGAAGAGCTAATTGATAATTACAAATTAACAAAAGGTGTATTACTTGATACAGATTTAGATGAAAGTGATTGGGATGGGTTGATAACAAATTTTAAAGATCTAGTAAAAAAAGAAAAAAAAATTAATTTTCCACAAGACGTAAAAGAACAATTACTAGGAGCAATTAATGCAGTATTTTTATCTTGGGATAGTCAAAGAGCAAAAACATATAGAAAATTAAATCAAATTCCTGAACATTGGGGAACTGCAGTAAACGTTCAAGCAATGGTTTTTGGTAACATGGGTAATAATTGTTCAACAGGTGTTGCTTTTACTAGAAACCCATCAACTGGCGATAATTCTTTTTTTGGTGAATTTTTAATTAATGCCCAAGGTGAAGATGTTGTAGCAGGAACGCGAACGCCTCAATACATAACAAAGAAAGCCAAACAAGAGTCTGGTTCAAAAGATCCATCAATGGAAGAGGCAATGCCTAAAGTTTATAAAGAGCTGGCAAAAGTATTCCTAAAATTAGAAAAATATTACAAAGATATGCAGGATATCGAGTTTACAGTTGAAAATAATAAGCTTTGGATGTTGCAAACTAGATCAGGAAAAAGAACAGCTAAAGCTGCAATTAAAATTGCAGTGGATATGGTTAAAGAAAAATTAATATCTAAAAAAGAAGCAATTAAAAGAATTGATCCAAAAACTTTAGACACTCTATTACACCCAACTCTAGACGATAAAGTCAAAAAAGAAATTATTGCATCTGGTTTACCTGCATCTCCTGGTGCAGCAAGTGGAAAAGTTGTTTTCACTGCAGATGAAGCAGAAAAATTAAATGGGATGATGCAAGATACAATATTAGTGAGGTTAGAAACTTCACCAGAAGATATACATGGAATGCATGCAGCTAAAGGAATTCTTACGGCTAGAGGAGGTATGACTAGTCATGCTGCGGTTGTAGCACGAGGAATGGGAAGACCATGTGTCTCGGGCTCAAGTGAAATTACGATCGATTATGAATTAAAACAATTTAAAGCTGGAGGCGTAACTATTAAAGAAGGAGACATTATTACTATAGACGGTGGAAGCGGAAAAGTAATGAAAGGCTTAGTGCCTACTGTTCAACCTGAAATTTCTGGTTATTTCTCTACAATAATGAAATGGGCTGATGAATTTAGAAAATTAAAAGTTAGAACGAATGCTGAAACAGAAGCAGACAGTAAAACAGCTAGAGAGTTCGGTGCTGAAGGAATTGGCTTATGTAGAACAGAACATATGTTTTTTGATGAAGAAAGAATTTTATCTGTTAGACAAATGATTTTATCTAAATCAAGAGAAGATAGAAATAGTGCGCTGAATAAACTTTTACCTCATCAAAAAGAAGACTTTAAAAAAATATTCAAAGTCATGTCAGGTTTACCTGTAACAGTAAGATTATTAGATCCACCACTTCATGAATTTTTACCAAAAGCTGATAAAGATATAGAGGAAGTCGCAAGATCTTTAAATTTATCTGCAAAAGAAGTTAAAGATAGAATTTCAGAACTCCATGAGGAAAACCCTATGCTTGGACATAGAGGATGTAGACTTGGTATTTCTTTTCCAGAGATTTATGAGATGCAATGCAGAGCAATATTTGAAGCTATAGTCGAATTAAAAAAACAAAAAGTAAAAGCAGCTTTTGTAGAAATAATGATACCATTGGTTTCAACTGAGTCTGAATTAAAAATTTTAAGAGCTTTAGTTAATAAAATTGCTAAAGAAATAGAAAAAGAAAATAAATTAAAACTTGAGTATATGGTTGGAACCATGATTGAATTGCCGCGTGCTGCTTTACAAGCAAAGTCTATCTCAAAACATGCTGACTTTTTCAGTTTTGGAACAAATGATTTAACACAAACAACCTTTGGGATAAGTCGAGATGACTCAGGAAAATTTTTAAACGATTATATTGATAATAAAATTTTTGATGTAGATCCATTTGTAAGTATTGATCAAAATGGAGTGGGTGAGCTTGTAGAAATAGCTTCATCAAGAGGCAGAAAAACAAATAAGAATATCAAGTTAGGTATTTGCGGTGAACATGGCGGAGATCCAAAGAGTATTGAATTTTGTTCTAGAACAGGACTAAACTATGTTTCCTGTTCTCCATTTAGAGTTCCTGTTGCAAGACTTGCAGCTGCACAAGCAGAATTATCTAAATAATAAAGTAGTATCAAATGATCTGGTGCTATGAGTAATTGCACCAACTGAAATTCTATTTACACCCGTTTTAGATATTTGTTTAATATTATTTAAAGTAGCATTTCCGGAATACTCTGTTTCATATTTATTTTTACAAAGTTTTAAACAATATTTTAATTGTGAAGATTTCATATTATCAAAAAGTATTCTTTTAAATTTTAAGCCTAAAATTTGTTTAAGTTGATTTACATTTTCAACTTCAACTGTAACAATTTTTTTTGTTTTTATAGCTTTTTCAACCAATTTCCTAAGACTATTAGATGCACTTATATGATTGTCTTTAATAAGAATTTCGTCGCTTAAATTATATCTATGATTATGACCACCACCTTTTTTGACGGCATATTTTTCAAGTGTTCTCAAATTAGGTGTTGTTTTTCTTGTACAGCAGATCTTAGTTTTTTTACTAATTTTTTTTACGAACTGATTAGTGATTGTTGCGATACCTGAGGCATGATTTAGAAAATTTAAAGCAGTTCTCTCGGCAGTTAAGATTGTTTTTGTTTTAGCTTTTATATTAGCAATTATTTTATTTTTTTTTATTTTTTTCCCATCAGAGACTTTCTTTGTAAAAACAGTTTCTCTTCCAATTAATTTAAAAGCAGTTTTACAAAACTCTAAACCAGCTATTACACCATCTTGTTTAGCTATTATCCTAGCTTTAATAATTTTATTTTTTTCACTAACGATGCTTGTAGTGACATCACCTCTAGGCTTCAGGTCTTCTTCTAAAGCTTTTCTTACAACTGATTTTATATAAAATTGATTTAGTATTTGCACTGATCTAACGACCAATCTCGGTCATTCTGATTACAGACTTTCTTGCGGCCTCTATAGTTTTACTATCTAAAATAATCTCGTTAGTCTCATTTTCTAAACAATCTAATATTTTTTTTAAATTAATTTTTTTCATGTAAGGACATAAATTACATGGCTTGATAAAAGATACGTCCGGATTATCAGCTTCTACGTTATCACTCATTGAACATTCTGTAACTAACATAACTTTTTTTGGTTGTTTATTTTTTACATAATCAATCATTCCAGACGTTGATCCTGCAAAATCAGAAGCGGCAATTACATCTGGAGGACATTCTGGGTGGGCAATTATTTTAATTCCTGGATTTTGAGATTTAATTTCTTCAATTTCTTTTCTCGTGAATTGTTCGTGCACTACACAAGTTCCTTCCCATGAAATTATTTTCACTTTAGTATTTTTAGCCACGTAATCTGCTAAATACTTATCAGGTAAAAAAATCACTTTTTCTACATTTAAAGACTCAACTACTTTTACTGCATTAGCAGAAGTGCAACACACGTCAGTTTCAGCTTTAACATCTGCTGAGGTATTTACATAAGAAACTACAGGTACTCCAGGATACTTTTGTTTAAGTAATCTTACGTCAGATCCTGTAATTGAACTTGAGAGAGAGCATCCCGCACTCATATCTGGTAAAAACACTTTTTTATTTGGACTCATTAATTTTGCTGTTTCTGCCATAAAATGAACTCCGCACATAATAATTTTATTAGCGCTCGTTTTTGCTGCTTCAATAGCTAAAGCAAGAGAGTCCGCAGATATATCTGCAACACCATGATATATTTCTGGAGTTTGATAATTATGAGCAAGAATAATAGTGTTTTTTTCCTTTTTTAATTTATTAATTTTATCAATTATCGGAGCATGAATTTTCCATTCAGCTTCAGGTATAGATTTTGAAATTTTGCTATAAATTTCATCAGATGTTTTTAAATTTTGTTGTTGTATATACATACTTGTTCTAATTTACCAACTTGCGATTAAATTGTCATTCATTTATTGTCGCATAATATTGGCGGTCGTGCTGAAATTGGTAGACAGGCACGCTTGAGGGGCGTGTGGGTTTCCCGTGAGAGTTCGAGTCTCTCCGACCGCACCACTTATTAATTATCAATTACCAGAGTATCTTTAGATCCACCACCTTGAGAACTATTAACGATTGTACTGCCTTTTTTTAGAGCAACTCTAGTTAAACCACCTGTTGTCACCCAAGATTTTTTACCTGTTAAAACGAAAGGCCTTAAATCCAGATGTCTTGGTTGAATACCTTCTTCAGAAATTGTTGGTGTTGTTGAAAGTATCTCTAGGGGTTGAGCAATATATGCCTCTGGCTTAGCTTTGATCTTGTTAATCATTAGTTCTCTCTCGTCTTTGGATGATTTAGGCCCAATTAATATTCCATTTCCTCCAGATCCATTAGTAGGTTTAACAACTAATTTTGAAATATTTTCGATAACATGATCTTTATGAATTTTTTTTCTACATAAAAATGTTTGTACTTGTTTAAGTTTAGGCTCCTCATCTAAATAAAATTTGATCATCTTATCTACATATGAATAAATTGCTTTATCATCAGCGATACCAGTCCCAGGTGCGTTTATAATACCAACGTTACCTTTTCTCCAACATTTAAATAAACCTGGTACACCTAGTAACGAGTGTTTATAAAAAACTTTTGGATCTAAAAAATTATCATCTATTCTTCTATAAATACAATCTACTTTTAACGGTCCTGTAACAGTTTTCATAAAGACAAAATCTTTCTCAACAAATAAATCTTTTCCTTCGACTAAAGCTATACCCATTTGTTCAGCTAAAAATCTGTGCTCAAAATAAGCTGAATTAAATCTTCCTGGAGTTAACACACACATATGTGGATTTTTAGTTTTTTTAGGAACACACTCTAACATGCAATGATATAATTTATTAGGATACTGGTGGACCGACGCAACTTTATATTTCGTAAATAATTCTGGAAAAACATCTCTCATTACCATTCGATTTTCAAGCATGTAGGAAACACCTGAAGGAACTCTAAGATTATCTTCGAGCACCATAAACTCTCCATCAATGTTTCTAATTAAATCAACTCCTGAAATATTTGACCAAGATTTATATTTTGGAGAAAATCCATAACACTCTCTCAAATAATGAGGAGAATTAAATACTAACTCTTCAGGAATAATATTATCTTTAAATATTTTCCTATCATTGTATACATCATCAATAAATAAGTTAAGCGCTTTAACTCGTTGCAGTAAGCCTTTAGAAACCTTCGACCAATCTTTTTTTAAAATTATTCTAGGTATAATATCTAATGGCCATTTTTTTTCGTGAAGTTTTTTACCAGATGAATATACTCTAAAATTAATTCCTCTCGCGCTTATAGTACTTGCACAGTTTTTTTCAATTTCATTCAACTTTTTAATTCCATGTCTCTCTAAAATATGTGAGATTATAATAGCCTGCCTACGCAACTTATGATCTGAGTTAAGATACTCATCATAAGTTCTTTTAGAGTCATATTTTTTCCACAAGTTCACCATTTTATAATTCTTTATAATTTATTGCCTTTATCAAATGCACAAATTCGATAGTAGCTATGATAATAAAGAATTGAATATTTACTGTTTTTTAAATAAGAATTCACCATGACATATTGTATTGGTATTAAGACAAATGAAGGCGTTGTTCTGGCGTCCGACTCAAGAACAAATGCGGGTTTAGATAATGTAAACATATACTCTAAAATGCTTACTTATGATGTTGGTGATAGGACAGTTGTAATTGTTACATCAGGTAATTTAGCTACTTCTCAAGCAGTATTTAAATCAATTGAAAAAGATATAAAAGATAGTTCAGTTTTAAATTTAAATAAATGTAAAGATTTTGAACAAATAGCTTCTTACATTGGTAAACTTACTATTAAACACTCTTCTCCTGATGGAGTTAATACAGATAGTTTAGTACTTGGTGCAACTTTTATAATTGGTGGTCAAATTAGAGGACAAGAATTAGAGCTTTATTTAGTTTATCCTCAAGGCAATTATATTAGACCCGCTGATAGCAAGCCCTATTTAGTTATTGGTGAAGTTAAATATGGAAAGCCTATTCTTGATAGAGTTATAACACCTAGTGTCTCTTTAGGTGATGCTTCAAGATGCGCGATGATCTCTATGGACTCTACATTGAAAAGTGACCTAACAGTTGGACCACCTATAGATCTAGCAGTGTTTAAAAAAGATGAAAAAAAACTATCTTACTTAAAGTGTTTGAATACTAATGACGAGGATTACAAAAGAATTTGTAACCAATGGTCAGACAAAGTTTTACAAGTATTTGATACTTTCCCCAAATTCGATTGGGAAAAATAGTAATGGAATTTTTAAAAAAGAATAAAAGAATGATATTTATAATTCTCGTTATAGCATTTATTGAATTAAGTGGGTATGGAATTTTAGCTTCACTCTCAAGATTGCTTAACGCTATTTAATATTTTACATTTTTTATTATTTGCTAGTAATTCTTTATTTTCAAACACCTCTATACCAGGATCAAACATTTTAATTAAACCAAATGGAAATGGTTTATCAATAAGTATTTTACCAATTTTTTTTTTATCAAAAATCAAATTATCACCTATATTTAAATTTTCTGATGATAAGATTGGCAATAATCTTCTTCTAAGTTTATTCTTAAGTTTCATTCTTGCAGTATTTTCTTGTCCGATAAAACACCCTTTTTTGAAGTCTATAGCTTTTAGTTGCTCAAAATTTGCTTCTAAACCAAACAATTGGTTTTTTAGATTTTTTAATCCTTTTTCTGGAATGCCAAGTTTATATGCTTTGAAATAGTATTCTTTGTTATCAATTATTTTAAGATTTAACTTTTTAATTGTTAAATATAATTTATCTAAATTAGATAAAATTCTTGCACCAAGATTAAAATTTCTTGGGTCTAAAAAAAATGGTGTATCTCTAAAGTATATAGTATTTTCTTTTTGATTATTCTGTATTTGTAAGTTTTTAAATTTTTCAGAACTAATTATTCCGATTACGAAATCCTTTGACAGATCTTTAATTTCGATACTAGATCTCAGTTTATATTTTGATAAATTTGCAATAAGTTCTGTAGTAGAATTTTCACTACAATCTAAAAAATATCCATTTTTACTTTTGATAATGAAAAATTCATCTAGATATTTACCTTGGGGGGTTAGCAAAGCTGAAAAAATAGAGTTTGTTTTAGTAACCTTACCCACATCATTTGTAACAATATTCTGTAAAAAATTTGTAGAATCTGCGCCACTTATTGATATTACTCCTCTTTTTTCTAAAATAAATATTTGATCTTTTTCCATATTTGTTACTTATACAATATATTTACATTAAAATATGTCTGAAAATTATACTCTTATTATTAAAAATGGTTCTTGTTATATTGATGGGAATCTAATTAAGACTGATATTGGCTTATTCGGAAACAAAATTAAAAAAATTGGAAAGATAGATACAAATAATTCAGATATTTATGATGCATCAGATAAAGTTATTTTACCCGGGATAATAGATACTCAAGTGCACTTTAGAGAGCCGGGCTCAACAGATTCAGAGGACTTAGAGAGTGGAAGCAGAGCAGCAGTTTTAGGGGGAGTTACATCTTTATTTGAAATGCCAAATACTAATCCACCAACTGCAAATTTAGAGGAATTTCAAAAAAAACTCAAAGCAGCAAAAAATAGAATGCATAGCAATTATGCATTTTATTTTGGGGCAACTCCTCAAAATACTAAACAACTTGCTCAACTTAAAAATGTTGAAGGTTGTTGTGGAGTTAAGCTTTTTGCAGGATCTTCAACCGGAAATCTGTTGGTAGACAAAGAAGCGGATATCGAAAAAGTGATTTCTAGTAGTGACAGGATAGTTTCGATACACTCTGAGGATGAGGATATAATTAAATTAAGAAAAAAATTTATTAGACAGGGAGATGTTCACTCTCATCCTGAATGGAGAAATGTAGAATGCGCAATGTCCTCAACTCGTAGAGTTGTAAAAATTGCAGAAAGGTACGATAAAAAAATTCATGTTTTACACGTTACAACCAAAGAAGAGGTAGATTTTTTAGCTATGCACAAAAAAAATGTTACATTTGAAACTACTCCTCAACATTTAACTTTTTATGCACCAGATTGTTACGATAAATTAGGTACTTACGCTCAAATGAACCCACCTTTAAGATCGAAAGATCATTACGATCGATTATGGGTTGCTATAAAAAATAATGTTGTAGATGTTCTTGGGTCGGATCATGCTCCTCACTTAAAAATAAATAAAGACAAAGAATACCCGAATACTCCCTCAGGGATGCCAGGTGTTCAAACTATTTTCCCAGTTATGATTGATCATGTAAACAATGGAAAACTAGAGTTAAATCAACTCATAAACTTTATGTGCGAAAATCCATGTAAAATCTTTGGAATTAAAAATAAAGGTTTTATAAAAGAGGGTTTTGATGCGGATTTAACAATAGTTGATATGAATAAAGAAGTTACTATAAAAAATGAAATGATCGCTAGTAAATGTGGGTGGACACCCTTTCATAATTATAAAGTAAAAGGGTTCCCTGTGGGCACAATTGTAAACGGTATTTTAGTAATGTCCGAGGGAAAAATATTAGTTGAATCTAAAGGGGAACCTTTAAAGTTTTAGAATATTATTATCTTTTAAGTCTTGTTTTATTTCATCTAAAATAACAGGATCATCTATAGTTGCTGGCATTTTGTAAGGTTCATTATCTGCAATTTTTCTTACAGTTCCCCTAAGCACTTTTCCTGATCTAGTTTTAGGCAATCTCTTCACTACAATTGCTATTTTAAATGCCGCAACTGGACCAACTTTTTCTCGTACCATCTTTACACATTCGCTAATTATTTCTTTTTTATCCTTAGTTACACCTGCCTTAAGCGCCAGCAAACCAATAGGTATTTGACCTTTAAGTTTATCGGCAATTCCTATTACTGCACACTCCGCAACATTTGTATGTTCTGCCAAAACCTCTTCAATAGCCCCAGTCGACAATCTATGACCTGCAACATTAATAATATCGTCTGTTCTTGACATGATCCAAACATAACCATCTTCATCTATGTGTCCCGCATCATAAGTTTGATAATATCCAGGGTAAGTAGTCATGTAATTTTCCTTGTATCTTTTATCTGCTCCCCACAATGTTGGAAATGTTCCTGGAGGAAGAGGAAGTTTTACAACAATATCCCCCATCTTGCCCGGGCCTACTTCTTTACCTTCAGAATTTAAAACTTTAAGATCATAACCTGGGACTGGTTTAAAAGCCGACCCATATTTTACAGGAAAATTCTCAATGCCTGTGCAACTTGATGTTATTGCCCAACTCGTTTCAGTTTGCCACCAATGATCAATTACAGGAGAATTTGAAAGTTTTTCAAACCATTTTATTGTATCAGGGTCGGCCCTCTCACCAGCAAGAAATAGTTTATCAAACTTGCTTAAATCATATTTCTTAAAAAATTCTCCATTGGGATCCTCTTTTTTAATAGCTCTTATTGCTGTTGGAGCAGTAAAAAGAGATTTTACTTTGTGTTCTGAAATTATTCTCCAAAAAACTCCTGCATCAGGAGTTCCCACAGGTTTTCCCTCGAACAAAACCGTCGTACATCCATAAAATAATGGACCATACACTATATAAGAGTGTCCAACTATCCAACCAATATCACTAGCAGACCACCATACGTCCTCTGGATTAATATTGTAAATGTTTTTCATAGTCCATTTTAATGCAACTATATGTCCACCTATATCTCGGACTATTCCTTTTGGAAGGCCTGTAGTTCCTGATGTGTAAAGAATATAAGCGTAATCATTTGCATTCATTTTTTCACATTCTGCAGGCTTTGCATCTTTGTTAGCATCTTCCCAAGTGATATCTATTGTAGGATTTAATTCTGCTTTGTCCTTTTCTCTTTGAAAAATTATACATCTTTTAATTTTATGATTTGCTAATTCCAATGCTTTATTCACTAAAGGTTTGTAATGAACAGTTCGTCCAGGCTCATAGCCACAAGAGGCGGTAACAAGTATTTTAGCTTTAGAGTCATCAATCCTGCTTGCTAATTCATTTGCAGCAAAGCCTCCGAATACAACTGAGTGGACCGCACCAATTCTCCCACAGGCTAGCATAGCTATTACTGCCTCTGGTATCATAGGCATATAGATTATAACCCTGTCTCTTTTGTTTACGCCTTGTTTTTTTAAAGCTCCAGCAAATAAAGAAACTTTTTCTTTTAGCTTTTTATAAGTTATCTTTTCTTTTGAACCAGTTATGGGACTATCATAAATAATTGCAAGCTTTTCACCTCTACCTTGATCAATATGAAGATCTAAAGCGTTGTAACATGTATTTGTTATCCCATCTTCAAACCATTTATAAAAGGGAGGATTATCAGAATTTAAAATCTTTGTTGGTTTTTGATACCAAAATATATCATTTGAAATTTCTTTCCAAAAATTCTCTTTGTTCTTGATGGATTTTTGATAAATTTCAGCATATTTTTGAGTCAATCTTACCCCCCCGTTTTTTCAATAATAAAGTGATTATTTCATAAATATCCCCAAAAAAAAACAGAAAATCCAATAAATATGCGGCTTTTTTGCAAAAAAAACACTTCACTGTAACTTTGTTTTTTACTAATGTCCTTTCAATATTATTCGGTGGTGAGCTTATTTATCACTCGTCCGAGTAGTTTATATATAAACTAAACGAAAACTAAACAAACGAGGGAGGTTTTCATGAGAAAATTAGGTCTTCTTGCTTTAGCAGCTATTGCCTTTTTAGGTATAACAAGCTCGGCTAACGCAGCGACTGCCATGTTACAAACAAATGATTTCGTAGGAATTTCATTTTGGCTTGTATCTATGGGAATGATTGCAACAACTGTATTTTTCTTTGCAGAAAGAGGAACTGTTGCGGCATCATGGAGAACATCTTTAACAGTAGCGGGACTTGTAACAGGTGTTGCATTTCTTCACTACATTTATATGAGAGAAGTTTGGGTGACAACAGGTGACTCACCAACGGTGTATAGATATATCGACTGGTTAATCACAGTGCCACTTCAAATGATCGAATTCTATCTAATCTTGGCAGCTGTTAGAAAGGTGCCAACTTCTATATTCTGGAAGCTATTAATTGGTTCATTAGTAATGTTAATCGGTGGATACTTAGGTGAAGCTGGTTATATACAACCATTTGTAGGTTTCGTAATTGGAATGGCTGGATGGATTTACATCTTGTTTGAAATATTCTCAGGAGAAGCTGGAACAATGGCGGCAAAAGCTGGTAACAAAGCTATGTCTACAGCGTTCAGTGCTATGAGAATAATCGTAACTATTGGTTGGGCAATATATCCTTTAGGGTATATTTTTGGTTACCTAACTGGTGGTGTTGATGCAAATGCTTTAAACGTAATTTACAATTTAGCTGACTTTATTAATAAGATCGCTTTTGGTCTAGTAATTTGGGCAGCAGCAATGCAAAACACAAGATTATCATCTAGATAATAGAATAAAATTATTAAACATAAGGGCGGGTATGTTTTGCATACTTGCCCTTTTGTTATTAGATACTTATATTAAGTTCATGCCTAAAATTATTTACAATGATAGCCAAGGTAATTCAAAAACTATTGAAGTTGAAAATGGTCTTACAGTTATGGAAGGCGCTATACAAAATGAAATATCTGGTATTGACGCTGACTGTGGAGGCTCTATGGCATGTGCTACATGTCATGTATATGTTGAAGAAAATTGGTTGACTAAACTACCTAAAGCAGAAGAAGCAGAAGTCGACATGATTGATATGGCATTTGAACCAAAAAAAAATAGTCGGTTGAGTTGCCAGATAATAGTTAGTGATGATCTTGATGGTTTAGAAGTTACGACTCCGGAAAAACAAACTTGATGAAGAAATTTGACACAATAATAATTGGAGCTGGTCCAGTCGGTTTATTTGCTGTTCATCAACTTGGTTTAAAGGGATTAAGTGCAGTTGTAATAGATAACTTAGATAAAGTTGGAGGTCAATGTATAGAACTTTATCCAGATAAACCAATTTACGATATACCAGCAGTGCCCGAATGTACAGGAGAACAGTTGACTAAGAGATTATTAGATCAAATAAAACCTTTCGATACAAAATTTTTTTTAAATGAAAGAGTAGAGGAGGTAAAACAAAAAGAGAGTAATTGGAATGTCAAAACAACAAATAATAATGAATTCATAGCTCCGAATATAATTATTGCTGGGGGTGTGGGCTCATTTGAGCCAAGGAAATTAGCATTAAAAGGAGCAGAAAAGTTTGAAGGTAAATCAATTTTTTATGCGATTAAAAACAAAGACGATTTTAAGAATAAAAACATTTCAATTTTTGGAGGAGGAGACTCAGCTTTAGATTGGGCTTTAGAGTTATCTAAATTTTCAAATGTGACTTTAATTCATCGTAGAAATGATTTTAGAGGAGCGCAACATACATTAATCAAGATTAAAGAATTACAAAAAAAAGGCATTATATCAATAAAAACACCTTGTCAGCTTGATAGTATTGATGGAGAAGAAAATATTAAGTCTATTAATCTTAAATTTGATAACGGAAAAATAGAAACAGTTGACACAGATGTAATTCTTAGTTTTTTTGGTTTAATAATGAAACTCGGCCCAATTGCTGAGTGGGGGTTAGGTATGGAAAAAAAAACAATTAAGGTAAATCCCGAAAACTTTGAAACTAATAAAAAGGGCATATTTGCAGCTGGTGATATTTGCACTTATCCCGGAAAATTAAAATTAATTTTGTCTGGTTTTCATGAAGTTGCCTTAGCTTCTGTTGAGTGTTTTAAAAGGGCTAGACCAAATGAAAAATATAGATTTGAATTTACAACTTCTTCAAAAACTATTCAAAATAGATTGGGAAAAAAATGATTGAGTTGCTTACCGCTAATACTCCTAACGGTAAGAAAATTTCAATAATGCTCGAGGAAATTCATTATAAATATAAGGTAATAAAAATAAATATAAATAAAGATGAACAATTTAAACCTGACTTTAAAAAATTAAGTCCTTTTAGTAAAACACCTGTAATAATTGATCACGACAGTAAACAGAGCTTATTCGAGTCTGGTGCAATACTTATTTACTTAGGAGAAAAAAGTGGAAAATTTTATAATGTAAATGAAAGGACAATAATTAACCAATGGTTAATGGGTCAGATGGGTTACATTGGACCAATGCTTGGCCAGCACCATCAATTCCACCACTATAATCCTGGAAAAAGTAAATTTGGAGAAGAGAGATACTTCAATATTTGTCGTAGAGTCTATAAAGAACTTGATGAACGCCTTTCTAAATCAAGATTTCTTGCTGGTAAAAATTACACAATAGCAGATATTGCGACATTTCCGTGGATTGCTAGACATGAATGGCATGACATTGGATTAAAAAGCCATAAGAATTTATCGAGATGGTATTACGAAATATCTACAAGAGAGGCTGTAAAAAAAGGATATGATTTGTTGAATAAAGGTGAAGAAATTCCTAAAGTTTAATCGTCAATAAATATTTTTTCATCCCTTTCATGTCTCTCTTGAGCTTCAATTGATAGTGTTGCGACCGGCCTAGCCATCAATCTCTTCAAACCAATAGGTTCACCTGTTTCTTCGCAAAAACCATAAGTTCCATCACGTAATCTTTGTAAAGCAGAATTAATTTTTGATATCAATTTTCTACTTCTGTTTAAAGCTTTCATTTCTACTGACTTATCAGTGTACGAAGAAGCTTGATCAACAATATCTGCAGAAGATACGTTGTCATCATTAGAATTTAATATATTACCTAAATTATTTGCTTTGATAATATCTCTTTTCCATTTTAATAATTCATCAGTGAAAAATTTTTTATGTTTTGCACACATATACTTTTCTTTGGTGTTTGGTATATATTTTTTTTTAGAAACTGTTTTTTTAGGCATTTTTCAATCTCGGGGAGTATATGTTTGATTTTACTCGTGTCAATAGTTTATAAATTGTAATAAATTTATCATATGATCTTAAATAAAAGTATACATAGAAACTTATATATTTTTCTTTTTTCGCATTTATTGATTTGGACGTTAGTACCGTCTTTAACAAACACTAACTTACCACTAGACACCATAGAGGCTTTAGCATGGGGAAGTAATTTAGATTGGGGATTTAACAAACATCCACCTCTAAGTGCTTTTGCAGTGGAATTATTTTATCAAATTTTTGGTAATCAAGATTGGGCGTACTACTTACTAAGTCAAATTTTTGTAATTTTGGCTTTTATAGCAATTTTTAAATTAGCTTATGATTTATTTGGTAATTTAAATTTAGCTTTAATTTCTGTCATGTTGTTAGAAGGAATATATTTTTATAATTATACCACACCGGAATTTAACGTTAATGTTTCCCAATTACCTTTTTGGGCACTCAGTGCATTATTCACTTGGCGTTGTATAAAATATGATAAGAAAATAGATTTCGTTATATTAGCTTTATGTTTAGGTTTAGGATTTTTATCAAAATATCTTTTTATTTATCTAATAATAGGAATTAAAATTTTATTTATCTATTTATTTATAAATAAGAAAAATAAATCATATAATTTTTTTATTATAGGTCCAGTCGCTTTAATAGTAGTTTTTCCACATTTAGTATGGTTGGTACAAAATGAATTTATTAGCTTAAGTTACGGTTTACAAAGAACTGGAGTAAATGATAATCAATTAAATCATCTAATCTTTCCTTTAATTTTTATTCTCAAACAAATTGCGATCCTAATCCCTCTTTTTTTAATGTTTTTGTTTTTGATCAAAAAAATTAAAATTAAAAAGTTTATTTTAGATAGCAAGATGATCTTTCTTTTATTTACTTTTATTTTACCAATATTCTTAATAATTTTAACTTCTACAATTTTTGGAGTTAAGATAAGAACAATGTGGATGACACCATTTTATCTTTTATCAGGTATAATGTTAATCCAAATTTTTAAAAGCAGTATAAACATCAAAAATCTCAAAAAATTTTACTTAATTTTTTTGTTATTATTTTTTATTTCACCTGCCACATATACAATTGTTTCTCTAACAAATGATTTTAAAAGAACTGACTATCCGGGAAAAGAAATTGCTAGATTGGTTCAAAATAGATGGGATGAAAATTATTACAATGAAATTAAATTAGTGATTGGTGATGAGTGGTATGCTGGAAATTTATCTTATCATTTAAGTTCCAGACCAAAATGGATTATAGAATTAAAAAAAAGTCCTTTGGATTTAAAAATAGGCGAAGGAATAATTTATACTGGAAATCCTAAAATTCTAAAAAATATTTGCCCAGGTGTTTATGGAACTATAAAACCAGTAGGATATTGTATGATTGGTCAAAGATGAAAAAAATTATAATTTTGATACCCGTCTTTAACGACTGGGAATCCCTTAAAAAGCTGATGTTAGAAATTAATGAGATTATCTCAACTTTTCGGGACATTAATTTTGAGTGTTTGGTTGTTAATGATGCATCTACCATAGACCAACCTAAATTGATTAAGCCTGGAAATATTAAATCTTTAGAAATCCTAAATATGAGGCAGAATAGAGGGCATGCTAGATGTAATGCGTTTGGTATAAGGTATGTATTCCAGAAAAAAGATTTTGATTATCTCCTGTTAATGGATGGAGACGGTGAAGACAGACCAATAGAAATAAAAAGTTTAGTAGATGTAATTATTCAAAAACCTTCGGTCTCGGTTGTGGCTAAAAGAGTCAAAAGATCAGAGGGTCCTTTTTTTCAGTTTCTTTATAAAGCTCATAAATTCATTACTTTAATCTTCACGGGAAAAAATATTAATTTTGGTAATTTTAGTATTTTGACTAAAGAAGATGTAGGAAGATTACATTCAAAGGCTAGTTTGTGGAGTAGTTTTTCTGGCACGGTAAAAAAAAATGTGAAATTTTTAAATGAAATAAACTCTGTGAGAGGTTTAAGGTATTTTGGGCCATCAAAAATGTCATTATTTAAACTTCTAATTCATTCTTTTTCAATAATTGCAGTTTTCAAGTATCATGTTTTTTTAAGGTCAGCGTTCATTATAATTTTATTAGCTTACTTAAATTCATCCTTAGGAAATTTCTCAATTTTATTGATATTATTTATTATAATTTTTAATTTGTTAATTTTTGTTGTTTCTCAAAGAGAGTCTGAAAAAGACCTAATTAACTCTCATCAAAATCTTTCTGGAGTAAAAGAGATAACACACCATTAAGTTGAAATAAGAGTCTCTAATAGAGTCAAAAGAGAATCAAAAGGTGAACATTTCTTGTAGAATTTGATATCTTGTGGATGAAGATAAACATGCATATTGTGATCTTAAATAAGCAATTTAGTTAAATTTATGAAAATAGAATATTATTTTAGTATAGCTTCGCCTTTTTCTTATTTGGCAGTTAAAAGATTTTTATCACTTATTAAAAAGTATAACCTAGAAGTCGAAGAAAAACCTGTTGATTTAGTTGATACAATTTTTTCAAATACCGGTGGTTTACCAGTACCTAAAAGACATCCTTCTAGACAAAAGTACAGACTGATAGAAATAGATAGAATTGCAAAAAAATTTGATATTCCAATAAACAAACAACCTAAATTTTTTCCACCATCGGACCCACATTTGCCTGCAAAATTTGTTATAGCAGCGTGTAATAAAGGTAATAAACTTAGTTTTAGCAGTAATTGTTTAGAATATCTTTGGTCTTTAGAAAAAGACATTTCTGATTATAAAGTTCTTGAAGAAATTTGTGAAAAATTGGATTTAAAATTTGAAGATATCAAAAATTTAGCGTTATCTGATGAAATAGATGCTAAGTATAAAGAGAATTCAAAAGATGCAATTAATCAAAATGTGTTCGGAGCACCATCTTATGTTCTCAATAAAGAGATATTTTGGGGTCAAGATAGACTTGAGTATCTAGAAGATGCTATAAAAAAAACAATTAGTTAATTTACAACAAATAATATGAAATTTGGTAATTTGGATTATCAGAAAATCAAGAGTGATTATTTAAAATATCTTCATTCGCAAGAAGTAATGTCCGAACCTTTTAGAGATAAACTGAAGCAATTAAAAAAGTTTTATTTACCAATTAGTAATATAATAAATGAAGAACACATAAAGGATAAAAAAGTAAAAATAATAGGTATTACAGGAGGACAAGGGTCTGGGAAATCTACAATATCAAATATTTTAAAAATAATTTTAAAAAAAATATTTAACTTAAACACTGTAATTTTTTCGATTGATGATTTTTATAAAACATTAAAAGATAGAAAAAAAATGTCATTAAAGATAAGTCCTCTTTTTTTAACAAGGGGAGTTCCAGGAACACATGATACAAAACTTTTGTTAAATACCATTAAAAAACTAAAAAAAAGTAAATTTGATAAGGTCAATATCCCTATATTTGATAAATCTACAGATAATAGGCTTCCAAAAAAATATTGGCAAAGTATTAAAGAAAAACCTGATATTATTATTTTTGAAGGTTGGTGCATTGGTGCAAAAGCGCAAAATAATAGAGATTTATTAATACCGATTAATAAGTTAGAAAAAGAAAAGGATAAAAATTCTACATGGAGACTTTATGTGAATAATAAATTAAAAAAAGAGTATAGTAAAATATTTAAATTAATTGATAAATTAATATTTTTAAAAGTCCCAAGTTTTAAAAAAGTTTACGAATGGAGACTTTTACAAGAAAAAAAATTAAGAACAAAATCTAGAGGAAATAAAATTATGAATGATAATGAAGTAAAAAACTTTATTATGTTTTACGAACGACTTACGAGGCACATGCTAAACACTATGACTAAAAAGTCTGATGTTATTGTAAAAATAGACAGTAAACATAAATTAAAATCAATTAATTTTAATTAAATGAAAATAAAATATATCCTATTAATATTTTTTTTGTTAATTTCTAGATTAAATGCTGAAATAAATTTAATCTTTTTTACTGAAAAGGCGTTAGCAAATAATTTACAGTTAAACGCTGAAAGAAAAAAACTCGAGTCAGTTAAGCAAAGTAGAAATATATCAAGAAGTGAATTTTTGCCAAGTATAACATTATCAGGCGATCAAACTAGTTCAACAACAACAAATCGTATTGATAAGAATGGATCTAATTTATCTGATACGAGTTTGGACACTGAAAGCAAGTCTATATCTTTGGAACAAACTATATTTTCGGGATTTAAAGGATTGAACACCTTTAAAAAATCAGAACTTCAAACTGAAAAAGCAAAATTAGAGTTAAGACAAACTAAACAAGAAACAATTTTAAAAACTGCGTCAGCTTATTTTGACTTAATATTTAAATTTAAAAATGAAAAGTTTTATAATTCGAATGTAAATCTATTTGAAAGGCAAGTAGAATTTGATAGTGTTAGAGTTCAAAAAGGCGAAATAACATTAACTGATCTAGCACAATCCGAATCATCCTTAGCTGGTGCCAATGCAAATTTAATTAAAGCACAAACAGAGTTTTATTCTTCTAAAATAAATTTTGAAAGAATAATTGGGGAAAAAGCACCAGATCCAGAAAACCTAAAAGATAAGATTATATTAAATCTACCATCCTCTCTTAAAACTTCTATTGATATAGCAAAATCAAACAATATTGATTTACTAATTTCAAAACTTGATTATCAGATAGCTGAAAAAGAATTAAATATTGAAAAGTCAAGACTTTCTCCCTCAGCTTCAATCAATATTTCTAAGACTGAAAATAAAGATTTTAGTCTTACACTAGATGAGAAGACTGAAGAGTCAGTTCAAGCTAAAATAACATGGCCGATTATCAAAGGTGGGGAAAATATTTCCTCAATTAAAAAATCATCCTTCGATAGGCAAAGAGCACAAATTTTATTACAAGATACTCAAAGTAATACAATAACAGAGACCTCAAACTCATGGTCTAACTACTTATCATCAAAAAGTGTTCTAGCCTCTACAAAAGCCCAATTAGAGGCTGCAGAAATCGCTAACGAAGGTATTACATCAGAATATGACTCTGGTAATTCAAGAACTACTTTAGATGTAATTCAATCAAGAAGTTTATTGCTTGATGCTAGGGTTGCTTTTGTTAAGGCGGAAAAAGATTTTCTTGTTTCTCAATTTAAGTTAGCTAAACAGCTGGGAACTTTATCTCTTAAACTGCTCAAATAGTGCTGATATTACTTACCTTTAGATACCCCTTGATAAAAAGAACAAAATGTGTACATTTATATTAATGATTCGAACAATAAAAAGGATAAAAAATGACAAAAAATAACTTAAAAGTGGTGAAAACTGATAATAAAAAACAACAAGAATTAAAGGAAAAAAATAAGTCTTTAGAGGCTGCAATCAGCCAAATAGATCAAAATTTTGGAAAAGGCTCAGTAATGAGGCTTGGACAACAGCAAGCATTAGATGTTGAGGCCATTTCAACTGGTTCTTTAAGTTTGGACTTAGCTCTTGGTATTGGAGGCTTACCAAAAGGAAGAATTATTGAAATTTATGGTCCGGAGTCATCAGGTAAAACTACTTTAGCTTTACAAGTAGTAGCTGAAGCTCAAAAAGCTGGTGGAATATGCGCATTTGTTGACGCGGAGCATGCTATGGATCCGGTCTATGCAAAGAAACTAGGTGTAAAAACTGAAGAATTACTAATCTCGCAGCCAGACACTGGAGAACAGGCTTTGGAAATAACTGACACATTAATAAAATCTGGATCAATTTCAGTTTTAGTAGTGGACTCAGTTGCAGCATTAACTCCAAAAGCTGAGTTAGAGGGAGAAATGGGAGATCACCATGTGGGTCTACAATCTAGATTGATGAGTCAGGCATTAAGAAAAATTACTGGTTCAGTTTCTAAATCAAATACAATGGTAATATTTATTAACCAAATAAGAATGAAAATTGGTGTTATGTTTGGTAATCCAGAAACTACATCAGGCGGTAATGCTCTTAAGTTTTATTCATCTGTAAGAATGGATATAAGAAGAATAGGGGCAATTAAAGAAAAAGATCAAATTATAGGTAACTCAACTAGAGTAAAAGTGATTAAGAATAAAGTTGCACCACCATTTAAAGTTGTTGAGTTCGATCTTATGTATGGAAAAGGAATAAGTAAATTGGGTGAATTAATTGATCTTGGTACCAAAGCCGGTGTGGTTGAAAAATCTGGAGCCTGGTATGCGTATAAGGGTGAAAAAATAGGTCAAGGTAGAGAAAATGCAAAAATTTACCTCCAAAAAAATCCAAACGCTGCAGCGGAAATAGAAAAAATTATCAGAGACGAAGCTTCTGCAATAAGTAAAGAGCTCGAGGGAAATCCTTCATCTAAAGAAAAAATTAGCGATAAAAAAGAGGAAGAATAAAATTTTTTGCCATCATTTCAACGGGAGGTTTATAAAAGCCTCCCGTTTCTCATGAAACCTCAACTTAAAATTGATAAAATCAATATCTAGTATATTAAAAATAGGTGTCAAAAAAAGAAGTGTACAATCTAGTTCAGATTGGTTTTAATTAGGAAAAAAAATAAAAGGGGGAAAAATGAGTACACAACAAGCATCAAGCTCGAAAGTGTCTTCATCTTTAGATACCTCTCATTTGAAGGTTAAATTTCCATTTAAAGCTAAATATGGAAACTACATCAACGGAAAATTTGTAGAACCTAAATCTGGAAAGTATTTTGATAATACTACTCCTATCACTAATGAAGTTATCTGTAAGGTGCCACGATCGAATGAAAAAGACGTTGATTTTGCTCTTGACGCAGCCCACGCAGCATTTCCTGCTTGGGGAAAAACATCAATCACTGAGAGATCAAATATTCTCTTAAAGATTGCTGATGTAATAGAGAAAAATTTAAATGTTTTAGCTACAGCAGAATGTTTAGACAATGGTAAGCCAATAAGAGAATGTATGGCTGCAGATTTACCTTTGGTAATTGATCACTGGAGATATTTTGCAGGAGTAATAAGAGCTGAGGAAGGTTCAGTTGCTGAAATCAGTAATAGTGAATATTCTTACCATATACCAGAACCATTAGGGGTGGTTGGTCAGATAATACCTTGGAACTTCCCATTATTAATGGCTACATGGAAACTAGCTCCAGCATTGGCAGCAGGAAACTGCGTTGTATTAAAACCAGCTGAACAAACACCAGCATCAATTATGCTTTTAATGGAACTAATAGGAGATCTGTTACCTGCAGGTGTTGTTAACGTTGTAAGTGGGTATGGTCTTGAAGCAGGTAAGCCTTTAGCTTCTTCAAAAAGAATTAAGAAGATTGCTTTTACAGGTGAAACTACTACTGGACGTCTGATTATGCAGTATGCATCTCAAAACTTAATTCCAATTACATTGGAATTAGGTGGCAAATCACCAAATATTTTCTTTGAAGATGTTATGGCTAAAGATGACGACTTCTTTGACAAATGTTTAGAAGGTTTTGCTATGTTTACGCTTAACCAGGGAGAAGTTTGTACTTGTCCAAGCAGAGCTTTAGTTCAAAAATCCATCTATGATAAATTCATGGAGAAAGCAATTGCGAGAACCAAAGCTGTAAAACAGGACAATCCTTTAAAAATGGAAACTATGATTGGAGCTCAAGCTTCATTAGAACAAATGGAAAAAATTAAGTCTTATTTAGACTTAGGTAAAAAAGAAGGTGCCAAAGTTCTATGTGGCGGAAGTGAAGCTAAAATCAATAGCGGTCTTGAAAAAGGAAACTATATCCAACCGACAATTTTCGAAGGTAAAAACAATATGCGAATATTCCAAGAGGAGATCTTTGGACCAGTTGTATCAGTTACAACTTTTAAAGATGAGAAAGAAGCATTAGAAATAGCTAATGATACTCTTTATGGATTAGGAGCAGGTGTTTGGACTAGAGACGGAAACATTGCATACAGAATGGGTAGAGGTATTGAAGCAGGTAGAGTTTGGACAAACTGTTATCATGCCTACCCTGCTCACGCTGCATTTGGTGGATACAAACAATCTGGTATAGGAAGAGAAACTCACAAAATGATGTTAAATCATTACAGACAAGTAAAGAATTTACACGTGTCTTACAGTGAGAAAAAATTAGGCTTCTTTTAACCAATAATATATAATGGCCCATGATTCTTAATCATGGGCCGAAATATACAAATGAAAGTATCATTCACATTATCTGCAAAAAAATTACTTAACGATATTAAAGAGGTTCACGGTGACGATCTTTTATTTCACCAATCAGGTGGATGCTGCGATGGTAGTGCGCCAATGTGTTTTCCAGCAAAAGAATACCAAGTAGGTAATAGTGATATAAAGCTAGGAGAGGTAGATGGAACTCCATTTTATATGAATGAAGATCAGTATGAAAAATGGAAACATACAGATCTGACTATTGATGCAGTCAAAGGAATAGGTGGAATGTTCTCATTAGACAATGGTACTGGACAAAGGTTTCTCACAAAATCTGAAATATGCGTTGTTGTAGATAACGATAAAAAGCCAACTAATTAATCTCTTTATAGACAAGCTGAAAAATATCTGTATTTAATTGAGTATGAGTCAAATTTTACTTACAGATGTAAGAAAAAAATTTTTAGAATATTTTAAAAAAAATAATCATCACATTGTCGACTCAAGCAATTTAGTCCCAAATAACGATCCAACGTTAATGTTTACTAATTCTGGAATGGTTCAATTTAAAAACGTGTTCACTGGGTTAGAAAAAAGACCGTATAAAACTGCGACCACATCACAAAAATGTGTAAGAGCAGGTGGCAAACATAATGATTTAGAAAATGTTGGCTATACTCCAAGACACCATACTTTTTTTGAAATGTTAGGAAATTTCTCATTTGGCGATTACTTCAAAGAACAAGCTATTCATCATGCTTGGAATCTTTTAACTAAAGACTTTAATTTACCTAAAGAAAAATTATTAGTTACTGTTTTTCATGAAGATAACGATGCATTTAATCTTTGGAAAAAAATTGCTGGATTAAATGAAAGTAAAATAATAAAAATTTCAACATCTGATAACTTTTGGTCAATGGGAGACACAGGACCTTGTGGTCCTTGTTCTGAAATTTTTTATGATCATGGTGACAAGTTGAAAGGTGGTCCACCTGGTAGTCCTGACGAAGACGGTGACAGATTTATAGAAATTTGGAACCTTGTATTTATGCAGTACGAACAAATATCAAAAGAAAAAAGAATTGAACTGCCAAAACCTTCAGTGGATACAGGTATGGGACTTGAAAGGATGACAGCAGTTTTACAAGGTACTCACGATAACTATAAAATTGATCATTTTCAAAAAATAATGGCTGCTTCATCTGATTTAACAAAGACTTCAATCGACAGTAAAACAATAGCAAGCCACAGAGTTATCGCTGATCACTTAAGAGCATCTAGTTTTTTAATTGCTGAAGGAATATTACCTTCTAATGAAGGTCGAGGATATGTTTTAAGAAGAATTATGAGAAGAGGCATGAGACATGCTCATTCTTTAGGTAGCAAAAATCCTGTTTTTTATAAACTTTTTGAAGTTTTACTAAACGAGATGCAAAACAGTTATCCAGAATTAATAAACGGTAGAGAGTTGATAGTTGAAACTCTTAAAAACGAGGAAGAGAAATTTTCTTCTCTTTTAGTGCGCGGTATGAAAATACTCGAAGAAAATTTAAATAAAGTCCAAAATAAAACCTTTCCAGGTTTAGAGGCCTTTAAATTATATGATACCTATGGTTTCCCTTTAGATCTGACCGCTGACATCTTAAGAAGTAAAGACATTAAAGTAGACAGTGACAGATTTGAGAGGGAGATGGAAAAAAGTAAAAATTTAGCTAGAGCAAATTGGAAAGGATCTGGAGATAAATCTCTTGAGGAAAGGTGGTTTAAAGTTAGAGAGGAACTAAGCCCTACTGAATTTTTAGGTTATGAATTTGATAAAGCTGAAGGTGTAATAATAAAAATTTCAAAAAAAGAAAAATTCGTTGAATCTGCTAGCGCTGGAGATGAAATAGAAGTCATAACTAATCAAACTCCATTTTACGGAGAGTCTGGCGGCCAAGTAGGTGATCAGGGTTATATTTTTAACTCAAATTGTAAAATTAAAATAAATGATACACAAAAAAAAATGGGAGATTTATTTGTTCATCATGGAAAAGTTGAAAAAGGTTCAATTTCAATTGGGCAAAGCGTTAATTTAAAAATAGACGTGTTAAAAAGAAATAATTCTAAAGCGAATCATTCAGCCACTCATTTATTGCATGAGTCATTAAGAAGAACATTGGGAAAGCATGTGACACAAAAAGGATCATTAGTCTCACCTGAAAGGTTAAGATTTGATTTTAGTCATAACAAACCTATTGAAAAAGATGAAATGACTAAAATTAATAATATAGTTAATGAAATAGTAGAGGGTTCTTCTGATGTGCAAACAAGAATAATGACCCCAAAGGAGGCAGTTAATATGGGTGCTCTTGCATTATTTGGAGAGAAGTATGGGGATGAAGTAAGAGTGGTTTTTATGGGCAAGGAAAATAATGGTTTCTTCTCAACAGAGCTATGTGGAGGAACTCATGTAAAAAATACTAAAGAAGTTGGTAAGTTTAAAGTAATAAGTCAATCATCTATTGCATCAGGAGTGAGAAGGGTTGAGGCATTAAGAGACAAGAAATTAGAAGAATACGAAAAAACGCAAAAGAAAGATAAATCTCTGAAAGAATCTAATCTTAAAAAAGATATAAAACTTATTAATAATGAATTACTAAAATTGAAAATTAAACCTTATTTTAAAGAAGATTTAGATTTGTCTGAAAATTTAAAAAATTTGAATAAACAGCTTAACAAAGTAAAAATTGAAGGTATCAAGAAAGATAAAAGTAAAAATATAATCAAGGATAAAAAAATTGGGAATGTATTAATTCGAGAACAAACTTTAAAAGATTTTCCTCCAAAAGAATTGAGGAGTGTAATTGATCAAGGAAAAAAAGATATCAAATCTGGAATAATAATTAGTATTTCGACTTTTGAAGATAAGGTCGGTTTAGCTGTAGGAATTTCTAAAGATTTAACATCAAAATATGATGCTGTCGATTTAGTAAAAGCTGCATCTGCTATTTTGGGTGGCAAAGGTGGTGGTGGTAGAAAAGATTTTGCTCAAGCCGGTGGTGTAGATCAAAACAAAATTGAGGATGCTTTTAAAGAAATATCTAAAAAAATTAGTTAAGTTTCTTCTTTAAATTTCCATCAATAGCTTCCAAGAATTGACTCGTTGTTAGATATTTATTTGATTTATCTATTAAAATTGCTAAATCTTTAGTCATTGAACCGCTTTCAACTGTTTTAACACATACTTCCTCAACATTATTAGAAAATTTAACTAGTTCCTTGTTCCCATCAAGTTTTCCTCTGTGAGCTAAACCCCTTGTCCAAGCAAATATAGATGCTATTGGGTTTGTAGAAGTTTCCTTACCTTGTTGGTGCATTCTATAATGTCTAGTAACAGTTCCATGAGCAGCTTCTGACTCGACTGTCTTGCCGTCTGGCGTCATTAACACGCTAGTCATGAGACCTAAAGATCCAAATCCCTGAGCAACAGTGTCAGACTGTACGTCACCATCGTAATTCTTACACGCCCAAACGTATCCACCATTCCATTTCATAGCGCATGCAACCATGTCATCAATTAATCTATGTTCGTAAGTAATATTTGCCTTTTTGAAATTATCAGAAAATTCTTTCTCAAAAACTTCTTGGAAAAGATCTTTAAATCTTCCATCATATGCTTTAAGAATTGTGTTTTTAGTAGACAAATAAACTGGCCATTTTCTTCCAAGGCCGTAGTTCATACATGCTCTTGCAAAATTTTTTATAGAATCATCTAAATTGTACATTGTAAGAGCAGTTCCAGATCCGGGAAAATCAAAAACTTTAAACTCTTTCTTATCTTTTCCATCTTTTGAAGTCCATTTGACTTCCAAATTTCCTTCACCTGGTATAAGAAAATCAGTGGCTCGGTACTGATCACCAAAAGCATGTCTTCCTATCACTATTGGTTTTGTCCAACCTGGAACTAATTTAGGAACATTTTTACAAATAATTGGCTCTCTAAAAACTGTACCACCTAAGATATTTCTAATAGTACCATTTGGCGATCTCCACATTTTTTTTAGTTTAAATTCTTCTACACGAGCTTCGTCGGGTGTAATAGTTGCACATTTCACGCCTACTCCATGTTGTTTGATTGCATTTGCCGCATCTACCGTAATTTGGTCATCAGTTTTGTCTCGACTCTCCATACCAAGATCATAGTATTTGAGATCTATCTCAAGATATGGCTTAATTAGCTTATCTTTTATAAACGACCATATGATTCTAGTCATTTCATCTCCATCTAACTCAACTATTGGATTTTTAACTTTTAATTTTGCCATAAAATATTGATTGCTAAACAGTGATTTTTATACATATTAAGAAAAATTTAGCAAACTTAAAATTATGTTTAATACAATTTTTCCAAAGATACACAAAGAAGGGTATAAATTCCTGGCTATCTCCATTTTAGCCACATTCGTAGTTCTATTTTTTTCTAAATCAATAGGTTTAATACTTATTTTAATTACAGTATGGGTATATTATTTTTTTCGAGATCCAGAACGTTTCCCAATAAACGATGATGCTTTTCTAGTAAGTCCAGCCGATGGTCTAATAACAGATGTGTCTGAAAGATCAGGACCCGAGGAGTTAAGATTAGAAAATACAACTTTCACAAAAGTGAGCGTCTTTATGAATGTTTTTAATTGTCATGTTAATAGAGTGCCAATAAGCGGAAAAGTTGAAGAAATCTATTACAAACCTGGAAAATTTTTAAATGCCTCTTTAGATAAAGCAAGTGAAGAAAATGAGAGAAATTATTTTAAAATTAAATCTAATAAAAACAATGAGGAAATTATCATAGTTCAAATAGCAGGTTTAATAGCAAGAAGAATTGTTTGTGAAGTAGAACAAGGCCAAGATTTAAAACAAGGAGACAGAATAGGAATGATAAGATTTGGTAGTAGAGTAGATATATATTTTAAAAACAAAAAAGTTTTAGCTAAACTTGGGCAAAATGTAACAGCTGGTGAAAGCTTAATTGCTTCAGAATAATGGAACATAATAAAAAATTTAAATTAGTATCATCAAAGAAAACTAGATATCTTTTACCTAACATTATTACACTTGGCGGTGTTTGTTTAGGTATAAGTTCAATAAAGTTTTCAATCGACGGTAACTATAGTCTAGCTGTCACTTTAATTTTATTGGCTGCGATTTTGGATGCTTTAGATGGAAGAATTGCAAGACTGATAAAAGGAACATCAGAATTTGGAAAAGAATTAGACTCTTTAACAGATTTTGTAAGTTTTGGTATTGCACCTGTTTTAATTTTGTACTTTTGGGAATTAAACAAATACGGAAAACTTGGATGGGCTATTGCGCTTATTTTTTCAGTTTGTTGTGTTTTAAGATTAGCTAGATTCAATTTAACTAAAACTGATGAAAATCAAGCATGGAAAAATAATTTTTTCGAGGGAGTACCTTCACCTGTTGGTGGATTATTAATTTTAACGCCACTAATTTATGACTTAACAAAAATTGATTTTGGTTTTGATATTAAATTTATAACTCCTTATCTAACGGTTGTTATAGCTTTGTTGTTAGTTAGCAAATTTCCAACTCCATCATTTAAAAGAATAACAATATCATCAAAAACTACAGTATTTTTACTTCTATCTGCTGGAATAATTTTTATTTCACTTTTATTTTTCACTTTTGAAACACTTTTAGCTTTTATCATTACATATCTTTTTTCTATCCCAGTAAGTCTTTTTTTTTATAAAAAACAGCAAAAAAAATATTCAGAAAAAATATCTGATGAAGACCATGAAGATATTTTATAATGAAAAAATCCAAAAGAGTTAAAAAAAGTAATTCCTGGAAGATTAAACAACATAGAGATCCATATTTTAAAAATTCAAAAATTCAAGGTTATAGATCAAGAGCCTCGTTCAAACTGATTGAGCTAAATAAAAAATTTAAGTTTTTGAAGAACAATTCTTACATATTAGACTTAGGTAGTGCGCCTGGAAGCTGGTCGCAGGTAGCAAGTAAAATAGCGAATAAAGGGAAGATTTTGTCGATAGATATTAAACGAATGGAGCCTGTTAATAATGTTTGTTTTGTAAAATCAGATATTTTTAATCCATCTACTAAAGCAAAAATTGAGAGTTTTTTTCAAAGAAAAATAGATGTTATTATCTCAGATATGGCAGCAAATACAACTGGAAGTAAATCACTTGACTCAATAAGAACTAATCAATTGTGTTCAGAAATTTTAAATTGTTATGTAGAATTGCTTAAGCAAGATGGCGTTCTCATTTCTAAACTGTTTATGGGAGAAGATTTCATTGAAGTAAAAAAATTAGCTAATTCTTTATTTAAAAACGTCAATTTTTTTAAGCCTGACTCTAGTCGAAATGAGTCAAAGGAAACTTATTTACATTGCAATACTTTAAAGACTTTATAAATTTCTAAAATTGTATATAAGTTTATATGGGATCAATAAATGAATCTTTAACCTTTGATGATGTATTGCTTACACCAAAATATTCAAACGTTTTACCCTCTGAAACGAATATATCATTAAAATTAAGTAGACAAATCAAACTAAAAGTTCCCTTTTTATCATCTGCGATGGATACTGTTACTGAGGCTAGGATGGCAGTCGCTATGGCAATAAATGGAGGGATAGGTGTTATTCATCGAAATTTAAATATAAAAAAACAAACAAAAGAAATCATAAAAGTTAAGAAAAAAAAATTGTTAGTTGGCGCAGCGATCGGCACAAATAGTGAAGATTTGGATAGAGCAAAGTCATTAATTTTGAATGGATGTGATTTAATCGTAATCGATACTGCTCATGGCCATAGTAAAAAAGTTTTAAATATGTTGTCGAAAATAAAAAAATTTAAAAAAGTTCCTCCCGTTTGTGTAGGGAATATAGCTACCGGTGAAGCAGCAAAAAGATTATACAATTCAGGTGCAGATATAATCAAAGTTGGCATTGGTCCTGGATCGATATGTACTACTAGAATGGTTTCAGGTATTGGTGTCCCACAAATTTCAGCGATACTAGAAGTAAAAAAAGCTCTAGATAAAAAAAATGTAAAGATTATTTCCGATGGAGGTATAAAATTTTCTGGTGATATTGCAAAAGCTTTAGCGGCAGGAGCAGACGCTATCATGATGGGTTCTATTTTCGCAGGAACAGATGAAAGTCCGGGAAAAAAATATAAACTTAAAGGAAAAATATTTAAAGATTACAGAGGAATGGGATCTATTGGAGCTATGTCTTCAGGATCTGCTAACAGGTATTTCCAAAAAAATTTTAAAGATAAATCTAAGTTTATTCCGGAGGGCGTGGAAGGCAGAGTCGCATATAAAGGCAAAGTATCCAAAATAATTTATCAGTTACAAGGAGGTCTAAGATCCTCAATGGGTTATATAGGAGCTAAAAATTTAAAAGATATATCGAAAAATGCTAAATTTATTAAAATTACAAAAGCTGGCTTTTACGAAAGCATGGTGCATAGTGTGGAAATTACAAAAAAAAATACAAGTTATAAATTATGATTACAAGATACATTATATTTTTGTTTTTATTTATTTTATTAATTAGTCCAGTTTCAGCTAATAATAAATATTTTGAAGAGGGATTAAGTTTATTCCAAGATGAAAAATTTGATCAAGCGAAATTTAAGTTTGAGCAAGACATCGTTTTCAATCCCAAAAATGAGATGTCTTATTTATACTTATCAAAAATATTCAAAAAACAGGAAAAAAAAAATCTTGAAGAAGAAAATTTAAATACAGTTATACTTTTAAATCCAAAAAATGAAGAAGCCATATATAATCTTGCTAAACTAAAACTTGAAAGCTCTGATTACAAAAAAAGCAAAGAACTTAATTATACATTAAGAAAACTTTGTAAGAATTTGTGTCTAGAGAGTGAAAAATTGAAAATTGAAATCGAAAATTTATCAAAAAAATAAATGTCACCTCAAAAAAAGGATAAGATTTTAATTATAGACTTCGGATCTCAGGTGACAAAATTAATTGCACGAAGGGTTAGAGAATTAGGAGTATACTCTGAAGTAATTACACCAAAAGAGCTATCTTTCATAAAAGATTACAAAAGTATTAAAGGCATAGTATTATCTGGAGGCCCCTCTACAGTTACTAAAAAAAAATTTCAGACAATACCCAAAAAAATTTTGTTTAAAGGAATTCCTATTCTTGGAATTTGTTACGGTTTACAATTGATAGCTAAACTTTTTGGAGGCAAAATTAAATCCTCATTTAAAAAAAGAGAATTTGGACGAGCTTTTATTTTAAAAAAAAAAAAATCTGATCTAATTAAAAATTTTTTTAAAAAAAAAGAGAAAGCAGTTTGGATGAGCCACCAGGACGCGGTAGTTAAGTTACCTAAAGGTTTTAAAGCAATAGCTTCGACTAGCGAGTCAAAATTTACTATCATAGAAAATACAAATAAAAAAATATATGGCGTTCAATTTCACCCTGAAGTCACCCACTCAGAAAACGGCAAGCAAATTTTTAAAAATTTTGTTTTTTCAATTTGTAAAACTAAAAAAATGTGGAACATTGAGTATCAAAAACTAGAAATTATAAAAGAAATTAGAAATTTAGTAAAAAAAGATAAAGTTATATGTGCACTTTCTGGTGGAGTTGATAGCAGTGTTGTAGCCTTGCTTGTCAATAAAGCAATCAGGAAAAATCTTGTTTGTATAATGGTTGATACAGGTTTAATGAGAAAAAATGAATTTAAACACACTTATGATATATTAAAAAAAAAATATAGATTAAACATAAAACTAGTAAATGCAGAAAAATTTTTTTTTAAAAAACTAAAAAATACAATTAATCCAGAAAAAAAAAGAAAAATAATTGGTAAGTTATTTATTAAAATTTTTGAAAAGGAAGCAAGAAAAATAAAAAACGTAAAATTCTTAGCTCAAGGCACTTTATACCCTGACATAATTGAAAGTAAATCTTCAACAGGAAGTCTTACTTCTAAAATAAAATCACATCACAATGTAGGCGGGTTACCCAAGAAAATGAACTTAAAACTTCTGGAACCTTTAAAAGAATTTTTTAAAGACGAGGTAAGAATTTTAGGAAACTCATTAGGACTAACAAAAAATATTAGCATGAAACACCCTTTTCCTGGACCAGGATTAGGTATTAGAGTCATTGGAAATATTACTAAGGAAAAAATAAAAATCTTACAAGAAGCTGATCATATATTTATTAATGAACTTGTAAAAAGCAATCTTTACAATAAAATATGGCAAGCCTATGCAGCTTTATTACCTGTAAAAACAGTTGGGGTAATGGGAGATTCAAGAACTTATGAATATATTTGCCTTTTAAGAGCGGTAATATCTGAAGATGGTATGACCGCAGACTACTATCATTTTCCAAAGTCCTTTATAGATAAAATTTCTACAAAAATAATAAATAACGTTAATGGGATAAATAGAGTAGTATATGATATTACTTCGAAACCCCCTAGCACTATTGAATTAGAATAAATATTTTGACTAATGAACACTAAAATTAAAAAAATTCTAAATAAAAAAAATAAAACTAAAATAGTTTGCTTGACGTCTTACTCAAAAAATATTGCTCAAATATTGGATAGACATTGCGATATAATTTTAGTTGGAGATTCAATGGCAAATGTTTTATATGGTTCTAAAAATACTCACCAAATCACTTTAGAAAACATAATACAACATGCAAAAAGTGTGAGAAAAGGTGTAAAAAAATCTTTCTTAGTTGTAGATATGCCAAAAGGTACATACCAAAATATTAGTAGTGCAAAAAAAAATGCTAAAAAAATTTTAAAGTTAACAAATTGTGATGCAATCAAAATTGAGAGTAATAAAAAAAATTTTAATATAATAAATGTTTTAGTAAAATCTAATATACCTGTAATGGGTCATGTGGGGTATACACCTCAATTTAAAAAAAAATTTAAGATAGAGGGAAATACTCCTAATGAAGCCAAAAGATTATTAAATGAGGCTATATTAATTGAAAAAGCCGGTGCCTTTTCAATTGTTCTTGAGTGTGTTGCTTCTGAAACATCGAAACTTATTACTAGTAAGTTGAAAATACCTACAATAGGAATTGGCTCCTCTTCTTATTGTGATGGACAAATACTAGTAACAGACGATATGCTTGGGTTAAGTGGATTTTATCCTAAATTTGTAAAAAAATATATTTCTTTAAACAGTTTAATTGAAAAAGCTGTAAAAAAATATACTACGGATGTAAAAGATAATAAATTTCCAAAAAAGAGTAACTTTTTAGATGGAACAAAATCAAGAAAATAGATCTAATAATTTAGATAAAATAATTTCTTTAATTAAAGATAATAAAAAAAAATTTTATTTAATCATTGTATTGATTATAATAATCATATTTTCAATTTTTATTTATTATTTATATGAACAAAGAAAAAATATTTCTATTGCAGAAAGATATATTCAGGCTGGACTACTTTTATCATCAGAAGATAGAGATCAATCAAAAAAAGTATTCGAAGATATAATTAAAAGTAAAAATAGTTTTTATTCTATTTTATCTTTAAATACAATTATTGAGAAAAATCTTGAAACAGATGAGAACAAAGTTTTAAATTATTTTCAAATTGTTGAAAACTTGAATATAAATAGTCAACAAAAAGATCTTTTGACAATTAAAAAAGCCCTTTTTTTAATTAAGATAGGAAAAAATGATCTTGGTAAAAAATTATTAAAAGAATTATCTGAGAGAAAAAAAGATTTAAATTTTATGATTGATGATATCTTAATCAGACAAAATTAATGAAATTTCTATTTTACTTTATAATTTTAATTTTTGTATACAACTGTTCCTTTGATAATAAATCTGGAATTTGGAAAAATGATAATAACCCAATTTCTGATAAAGATAGACAACTCGCTGGGTTCGAAAATCTTTCAATTACAACAAGATCTTTTGATCAGATTATTAATTTACGCTCAAATTTCAAATTTCAAATTAATGAAAGAGTAAACCCCTTGTCTTGGAAAGATATTTTTTATAACCAAACTAACAATTATGATAATTACGATTACTCAAATTTAAACAATCTAATCTTTAAAAGTAAAAAAATGTCAACTTCTCAAGTAAGCAAATTTATTTTATATGATAAAAAAAATGTTATACTTACAGATATTAAAGGAAATTTAATAATATATTCTCTAAAAAAAAAAATTATTGTTAAAAAATTTAATTTTTATAAAAAAAAATATAAACATATAAGTAAGATTTTAAATACTATAATTGAAAAAAATGTAATTTACGTATCCGACAATCTTGGATATTTATACGCTTATGATTATCTAAATGATAAGATTCTGTGGGCAAAAAATTATAAAATACCTTTCAGATCAAATTTAAAAATCTTCAAAAACAAAATCCTTACATCTAATCAGAACAATAGCTTTTACTTTTTCGATAAATATTCCGGAAATATTCTTGATTTAATACCAACAGAAGAAAGTTCTGTTAAAAATGAATTTGTGAATAATCTTTCAACAAATAAAGAGCATTCCTTGTTTTTAAATACTTATGGGTCCTTATATTCAATAGATAATACAGACATGAAAATTAATTGGTTTGTTAATCTTAATCAGTCACTAGATCTTAACCCAAGTAATTTATTCAGAGGAAATCAAGTAATTAACTATAAAGATAAAGTTGTGGTTTTCTCAAATAATTATTTCTATATTTTAGATGTTAGTACAGGTTCGATATTGCACAAGAAAAATTTCGCATCTGTGATAAAACCTATCATAAATAATGGTTATCTTTTTACTATTTCTAAAAATGACTTACTAATTGCATTGGATATTAATAGTGGAAAAATACTTTATTCTTATAGCGTAAAAAAAAAGATAGCAGATTTTTTAAATTCTAAACAGAAAAGTTTGAGTATTAAAACTGTCTCAATGATTAACGATATGATTTTTGTATTTTTAAATAATTCTTACATCCTAAAATTTGATATTTACGGAAATGTTGATCAGATTACAAAACTACCAACAAAAATGAATACATATCCAATATTCATTGATAGAAGTATTATTTATTTAAATAATAGAAATAAAATTTCAATTGTAAATTAGCTGTTTGACTTTCCACTTAATAAAGATAACTGTTTTATTTTTAAACCCTCTAAATTATCAGATGGTTTAATTGGATATTCACCAGTAAAATAATGGTCACTGAATTGAGGATAACTTGAATGTCTTTCTTCTCCAGTCAGAGCTTTGTATAGACCTCTTAAACTTAAAAATTTTAAACTTTTTGCATTAATATGATCACACATCTGTTTATTATCCCTGTTGTGAGCAAGTAATTCTCTTTTTGTAGGCATATCAACACCATAAAAATCTGGATATTTTATTTCTGGACATCCAATTCTCACATGTACTTCTTTAGCACCTGCTTCATAAAGCATTTTAACAATTTTATGACAAGTAGTACCCCTCACAATAGAGTCATCAATCAGTACTATCGATTTATTTTTCACCATAGTTTTTGTAGGACTCAACTTTAATTTTACACCTAAACTTCTTATACTTTGAGTTGGCTCAATAAATGTTCTTCCTACATAGTGATTTCTAATTAATCCAAGTTCAAATTTCTTTTTTGATTGTTCTGCAAATCCTAAAGCTGCCGCAACTCCAGAGTCTGGAACTGGTACGACTAAATCTGCTTTTGTATCTGTTTCTTTTGCAAGTTCTTCTCCAATTTTTTTTCTATAATCATAAGCGCATTTACCATTAATTATGCTGTCAGGTCTTGCAAAATAGATGTATTCAAATATACATGGTCTTGACTTCTGTTTAGGAAACGGTTTTACGCTTCTTAATTCATTATTTTCAATTATAACTATTTCTCCATTTTCTACTTCTCTCAAAAAAGTCGCCCCAACAATATCAAGAGCACATGTTTCTGATGCAAATATAAAAGAGTTTTTAAATTTCCCAATTACTAATGGTCTGATACCAAATGGGTCTCTAACTCCAACTAATTTTTTATTTGTCATTAAAATAAGCGAATATCCTCCTTGAATTTGGAAAAGTGCATCTATTAACTTATCTATAAATTTCTCCCTTTTTGATTTTGCTATAAGTTGAACAATCGTTTCAGTGTCACTTGTAGTTCTAAAAATTGCACCACTTCTGACTAGATCTTCTCTTAAAAGTAAAGCATTAGTGAGGTTTCCATTATGAGCTATACTTAAACCACCCATATGCAAATCTGCAAAAAATGGCTGGATGTTTCTTAGCGATGTTTCTCCAGTCGTAGAATATCTATTATGTCCAATTGCAAAATTTCCTGGTAATTTTTTTAAAGTATTGAGATTAGTGAAATGATCTCCAACTAAGCCCTGTCTCTTCTCAGAATGATAGTTTTTTCCATCAAATGAAACTATCCCACAGCCTTCTTGACCTCTATGTTGTAAAGCGTGTAATCCTAAAGCGACTATAGCAGATGCGTCAGCGTGGTTTGATATACCAAATATTCCACATTCCTCTCTAAGTTTATCTAATTTAGATTTTTTCAATTTTTTCTTTCGTATCTATTAAATCTTCATTTGTTGGAAATTCCTCAATCAATATCTCATTACCTTTTTTAATAAAATCAAAAGATAATGCTTCTTCAGCTGATATACCCCAATTCTGATAAGGATAAAACCAATTTAATATTGAAAATATACACACCGACACGACATAACCTTTAAAAATACCAAATAACAGTCCAAAACTTTTATCTATAGATCCAACACCAGTCCAGGTTACTGTTTTACCCAAAATTTTTCCGATTAAAATCGTAACAAACAGAGTAAATACAAAAATCAAAATCCCCAAACCAACACTATTTAAAAATTGAGATTCTATATATTCACCGACCGCAGGTTGTAGTTTGGGAACTAGAATTATAGTAACGACTGTAGAAATAACCCATTTCATAAATGAAATTAAACTCAAAGAAAACCCTTTTATAAAACATTGTATAACAGTGTAAAAAAAAATTAGTGAAACAAAAAAATCAAAAACGTTAAGACTACTACTTAATAATTTAATAAAGTCATTAATCATCTTTTCCAAATGGCTTGTAGATTAATATTAATTTTGGAAGTAAAGTTAGTACCGAAATCATTGCAAGTAGCATTGCTATCCCAGTGAATATACCAAAATATATTGTTGGAATAAAATTTGATAAAACCAATATAGAAAAACCAAAAACAATAGTTACAGATGTATTAAGAATAGCAATACCAACAGTGCTGTGACATTTATCTACTGTCTTATTATAATTATTTATTTTTTTAAATTCCTCTTGAAATCTGTAAATATAATGTATGCTATTATCTACAGCTATGCCTATAGTTATAGCAGCAATTGTAATTGTCATCATATCTAAAGGTATTTCCATTAGACCAATTATACCTAAAATAAAAAAAGCAGCTAAAAAATTTGGAACCACACCTATAAAAGAAAGAGTTAAATTTCTAAATAGTATGACAAACATTCCAAAAATTCCAAGCATAACTATACCTAGAGTTAAAATTTGAGATTTAAATAAACTTTGCAGTAAATTATTAAATAAAATTAAAACACCAACTAATTTATATTCGTTATTTTCAAATCCTAATTTAGTTTCCAATTCATTATTAATTTTATTTATTAGCTCGTTTCTTCTAAGATTAACTTGAGAGTCCTTAATTCTTACTGAAATTCTTGCCTCATCATCATCAACTGAAATATAAGGTGAAATTATCTCTTTTTTTATTTCCTCAGGAATTTTACTATATAAAACTGCGATTTCTAAACTTTGTAATTCCTTGTTATTTAAATCCTCTGCTACTCTAAGTATCGATCCAAAAGATAACACTTTTCCAATTTCAGGAAGTGAGTCTAAATAGTCGTGAACTTTTAAAATTTTATCCATTTTATCTCTCGTAAACCAATATTTTGATTTATCTTCTTGACCGGTGTCGTCTTCATCCCATTCAGAGAATTCATCATTGTTTTTATCTTTAATTTCAACTTGTTTAGTTGGGAATTTTAAGATTATATTGAGAGGAGTTGTGCCGCCAAGATCTTGATCTATTTTTTTCATACCTTTATATATTTCAGTTTCTTTATCAAAATAATTTATAAAACTGTTCTCGACTTCTAGTTTTAAAATTCCAACAATACTGGCTACTACTACTAAAAAAGTAGTAAAAAATATCATAAAGGTTCTTTTTTTTGCAACTGATCCTAAAAAGGATGTAATAAAGGATTTTTCAGTATCTCTAATATTAACCTCGTCCTCTGAGGACAGTAAATTTATTAAAGTTGGCAAAACAAGAAATGTAACTAATAATGATACAATTAATCCTAAAGTCATCATCCATCCAAAGTCAATTATTGGTTTAATTCCACTAAAAATTAATGAGAGGAAAGCGCAAATGGTTGTTAATACTGTATAAAGTATTGGAAGCATCATTTTTTTACTTGCTTGTATGACGATTTCCTTTTTTGTGAGTTGTGGAAATTCTTTTTTTAGTTGTAAGTATCTCACTGTGAGATGAATGTTCATTGCCATATTTAGTATTAGCATTAATGCTATAAAATTTGATGATATTACAGTAACCTTCCAACCGATAAATCCTAATAAACCAATCATGATTATCACTGAAGTAGCACATCCTACTAAAGGCATTATTACCCACTTTATATTTCTGAAGATAAACCAAAGTGTTAAAATTATAAAAACAAAAACACCAAAACCAAAAACCACTATGTCACTTTTTATGAAACTCATCATGTCATCAGCAATCATAGGGATTCCGCCTAGATGAATTTTAGCATTTTCCCCGTACTTATTTATAACATCTCTTATTTCAGAAATATTTTGATGATTTCTTGTGTTGTAGAGATTCTTATATTCTTCGTACTCTCTTAAAAAAATCTTATAATTTTTTTTTTCTTCTTTACTTAAACCTGTTTCCTTAGATTGACTAAAAAATTTTTCTTTAACCTCAATATATTCAGCTAATCTTTCATCTTTTTTTAAATATACGACAATACCCGAAGTTTTACCATCTTCACTTATCACATAATTTTTATAAATTGGACTATTTATAATTTCTTGAAAACCGCGTTTACGATCTATTTCTGGATATGCTAAAGTTTTGTAATTCTTAAGTCTTTCCATTAAACCTTCATCCGTGCTTTTTAGTAACGGAACATCTATTACAGTAACAACACTGTCCACCCATGTAAGTTTTTCTATTTTTGATTTTAAAAGTTGTAGATTTAGAATAGTCTCTTTTTCTGTAAATTTAGATATTGGAGTGTAAGTTAAAACTAAAAAATCCTTTGATCCATATCTCTCGTTTACTTCCCTTAAATATTTTAAGTCCTGATCTCCCTCTAAAAGCAAAGCATCTGATGAAGCATCTAAATTAAAGTTTTTTGCTTGATACAAAGCAAATAGCACGACCCCAAGTATTAGCAAAATAGTTAATTTAGAAAAATCGATTACTAATTTTTTATAAATATAAGACCACATTGGGATATTTCAGATATATCCTAATTTTGTTATAACTAAAGAAAAAATTGGGGTTAATTTTTACTTAAATCTTTAAATTTGGTGTAAATCCCTTCAAACTCAACTTTAATAGTTCCGGTAGGTCCATGCCTTTGCTTACCTAATATAATATCAGCTAAACCAGTCACATCATTCATTTTTGATTGCCATTCAGCATGCTCAATTGAACCTAGTTTTGGTTGTTTTCTCTCTAAGTAATATTCCTCCCTATATACAAACATAACCACATCAGCATCTTGCTCAATAGACCCAGATTCTCTTAAGTCTGCCAATTGTGGTTGTTTGTCATCTCTTTGCTCAACTGCTCTTGACAACTGAGACAATGCTAGAACTGGAACTGAAAGTTCTTTTGCTAGAGCTTTCAGACCTTGTGTAATCTCTGAAATTTCCTGAACCCTGCTTTCATTTTTATTTGAGCTAGATCTCATTAGTTGAATGTAATCAACAACTACCAAACCTAAGCCAAATAATCTCTTTATACGTCTTGCACGATTGCTTAATGTAGCAATAGTTATTGCTGGAGTTTCATCAATATACAAAGGTAAATCATAAATATTTCTCGAAGTTTCTATGTATCTATTTATTTCTTCCTCAGTTACTTTACCTCGCCTAATATCATCAGATCTTATTTTAGCTTGTTCAGATAGAATTCTAGTAGATAATTGTTCAGATGACATTTCTAAAGAAAAAAAAGCTACAGATGACTTCTCTTGTTTTTTCAAAATATGTCTAGACACATTATAAGCAATGTTGGTAGCCAGCGCGGTTTTTCCCATTGATGGTCTTCCGGCTAAAATTATTAAATCTGACTTATGTAATCCACCTAATTTCTCATCCAACTCTGTAAGACCAGTTGGCATCCCAACAATACCTTGATCATTTTTCATCGCAAGTGTTGCCATTTCAATAGTTTGATCAAGAGCTTGATTAAATTTCAAAAAAGATTGAGAAAAGCTGCCTCTTTCAGCTAAGTCAAAAAGTGATTTTTCTGTCCCTTCGATTATACTTTCCGCATTTTGTTCCTGAGAATTAGCATTTAAAGTATCTGAAGATAACTTATCTGAAATCAAAATTAATTCTCTTCTCAAATACATTTCATGAATAATTTTAGCATAATCCAATGCTTGCTTGGAAGAGCCTGAAAATCTCGTAAGTTTGACCAAATATTCAGTCCCCCCAACTTCATTCAACATATTATCCTTTTCAAAATAATTTTTTAAAGTAATCGGATTTGCGATCATCCCTTTATTATTTAAATTTTCTATTACTTCATAAATCTTGATGTGAGCAGGGTCATAAAATATTCTTGAATTAATTATATTAGAAATTTCATCAATTATGTCGTTATTAACTAAAACAGAGCCGATAAGAGCTTGCTCCGCCTCTATATTTGAGGGATGTTTATTTTCAATATTTTTTTGCGCTGATTGAACTTCTTTCACAATTAAATAATAATTGATAAAATTTTCCTTGAAAGAAAAAAGTTACACACATTTTTGTGGTTGTGTGTAAAAGTTAAGAAGATTGAATTTTGACAATTTTGATTGTAATAGTTGCTTTAACTTCAGAATGAAAGTTTAATTCAACTTTAAAAGATCCTAGTTTATTTAAATTTTCTTTTAATACTATTTGTGATGGACTTACATCTGCTTTCACTTGGTCTTTAATAATATTTGAAATTTCCTTTGGTTTAATTGAACCATAAAGCTCTCCGTTTTCTTTGCTTTCCTTGCTGAATGCAAAAGTTTTATTATTTACTAATTTAGCAATTTCTTTGAATTTGTTTTTTACTTCAGTATTTTTTTTATTTAATTCATCTTTTTTTTTATTAACTAATTCTAAATTTGCTTTATTAAATCTAAGTGCTTTCCCTTGTTTTAAAAGATAGTTTCTACCATAACCATCTTTTACTTTAACTTTATCGCCAATGTTTCCAAGATTTAGTATATTTTCAAGTAATATAATTTGCATTTTAAATAAGTCCTAAAATCTTTGCTTTTTTAATTTCTCTAGTTAGTTTTTTTTGTTTATTATATGAAACAGACGTAATCTTTGATGAAATAATTTTACCGTTGTCTGATGTATATTTCTTTAATAACACGATATTCTTATAATCAATAATTGGTGCATTTTTTATTGATAAGGGACATTTCTTTGAGAACCTTCCATTAGTTTTTTGAAATAAACTTAATTTATTTAATGAGTTGTTATTTTTTTTTTGGAATTTTTTGTTTTTTCTTTTCATGCTTATTTACTATTTTTATTAAAAAACTCATTTTTTGTATCCAACTTTTTATATTTTACAGTTAAATATCTTATTATCGATGAATCTATTTTTATTTTTTTTTCAATTTCTTCTAATGTTTTTTTGTTCCCTTCAAATTTATAATGAATATAAAAACCTTTTCTGTAATTTTTAATTTTGTTTGATAAATTTATTAGTCCCCATTCCTCTATTTTAATAACCTTACCCGAATAGGTATTAATTAGTTCGTTGTATTTATCTTTAAGATTTTTTATCTCTTTTTCAGCCAAATCTTGTTTTGCGATAATAGTATTTTCGTAAAAAGCCATATTTTCTGTTAATTAAGTTTTTTAATTAATTGTAAAAATTGGTTTATACTATAATGAAGAATTATAGCAATACCAATTATTTTAGTTAAAACTAATAAAAAAAATGAACGCATTACTATTTCCAGGACAAGGCTCACAAATTGTAGGGATGGGATCCGAACTTTACAACAATTTTACATTAGTAAAAAAAATTTTTGATTTAGCAGACCAAAAGCTTAATTTTCCAATTTCTAAGATTATTCTTTCTGGGCCAGAAAATGATTTACAGTTAACTGAAAATACCCAGCCAGCTATACTTACAGTTAGTTATTCAATATATAGAGTTTTAAAAGACGAATTTAATTTTAATTTTGAAAACTTTAAATATTTTGCTGGGCATTCTTTAGGTGAATATAGCGCATTAGTTTGTTCCAACTCTTTAAATTTTAGTGATGCAATTTATTTACTAAACCAAAGAGGAAAAGCAATGCAGGATGCAGTACCAGTTGGTGCCGGCAAAATGTTAGCGGTATTAGGAACTGAAATTAATATAATAAAAGAACTAATAAATGAAATCACCCCTTCCAACGGTGTTTGTGAAATTGCTAATGATAATGCTATTGGTCAAGTAATAGTAAGTGGCAATAAAGAAAACATAGAATTACTTCAAACTTTATTAAAAAAGAAAAAAATTAAATCAATACCACTCAAGGTTAGCGCACCATTCCACTGCAAATTAATGATAAAAGCCGCTGAGAATATGAGAGATAAAATAAATAATATAAAATTTAGTACACCATCTTTTCAGATAATTAATAATGTAACTGCAGAACCTATATCTGAGCCTGATAAAATAAAAACACTACTTATAAAACAAATTTTTTCAACAGTTAGATGGAGAGAGTCGATATTGAAAATGGCAGAAGACAAAATTAAAGATTATGTAGAAATTGGCCCGGGGAAAGTTTTAACTGGCATGGTAAAAAGAACGATAAAAGATGTTAATTGCTTTTCAATCAACTCGATTGCTGATATTAAAAATATAGTTAATGAATTTAAAAAATAAAAAAGTTTTAATCACTGGAGCCACAGGCGGTATTGGATTTAGTCTTGTTGAAAAATTTTATAATCTTGGATCTACAATAATCGCAACTGGAACTAATCAACTGAAATTGGATGAACTTAAGCAGAAATATAGCAATATTCATATTGAAAATTTTAAATTAGACAAACATGATCAAATAGAAAATTTTATTGAAAAGGTAGACACCAAACTAAATAATTTAGAAATACTTGTAAATAATGCTGGAATTAACATTGACAATTTATCTATTAGGCTTAGTGAAGAAAATTGGAAAAAAGTTTTAGATATTAACTTAACTTCAACTTTTTTGATGTGCAAGTATGCAATTAAAAAAATGTTAAAAAAAAAATATGGTAAAATTATTAATATAACATCAATAGTCGGACATACAGGTAATCTTGGTCAAGCAAATTATTCTGCATCCAAAGCAGGAATAGTCGCGTTTTCAAAAAGTTTAGCGATAGAGTATGCCAAAAAAAATATAAATATAAATTGCGTGTCTCCTGGTTTTATTAAAACTGAAATGACTGATAAGATTAACGAAGAGTTTAAGAACAACTTAATCAGTAAAATACCATCTGGGATGCTTGGAACAGGAGAAGATGTTTCAAATTGTGTAGCTTTTTTGGCTTCAGATATGTCTAAATATGTTAATGGTGAAACTATTCATGTTAATGGCGGAATGTATATGTCTTGACAATTCTGTTTAATAATCTAATAAGAAATTAAATACAGGAGAGAATTCATGTCAGACGAAATAAAAAGTAAAATAAAAAAAATAGTCGCAGATCATTTAGGTATTGAAGAGGAGAAAGTAACCGAGGAAGCTAGTTTCATAGACGATTTAGGTGCAGATAGTTTAGATACAGTTGAGCTCGTAATGGCTTTCGAAGAAGAGTTCGGTTCTGAAATTTCTGACAGTGAGGCAGAAAAGATTCTTACAGTGGGTGATGCGATTAAGTTCATTGAAAATAAATCAAGTTAAATACTTTACCATTTATTAAAATGTTATCGGATGGGGAAAATTTAATGTTAATTTTATCTTCTCCATCGGGGGTAGGGAAAACAACTTTAACAAAAAAAATTCAACAAAAATATCAATCTTTTAAAATTTCAGTATCACATACTACAAGATTGCCCAGATCTAACGAAGTTGATGGTGTAGATTATCATTTCATATCTAATGAAAGATTTGAAGAGCTGATAAAAAAGAATGATTTTTATGAGCATGCAAAGATTTTTGGAAACTATTACGGAACTTTAAAGAAAAATGTTGATGAAGTAATAAAGAAAAATGACATTTTATTTGATATTGATTGGCAGGGTACTAAGCAATTGTCAAAATTTAAGAATTTGAAATTAATTAAAATTTATTTAATTACTGGTGATAAAGAGGAAATTAAAAAAAGGTTAATTAATAGAAACCAAAACAGCCCAGAAGAAATAAAAAAAAGGTTTGATGCTTTCGATGATGATATTAAACATTGGAATGATTATGATTATATCATTATCAATAAAAATTTAGAGGTTTGTTTTAAGCAGATAGAAAATATAATATCTTTTAATAAAAAGATTTCTAAACCTTCTCATATAATTCTGTAATTCTGTAATAAATTTCTGGTTTAAGATTAGATGGTCTTGAGCTTAAATCTATTTCTTCTATCTTTTTTAAGTTATTTATGTTTAAAATTTTTTCTATACTTTTTTTGATCATTTTTCTTTTATTAGAAAAAAGAATATTTGTCACTTTTTCCAAATTATCAATATTTTTAATCTTAAAATTTTTATCATATTTTGGTACCAAATGGAGCACAACTGAGTTTATTTTTGGCCTAGGAAAAAAAGAGTTAGGTGAAACTAGAAATTTATTAAATAATTTTAATCTATAATGTGTTATGATTGATAACCTTCCATAATTTTTTGAAGAATATTTGCCTAAAATTTTATCACCTAATTCTTTTTGAAACATAAATACTAAATTACTGTATCTAGGAGGCCAATTCCTGAATTTTATAATTTTGACGAGAATTTGGGAAGAAATATTATAGGGCAAATTTCCAAAAATTATTGATCCTTTGTTTGTAATCTGTTCTAGGTTGAATTTTAATATATCAGAATTATAAATTTTGATGATTTTATTATTAGAATATTTTAATTTTAATATCTTAAAAAGGTTGGAATCCTTTTCAATTATTTGAAGAGATTTTGGTTTATTTGAGAGAATTTGGTCTGTTAATTCACCTTTCCCAGGGCCGATTTCAATTACATCTTTATTATTAATGTCAGTTAAATTTACAATTTTTTTAATTATATTTTTATCGATTAAAAAATTTTGACCTAATGATTTTTTAGGAAAAATCATTTGTTAGAATTATTTATAAATTTAATACATTCTACTAAACTATTTGGGTTAGCTTTATTTTTACCAATAAGTTTTATTGCTGTCCCGTGATCAGGAGAAGTTCTTAAATACTTTAATCCCAAAGTAACATTTATTGCATCAAATTTGAAAATAGTTTTAAACGGAGTAATCACTTGATCATGATACATACCAACAATGATATCAAATTTTTTATATTCATCTATAAATAATGTGTCTGCAACTAGTGGTCCTTGAACATTAATTCCATTATGTTTCAATTTTTTTATTGTTGGTATAATAACTAATTTTTCTTCTGATGCAGGCCTTAATTCAGCGTTATGAGGGTTTAATCCTAAAATCCCAAAAGAGGGTTTTTTTTTAAGATTTTTTTTATACCAATTTGAAATCGTGTTAATCTTTTTAATAATTAGCTTACTTTTTAGTTTTTTTTTAATATCTTTAACATCTATGTGAGTAGTCACAGGACAAACTGACAAGTATTTGTTTCTCAAAAGCATTACCTCTGCGTCGTTTTTAATTTTACATTTATTTGCGAGAAATTCCGTGACACCAATTTTTTTCTTTTTAAGATTATGCTTATTTATAGGACAATTTATTACGCCCTTAACATCTTTTCTCAAAGCAAATTTATGCATAAGATTAAGAGAATTTAAAACATAATTAGTTGTATCTTTATCTTTAACAGCAAATGAATTTTTAAAATTTAAATTAACATTAATGACTTTTAATTTATTATCTGATACTGAACTTTTCTCAAAATTATTTACTTTAACTAAGTCTATAGAGTATTTGAGTTTCTTAAATTGATCACTTAGTAAATCAAAATTTGAGATAAAATAAATTTTTTTTTTTATTGAACTATTCAGTTTTCTCCAACTTTTAAAAATTATTTCAGAATTAATACTGTTTGGCTCTCCACTGAATATAATTATTTTTTTTGTCATTTAATATATTCAATTAAACTTGTATTTTTAAGTTTTGAGAGATGACTTTTAGAATATAAGTTAAATAATTCATTTTTTTTTTGTATCAGTAAATTTTTTTTTAATTCATTTTTATTAAAATCTTCAGTCTTTGAAATTCTTTTATCTTCTAATTTTAAAAATAAAATACTATTTTGGGTTTTAATTGGTTTCGAAATTTCACCTATTTTCATATTTTTGATAATTGAATATATACCTTTTGACAAAGATTTAGCATTAATCCAACCCAGATTATTATTTTGACCAGAGGGATTGTTATATTTTATGGCAGTTTTATCAAATCCATCAATTCTAATCTGTTTTTCTAAAAATTTTATTTTTTTATCGCTTTGAGTATTTTCATCTAATAAAATCTCAATTTGTGACAATTTAAATTCCTCAATATCTTTTTTATTTTTTAAAATAGTTTCAATTTCCTTATTAATTATATTTTCATCTATATCAATTTTGTTAGAATAAATATTATAAATTAAAGATTGCCATTTTAATTGAGTATCGATTTCATCTTTAAATAAATCGTAGTCTAAATTATATTCGTTAAATTTTCTTTTTAACCCCTCTATATCATTTGATGAAATTTGGTTTAAATAGTTTTCTAATTTCGAGCTGTCACTTTTTAAATTATACTTTTCTAACTCTATTTTTCTTAATTTATGTTGAATTAAAAAATCTAAGGCTTGTCCCTTAAGTCTATCTATATTCTCTTGGCTTACTTCCTCGTTAGATAAAATTAATGTAGTTATAATTTTATTTTTTACTTCAAATCTGGTAATAATTTTATTTTCAACTTTTATTAAAATTTGATTTTCTAATTTAGCAAAAGTATCTTTGGGAATTAACAAAAATATTAATAGTATTATACTAATAAAAATTCTCATCTAGAAAATGATGGTGAGTTAATACTTCCAAATGGTGTAAGAGTAATTTTAAACATTAATGAATTTTCTTGTTCTAATTCAGAGTCATCGTAAAACTCTCTTCGGTAAACTAAACCTGCTCTTAAACAATCATTAATATATTCGTAACTTAAATTATAAAATTCTGAAGAGTTGGTAACTAAGTTTCTCTTTGTCTCAAAAGAAAATAAACCATTTTCATTATTTTCTAAATTTATTTTCGTTTTAAAATAGTCTTGATCTCCAATATGTTTTTTTTCTTGTAAATAATTAAAATCAATATTCATCGACCCATAATTTAATGTTGTTTCAAACTCGTTAAAATTTAAATCACTATAGTTTTGATCTAAAGCAAAATTATATTTTAGTTTTAAATTTTTACCTACTTTATATCGCATTGTTCCTACCATATCAGACACTTTTTCATCAAGACTAGATTTAGAGCTCATTTTTTTATTTTCCCTGTCATTAATAATTTGTGCTACTGAAAAATCAAAGTCTTGAAGATTATTTTTAAAATTATAGTCGAAACCTAATGTCCCAGAAAAACCAGTTTCATAATTATTTTTGTTTTCAAGTCTATTTAAACTAAAGGCATTATCTGGGTTTAATCTCGAGCCAGAATTTTCTTTTCTCATGCTACCGGGAGAATATCTTAATAATATTTTTGGCTTTAATAAATGTTTTGTATTAGAATTAAATTTTTGTAAGTTGAATTCTGATAATAGTCCCAAAGCACCATAAATTTCTGATGTAGTATCTTTTTTATAAATATCGACATTTTTAGCCTCATAATTAATATTTTTTAAATTTCCTAGAAAATTACTTTTGAGTCCAAAATCTGAAAATAAATTCTTGGAAACATAATTAAAATCATTTACAAAAAAATTTGTAAGTTTATTAGTGTCATAATTATGGACTTTTAGATTAGATTGTAAATCAATACTTCCAATTTTTTCGCTACTAATTAAGTTTTTATCAACTGTTATCTCTGGAACAATATATTCATATTTATCTTCATAATTCTCTTTCAAAGTTTCAAAAATACTAGCATTTAGTCCTAGAAATAATTTATTACTATCATGAGTAAAATTAAAAGAGCTTTCTAATGTATCGGTATTATAATCAACCAAATTTGATCGTATTTTATAAAGCTTCAAATATTTATCATTTGAAACATCTTGTAGAGAAATACTCATGCTGTTATTTGATAATTTCTCACCTTTAAAATTTTTTGTAAATTTTGCGAAAAAGTGCGATTTTTCTCCGGATTTTTTTTTGTTATTAGTCTTTTTATATCCCTCTGTATACCCAAAATCCGCAAGTAAATTTGAATTTCTAAAAGCTTGATGGTACTCGCCCATAATTAAAGGATTTTCAGACGCATAGAAATTTGTATTTAGAGTAAAATTTTTATCATTGCCTAAAGCAAAAAAATAAGGGATTGAAGTTCCAAATCCTAAATTTTTACTATCTGAAAAAGCAGGTGGTAAAAAACCCGATCTTCTTTCAACAGTAGGGTCGGGATGTGATAATTTTGGTAAATAAAATATTGGAATGTCATAAACTTTTATTAATGCATTATCGTAGTAAATTGTCTTCTTTTTGTTATCATGAAGCATCTTACTAGCCTGTATAGACCAAGGAGGACATTTATCATTTTTTCTATAATTACAAAGCGTAAAAATACTCTTATTAAATAAACTAGTCTCTTTTTTTATATTAACAGAGTTAGAGAAGACTCTAGGCTTATTATTTTTATCAATTTTAAAATTTTCATCATTTAGAAATGCTTTACTATCGGTTCCTAAGATTTCTTTTTTATTTGTATCTATATAGATTTGGGAAAACTCGTAACTATTTTTACGAGAGTCTTTAATTTTTATAAGACCGACAGATTTAAAAATATTTTCATTGATTATGTATTCAAAATTATCAAGACTAATTTTATTTTTTTGTAAGTCAGTAACAATACTTTTATCATTTGATTTAATTATATTATTAATTTTATCTATAAAAATATTTTCACTTGTTATTTTATATCTTTTGTTAGTAATTATTTCAGTTTTACCTAAACTTTTGAAAAATTTTTTATTTTCATCGTACTCTGCATAATTTGTTTTAATCAAATTATTTTTTATATCTTTATAAACAATATTATCCTTTAGAATTATAAATCCTTTTTTTTTGTTGTACTCAGCATAATCACTTTTAATAGTGCTTTTATCCTCAGTTTTGATTTTTACTTCTTCCTCAAAAACTGTTAACTCTTTATTTTTGTCTAAGATTATATTTTTTGCCTCAATATTTAAGTTTTCCGCTATAGAAACTTTCGAAAAAAAGAAAACAAAAAGAAAAATTATGTATTTATTTTTCATTTATTTGTAAAACTCCTATGAATATAAAAAAACTTAGCGCAAGCACTGGAGCCCAAACTGCCAAAATTAATGGTATTCTGTCAGTCTGACCTAAAGCTAATGATAAATCTTTAAAATAAAAGATAATTACACTTATTATTAGTCCTAGAATAGTGAATTTAAAGTTGTCCGATTTTTTAAGGGTGTTTAAGGTAAGAATAGAAGCTAGAGCGGTCATAAGAAATAGAAAAAATGGTAAGGAGAGCATCGAATGTAAACTTTGATTTAAAAAAATCTTATTATAACCATTTTCAAGTAGTTTTTTATAATTTAGTATTAAATCTAAAAAAGACATAGTATCAAAATTTTTAAATAAACTATTAATTTTTTCATAATTATAAATAGACTCTATATTATAATTCTCAAATTTTTCGCCAACTAAAACCCCATCTTTTGTTTTAAAAATTGTTCCATTTTTCAAAACCCATAAATTGTTTTTGATATTTACCTCTGAGGATATAATCTTCTCAATTAAATTAGATTTTTGATCTAAATGGAAAATTGTGACATCAACTAAATTAAATTTATTAGGTTTCGCTGCAGCAATAATTCTTTGCTTATTTTCTAAGTTTTCCTTGATCCACAATCCATTTCTATTAAAAGTCACTAGATGATCTATATCTCTAGAGTAATTAGATTTTGTAATTTCATAGTATTTAGACATCGATGAAGTTATAGGATTGGCTAAAATTAAAACTAACCAACCTAATAAAAATGATGTGAATGCTAGAATTAAAAAAATTTTTAAATTTGAATATCCAAAAACTTTTAAAGTTAATAGATCTCTATTATTTCTTATTTTTAACAAAAACCACATACTTGCTAGAAAAACAATGAAAGGTAAGATTTTTATAATCATGCTAGGAATAAATATACTTGTAAGTATTAATGGTGTGAAAATACTTACATTGATATTCTTAAAAAATTCAATTTCTTCAAATAAATTTAAAATCATACCGAAACAATAAAAAATTAAAACAAAAATTAATAAAGTCTTTAAAAAATTTTTTAATAAATAGTTTAATAAAATTTTATTCATGTGTTTTTATTTTCATTCGAAAAATTAAAAATCAAATATAGGTAGAATATTAGAAAAAGTATAAATGGAGTAATAATAAAAAAGTAGAGCAATAATTTATTTAATCCTGTGTATCTAACTGCTAATTCAGTAAATAATAAAACGATAAAACTGTAAATGAATATACAAAATTTATTGAGATATATTTTTCTCGATTTAATCAATAATAAAGCACAAATTAATGATAAGACTGGAATATAAAGTGGTATTACAAATCTTCTATTTAAAACAGGAAGTATCTCTTTTTCAAATTCTTTATTACAATATCTGCTAATATTAGATTTTTTTAACACACAATTTAATAGTTCAATAGTTGAAGTTTCTTGAATTTTAGGCTTTTTGATAGTTGTAGTAGTCAAGTCACTTAAATCAATATTAAGTTGTTCAAATTTAATAATTTCATTTTCAGAATTTTTTTTAGAGGAAATTATTTGGCCATTAAATAATACTAATTTATTTCTTTTTATAATTCCATATTCCGAAAGAATTGTAGTGTCACTAGTATTTAAAATATTTGATGATAAATTCTTTAGATTGTTACCTTTATCATGTAAAAAAATATTTTTAAGTTCATTACCATTTTTTTCTTCGACTATAAATGTAAAGCCTTTAAAGGAGTCACTAAATTGCTGAGTTTTAATAGTTGGTAAAAATGAATTATAATTTTCATTGCTCAATAATTGTCTCGATTTATTCAAAGCTAAAGGAGTTAAAAAAGTTGACAAGATAAGATAGAAAATTAGGACCACTAAAGAGATAGAAAAAAATAAATTTACAAGAAAAATTTTTTTAACTCCAGAAGTCCACAAAATTACAAACTCACTATCATTTATGTGTTTCATAATAAAAATTGTTAATGCTAATAAAAAGGAAAGAGGTATAAATTTTGGAGCTATACCAAATATGTTCAGAAATGAGTATTTAAAATAAGTGCTTACAGAATATCCGCTTTCTACTATCAAGTCTAAAAAATTAACCGATCTTACAGTTAAAGCTATTAGAGATAAACCAAACAAAATCATAAAAAGTGTTTTAGTTATTTCTAGAAAAAAATTTCGATAAATTTTGTTTTGAAGCATGGTTATTAATGTACATAATTAAAGCAACCTTCAACAAATTTCAATCTATGGTTTAACTAAGGCTAATTTACCATTGAAATCCTTTATATTTGGACTTATATACCATTCAAACTAGATTAACTCTGGGTAAAAACTTATGTCAGTTAGAATAAAATATAAAAAAACAGCATATAGCAATTCAGCTAATACAGTTTTGTTTTCAAACGAAAAATTTGACATTAAATTAATTAGAAAATTTTTTTCTACTACAGAGTATTCATATGTAAGGGATTTACTTAAAACAAGTGATTTGAAAAAAAATATCTTTATATTTAAACTTAGTTCAAAAAAAAAAATTGCACTTATATCAATAAAGAATAATCTTAAAAGCTATGAGATTGAAAATTTAGGGGCAGAGTTTTATGGCCGTATTAATCAAGGTAGGAATGTAGAATATAATATATTATCGGATAGCATTAATGGAAATTACAAAAATTTTCTTGGTTATTTTTTACATGGGTTAAGATTAAAATCTTATGAATTCAACAAATATAAAACTAAAAAAGATAATATATCTATCAATTTTAATATATTTGGAAATAAAAATATTACATCTCAACAAGATCAATTAAAATTTCAAGCTCTAGAAAATGGAACTTTTTATGCTAGAGATTTAGTTTCTGAGCCTGGAAATGTTTTGCACCCAGATGAATACGCTAAAAGATTAGTTGCTCTAAAAAAAGATGGTTTAAAAGTAAGTATATATGATGAAAAAAAACTTAAAAAATTAGGTATGCATGCGTTACTAGGAGTTGGTCAAGGTAGCATTAGAGGCTCTTACTTAGTAACATTAGAATGGAATGGATTAAAAAATAATTCTAAACCTTTAGCCTTTGTTGGAAAAGGAGTGTGCTTCGATACTGGTGGGTATTCTTTGAAACCAGCAAAGTTCATGGAAGATATGACTTATGACATGGCAGGATCTGCTACTGTGGTTGGATTAATGAAAAGCTTAGCTCTTCGAAAGGCAAAAATAAATGCAGTAGGAGTGGTTGGGCTAGTAGAAAATATGGTAAGTGGTAATGCTCAAAGGCCTGGAGATATTGTTAAATCTTATAGTGGTAAAACTATTGAGATACTAAATACTGATGCCGAGGGAAGACTAGTTTTAGCTGATGCACTAACTTATACTGAAAAAAAGTTCAAGCCAAAATTTATAATAGACTTAGCTACTTTGACTGGTGCAATTATAGTTTGTTTAGGATCTGAGTATGCAGGACTTTTTTCTAACGATGACAACTTATCAAAACAGATTTATAAGGCTGGTGAAAAAGTGGAGGAAAAAGTCTGGCGGATGCCTCTTCACAAAAACTACGATAAATTAATGAATTCTAAAAATGCTGACGTTCAAAATATTAACTATGTTGGTGGTGCGGGATCTACAACTGCTGCACAATTTTTGCAAAGATTTATTTTGAACAAAACTCCTTGGGCTCACTTGGATATTGCTGGTATGGCTTTTTCAAAATATGGTGGTGCTTTAAACTCACGTGGAGCTACTGGATTTGGGGTAAGACTTTTAAATAAATTAGTTGAAGATAATTATGAATAAAACTGAACAAACTTTATCAATTATTAAACCGGACGCTGTAGAAAGAAATTTAGGTGAGGATATAAAAAAAATTTTAGTTAATAATAACTTATTAGTAAAAGACAGTAAAAAGCTAAGAATTTCTAAAGATGAAGCTGAGGAATTTTATAGAGTTCACCAATCAAAACCTTTTTACAATGATTTATGTAATTATTTGTCGTCCGGACCAATTGAAGTAATAATTTTAGAGGGAGAGGATGCAATAATAAAATACAGAAGATTAATGGGTGCTACAGATCCAAAAAAAGCTGAAAAAAATACAATTCGACAATTATATGGACTCTCAATTGACAAAAATTCTGTTCATGGATCAGATTCATTAGAAAACGCAAAAAAAGAGATCGATTTTTTTTTTAAAGATTAATTTTTGTTAAAAACTCTAATAAGAGCCTGAGGGAAGGCGAAATGTTCTAATTTTTGTGTTTTAATTTTAAGTGTTTTTTGATCATCCGTATCTTCTATACTAAATTTTTTATTGCAAATAATTCTACCGTTATCTAATTTCTCGTTTACATAATGTACAGTACATCCTGAAATTTTCTCTCTATTTTTTAAAATTCTTGAGTAAGTATTTAAGCCTTTAAATTTTGGGAGTAGAGAAGGGTGAATATTAATTATCTTTTTATTAAAATTCTTTATAAATTTTTTAGAAATTATTTTCATAAAACCTGCTAAACAAATTATAGATATTTTGTATTCTTTTAATTTCACCAATAAAAAATTTTCATATTTTTCTGACTTAGTATCTATTATATAATACGGTATAGAAAATTGCTTAGCATACCTGAGTCCATACGCATTAGGATCGTTTGATATTACTAATTTTATGTTAATTGGGAAGCTGCTATCTCTTGATTTTATTATAAGATTTTTTAAATTTGAACCTTTACCTGATATAAAAACACACGAATTTCTTTTCACCATCTTAAGTTATTGATAAGTTTAATTTTTTTGTTACTAATTACTTTTCCAATTTCGTATGGTTTGTATTTTTTGGAAAATACCTTTTGAATTTTTTTAATATTATTTTTTTTAATGATTAAACAAAAGCCTACACCACAATTAAATGTTCTTAACATCTCTTTATCAGATATTTTGTTTTTTTTTATAAACTTAAATATTCCAGTAGTTTTTATTTTACCTAGATCAATTTTTATTGATAAGTTTTTTGGGATTGACCTTAAAAGGTTTTCAATCAAACCACCACCGGTAATATGTGCTGAAGCATTTAAAAGATTTTTTTCATTTAACTTTAAAATCTCCTTAGAATAAATTTTTGTAGGAACCAATAATTGTTTTTTCAAATTATTTGATATTTTTTTATTTTTGATAATAGTTCTTACTAAAGAAAAACCATTAGAATGTAAGCCACTTGAAGGGATTGCCAAAATAACATTATCTTTTTTAACTTTATTTTTACTTAAAATTTTTCTTTTAGATACTATTCCAACACTAAAACCAGCTAAATCGAAATTATCCTTAGAATAAATTCCTGGCATCTCTGCAGTTTCTCCACCTATGAGTTTACAATTAGCTATTTCACATCCTTTGAAAATTCCTTTGATAATATTTTTTGATTTGTTGAGATTTAATTTCCCAACAGCAATGTAGTCTAAAAAAAATAATGGTTTAGCACCTTGTACTATCAAATCATTAATGCACATTGCAACTAAATCAATTCCAATAGTATCGAATTTCTTAAATTTATTTGCTAAATCTATTTTAGTACCAACCCCATCAGTGCATGATACAAGTACAGGTTCTTTAATCTTATATTTACTTAGATCAAAAAGAGATCCAAAACCTCCAATTACTTCTTTCTCATAATAACTTTTCGTTTTTTTGACATTTTTTTTTGATAGATTTGATATGTATCTAACTAATTTATTAGCTAATGAAATATTTACACCGCTTTTTTTATAACTATTTTGTATTTTTTTCATTTAGAATAATGGTAATTAACATTTATGAAAAGTTTTAAAATAATTATTATCTTAGTTATTTTTCTTAAAACTGGAAATGTTTTATCAAGCGAAAATAATTTTCATGTTAATAATATTGAATTAAACAAAAATTTAAATTTATCCAGTGAAGAACTAGCCAATAAAGCTATAAGAAAAGGATTTGAAGTTCTTAAAAAAAAAATTCTACTAGAAGATGATTTAGAAAAATTATCTAATTTAAAGTTCCAGCAAATTAAAGAATTAGTCTTGTACTATCAAGTTTTGAAAAAAGATAAAAATGAGATTGGCGAGAATAAACTAATATTTAATATATTGTTTGATAGAGAAAAATTACATAATTTGTTCTACAGTTCAAACATAAGATACTCTGAAATTACTAATAAAGAATTTTTTATATTACCTATCTTTAAAAAGGGAGAAAAGATTTTAATATACAACAAAAATTTTTTTTATGAAAATTGGAATAAAGATAAAAATAATATAATTGAATTTATATTACCTATTGAGAATATAGAAACTATTCAAAAAATTAACCTATATAAGGAAAATCTTATTGATTTAGAACTAGAGAGTTTATTTTTAGAATATAATAAAAAAAATCTTGCATTAATTTTAATTGAAGAAACTGGCTCTCAAGTTCAGAAAATCTTCATCAAAAGCAAAATTTCAGGAAAAAATATAGATAAAACTATTTTAGTAAAAAGAGGAAACAACAAATCTGAGGAATTTTTTAGTAAAATTATTTTTGATACTAAAGAAGAACTTGTTGACCTGGTAAAATCTCAAAACCTAATAGATATCAGAACTCCAGCTTTTTTAAATACTAAATTTCTTGTTAATAAAAAAAATAATTTATCAAATTTAATTAGAAAATTAGAAAAAATTGAAACTATTGAGAATATATTTATACAAAAATTTAATAAAGAATATATTTTAATAAAATTAAAGTATTATGGGAAATTAGATAAAATATTAAAACAATTAAAAGATAAAAATATTAATCTAAGTCTAGATGGAGATGAATGGAGAATTAAGATAATTTAATAATGACACAATTAACTTTTAAATTCCCTTTTAAAAAAAAATATTACGAAAAAGACTTTTACGTATCAAATAATAATTTCTCAGCTTATAAATTAATTGAAAGTTGGCCGAATTGGCCAGGGAAATGGTTAAACGTTTTTGGTGATACAGGATCTGGCAAAACACATCTTTCAAAAATTTTAGAAAAAAAAATTGAGTCAATTAAAATCTTAGAGGCAAAAAATATCACAGATTTAGACGTCCAAAATTTAAAACAGCTTCAATGTTTAATAATCGATAATTACGAAGAAAATATTGATGAAAAACTTTTTTATTCAATTCTAAATCAATCAAAGCAATTTGAAAATTTTATATTGATAAATAGTAAGGAGTCTTTAAAAGAAAAAACACATGATTTAAAAGACTTACAATCTAGGATTAATAGCTTCATATTTATTGGTATTGAGTTACCAACAGATGATTTGTTAAAAGTTATTATTTCAAAATCATTTTCAGACAAGCAAATAAATTTAAATCCAAAGATATCTGATTATATAATTAGAAATGTAGAAAGATCCTACGAAAAAATGTTTAAATTTTTAAAAGATGTTGATGAACTATCTTTATCTACTGGAAAGTCTATTAATATTAATTTAATAAAAAAAGTAATAAACAAATGAATAAATTTAGAAGTCATAATTGCTCAGATCTAAATACTAAAAATGTAGACCAAAAAGTTTCTTTGTCTGGTTGGCTACATAGAAAGAGAGACCATGGCAATTTACTATTTATAGATTTAAGAGATCATTATGGTATCACACAATGTGTTATAGAAAATGATAATAAAAATTTTTTGATAATCGAAAAATGTAAACCTGAAAGCGTCTTAAAGGTGACTGGTATAGTAAAAAAAAGAACTAGTGACTCTAAAAACCTAGATCTAAAAACTGGTGAAATAGAGGTTAAGATAGATAATGTAGAAATTCTCTCGCAAGCAAAAGAATTACCAATCCCAGTATTTGGTGAACAAGATTATCCAGAGGAAATTAGACTTAAATATAGATTTCTTGATTTGAGGCGTGAGGAAATGCATAAAAATATAATTTTAAGATCAAAAATTATATCTTTCATTAGAGCAGAAATGGTAAAGATGGGTTTTTTAGAATATCAAACACCGATACTTACTTCGTCTAGCCCTGAGGGTGCTAGAGATTTTTTAGTCCCAAGTAGATTAAATAAAGGAAAATTTTATGCTCTTCCTCAAGCTCCTCAACAATTTAAACAATTAATAATGATATCAGGTTTTGACAAATATTTTCAAATAGCACCTTGTTTTAGAGATGAGGATGCAAGAGCAGATAGAAGTCCGGGAGAATTTTACCAATTGGATTTAGAAATGTCCTTTATTGAACAAGAAGAGATATTCCAAGTAGTTGAAAAACTAATGGTAAATGTTTTTAGTTCATTTTCATCAAATAAAATTTTAAGCGAAAAGTTCCCCAGGATTTCTTACCATGATGCAATGCAAAAATATGGCACTGACAAACCAGATTTACGAAACCCTTTAATAATTAAAAAAGTGACTGAAATTTTTGAGAGAGAGGATGTAAAATTTGATATATTTAAAAAACTTGTAAAATCTGGTTGTGAAGTTAAAGCATTAGTAACTTCAAAGACAAAAGATAAACCAAGAAGTTTTTTTGATAACATAGATAAATGGGCTAAAGATCAAGGAGCTTCAGGTTTAGCTTATTTTACATTCGAAAATGATAATGGATTAAAAGGAAAAGGACCTATAGGAAAATTTTTTAGTGAAGACTCACTAAAAAAATTAATGGAGATATGTAAAGCTGAAGTAGGGGATAGTATTTTTCTTTCTTGCGGAAAGAAAAAAGAGTTAGAGAGAATTTTGTCAGTTGCAAGAAACAAAATAGCTAGTGATCTCAATTTAATTGATAAAAATAAATACGCGTTTTGTTGGATTGTAGACTACCCAATGTTTGAACTTGATGAATTAACAAAAAAAATAAAATTTAGCCATAATCCTTTTTCTATGCCTCAAGGTGACATTAAAAACTTAGATTTACAAAAACCTTTAAATATTAAAGCTTTCCAATATGACATTGTGTGTAATGGTGTGGAATTATCATCGGGAGCTATTAGAAACCATATTCCTGAATTGATGTATAAATTATTTTCAGTTGCAGGTTATGCAAAAAAAGACGTGGATGAAAAATTTAGTGGTATGATTAATGCTTTAAGTTACGGAGCCCCACCACATGGAGGAATAGCACCTGGTATTGATAGGATTGTAATGCTGCTAGCTGGGAAAGAAAATATTAGAGAGGTAACTTTGTTTCCAATGAACCAAAATGCACAAGATCTAATGATGCAAGCCCCCTCAAATGTTGAAGAAAATCAATTAAAAGAATTAGGAATTAAAATCGATTTAAAAAAAAAATAGCTTAACTTTTTGTTTTTAAGTTAATTCTCACGTCTGATAAATCAACAAGTTTTTCTTCATAGTTACTTCTTACAAAACCTTTGGAAGTGATATTTTTTACAATTTTGAGGAATTTATCATCTTCGTCATCTTGGGTTATACTTGTTGAAGGAGATATTGATGGTGTGTGAGCTAATTCCTCTTTTCCTAAATAAGAAATAGCTAATTCTCTAAAAACATAATCCAATATTGAAGAGGCACTTAAAATTCTGTCGTTTCCCAAAACCTTACCTGAGGGTTCAAATTTAGTATCAATGAATGCATCGACGTACTCATCAAGCGGAACTCCGTACTGTAAGCCAAGAGAAATGGCTATAGCAAAATTATTCATCATAGCTTTAACAAGTTCTCCCTCTTTATTTGTATCAATGAATATTTCACCGATTTTTCCATCATCATACTCGCCAGTATGCAAATAAACCTTATGGTCTCCAATTTGTGCCTTCTGAATGTATCCCTTTCTTCTATCAGGCATTTTAAATCTTGCATTATTTTTAATGAAAGTTTTATTAGTAAACTCTTTGTGATTCTCCTTTTTTTTACTCAAAATTTTATCAGTTAAACTACTTTCTACTTTAGTATCTTTCAAATTGTTGTTAGTCTTATCCTTTTTAATGTCACTAATCTTTTTAGTTTTTCTATTGTTTAATTTTACCTCTATGACTTCTACTTTTCCGTCACTTCTATTATCTATTTTTGATAATTCAGAGTCGTTTAAATCATCTAAAGTGTGAACTGTTTTAAAAGTACAGGTATAATATGTTTCTACTATAAATTTTTTCATAATTGCAGGAATCTCTTAAGTTGAAGATATAACCTAAATACTGTAAGTGTCTATCTTATAATTATACACTTGATAATTGTGTGGATTTATAATTTTAAAATGAAACTTATTTTTACCTGGTGGAATAGACAAACTTTAGGAACTTTTTTCAAAACATTGTTTTTTGGAAATTTAGTAGGGAAAGATGAATATGGAAATAAATACTATGAAAGTAAAAAAAATGAAAGGTGGGTTATCTACGCTAACAAAATCGAACCTACTCAAATAACATCCAAATGGTATCTTTGGATGCATCATACAACAGATAAAATTCCAGATAAAGAGGAAAATAAAAAGTATTCATGGCAGAAAGAGCACTTAGAAAATAGGACTGGGACTAAAAATAGCTATCGTCCAATAAAGATAAGAAAAAATTCTATTAAAAAAAAATATGATACTTGGAAGTAGATTACTAATTTTAATTGCTACAATTTATTGTTTCGTTAGCACTTCAATAGCAGACGATAAAATTACCAGCTCACCTTTGTTAAATATAGAAAAAATAAAACCAAGTTTTGAGAATGTTGAAGATACAAATGAAAATATAATTTCTCAAAAATCTATAGATCTCAAACCCAGAGATAAAAAGCAACAACTAAAAGCTTCTCATGCTACATTAATTGGTTTAGACAAAATTACTGCTAAAGCAACACAAATAGTAATTAAAATTGATACTATAAAAAAATTTGGTCCTTTAGAAATAAAAATTTTGAAATGCGGAAGGGTATTAGTCAATAATAACGTTGAAGATGTTGCTTATTTGCAAGTCAAAGATAATACAAAAAGTGAAAATGAAAAAGTATTTATTTTTAATGGATGGACATTTTCGTCTGATCCAAGTCTTACCCCTTTCGACCATGCTATTTACGATTTACAACTAGTTAATTGCAAAGGTGTTTAATAAAACTTTTCTTTGCTTAGCCAATTTGTGTCAAAATCTGAACTAACAAATTTTTTATGTTTTAAAATTTTTTTGTGCAAATCAATAGTTGTTGTAATCCCCTCTAAAACAAATTCATCTAAAGATCTTAAAGTTCTTTGAATTGCCTCAGTTCTATTTCTGCCTTTACAAATTACTTTGGCTATCAAGCTATCATAGTATGGGGTAATTTTACATCCTTGAAAAATTGAGCCATCTACTCTAGTTCTAAATCCGGAGGGTTGATGGCATACACTAATTTTACCTGGGCTTGGTTGAAAATCTAATTCAGGATTTTCAGCGTTAATCCTACATTCAATAGAGTGACCTCTAGGGCTTATGTCACTCTGTTTCAAAGCAGTTTCACCGGTAAAAGCAATCCATAATTGTTCTTTAACAATATCAATCCCAGTTTGTACCTCAGTAACTGGGTGCTCTACTTGCACTCTTGTGTTCATTTCTAAAAAGTAAAACTTACCTTTCTCAAATATAAATTCTACTGTTCCTGCTCCCTCATATCCGATTTGTTCAACCATTTTAACCGTTTTCTGAAGAATTTCACTCCTTTGATTTTCGTTAAGTACAGGACTTGGAGTTTCTTCTATAAGTTTTTGATGTCTTCTTTGTACAGTGCAATCTCTTTCTCCAAGATTAACAGTTCTATTTTTACCTGACATGATTTGAACTTCTATGTGTCTTGGATTTTTAAAATATTTTTCTATATAAAGTTCATCATTTCCAAAGAATTTTTTAGCCTCACTTTTCGCTAATAAAAATAATTCATTAAGTTTTCCTTCTTCATTAACAATTTTCATTCCTTTACCTCCTCCACCTCCTGCAGCTTTTATTAAAACTGGATAACCAATTTCTCTACAAATTTCTTTAGCTTCTTCGAATGATTTTACACCCCCCTCAGATCCTTCAATTACAGGTAAGCCATATTTTTTAGCAATTTTTTTTGCCTCGATCTTATCTCCCATTTTTGCGATTATTTGAGCACTAGGCCCGATAAATTTTATTCCATGCTTATTTACAATTTCTGAAAACTTTGGATTTTCAGATAAAAAACCATAACCAGGGTGAATTGCTTCAGCACCGGTTAAATCAACAGCTGACATAATTGATGAAATATTTAAATAGCTATTCTGAGGTTGGTGAGAACCAATACAGACGCTTTCATCAGCTAATCTTACATGCATAGCTTCAGAGTCAACATCAGAGTGAACCGCGACAGTTTTTATACCCCATTCCTTACAAGCTCTAATCACCCTTACAGCAATTTCACCTCTATTTGCTATAAGAACTTTCTTAAACATTTTTATTATTTTAAAATCACCAATGGTTGACCAAATTCAACTGGTTGACCATCTTCTACAAGAATTTTTTTAACCTCACCATCACTAGTTGAAGGGACATGGTTCATTGTTTTCATTGCTTCAACTATCATTACTGTTTGCCCTTTTTTAATTTTGTCACCGACCTCAACAAATTTTTTTGCTCCTGGCTCAGGTGCTAAGTAAGCTGTTCCTATAATAGGTGATTTAACTCTTGTACCCTCACTATCATTTGTTTTATTTAGCACAGTTTTATTTGGCGAAAGTATCGAATCTTTTTTAACTTGCTCAATATTTTTTACTGTTTTTGAGACTTTTATCTTTTTAGTGCCGTCCTGGTATTCTAATTCTGTTAAATTAAATTCTGTTAAATTATCTACTAATTCTTTTATTAATTTTTTATCTATTTTCATTTTTAACAAATTTAATTATTGCCTCCAGAGCCATTATATAACCATTCGCTCCAAATCCACAAATCACTCCATTAGCAACTTTACTTATCAAAGATTTATGTCTAAAATCCTCTCTATTATAAATATTGCTTATATGCAATTCTATTATTGGAATTTTTATGATTTTTAATGCATCGTGTATTGCAACTGAAGTATGAGTATATCCACCAGCATTAATTATCAACCCGTCAAAGTCTTTTCTTGAAAGTTGTATTTTTTCTACAATTTCACCCTCAATGTTAGATTGAAAAAAACTCATTTCTATATTGTTTTTTTCTGAAAAAACTTTGCAATTTTGTTCTATCTCACTTAAAGAAGAAGAGCCATATTGGCTTTTTTCGCGTTCACCTAAAAGGTTGAGATTTGGACCATTAAGAATTATAATTTTTTTCATCAATATTTAATATTATCTTTGATTAACTGAATTATGGCAAAAATACAATTAAATGGGAAAAATATTGTCATTAAATCAAGTTTTTCAATTTCTGATCTATTAAAAAAATATCATTTATTGGAAAAAAAAATAGCCGTTGAATATAATGGTAAAATATTGCCAAGAAAAAACTATAAAAAAAAATATTTGAAAAATAACGACAAAATCGAAATAGTCCAATTTATTGGAGGTGGATAAATTGAGTAAAAATAATCTAAAAATTGCTAATAAAAATTTTAAATCGAGATTAATAGTTGGTACTGGTAAATACAAAAACTTCTCTGAAGCAGCGAAATCTATAAAAGCATCAGGAGCTGACATGGTCACAGTAGCTGTAAGAAGAGTAAATATACTTGATAAAAAAAAACCTATGTTAAGTGATTACATTAACCCAAAAAAAATAACATTTTTACCTAATACTGCTGGCTGTTTCACCTCAAATGAGGCATTAAGAACTTTGAGATTAGCAAGGGAAATGGGTGGATGGAAATTAGTGAAACTAGAAGTGCTTGGTAGTAAAAAAACATTATTTCCAAATATGATTGAAACAATTAAATCAACTGAGGTGTTGGTTAAAGAGGGATTTAAAGTAATGGTATATTGCACTGATGATCCATTATTGGCAAAAAAGCTAGAGGATGTCGGAGCATCTGCTATCATGCCTTTAGCCTCACCAATTGGGTCAGGCTTAGGCATTCAAAACAAAACAAATTTATCATTAATTATAAAACAGTCAAAAGTACCAGTAATTGTTGATGCAGGTATTGGTACAGCGTCGGATGCTTCTATAGCTATGGAATTAGGTTGTGATGGCGTTCTCATTAATAGTGCAATAGCTCAAGCTAAAAGACCTATATTAATGGCCACTGCTTTTAAGGATGCAGTTATATCAGGCAGAAATTCTTTTTTAGCGGGAAGAATGAAGAAAAAAATTTACGGCTCAGCAAGTTCGCCTAAGAAAGGTCTAATCTAATTTTTTTTTTCTTCTTACCCATAAGGTTCTTAATTTCTTTTTGATTTTCGTTTTTTTTGTATCTTTTTTTAGCTTCTTTGTAGTCTTTTTTTCTTTTTCTTCAATGATCTTTGGCTGGTTATCAAAATGCAATTTCTTAATATTTTCTACTGTATTTATAACTTTTTTTGATTTATTTAGTAGTTCAATTTTATACTCTGGTAAAATTATTTTTTCTTCAGATAAAAATTCAGTCTTTATTAAGTACTTTTTTTGAAAAAAAGTTATTTCATCTCTGAAATTATTTTCTATAAAAATCTTCACTTTTTCTGGCACATAAACTTTAACAAACTTTACTTTATCCTTGAAAGATAAATGTTGAACTTTTTTCAATATTTTCTGGGAGAAAGAGCTTAGTGAAAGTTGAGTTTCCCATTTTATCGAACCCTCTCTTAATCTTTGGCGAGTCATCTCAAGTAAACCAAAGTTACTTATTCTTCCGATTTGTATTCTTGCGCGATCTTTTCTAATACTTTCTCTCATTTTTTTTTCAACAGTTCTTCTATTGTAAAAATTCATCATATCAATAAAATCAATTACTATTAGGCCAGATAAATCTCTTAATTTTATTTGATGAGCTATTTCCTCTGCAGCTTCTAAATTAGTGTTGACTGCTGTTTTTTCTATATTAGTTTGTCTTGTAGATTGACCAGAATTTATATCGATTGCAACCAAAGCTTCTGTTGGGTTTATGACCAGATAACCGCCAGATTTTAGTTTAACAGTTGGTTCGAAAATATTATTTAGCTCTTCTTCTATTCTGGCATCATGAAAGAGAGGAATTTTACCTCTATATTTTTTTATATTCTTAACATTTTTAGGCATGAGTTCTCTCATGAATTTTTTTGCTTTTTGATAAGCTTCGTTACCTTCTATGTAAATGTTTTTAGTTTCGTTATCATAGGCATCTCTTAGTGTTCTCTTAATTATATCTCCTTCTTCATAGACTAAAGATGGCGCATTTGAGTCTAACGCTTTGTCCCTAATTTCTTCCCAAGTTTTTAAAGTGTTTTGAAAATCTTTGTTAATTTCATTTTTTGTTTTATTTGCACCTGCAGTTCTGACAATCACTCCCATACTCTTTGGAATATTTATTTCATTTAAAATATTTCTAATATTTTGACGATCAGTTGGATTAAAAATTTTTCTCGATATCCCCCCACCTTTTGGAGTATTAGGCATTAACACTATGTATTTACCTGCTAAAGAAATAAATGTTGTTAATGCAGCTCCTTTTTGTCCTCTCTCTTCTTTAATAACTTGAATTAAAACAACTTGACCAGGTTTAATAACTTCTTGAATTCTATATCTCTTTATACCAAAAGAGGATTTTACTTCTTCCCTATAGTCTTTTTTCTCTGCCTCATTTTTTTTAGATTCATTAACATTTAAAGTGTTGGTATTCTCATCGCTTGGTGGATGAATTTCTTCTACATTACTATGATTTTCGCTTGTGGTATTAAGATTTTTATTTTTTAAATCCTCTCTTATTTTTTCTTCAGCTATTCTAATTTTTTCTTTATCTTCTGAAGGTATTTGATAATAATCAGATTGTACGTCATTAAAAGCTAGAAAACCGTGTCTTTCTCTACCGAAATTTACAAAAGCTGCTTGAAGAGAGGGTTCAACTCTACTAATCGTGCCTAAATAAATATTGTTTTTAAAATTTAAATTGTTCTTATTTTCAAACTCATATTCCTCAATTGAGTCTTTCGATTTAAGTACAATACGTGTTTCATTAGGATGCGATGCATCGATATATAAATTTTTTTCCATTTTAGATGAATTCCTTTTAATTTTTTAAATTTTGTGAATATTAATTTTGACATATAAATATTTTATATGATTTTTGGGTAAATTTCACTTAATAAAATGCTGTGCCTAAAGATAGTCAAATTTTTTATGAATATTGAGGCTTATGGTAAAATTCCTGAATTTTTTGACTAGATTCTTAATAATCTTTTTTATTCTGTTAGTAGTTTTCCTATTTTCTACTTTATGGTATTTTTCAATAGGGCTACCCGATTATAAAAAATTGTCGAATTATCAGCCTCCAATTTCAAGTAGAGTTTATTCAGAGGACGGAAAACTTATTGCCGAATATGCTTTGCAGAAGAGATTATTTGTGCCGTACGAGTCTATTCCAGATGTTGTAGTCAATAGCTTCTTATCGGCAGAGGATAAAAATTTTTTTAATCATCCTGGAATTGACGCAAAAGGTATCTTAAGAGCTGTAATAAAAAATATTAGTAATATTTCTCAAAATAGGCGATTAGAGGGAGCTTCAACTATAACTCAACAAGTCGCAAAAAATTTTCTTTTGACAAACGAAGTATCAATGAAAAGAAAGATTAAGGAAGCTATTCTTGCTTTCAGGATTGAAAGAGCATACTCAAAAGAGAGAATTTTGGAGCTATATCTTAACCAAATATACTTAGGTCAAGGAACTTACGGTATAGCTGCTGCTAGTTTAGAATATTTTGACAAATCAATAAAAGAGCTAAATTATTCAGATGCTGCATTGTTGGCCGCCTTACCAAAAGCTCCAAGCAGATATGATCCTTATAAATATCCGGATGTAGGGAAATTTAGAAGAAATTTAGTCCTAAAAAATTTAATGGATAATGGCTTTATAAACGAAAAAGAATTACAAAAATTAAAATTAACAAAATTAAATTTAAAAAAAAGAAAAATTGAAATTGTTAATGAAGCAAATTCTTATACTGAAGAGGTAAGAAGATCTGTAAATGAAAATTACGGATTTGAAAAATTATATAAACAAGGATTAAGCATAAAAACTCCTCTGAATATTAACTATCAAATTCAAGCAATTAAATCTCTGCGAAAAGGTATTGAAGATTATGATAAAAGGCATGGTTATAGAGGACCTATCGTTAATAAATTCAAAAATAAAAATTGGAAAAAAAAATTAGATAATTTTCAATTAGATCCAACTTTAAAATGGATGTCAGTAGAAATTACTGATGTTTTAAATAATGGTATTAAATTCAAGTCAATTAACAAACCAGAAAAGGTAATTATTGGTAAAATTAATTTGAAAAATATTAAGTGGACGATTCCTAGAAAAAAAAATATTTTTGATAGGTTTTCTGTTGGAGATATAATTTTTGTTAAAAAAGAGAATAACTCTTGGAGCTTAAAACAGTATCCAAAGGTTAATGGGGGGATAGTAGTTTTGGATCCATATACTGGAGATATTAAAGCTTTGGCTGGTGGTTTTAATTTTAAGTCAAGTGAGTTCAATAGAGTAACTCAAGCAAAAAGACAGCCTGGCTCAGCTTTCAAACCAATTGTATATGCTGCAGCGCTAGAAAATGGATTCGCTCCTAACACTATAGTCTTAGACGCCCCATTCGTTGTTAGTCAAGGAGTTGGTCTAAAAAACTGGAAACCTGAAAATTATGGAAAAAAATTTTATGGTCCTTCAACACTTAGAAAGGGCATTGAGTATTCTAGAAATTTAATGACAATAAGAATTGCTAGTTCTATAGGTTTAAATAAAATTTTAGATTTATCAAAAAAACTTGATATTTATGATGATATTCCTGAATTACTATCAGTATCTTTAGGAGCGGCTGAAACCACTCTCCTAAGTTTAACTTCAGCTTATGCAACATTTATAAACGGAGGAAAAAAAATTGAACCTACTTTAATTTCAAGAATTCAAGATAGAAGGGGTAAAACAATATTTAAAAAGAAAAATAGAAAATGTGTTGGCTGTGATAAGTTTGCAAATAATCCAATAGATTATCCAATTATTGAAAACACTAATGCTCAAGTTATAAGCAAAGAGACAGCTTATCAAATTTCATCAATTTTAAGAGGAGCTGTTAAAAGGGGTACTGCAAAAAAACTTAGATCATTAAATGTTCCTTTAGCAGGCAAAACAGGAACAACCAATAATAATTTTGATGCTTGGTTCATAGGTTTTTCATCAAATTTAGTCATTGGAGTTTACGTTGGATTTGATAATCCGAAGACTTTAGGTAAATATGAAACAGGCTCAAAAGCTGCCCTACCTATTTTTAAAAAATTTGTTGAAAACGCATTATTTAAAGAAGATTTCAAAGATTTTGAAATTCCTGAAAATATTTTTTTAACTTCTATAAATTACGACACTGGTTTAAAATCATCTTCAAAAGATAAAAATGTTATTATCGAGGCTCTAAAAAAGAAAGATATTAACAACTTATATAATAATAATTTAATATCATCTAATGAAGATGATATTCTAATTCAATTGAGGCAATTTTATTAATGGAAAAATTTAATAATAAAATCGAAAAAATAAATAAGACTCTCGAAAATATCAGGGGGTATCTTTGATAAAAATAAAATAGAGTTAAAATTAAAAGAGTTAGAAAAAACACTTCTAAACGAAAATTTTTGGAAAGATAAAAATCTCGCAACAAAAACTGTAAAACAAAAAAAAAATTTTGAAAATATTTTATACTCTTATATAAATTCAAAAAAAGAAAAAGAAAACATCGAAGATTTATATAAACTTGCTAGCCTTGAGAATGACGATGAGGTAGTGAACGATTGTAATCAAAAATTAAATATTATTTTAGAAAGAATTAAAAAAAACGAAATTAATTGTTTTTTATCTGGTGAAAATGACGACTTAAATATTTATCTTGAAATTCATGCTGGAGCAGGAGGCACAGAGAGCCAAGACTGGGCAGATATGTTACGAAGAATGTATATTAAATGGTTTGATAAAAAAAATTATAAATATCAAATTATAAGTGAGCATAGAGGAGAAGAAGCTGGAATAAAATCTTCTACTATAAAAGTCGACGGAGATTATCTTTACGGAATCATGAAAGCTGAGTCTGGAGTACACAGATTAGTTAGAATTTCTCCGTTTGATAGTGGCGCAAGAAGACATACTAGTTTTGCAAGTGTATGGGTTTACCCCGATGTTGATGATAATATCGACATAAAAATCGAGGAAAAAGATCTTAGGATTGATACATACAGATCAAGCGGTGCGGGAGGACAACATGTAAATACAACGGATAGTGCTGTAAGAATTACCCACTTGCCAACTAAAATAGTTGTTCAATGTCAAAATGAGCGTTCTCAACATAAAAACAAAGAAACATGCTTAAAAATGTTAAAAGCAAGAATGTATGAATTTGAATTACAAAAAAGAGAGCAAGAAAGTGAAAAATTATTAGATAACAAAACAGATATTGGTTGGGGACATCAAATTAGATCATATGTTTTACAGCCATATCAACTAGTAAAAGATTTACGTAATAAAAAAGAAAGCTCTAATCCATTAAAAGTATTAGATGGCGATATTGATGAATTTTTAGAGGAAGGTATAAAAAACAAATAATGAAGAAAATAATTTCTGGCTTATTTATCATATTAATTATCTTTTTAATATCTTTAATTACAATATTATCAACCTTTGGAATTGAAACTGATAAATTTAATAATCTAATTTCAAATAAGATAAATGAATTTAATAAAAATGCTAAAATTGAATTAAGCACTGTAAAATTCAAAATAGATATTAAAGAAATCAGCCTATTTTTAGAAACTAAGGATCCGAGTATTAATTATAGAAATGTTACGGTACCTGCAAAAAATATAAAAGTATATGTAGATTTTCTTTCCCTATTAAAAACTAATCCTAAAATAGAGAAAATTACAATTCTTTTTAAAAAAATTGACATAGTCCAATTAAAAAAATTATCAGTAGCTTTTAAACCTTCAAATCTTAGAAGTTTTTTAAATAATAATGTGATGTTAGGTAAATTAGATTCCGAGATCGAACTATTTTTGAATAAAGATAATTTATTAGATAATTTTATTGCTAGAGGTGAAGTAGTAAATTTAAAAACAAAAATTAAAAGTAACTTAATCTTTGAAAAAACAAAATTTAGTTTTTTTGCAGATAAATCTGATATTCTAATTAAGAATATATTTAGTGAGTCAGGTCCAATTAAGATATTCGATGGTGATTTAAAAGTGAATTTTGGGGATGAAATTTCTGTAATTTCAAATTTTGACTCAAAAATAAATTATGATTTAAGCTTTAAAGATTTCCTAAATTTTTTTAATTTTATTGATTTAACTAGAAATATCACAAACCTAGAGGCCAATTTAAAAAATAGTTTTCAAATAAATTTTGATAAGACTTATAAATTAAAGGAGCATAATTTTAAAACTGGTGGTAAAATAATAGCTGCTGATTTAACTTTTAATAAACCGTTTAAATCTGAAGTAATCGGAGACAAAATAAACAAAGTTTCATTAAGAAACTCCGAAATTAATTTAAATTATGGGTCAAATAAAAATAATCAGAGTATATTAGGCTATTATTTATTAAATGATAACAAACCTTTAAATTTCAATCTACAAAGTAGTATTAAAAATGATATGCTTAAACTAAAATTTGAGGCTGATTATAATAATTTAATTAAATTAGATATCATAAACTACAAGAAAATTAAAAATTCTAAATCTAAAGTTTCTCTGAATCTTACAAAGAATAAAGATAATATTACATTAAATGATCTAAATTTATCGGATGAAAAAAATATAATCTATGTGAAAGATTTAAAATTAAAAAAAAATAAATTTTTATCATTTAGAGAAATTTCAGTAAAAACTTTTAAAAATGAAAAAAAAAATAACGATTTCAAAATTTCTTATGGAAAAAAAATAAAAATTAGAGGTACCCATTTTGATGCAAATAATTTACCGAAAATATTTAATCAAAACAATAGAAAAAATAATTTTTCTAATATAGATAAAGATATTGATATTGACTTAAAAAATATATTAGCACCCTTATCCGAGAAACTTCAGAACTTTAAATTAATAGGCAAAATCGAAAGAGGTTCATTTACAAAAATTTCATCTAAAGGAGAATTTGGTAAAGATAAATATCTAGATATATCTATGAAAAAAGATAAAACCAATAATAAAAAATATTTAGAAATTTATTCTGATTTACCAAGACCTCTTTTAACAGAATTGAGTTTTTTTAATGGTCTTACAGGAGGCAAATTGTTGTATTCATCTATTATTGATGGAAAAGATTATAATTCAAAATTAAAAATTGAGGATTTTAAAGTTGTTAATGCACCAGGAGTCGTTAAACTTTTATCTTTAGCAGATTTAGGTGGTTTAGCCGACTTAGCAGAAGGTGATGGATTATCTTTTAATGTTTTAGAAATAAATATGGAAAAAAAAGACAATTTTTTAAAATTAAATGAGATACTTGCTTTAGGTCCAAGTATTTCAGTATTGATGGAGGGTTACCAAGATCAAACAGGTCTAACAAGTTTACGAGGAACTTTAGTACCTGCAAAAACATTGAATAAATTAATATCTAAAATTCCTGTATTGGGTGATATCGTAATTCCTAAAGAGCTTGGTGAGGGTATGTTTGGTATAAGTTTTAAAATGAAAGGCCCTGAGGGTAATATAAAAACTACAATTAATCCTATAAGGACACTTACTCCGCGATTTATTCAAAAAATTATTGATAAAAATAAAAATTAAATTAGTTTTAGTAAATAATGTTTCTTTTTCCCAAAAGATAACTTTAAAATATTGCCTCCATCAAAGTCTTTAATTTGTAAAATTCTTTTTTCATCAAGCACTAACTCACCATTAATTTTTAATCCTTTGTTTGCTATAGCTCTTCGCGCTTCGCTTTTTGAAGACATGATACTATTTTTCGATAAAAAATCTATTAATTCAATTCCGTTAGCAATTTCATTTGAACTTAGTCTTATTTCGGGCAGCCCTCCACCTAATCCTCCAGTGACAAAAGTTTCTTTTGCAGTATTTGATGCTTTTTTAGACTCTGTTTTTCCATGTAAAATTTTCGTGGCTTCATCAGCTAACAATATCTTAAGGTTATTAATATTTTTTTCTTTATGAAAAATTTTTTCAATATCAATAGTTTTCAAGTCTGTAAAAAAATTTAAAAATCTTCTTACATCACGATCGTCTGTATTTCTCCAAAATTGCCAGTAATCATATGGTGATAGCAAATCTTTGTTAAGCCAAATTGCTCCTTTTTCTGTTTTACCCATTTTTAAACCTGACGCCAAGGTAATTAAAGGCGAAGTTAAGCCAAAAGAATCTTGTTTCAAAATTCTTCTAATTAGATCGACCCCGTTAAGTATATTCCCCCATTGGTCTGAACCACCAATTTGTAAAATACATTTATTTTTTAAATAAAGTTGATAGAAATCGTAAGCTTGTAAAATCATATAGTTAAATTCCATATAACTCAAAGATTGTTCTCTCTCTAATCTGGACTTAACACTCTCGAATGTAAGCATTTTGTTTATGGTAAAATGACTTCCTATTTCTCTTAAAAATTTGATGTAATTTAATTTAGTTAACCACTTTGAATTATCTACAAAAATTGGTTTAGTTTTAGTACTTGAGTTGCTTAATATCTTAACAAAAGTTTTCTTAATACTTTTAATATTTTTTTGTATTTCTTTACTTTTTAAAATTTTTCTAGTTGTATCTTTTCCAGAAGGATCACCGATTAAAGTAGTTCCTCCTCCTAATAATACAATTGGCCTGTGCCCATGTTTTTGCATTAATCTCAAAATCATAATTTGAAGAAGACTACCGACATGAAGACTTTTTGCAGTACAGTCAAAACCTATGTAGCCTAGGATAGGTTTTCTGCTACAAATATCGTCTAGTTTGTCTAAATCTGTGCATTGATTTAAATATCCACGTGACGACAATTCTTGTAAAAATTTACTTTTCATAGCACAATTTGTTAGAACCACTATTATACAAAAAAAATTATAAATAAATAAAAATATGAAAAAAAAATATATATCCTTAGGATTAATGAGCGGCACATCTGGCGATGGAGTGGATGCCTCAATTATTAACTCTAATGGTATAGACCAATTTTATATAATAAGGGATAAATTTTTTGAATATGATTCTAATATTTACAAAAGCTTTCATGATTTAAAAGAGAAAATATTTAATTTAAGTGATCTTAAAAAGCTATCTAAAGAAATATTGGATTTAGAGAGAAAAATAACAATTTTCCATGCAAAAATTATAAGTGATTTTAAAAAAATTGAAGATAATTTTTTAGTAGGTTTTCACGGACAAACAATTTATCACAATTCAAAAGAGAGAGTATCTAAGCAATTAGGTGATGCAAAATTATTATATCAACTAACAAGAAAAAAAATAATTCACAATTTTAGAAAAAAAGATATTGATAACGGAGGAGAGGGTGCACCACTAACTCCAATATTTCATCAATTAATAGCAAAACAGAAAAATATTAGTTTGCCAGTTTGTTTTTTGAATATTGGCGGTATTTCAAACATTACTTTGGTAAAAAAAAATTTTGGAGCTTCAGGGTTATTTAGCAAAGATATTGGACCAGGTAACTGCTTAATAGACTTGTGGATAAGAAAAAATTCTAATAAAAAATTTGATCAAAATGGAAAGATATCACTAATTGGAAAAACTAATCAAATAATACTAGAGCAGGCTCAAGAGCTTTACGCTAATAGAGCAAATAAAAAAAAAAAATCTTTTGATACAAGTGATTTCGACGTTTCTTTTGCAAGAGGATTATCACTCGAAGACGGAGCAGCTACTCTAAGTGATTTTACCGCAGGCGTTATATCTGAAGGATTATATCTCGCTGTAAAAAAATCAGAAAATAAATGTAAGGAAATATTACTATGCGGAGGCGGAAGAAAGAATAAAACATTAGTAGAAAATATAAAAAAAAATTTACCATCTAAAATTAATTTGAGCCTTATTGATAAATTAAAGATAAATGGTGACTTTATCGAGTCCCAAGCTTTTGCTTTTCTTGCCATAAGGTCTTATTTAAAGATACCAATTTCTTTTCCTAACACCACTGGATGTAAAAAAGCCACATTAGGCGGAGAATTAATAAATAATTAAATTAAAGCTGTTTTTTGTTTTATATATTTTTCTATTTCAGATGTTAATTCTTTCTCTTTATTTTTAAAAAAATGATTTGAATTTTTAATTTTAGAAAATATAACTTCAACACCTTTTTGATTTTTTATTCGATTATCTAATTCGTTAATACTTTCTTTTGTTACAAGTTCATCATTTTCACTATAAATGACTTGACCGGATGTTGGACAGGGAGCTAAGAACGAAAAATCATAAACATTTGGTTGAGGAGAAACTGCAATAAAATTATTTACTTCAGGCCTTCGCATTATTAACTGCATACAAATTAATGAACCAAAAGAGAAACCAGAAACCCAACACTGACTATAGTCTAAATTTTGTCTTTCAATCCAGTCTAATGCAGCTGCCGCATCGGATAATTCACCCTGACCGTTGTCAAAAACTCCATCACTTTTACCAACTCCTCTAAAGTTAACTTTAATTACTGAAAAACCATTTTCTAAAAACATGTTATACATTAATTGAACTATACGATTATTCATTGTTCCTCCATATTGAGGATGAGGATGTAAAACAATTGCTACCGGAGATCCAAATTTTGGATTTTTATAATATTGAGCTTCTAATCGACCTGCTGGACCAGGAATAAAAATTTCTAAGCTTTTTGGTTTCATAATTGATAATGATTACTATTAAAAAAAAAATTACAAGATTTATAACATGTTTTTATGCGACAAATATTTTTTTTTAATCCTTACTAAAAAGGTAGGAATTATCTCAAAACTATTGTAATACAACGCTTATATGAAACTTACAAATAAAGGTAGATATGCTGTTATGGCTATGGCTGACTTGGCTTTAAACGCTAGCAATGGACCAATAAGCTTAACTGAGATTTCTTTAAGGCAAAATATTTCTTTAGCATATTTAGAACAAATTTTTTTAAAATTAAAAAACAGTAAATTAGTTAAAAGTTCAAGAGGTGCTAATGGCGGGTACATTCTGGATAAACCTGCCTCTGAAATTAAATTATCAAATATAATTTTCGCCGTAGATGAAGAAGTAAAAACTTTAAATTGTAAGAAAAATTCTAAAAGAGGGTGCAATAATAAATCAACTAAATGTATAACGCATAATTTATGGGATCAACTTGATCAACATATAAATGGTTTTTTTGAAAATGTGAAATTACAAGATCTTACTAAAATTAATTAAAAATAATTATGAAAAGTGAAGAACTTAAAAATCAAGAATATAAATACGGTTTTACGACTGAAATAGAGGATATTAGGGCGCCAAAAGGTCTCTCTGAACAAACAATTAGATTTATCTCAAAAATTAAGAATGAACCTAAGTGGATGTTAGATTGGAGATTAAAAGCATTTAATAGACTGAAAGCATTAAAAGAACCTAACTGGCAAAAACCAAAATACCCAAAAATTGATTATCAAAATCTTTATTATTATTCTGCTCCAAAAAGCATGAAAGAAAAACCAAAAAGTTTAGATGAAGTTGACCCTAAACTAATCGAGACATACAATAAATTAGGAATACCTCTTAATGAACAAAAAAGGTTAAGTGGTGTAGCTGTTGATGCAGTTTTTGACTCAGTTTCAGTTGCAACAACTTTTAAAGGTGAACTTGATAAAAAAGGAATTATTTTTTGTCCAATTTCTGAAGCAATTCAAAAACATCCCGAATTAGTTAAAAAGTATCTTGGTTCAGTAATTCCGGTTAGTGACCATTATTTTGCTACATTAAATTCGGCTGTATTCACAGATGGCTCTTTTGTTTACATACCTCCTAACACAAGATGCCCAATGGAATTATCTACATACTTTAGGATAAATGCTTCAGAAACAGGTCAGTTTGAGAGAACACTTATAATCGCAGATAAAGGAAGTTACGTAAGTTATTTAGAGGGTTGTACTGCTCCAATGAGAGATGAAAATCAGCTTCATGCCGCAAATGTAGAATTGGTTGCTTTGGATGATGCCGAGATCAAATATTCAACTGTGCAAAATTGGTATCCAGGAGATAAAGATGGTGTTGGTGGAATTTACAATTTTGTGACAAAAAGAGGTGCTTGCAAGGGTAAAAATTCTAAAATATCGTGGACACAAGTAGAAACTGGATCTGCAATTACATGGAAATATCCAAGTTGTATTTTGCAAGGCGATAACTCTGTTGGTGAATTTTATTCTATAGCAATAACAAATAATTATCAAAAGGCTGATACCGGGACAAAAATGATTCATTTAGGTAAAAATACTAAAAGTAAAATTATTTCAAAAGGTATTTCTGCGGGAAAAGCTGATAATACGTATAGAGGTCTTGTAGATATTAGTGCAAAAGCTTTTAATTCAAGAAATTATACTCAATGTGACTCATTGTTAATGGGTAATAAATGTGGAGCTCATACCGTACCCTATATTAAAAATAAGAATTCCTCTTCTACGATAGAACATGAGGCAACAACCTCTAAAATTAACGAGGATCAATTGTTTTACTGTAATCAAAGAGGACTTAATCAAGAGGAAGCGGTAAGCCTTATAGTTAACGGTTTTTGCAAAGAAGTTTTACAACAATTACCTATGGAATTCGCGGTAGAGGCACAAAAACTAGTTTCTATAAGCTTAGAAGGGAGTGTTGGATAATGCTTCAGTTAAATAATTTAAAAGCCTCAATTAACGACAAATTAATATTAAATGGATTAAATTTACAGATTAATCCCGGTGAGGTTCATGCAATTATGGGTCCAAACGGTTCTGGAAAAAGTACATTAGCAAATATATTGTCTGGAAAGAATGGTTACGTGGTAAGCGGAAGCTTAAAGTATGAAGGTAAAGAACTTCAAAGTATCCCAATAGAAGAAAGAGCACAAAAAGGTATATTTCTGGCATTTCAATATCCATTAGAAATTCCTGGCGTAAATACTACTAATTTTTTAAAGACTTCACTTAATACAATAAGGAAAGCAAAAGGTGAAAAAGAATTAGATACAATCTCTTTGATAAAACTAATTAAAGAAAAAGCTTCAGAGTTAAATATTGATGAAAAGTTTTTGTCTAGACAGTTGAATGTGGGTTTTTCTGGCGGTGAAAAGAAAAAAAATGAGATACTGCAAATGAAACTTTTAGAACCAAAGTTGGCAATTTTAGATGAAACAGACTCTGGTCTAGATATCGACGCTCTCAGAATAGTGGCTGATGGAGTTAACTCTCATAAAAATAAAGCTAACGCCTTTTTGATCATAACACATTATCAAAGATTACTTGACTATATTAAGCCAGATTTTATTCATGTTTTATCTAAAGGGAA